>NZ_JBICUR010000029.1:0-73086 GCF_043198355.1 Streptomyces sp. NPDC048825
GGCCTGCGACAGCACGTCTTCGGCCGGGACTGGCGACGGCAAACAGTGGAACAGTGGGTGCAACACCGGGCTCGCACCGCGGTCACGCCCGTAGCGACATGGCCTGCAACCGCCTCCACGAGCGGCCCAGGCGACCAGCTGCCGCGCGCCGCGTTCGAGGAAGGCGTGCTCGAGGCGCTGCGCACCTGGCAGACCCCACGCGAATTCGCGACCAGCGTCCTGCTGCGCTCCCATCTCGTGCCGTCGGGCTCACCCGACCCGGTCGCGGACCTGCGCGGCGCCATCACCACCGCCCTCGACGCGATACAGATCGACCCCGCGGGCGTCAAAGCCCACGAGGCTCTCACCGCCACCTACATCACGGCCTTGCGCACCCACAAGGCCGCCGCCCGGCGACTGGGGGTGCCCTACGGCACCTACCGGCGCCACCTTGCCCTGGCCAAGGAACGCCTCATTGAACAACTGCTGCGTCAACCGGCCACGACATCCACACCGACCCCGCCACACTCGTCCCCGGAGGAGTGAGGCCACCGAAGCGCGTACTGCCACTCGTTGTCGTTCAATGGCCACAACAAGAAACTCCTTCATCCCTACCCTCATCTGCCTCCCTCGAGGCGTTGGTCCGCGAACCCGGCGTGCTGGCCGGGGCAGTTGCGCTCGAACATGACCACTCTGGGGGCGGTTTCACCCGGGCCCATGACGCCTGAGGGTCTCGGCGCAGGGCCACGGCGACAGCGCCGGTACCCGCGCCGGCCGAGGGCCCTGCTGCTGGACCGTAATCCAAGCCACACCAGAGGTTCCCGTGGGCAGTGCTGAGCACGATTGAGCAACACCGGGGGCTAGCGACCGGGCAGCGGTGCGGCGCAGGGTCTCCAAGCAGGAGGACGGCGCCGCTGTCCGCGACGAGGCCCGGTGCGGCCGCGAGGCCGGCGATGGAGTTGACGTTGACGATCGCGCCGCCGCCGGCCTGGCGCATCGAGGGGGCGGCGCGCCGGAGACGCCCTCCTCGCGGAGCAGGATGCGGATGATCCGCAGCAACCGCCTGCCCTCGTCGTCATCAATCTCCCGAACCCGCACGCGTTCAGCCACCTGATCATTCTGGCCGTCCGATGCTTCCTCGCGCAGGAAGTGGGCGACACATCACGACAGGGCGAACCTTGCCTGATGCGGCACTAGTTAAGCGCGTCGCCTCAGCGCGGGCATGAGGCGGAGCGCGTTGTCTCGGTAGATGCCGCGAAGTTGGCGGTTGGTGAAGACGGGGTCGGTCTCGATGGCCGGCACCGTGAAGTCGGTGACGATGTCGGCGGAGGCGGCCGGCCAGTCGGTGCCGAAGAGAATCCGGTCCGCACCGGCCGTGGCCACCAGAGTGCCCGAGGGGGCCAGCGGGCCCGCCGTGTCGTAGTAGAAGCGGTGGAGATAGTCCTGTACACGGGCAGCATCGAGCGGCGGGGTGCAGAAGTCGCCGAAGGCCTTCATGCGGGTGGCGATCTGGGGGAGGAATCCGCCGGCGTGTGGCAGGACGACTGACAGGTGCGGGTAGCGGTCGAGTGTCCTGGTTCGGATCAGGTTCACAGCGGCACGCGTGGAGTCCAGCAGAAAATCGCACATGAAGTTCGGGATTCCGGGGACGGTGGGCACGCCGGGTGGTCCGCCCGGGAGATCGAGCGGGTGGGTGAAGAGGACTGTGGCGCGGTCGTCGAGTTCTGCGAGGAAGCGGTCGTACGAGGGATCACCGAGATAGATACCGTTGTAGTTGGCCTTCACGCTGACTCCAACGGCACCGAGCTCGTCGAAGGCGCGTTGGAGAGCCCACGTGGTCACTTCGGGATGGTCCAGGACAGCAGGGCTAAGGACGGCGAAACGGTCCGGGTGCACGGCCACCAAGTCGGCCAGCGCCTCGAATACGACAGTGAGGCCCTCCTTGGCCTGCGCCGCGGAGCGGTACCGGTCTTGCATGGTCGGGTTGAGGACCGCAGTGGCGATTCCCACCCGGTCCATCAGCGCCAGAGTGGAGTCCAGATCCCAACGCGCCCACCACGGTAGCTCCTGCCGGCGTACCAGGCCCTCACGCTCGGCCCAGTCAACCCATGCGGGAGCGGTGAAATGGTGGTGGACGTCAATCCTTGCCCGGCCGGCGTCATCAGCGCTCTCCGAACCCCGCAGTACAGCTTCCTCCCTGGCCAGAGCGCTGGCGCCGCTCGTTGCGGCGACGGTGGTCGCCACCGCCCCACCGTTGATCAGCAGACTGCGCCGACTCATGGCCTGGGTCGATTCCGACATCCGCGTATCCCATCCGTAGCGCCATCCGGCTTGCCGCACCACGATGGCCCGGCGACGGGCCCACGATCCTCACGGCGTGCCCGGTTCGAGGCCGGTTACCTCGGACGGACGCGGTTTGGAACGTGGTTTCCGGCGTCCCGGCCGCGCTGGTCGCCCGGCACAAGGGCAGGGCCCAGGATGCGAGGGTGTGCACCTCTCCCTTTAGACGGTGACGGTGTAGGAGGATCCGGGGAATTCCCAGCCGTCGGTGCCCTCACCGATGTCCTCGATGATCACGTAGTCGATGAAGTCGTCCTCGAATGAGTCGTCGTCGAGTTCGCCCGAAGCCATTTGCGCTCGATTTCAACCCAGTTGCCGCTGCGGCCGACGATCCGCAACGGCGCACTGATCCTGCCGTGTTCGTTGAGCACGCCGCGGATGCGTTCGTCGTCGCCGGTCTTGACGAGACCTCTGATCTCGAACTGGCCGTCTTTGACGGCTTGCGGAATGGGATCGGCGGGAACGATGGCCGCGTTCTCGTAGGCGGCGTGGATGATGTCGCGGTAGCTGTGGCGGACGTTGTATTCCGGATCGGACAGCCACTTGATCAGGGTTTCGGGCCGGACGGTCAGCCCGGCACGTTCGAGGGCCTCCCAGCCGCGCTGGGTGTGGGTGAGCTTGGTGAGCTGGGCGTGCCAGTGCTTGGCGTGGTAGGTGGACAGGCGTCGCAGGGGCTGGACGCCAAATTCGCGGAGCAGCTGGTTGAGGGCGGCGCCGAGGGAGTCTCCCGTGCCGGTGGCCATCAGCGGTCAGTTTCCGGGGCGTCGGTCTTGACCTTGACCTCGCCGAATCCGGTCCCGACCTTGTAGGTGTCGGGGCCCGGCCGTCGGGGTGAAGAAGACGGCCTCGTCGATGCCGGGGGCCGCCGCAGTCCGCGACCGACGGTTCGCCAAGGACTTCCACCACTCCCTGTGGGAGCGGCCGGACCGGCGCAAGTGGTGGGTGATGCGGCACCGCAACGAAGCGGACGTACAGGATGTCGCCGACGAGCTGGCGTGGAGTGTCGCGGTCAGCCTGGACCGGATCCTGCCCACCGACATCGTCAGCGCGACCATCCGGCACGCCGTCCTCGAAGAGTACGGATCCAGCCTGGACTACCACGACCAGCGCGAGGCAAACGCCGAGGTCGACTGGTACGAACTCACCCTGGGACTCCCGGTGGCCAAGATGCTCGACTGGTTCGTCCGCCACCACCCCGACTCCGCGCAGACCGCCATCGGAGACATTCTCCGAGCGACGGAGAAACGCTGGGGTATCCCGGCCAAGGTGACCGGGAGGTCGCTGTGCCAGTCACTGTCCCTGGACGGGAAGCTGGGCCAGGAGGTCCTGGACGAGTACCTCGACCGCGTGCTGCCGTCGGAGCAATTGAGCGCTCATCGGTTGGGCACCTTCGACGGCTTCTGTAGCCTGGCGTTGATCGTGCGTCGGGGGGAGCTGAGCTGACCGTGGTGAACATCCTGTCCGTGGCCATCGGTGCCGGTTTCGGCCTCATAGGGGCCGTGTTCGGTTCTTGGTTCACCGCGCGCCGACAAGACCGCATGTGGCTTCGCGAACAGAAGCTCAAAGCCGGGATCGGCTTCAACACTGCCGTGACTCAGCTGATCGACTACCTCCGGGAAACACAGCTGAGTGACGACGGTGCTGGGGGCAACGAGCTGGCCGGCCGGATGCAGGAAGCCCGGTCGGCCCTCTACCTAGTGTGTGCCGACGACACCGTCGAACTCGCCAACACTCTCGCGCGTCGGGTCTGGAAGTCCCGGCCCAGCGAGGGCAGCGATGATCGCAGGGCCGAGCACCATGAGACGTTGGACCTCCTTCGCCGCTTTACCCATCAGCTCCGGCGAGAGATCGCCAGGACGTAGTCTCAGGCCAATCAGCGGTCGGACCAGAGGAAGATGCCCGCGATGTGGAGTCCGGCCGGGTGGATGGCCGCGGTCTTCTCGTAGCGGGTGGCGATGCCTCGCCACTTGCGTCAGGCGGTTGATGCACCGCTCGACGGTGTTGCGCTGCTTGTATGCTTCGCGGTCGAAGGCCGGTGGCCTGCCGCCCCGGCTGCCCCGTTGCAGCCGGTGGGCCTTCTGGTCCGCCGGGACGGGGATCACTGTGCGGTTGACTTCCTCCCCCTCGTGAACGAGGGGGAGGAAGTCAAGCAGCGGCATTTGTCAGGAGTGCACTGCCCCAAGTTGACGCCGCATCAGGTGAGGGTCCGGTGTGTGCCCGTCGAAGCCGTTGCGCAGCGAGATCAAATCCCTCCAAACTGATGTCGGGAACCGTCCGTGTCGAGGGGGGCTTGTGGGGAACGGGCCGGGGTGTTGTCAGGCCGGCTTGATGACCGATGCAGACGAGGGTCTGCCTCATGAGCCCGGTCCTGGACACCGCTTTCATACCGCCGCAGGACCGGGAAGAAGCGCTCCGGAACGCGCGATGCCACCTCCTCGGGCAAGTCGCCGGCAAGTGCGACCTGCTGGTGTCGCGCTCATGCCACGCGGTTCGCGGCCGCGTTGGACGACCTTCTGGTTCTCAACCCAGGTCACGGCAGACTGTGAGCATTTTCAGCGTGGCCACTGATCGGGTGACGGTGGCAGGGTGAGGGCGAGGTCCGCAACGGACAGGCTCCCGTGCCGTTGAGTTGTCCGGCAGAGCGCTGAGGCTGTTCAGCACTGCGGCAGCGTGCGGCGCCAGCAGCTGCCAGGCCGACCACGTCGGCGGGTCCTCGGGGGTCGCCGGTCTCCCCGGCGGCTTCTGCTGCGGCCTTCAGCAGGCGGGCGGCCAGTTCCGTAAAAGCCAGCAGGTCCGGGCCAGGTGCCGGGCGGCTGGTGTCGCGTACCAGCGGGTGCAGCCGCGCGTCCAGCCCGGCCGCGGAGTGCCAAGTTAGCTTGACACTTCCTCCCGTCGCCGGTCATCGCTGGCTGTGGCGGGGATGGCGTTGTCGATGAGGACGGCGGCGATGGCGGCGGCGGTGGGGAAGGCGTCGGCGTTAAGGACCCGGGTGCGGGCCGCGGCGCCGTCGATGAGCAGCGCGAGCTGCTCGCCGAGCTGTTCAGGGTCGGCGGCGCCGGCTTCGCGGGCGGTGTCGGCGAGCCGCGCGGCGACGGCTTTCTTGTAGTCGCGTGCGCACTGGGATGCGGGGTGCTGGGGGTCGTGCAGTTCGACGGCGGCGGCGATGTAGGGGCACAGGGGGGTGGTGGGGGGGATGTCGAAGGCGGCGAGGAGCCGTTCGCGGGGCGTGAGGTCGGTGCGGTCGAACACGCCGGACAGAACGGAGGGGTCGAACCGGCGCAGGTACTCGGCGACGAGTTCGTCCTTGCCGGTGAAGTGCTGGTAGGCCGTGCGCTTGGACACCTGGGCCGCCGCGCAAAGCTGGTCCATGCCGGTGCGGTTGATGCCCTGCTCGCGGAACAGTTGCTGGGACGCGCTGATGATGCGCTCGCGGGCGCCCCGGCCGCGGCGGCGGCCCGTGGGGCCCTTCTCCAACTCCATCATGGGTCCATCGTACCGCGGCTAGGTAACGACCGGTGTACATAGTTTGCGTCCCGGCCGCCCGCCCCGTACCGTAAGCACACAGGACGGTGTACATAACGGCACCGCCTCAGGTACACACGGCACCACCGACTCAAGGGAACGACCATGGGAAAGCTTGACGGCAAGGTCGCGGTCATCACCGGCGGCACCACCGGCATGGCGCTGGCCGGCGCGAAGCTGTTCGTCGACGAGGGAGCGCACGTCTTCATCACCGGCCGCCGCCAGGAGGCCCTGGACGAGGCCGTGAAGCAGATCGGCCGCAACGTCACCGGCGTCCAGGGCGACGCCGCCGACCTGGACGACCTGGACCGCCTGTACGACACCGTCAAGCGGGAGAAGGGCAGCCTCGACGTGCTGTGGGCCAGCGCCGGCGGTGGCGAGCCCGCCCCGCTCGGCGAGATCACCGAGGCCCAGTTCGACACCTGGTTCGGGCTCAACGCCCGCGGCACCCTGTTCACCGTCCAGAAGGCCCTCCCGCTCTTCAACGACGGCGGCTCCATCCTCATGACCGGCTCCAACGCCTCCCTCGGCGCCTTCCCCGGCTGGAGCGTCTACGCCGGCAGCAAGGCCGTCCAGCAGGCATGGGCCCGCGTCTGGCTCAACGAGCTCAAGGACCGCCGCATCCGCGTCAACGTCCTGACCCCCGGCCAGGTCGCCACCGCCAAGCAGGAAGAACTCTTCGACGAGGCCACCAAGCGCCAGTTCGAGTCCCTCATCCCCCGCGGCCAGATGGGCCGCCCCGACGAAATCGCCACCGCCGCCCTCTTCCTCGCCTCCGACGACTCCAGCTACGTCAACGGCATGGAACTCGTCGCCGACGGCGGCACCACCGTCATCTAGACCGAACAACACACAACCAGGGCAGGACATCTCATGAGCAACATCAGCATCATCGGCGCCGGGAACATGGCCCGCACCATCGGTGCGCGGGCGGTGGCGGGCGGCAACACCGTCGAGGTCATGGGCCGCGATCAGTCCAAGGCCGCTGACCTGGCCAAGGCTCTCGGCGGCGGCACCACCACGGGAGAATGGGGCACCGCTCCGGCCGGGGACATCGTCATCGTGGCCCTGCTGTACGACGGTGTCGTGCCGGTCGTCGCCGAGTACGGAGACGCTCTCGCAGGCAAGGTCATCGTCGACATCAGCAATCCCTTCAATTCCACGTTCGACGGGCTAGCTCACCGCGAGGAGACCTCGATCGCGCAGGAAGTCGCCAAGGTCGCCCCGGTCGGCGCCAGCGTGGTGAAGGCGTTCAACACCGTCTTCCGTCATGTCCTGGAGAAGGGTCGGCCCGACGTCTTCATCGCTGGCGATAATGCGCAGGCCAAGGCAAGTGTGGAGGCGTTCATCGAGAGCCTCGGGCTGCGCCCGCTGGACGTCGGCGGCCTGAAAATGGCGCACTGGCTGGAAGGAGCGGGCGTGGTCACGGTGGGCCTCGCCAACCACGGGGTGGGGAACTTGGACTTCGCCCTCAGCATCACCGAACTTCCCGTCTGAACTAGCTCTGAGCGGCACACTCCCCGCCGACAAGATGAAGGAGGGCTCGGACGAGACGATCGCAGTCCTCCTGCGCGGCTACGCGCCCTGAGCCACTGACTGGCATGCTTGCGGCGCCAAGCGCCAATCTGGAGCCGGTTGCCGAGAGAGTCGCACCGCTCAATCTCACGTGTCCGTCGAGCGTCCTCGCCGACCTCGGCCCTTGCCGCAGGCCGGTCGGCAGAGCCAACGGAGCTCGAAGACGCGCTAGTTCAGAGAAGTGACCAGTCCGAACGAGATGGCGCCTGACCATACAGTCCGGGGCATGACTGAACCTCCGCGACGGGCCCCGAGCACCCTCAGCCTAGGCCTGCGGGGCGTTCCACGCCCGCGGGCGTGTCCGCAAGAACTCCGCCGCGGGCTGCGATGGCGGGTGGGGGTGGGGCGGGGCAGGCTGAGGGCACCATGCGTCTGCCCGAGGTGATGCTGGCCGCTCCGGCCGAGGACTTGCCGCCGGAGGGCTCCTACGCGTTCGAGGCGAAGTGGGACGGCTTCCGCTGTCTCATCGCCCGGACCGAGGACGGCAGTGTCCTCATGCGCTCCCGCAAGGGCACCGACCTCACGACGGGCTTCCCCGAGATCACGTCCGCTGCCAGGCGTGACCTCCCCCCTGCCGTGCTAGTAGATGGGGAGTTGGTGATCTGGCATCAGGACCGGCTCGCCTTCGAGCGGCTGCTGCGCCGACTCAACCGGCGCCCGGCGGCTGTGGCTGCCCAGGTCCGGGCGACCCCGGCCCAGTTCGTCGCGTTCGACCCGCTCACCCTCGACGGCACCGACCTCCGCCCTCTGCCCTACCGGCAGCGGCGCGCCCGCCTGCAGGCTTTCTTCACCGAGCACCGGCTGGGACCGGTCTGGACGCTGTGCCCGATGACGCTGCAGCGCAGCCAGGCGCTGGACTGGATGCGCCAGTGGGCGCCGGCGGGCATTGAGGGCATCGTCGCCAAACGGCTCGACGGGCCCTACAAGAGCCGGGCCAGGACGTGGGTCAAGGTACGTGTACGGCACACGACAGAGGCCGTCGTCGGCGCTGTCACCGGCGCCCGGACCAGGCCGGGCATCCTGCTCCTGGGCCGCTACGACTCACAAAGGGGACGGCTCCGCTTCCTGGGACGTACGACACCGCTGGGTGAGGATGCCGCCCGGCAGGTTGGCGACCTGCTTCCCCCGGCGCAGGCGGGGCATCCGTGGACGGGCTGGACGTTCTCCGCCGGGTGGGGATCGACGGACCTCCTCGAGGTGACCCTGGTCAGCCCGCTGCTGGTGGTGGAAGTGAGTGCGGACATCGCACGCGACACCGCCGACCGCTGGCGCCACCCAGTACGCCTCGCCCGCATTCGAGCGGACCTTTCCGTCGCGGATGTCCCGTTATTCGTGGAATAGGGTTACAGCGCCGACAGGCTGATCGGCGCAAGACGCGCGCTAAGAAGCGCGCTTAACTACATCAGTGCTTACAGTTTCGTCGTTGTGCAGGACCGTCCAACTCCCGGTCAGCACTGGCCGATCACCACCTGGCAGGGCTGGCAGCACTTCGCCACCACCCCACCCCCCACCGCGCCCCAGCCCGGCGAGCCACCCCGCAGCACGGAAGAACGCCTGGCCTACCACTCCGCGTTCGTCACCGTCCGCACCCCCGCCATCAACACCCTCGCCACCCAGGTCCGCACCCTGATGCTGCTCGGCCGCCACCAGCAGACCACCGCCCGACCCTCGCTGATCGTCACCGGCCCCGCCGCAGCCGGGAAAACAACCGCCCTCCTCGAAGTCGGGCGCACCTGCCACCTCGCCCACACCCGCAAACACCCCGCCCCGCCCGGACTCGCCCACCAGCAGGTGCCGGTCGCCTACCTGCTGGTCCCGCCCGGCGCCACCGCCAAGACCCTCGCCACCCAATTCGCCCGCTACCTCGGCATCCCCACCACCACCCGCATGACCCAGACCCAGATCACCCAGGCCGTCTGCCACACCTACACCACCGCCGGCGTCCGCCTCGTCCTCATCGACGAAATCCACCGCCTCAACCCCCGCACCACCACCGGCGCCGAAGCCGCCGGCCTCCTCAAAGACCTCACCGAACGCATCAAAGCCACCTTCGTCTACACCGGCATCGACGTCGCCGCCACCCCCCTGTTCACCGGCGCGGCGCCCAACTCGCCGGCCGCGCCAGCCTCATCACCTGCGGCCCCCTCCCCGCCCGCCACGGCCAGACCCGACCCTTCACCGACCTCATCACCGACATGGAGAACGCCCTCGACCTCACCCACCACACACCCGACACACTCCCCCGCCACGCCACCTACCTCCACCAACGCACCGCCGGCCGCATCGGAAGCCTCGCCCGCCTCGTCCGCCAAGCAGCCATCACCGCCATCTGCGACGGCACCGAACGCATCACCAAGAAAACACTCGAAGCCATCCAGCTCGACCACCTCGCCGAAGAAGCAAGCCGCCCCCGCACCCGCCAACCGACCCAAACGGCATGATGCGGACGTGAAGAAGAGCGCTGATACGCCCAATGACGAAGACTTCGCCGCCCTCTACGACCGGGCCTGGGACATCCTGATCTTCGCCCGCGCCGGCTACCTCGACGACGTCTCAGCCCACTACGACGAGGTCCTCCACGAGATCGCGCAGCGAACCGAACACACCGGCAGCCTCGGCAAGACGGACATCGCAGCCCTCGTCGTCTGGAAACGGCTGACCGCACAAACCCGCTGGGCGACAGACCTCATGTCCCTGCCCGACACCCACGTGCGAGCCGTCACCGAACAGGCCGTCACCGCCGTCCGCGACACCACCCTCCCGCGCAGCGAAGCCGCCCGCACCGGACGCGGCATCATCGCCGAACTGCCCGGCCTGCGCACCGGCGACGCACTCGCCTCAGCCGTCCTGACCGCAGCAGCACCCCAGCGCATGGCCGTCTACGACCGCCGTGTCCAACACGCCCTGGACACCCTCGGCCTCACCCTCACCCCCGCACCGGGACGCTACGGCCGCTACCTCCAACTCCTCGACGACCTCCTGAGCCACGGCGCAGCACGCGCCGACGGCTGGAGTGCACGCGACATCGACACCGCCCTGTACCAGATGGGCGCCAACCCCCACCCAGCAGGGACATAGATCCGCCCACCAGCAGCGACGAACACCCAGCAACCCGATGACCAGCACAAACTCGCACCAGCCCTTTAGATGCCAGACACCATCACCAACACCACACCACCGTTATCAAAACCCCAACAACCGCAGACCAGACGCCCCCTCACCACCGCCAAAGCATCCCGAACACAGTCCCTCCCCTTCTCATAAAACCCCCAACACCCCAGCTCACAGCCCACACACCACACCAACTAGGAACCTCTCAATCACACTTCCTCCACTGCCTGGCCGATCAGCAGTGCACCGATCCGATGTCCCCTCGCCTGCGGGGCAACGAACAGGCTGCTGACCACGGCGGTCATACCCCACGTCGTCCCGTTCCGCTCGTTCCACAACATCGGGGCCAGATCGCCTTCTCCCGTCGATCACCGAGAGGCTGGCCGCGCCGGCCGTGGGCGCCTTGGCGTCCACGATGCGGCGCAGCGTCGCGATGACGTCACGGGCGTCGAGCGTCCTGCCGTTGTGGAACTCGACGCCCGACCGCAGCTTCAGGAGCCAGGTCTTTCCGTCCTTCGAAGGTTCGATGGACTCGGCGAGGAAGGGTTTCAGGCGGTAGTCGGCGTCGTGATAGAAGAGCGGTTCGTACAGGTTCACTACACGCGCCTGGTCCGGGTAGGACAGCCCGGCTGTGCGGGTCGAGGGTGTCCTTGGCGCTGCCACCGCTGACGTCGACCCGCAGGGCGCCGCCACGCACCGGCTTGCCGTTCGAGGGGGCGGCACGGGTCGCGGAGCAGGCGGTCAGCAGGCCGACTGCCGGCAGGGAGGCGGCGAGGAGGGCGCCACCGCGGAGGAGATCCCTGCGCGTCATCGCGTGGGGAGGGGAATGGGTGTCGGGCATGGCTGGCCTAGCCTTCAGATCGCAAGACGTTCGAGACGTTCATATGACGCGACGGCCGCACGGATGATGAAAAGATAGAGATGACGGTCAAGTAGTCAAGGGGTGAATTCCGCACCCGGAGCCGTCGATCGCCCGCCGGGTGCGGGCCAGGCACTGCCCGGCACCCGAACGCCAACCGCCGGAAGCCGAGGAAGAGATGCTCATGTCGAAGGCCGAGCGCACCACCGACAACAGCAAGTCCGCCCAGATCACCGAGCCGGACGGGGTCGCAGCGTCGGCGTCGGGCAAGGTCCAGTCGCTGGAGCGGGCGATCATCCTGCTGCAGGCGACGGCGGATAGCGCGCCGGACGGCGACACGGCGTCCAACCTGGCCGCACGGTGCGGGCTCAACCGCGCCACGGCCTGGCGACTGCTGTCCACGCTGGAGCAGTACGGCATGGTGGAGCGCAGCCCCGTCACCAACCGGTACACGGTCGGCTTCGCGGTCGCCCGGATGGCCTCGGCGGCCGGCTTCGACGGTCTGATCCGCCGCGCGCACGGCACGCTGAGCCGGGTCAGCGAACAGACGGGCGAGACCGCCAACCTCGCGGTGGTGCAGCCGCTCGGGCTGACGTACATCGACGAGGTGACCCCACCGGTCGTGCTGGCCGCCAAGTGGCTGGGGCGACAGGTGCCCGTACATGCCACATCCACTGGCAAGGCGCTGCTCGCCTGGCTGCCCGAGGAGGAGGCGGAGTCGCTACTCAGCGGCTCGCTGGAGGCGTACACGGACACCACCATCACGGACCGGGCGCGGCTGCGCGCCGAGTTGGAGCAGACGCGGGAGCGCGGATACAGCGTCTGCGCGGGCGAGATGGAGCGAAACCTCTACGGCGTCTCGGCACCGGTGCTCGGCAGCCGCGGCCGGCCGTTCGCGGTGGTCAGCATCTGGGGGCCTCAGGACCGGGTGCCCGAGTCGCGGCTCACGGCGCTGGGGCCGCTCGCGCGCGCTGCGGCGGAGGAAATCGCCAAGGTGGCGCAGGCGCTGTAATGCTCTGCGAGTGTTCATTTTATGCAATGTCCGACCGCATTATGAAACAGAGTATTGAGGTTCCTCCGCTGCGCGGCTAAGGTCGGGCCGGCCACTCCCGTCGGCCCTACCTCCGCTCAGAGAGGAACCCGCGCGGCCATGAACCAGGACGTCATCATCACCTGCGCCCTCACCGGCGCCGGTGACACCGTGCGCAAGAGCCCGCACGTGCCCGTCACCCCCGAGCAGATCGCCGCCTCCGCGGTGCAGGCCGCCGAGGCCGGTGCCGCCGCGGTCCACATCCACGTACGCGACCCCGAGACCGGAGCACCCGCCCGCGACCCGCGCCTCTACCGCGAGGTCGTCGAGCGCATCAAGGAGACCGGGACCGACGTCGTCATCAACCTCACCGCGGGCATGGGCGGCGACCTGGTCATCGACGCGGAGAAGCCGCTGAAGCAGCTGCCCGGCACCGACCTGGTCGGGGGCCTTGCGCGGTTGCCGCACGTAGAGGACCTTCTGCCCGACATCTGCACCCTGGACTGCGGGTCACTCAATTTCGGCGACGGGTCGAACCTCTACGTCTCCACGCCCGACATGCTGCGCACGGGTGCCAAGCGCGTTCAGGAGCTGGGCGTGCGGCCGGAGTTGGAGATCTTCGACACCGGGCACCTGTGGTTCGCGAAGCAGCTGCTCGCCGAGGGGCTGCTGGACGATCCGACCGTGTTCCAGCTGTGCATGGGCATCCCGTGGGGCGCGCCCGCGGACCCCGGAGTGCTGCAGTCGATGGTGAACATGCTGCCGGACGGCGCCCAGTGGGCCAGTTTCGCTCTGGGTCGCATGCAGATGCCGTGGGTGGCACAGTCGATCCTGCTCGGCGGCCATGTGCGCGTCGGCCTGGAGGACAACCTCTATCTGGGCAAGGGCGTCAAGGCGACCAACGCCCAGTTGGTGGAGCGGGCCGTGACGATCATCGAGGCCCTGGGGGCGCGGGTCGCGACTCCCGACAAGGCGCGTCTCAAGCTCGGCCTCAAGCCGCGCGGTTGAGCCGCGGATCGCTCCCCCCTCTTCGCGGATCACTCACCCCCTCTTCAAGGAGCCCCCGATGACGGAGACTTCCCCCCTCATGCCCTCTCCCGAGGACGTACGGCGTGTGGCCTGCGTGGGCGCCGGAGTGATCGGCGGCGGCTGGGTCGCCCACTTCCTGGCCCGCGGCTACGACGTCACCGCCTGGGACCCGGCCCCCGACGCCGAGGCCCGGCTACGACGGCTCGTCGACGCCGCCTGGCCCGCGCTCGAACAGCTCGGCCTCGCCCCCGGCGCCTCGGCGGACCGCCTCATGGTCACCGCGACACTCGAAGAGGCAGTCTCCGAGGCACAGTTCGTGCAGGAGAGCGCCCCGGAGAAGCTGGACCTCAAGCGCGAACTGCTGGCGAAACTGGATGCGGCGACACCCGCCGGGGTCGTCATCGCCTCCTCCACCTCCGGCTACCCGATGACCGACATGCAGACCGAGGCGGTCACGCCCGGCCGGCTGGTCGTCGGCCACCCGTTCAACCCGCCGTACCTCATCCCGCTGGTCGAGGTCGTCGGCGGGGAGCGGACGGACCCTGAGGCGGTGCGCTGGGCATCGCGTTTCTACGAGGTGGCGGGCAAGTCCGTCATCACCATGGACCGCGAGGTCCCCGGCTTCATCGCCAACCGACTCCAGGAGGCCTTGTGGCGCGAGGCCCTGCACATGGTCGCCAGTGGTGAGGCGACGGTCCGCGACATCGACCTGTCCATCACCGAGGGGCCGGGCCTGCGCTGGGCGATCATGGGCCCGATGCTCACCTTCGCACTCGCGGGCGGAGAAGGCGGAATGGCCCACATGCTCGACCACTTCGGGCCGTCCCTGAAGTCCCCATGGACCCGGCTGGAGGCCCCGGAACTGGACAAAGCGCTGTACGACGCGGTCGTCGCCGGCTGCGACGACGCCGCCGACGGCCGTACGATCGCCGACCTGGTCGCCCAACGCGACCAGGGCGTCATCGCCGTCCTGCGCGCGACGGGTCGACTGCCCGGGACCGGTGCCGAGTGAGCCTGCCGGGGCTGCCGCTGTTCCGCGACACCGTGCGCCCGGAGTGGATCGACTACAACGGGCATATGAGCGAGGCGTTCTACGTCCTGGTCTTCGGTTACGCGACGGACGCGCTGATGGAGCGTACGGGGTTGGACGCCGCCTACCGCAAGGGCACCGGCTGCTCGATGTACACGGTCGAGGCTCACGTCCGCTATCTGCGGGATGCGCCGGAGGGGGCCCAACTGGCGGTACGTACACGCGTGTTGGGTGCGGCCGGGAAGAAGGCACGCTTCACGCACGAGATGTACGTCGTCAAGGGCCCGCGGACCGATCCGGAAGCGGATACCTGCCCGGTCGCCACGACGGAACTGCTCGCCCTCCACGTCGACCAGGAGGCCGGCCGTGCGACGCCCTTCCCCGACGCCGTCCGTGAGCGCCTCTCGGCACTGATGGAAGAGCCTCCTTCGTGGGCGGGGCGCTCGATCACAGCGCCCTGAGACCAGCGCTTCCCCGAACGCGTGATGCCGCATCCAGCGACGGTGTGGTTCGCGTCGCAGGTGCGGGTGATCGGCAGGGCCGCCCTGGTCAGCCGGCCGGTCAGGTGACAGACGTCGCAGTACGAGCAGCTGAGGTGGTCGTAGTAGTCGGCCTGCGTCGCCACCGCGATCCACAGCCCGGCCGTGGGGCCGGTGACCTCCGACGCGTTCAACAGGTCCTTGGCCAGGGGCCGGACCGTCGCCCGCAGCGCCATGTGTTCGACGTAACGGGCGAGGTTCATCCCGGCGTTGGAGTCCAGGTAGGCGCGGTCGGTCCCGAGTAGGTCCAGGTGCTTGAGCGCGAACGTGTGGAGGGCCTGGACGATGCCCGGGTCGGCGGCGACCGCGTTGACGTAGTCCGTGAGCCTCCACCAACTTGAAGTTGCTGGTCAGGGTGCTGGCGTGACGGCCTCTCGAGGTGCTCGTGGTGGTCGTGTGCGGCAGTCTGCGGTGTAGATCGTCTGTCAGGGTTCTGGACCGTGATCACGATCTTCGCGGTCGTCTTCCCCTCGTCCGGCCGCGGATGGAGTACAACGGTGTCCATGCAGCCGCCATACCCAGCCGAAAGGAGACAGACGATGACACCCGAAGCTCATCGTCCAGTGATCTCATTGATGCTTGCCGTGCCCGATGCCGCAGCGGCCTCGCAGTGGTACGCACAGGCGCTCGGAGCCACCGAACTGTGGAACCTTGGCAGTGTCGTCGGACTGACGGTCGAGGGGGCCCCATTGTTCCTGGGCGAACCTGCCAACAACGGCTGGGACACCCCTACCGCTCTCGGCACAAGGACGGTGCGAGTCGAGGTCTTCGTGGACGACCCCGACAGCTTCATCGAACGTGCCGTGGCAACAGGAGCGGACGGCAGCGTCGATCAAATTCGCGACCACCAGGCACCATGGGGCATCCACCGCCAGGGAGGTTTCATCGACCCGTTCGGCCACCTTTGGCTCGTCGGCGACAGGTCCCCGCTGAGCGCACTCAACCCTCAGTGAGCCTCCGCCAGGGACTGTAAGACGTTCGGTGTAACTCCCTATCATGGAAGATGCATCGATGACCAGTGAGAACGTGGCCGAGCAGAAGGCTGACGAGTCAGCAGCGGCTGTGTCGGCGAAGGCCGTGAGCGGAGCGGGGTGTACCGCCCCATGACAGCCGCACCCGCTACAGAAACCACCCCACGGCAGTGACCTCGCTCTTGCTCAACACCCGACCAGCGAAAACACCCCGGGCTGACATACCGTCACTGACACCAACCCGCTGACACCAAACCGGCACATCGCAGCTTGCGGTGGGAGGACCGGTGTGCTTCTCGT
Source organism: Streptomyces sp. NPDC048825 (assembly GCF_043198355.1). NCBI lineage: Bacteria > Bacillati > Actinomycetota > Actinomycetes > Kitasatosporales > Streptomycetaceae > Streptomyces > Streptomyces sp. NPDC048825. The sequence continues at coordinate 16,286 of NZ_JBICUR010000029.1, forward strand.
TGTGAGAGGGTGGTACGTGAGTTGATGTCCGTTTGGCCCTTTCGGCAAGGGTAAGCGAGCTGGCCGCGACGTCGCCGAGAGGCTACGGCCACGGCTGGGTGAACAAACCCTGCTCGGTCTCGACCAGGATTCCGCGGTCGGTCACGCCGCTTCCCCGAGGGACACATCCTCGGGGATCGGGGGCTGACGCCGCGGCATGAGCAGCATCGTTCCGGCGGCCAGTGCGACGGTGACGCAGCACAGGTTCATCATCGCCACGATACCCAGCCCCTCGCTCAGCAGTGAGCCGGCCACCATGCCCGACAAGGAAGCCGCCGCCTGTAGAAATCCGTTGGTGGCGCTGACCCTGCCCAGCACGGCGTCAGGGGTGTGACGGGCGACGAACGTCCCGCTCGTGATGGTGAAACAGACCATGGGCGCCCCGATGGTGAGGAACAGTGCGGCGCTCCACCCGATCACAGGGGTGTTGAATGTCGCCGCGAAGGTCACGGCGAGCGCTGTGAGGGAGCCCACCAGCACAGTCCGGTCGGTGAGCCTCCGGGCGAGTGCGCGGCTGAGCGGCACCCCGAGCAGGAACCCTGCCCCGAAAGCCCCGAAGAGCAGGCCGAGGATCTGTGGTGAGGCGTGCAGGACCCGGTCCATGTACGGTATGAGGCCGACGTTCACGGCGGACGTGGCGATCGCGAAGAGAGCACCGGCTGCCGCCAGCGCCGCCAGCCACGGGCTGTGGCGTATCTGTGCGACTCCGTCGCGGATCTCGGCGACCAGCCTGCGTACCTGCCCGCGCCCCGACCCGGTGCTTCGGCGCGCGGTCGTCCGCGGCCGGTAGCGGACCATCGAGAGGCACAGTGCCGAACATGCGTAGCTGATCGTGTCGATGGCCACGACTGCCGTGAAACCCAGGCCGTCGTACACGGCCCCGCCCAACGGGCCGCCGACGAGCCGGATGGAGCCGAAGATCAGGGCGCTCAGGGAGTTCGCCGCGTGGAGGTTGCCCCCACGGCCGACCAGTTGCGGGAGCAGGGCGGCCGAGGCCGGGTTGAACAGCTGGCTCAGGGACGACTCCAGGACCAACGCGACGTAGATCAGCCACACCTCGTCCGGACTGTCCACCCACAGCATCAGCGAGACCGCCACCATGCGGACCAGGTCCGCGACGATCATGACGCGCAGCCGGTTCCAGCAGTCGACGAGCGCCCCGGCCAGCGGGCCGAGGACCAGCGCCGGGACCGTTCCCGCGGCCAGCGAGAAACCCGACGCCATGGCGGAGCCGGTCAGCTCCAGGACGTAGTACGGGACCGCGAGGAGCAGGAACCAGTCGCCAAGGCTGGACAGCAGTTGACCGGACGCGAGAAACCGGTAGTCCCGGATCCGCAGCACACTGAACAAGACTGTTCCTTCGGGATGGAGGCCAGGGCCCGGGCACGGCAGCCGACGTGGCCGCGCTGAAACGCCTGAGCGGCGTCAACCCCGCCCAGACGGCGGGTGGATGAAGACCAGCGCGTACCGCCCACTGGACTCCTTCAGAGGGGCCAGGTTCCGCCGCACTTCAAGCAACTCCCTTTCGGTCGGTTACATGCACAGCCGACCGGCTGGTGCCGTGTGATCACCTCGGCGGAAGCGCTCCAAGCAAAACGTACAGGACGTACAGAATTTGCGATACGTAGAGGGCCCGTGAGGTTCAGTGACGCAAGCTCGGTCCGAGCTGGCGAGCTGATCAACCGCGTCCTCTACGGGGAGCACGTCGTCCTGACCCGCCACGGGAAGCCGCTCGTCGCCTCGTGTCGGCCGCCGACCTGGAGCGACTCGAATCCGCCGGACAAGGCGATTTGCACGGTGTCCGTCATCCTGGACGCCCGTCCCCTCACAGCGAGCCGAACCAGTTCGGCCTGGTCGCCGAGCACGGCAGTCCGCACGAGACTTACCGGCATCACTGAACTCGTCCTATTTACGGACCGGCGTTCCTGGCGCGGGTCCACTGAATGTGCAGATTCACTCCAGCGCGTCGATCGCAATTCGGATGCGTGCGCGTGATGTCGTCGTGCATTGCGAGCGCCTGGCCGAGACCGAGCAGGGCTTGTTCACCCAGTCGCGGTTGTAGCCTCCCGGCGACGTCGCGGCCAGCCCGCTTACCCTTGCCGAAAGGGCCAAACGGACATCAACTCACGTACCGCCCTCTGAGGGGCGCCGATGCCGCCCAAGTCCAAGGTCGAGCTGTACGCGGAGATCCGCTGTGATGCCCGTGCGGGCCTGTCGGACCGGGCCCTGCAGCGCAAGTACGGAGTCGGCTTCCGCACGGCGAAGACCGCGGCCGCGTCGGTGCGGCTGGACCGCGCAAGAAGCCGCGCGATTCACGTGACGCCGCACCGACAGGCAAGGCGGTATGGACCAGCAGCCGCGCGAGCGAGGCATTCATTCAAGGCCCGACCGAAGGTCCTGCGCTTCGAAGTGCGGGTTCGGCACGCTCGCGCACCGCAGGGCGTGGCGGATGACGGCGACGGGATCGCCGAGGTGGTAGACCTTCTCTGACGGTTCGATGCCGTCAAGGAAGTCCTGGTAGCGCAGGGCGTAGGACAAGTGGGCGAGCGGTTCCGCGATGGCCAGCGCACGTCTTGGCTGACAGCCGGGGAGGTGCCTTTCCCAGGCGTCGATCCAGGCCCGGGCGGCAGTGGGCCGCTTGGCTTCGGGCAGGTAGTCGTACGCTCGCAAACCGTCCAGTACCGGGTTGCCCCAGTGGGCGTCGGCGAAGTCGATGACGACCGGAGGGCCGCCGTCGCTACGCCAGTTACCGGGGTGGAAATCGCCGTGCACGATGGTGTCCGGCAGGCCGCATTCGTCCAGCATGGGCCAGCGGTCGAGCAGTTCGCGGGTAGCGGCCAGTTCTTCCGCAGGGAGTTCGCGGGCAACCTCTCCATCGAGGAGGTCGCGGGCCTGGGCGGCGATGACGGACGTCCGCCGGTCCCGCAGCCCGCGCGGGCGGCCTTCCGGGAGGCCGGCTACGGCGGCCTGGGCGGCTACAAGGCGGCTCAAGGCGCTGGTGATGGTTTCAGGGGAGGCATCCCAGCAGTCCTCGCCGGGCAGGTGTTCCAGCAGGATGCTCCGCACTCCGGCCCCCACGACCGTCGGGACGAGGCCCGGGTCGACCCAGGCGAACGCGGAGATGACGGCGGCTTCATCGGCGGCGAAGTGCGGTGTGGTCTTCAACCAGACGGGGCCCTGGGCCGTGGGCAGGCGGAACAGTCCGGCCAGATTCCATGTTCTTCGCTGCTCGACCGGCCCGGTCACCGGACGGCCGGCCGCGGCCAATGTGTCGGACGCCCAGCCTAGGATCTCCCGCAGACCGTCTGCCCGGGCCCACGGGGCGCGTAGGTCCTCATGCCCGGTCAGCTTCAGCAGGCTGTCGGCGAGGGGACCATGCATCAGCAGGCCCGGCGTTGGGCGGCGCAGCGCCTCTACGTGGTAGGTGACATGGCCGTCGCGGGCTCCGTCTCCGCCGTCGACGTCCAGCAAGCGCAGCACCATCACCGGAACGCCGAGCGTGTAGTGAAGACGCGCGATGACCGGCTCGACCTCCGACCACCGCGGGACGTCCACGGGAAACGGCCCGGTGGCGCCGAGAAGTCCCCACCTGAAGTGACCCATGCACTGACTGTCCGGCTCATCGCCTAAGTCTGACGTAGCGTCCTCGCCCCCGGGGGTGGGCGGGCAAAGGCGTGGTCGTGGTGTCAGTTCTCGTCGACATTTCACACCCCCGTGATCAACAAGTGATGCCCAGACTCGCTGACAAACGGTGTCAGGTCCCACCTACGTAGCCAGCCGAAGCGCCCCAAGTTCCCCGCATGCACTCTCAAATGTGATCCATTGACGTGGATCAGGAGGACGTCACGGCGATCGTGTTGCTGGTGGCCGGCCTGCTGGCGTTCGGCAGCCCGGTGCCGGGCCTGCTCGCGGTCCCGCTGATCCCTGTCGCCGCCGGGTTCGCGATCCTCAAGTTCCGGCTCTACGACATCAACCCGGTCATCAACAAGACCCTCGTCGTCGGGGCCATGCTGCTGCTGATCACGGCCGCGTACGTGGCGATCGTGGTCGGTGCGGGAGCCGTGGTTCCGGCCGGCGATCGAGCGCTGTCGCTGGTCACGACGGCCGTCGTCGCGGTCGCGTTCGAGCCGTTGCGGCGGCGGGCCCAGCGCGTGGCGGACGGTCTCGTGTACGGGCATCGCGCGACACCGTACGAAGCGCTGTCCCAGTTGTCGGCCCACCTCGAGGGCCCACCGCAGGAGTTGCTCGACGCGATCGCGGCCACGATCGCAGGCGCGGTCGGCGCCACGGAGGTTGTCGTGTGGGTGGGCGACGAGCATCGTCTGGTGGCGCAGGGCCGGTGGCCGGTCGCGACGGTCGAGGAGGGCCCCGCAGCGCTCGCCGGGCTGGACCACCTGCGCCGGCTGGTCCGGCCCGTCGTCCACCGCGGCACCGTGCGCGGCGCGATCACGATCCGCAAGCCGGCGGGGGAGCCGCTCAGCTCCACGGAGGACCGCCTGCTGGCGGACCTGGTCGCGCAGACAGGGCTGGTCATCGTGCAGCAGCAACAGGCGCAGGAGATCCAGGCGGCGGCTCGCCGGATCGTCACCGCCGAGGACGCGGCCCGCCGGCGCATCGAGCGCGACCTCCACGACGGCGCGCAGCAGCGACTGGTGACGCTTGGTCTGGAACTCGGCGCCCTGGCCAAGCAGGCGGAAGCCGGCGATCTGGCGATGGCGGATCGGGTCAAGCAGGCGCGGGCGCAGTTGCTGGAGGCCACGGCCGAGTTGCGTGAGCTGGCCCGTGGCCTGCACCCGATGGTGCTGGCCCAGGCGGGTCTCGAGCCCGCGCTCGGCGCGCTCGCGGACCGGTCGGCGATCCCGGTGCGACCGCGCGTGGCCGTCGCCGGTCGCCTGCCGCCGCGACGTCGAGGCGACGGCGTACTACGTGGTGAGCGAGGCACTCACCAACGCCGCACGCCATTCGGGTGCGAGCGTGGTCGTCGTCGACGTGGCCTCGGTCGACAGCGGGCTGTGCGTGGAGGTGACCGACGACGGTCGCGGCGGCGCGCGCCCTGGCCCGGGGAGGGGCCTGCAGGGACTGGCGGATCGGCTCGCCGCCCTCGGTGGTGAGCTCCAGATAGACAGCCCTTCCGGCGGCGGAACCGGATCAGGGCGGTGCTGCCGTGCGAGTGATCGTCGCCGACGACGCGGTCCTCTTCCGCGAGGGGATGGCTCGCATCCTCGCCGAGGTGGGCTTCGACGTCGTGGCTCAGGCCCGCAACAGTGCCGAGCTGGTCGACCACGTCCGCCGCGACCCACCGGACGTGGTCATCACCGACCTGCGGATGCCGCCGGGCTTCGCGGACGAGGGCATCGAGGCCGCGGCCGAGATCCGCTCGTTCGCGCCGCAGGTCGGGCTGATGCTGTTGTCGCAGTACGTCGAGGTGCATCACGCGTTGCGGCTCATGGAAGAGTTCGACGGTGCGGTCGGCTACCTGCTGAAGGACCGGGTGTCAGACCTCGGCGCCTTCGCGGTCGACGTACGACGCGTCGCCGATGGCGAGGTCGTGATCGACTCCGAGCTCGTGTCCAGGCTGGTCGGCCGGCGCCGGCAACGTGACCCGCTCGCCGAACTCACCGACCGCGAGCGGGAAGTGCTGGCGCTGATGGCCCAGGGGCTGACCAACGCCGCTTTGTCCGAGGAACTGATCCTGAGCCCCAAGACGATCGAGGGCTACGTGCGCAGCGTCTTCACCAAGCTCGGCCTGGAGCAGGGCGAGCGCGAGCACCGGCGGGTGCTTGCTCGACACCGTGGACTCCCTCACCGAACAAAACCGCCGCCGCACCGCCGACGAAAAGCTCCTTACGCTGGGCGTCCTGGGATTCGGACTCGCCGAACGCTGGCCGGACCTGACCGCGGCGGTGCACGGCCAAGAACCAGGCATCACCTTCTCCTACGCCGAACTGGACCTGGCCGACCAGTACGAAGCGGTCCGCAGCCACCGGGTCGACGTGGGCATCGTCCAGTACGTCGGCCCCGTCGACGGGCTCCTCTTCGAGCACGCCCTGACCATGCCCCGAGTCGTGGTCGTCCCCGCCCGATCCCCTCTCGCCGACGCCGACCACCTGACCGAGGCCGACCTCAGCGACAGCCCGTGGCTGCCCACCGCCCTCGCCCATCCCGCGCTCGAAGCATGGTCCGGCCCCGCCGCCGACGGATCCCACAGCCATGGCGCCCTGCGCCACCCCGCCGCCATACCGTCAGCCGTGGCGACAACCGGCCGCATAGCCCTGCACGCCGAGGCCGCCAGCCGCTTCTACCCCCACCCGGACGTCCGGTTCGTCCCGCTCGACGGACCGCCCGTGGAGATCGCCCTCGCCACCCGCGCCACCGACGACCGGCACGCCATCGCCGCCGTCCGCCACGCCACGCGCCTTCTCGACAGAGTTCGGTGAGTCGGCCAGGGAAATCTGCGAGGCTGCCCTGTCGGCGCATCTCGGCTCGGCTTTCGGCGCTGCCGCTCGCCTCGCTGACGCCACAGACGGGAACCAGGCGGTTCGCGCCTTCCGTGGTCCGCCTGCCGCCCACTCAGAGATTCCGGCGATGTCCGCCGGCGGATCAGCGGGGGTCCTTGGGGAGGGTCTGCAGCCCTGCGCGAGCTGAGCCTGATGCATGTCAGCATCGAGGACCCGGACGTGGTCTGGATGTACGAACGCTTCGCCGACGAGGCGGCCTTCGAGACGCACGCGGTGTCGCCGGTGCACGCGGAGGTCACCGAACGCGTCCACGAACTCTGCGGCGCGGGGACGGAGGCGTACCGGCTCGGCCTGGTCGCCGGGAAGGGGCTCGCCGCGGCGCCTTGAGACAACGACGCCTGCCGACGGTCAGGCGCCGCAGGCCCCGTTTCCGCCGAGGCGGATCATGGCGCGGTACAGCTGCTCCTCGGTGAGCGGCGGCGCCGGCAGCGGGTGGGCGCGGTCGGTTCGGAAGCCGTCGAGCAGAAGGTAAAGGTGGCGGCGCCAGGCGTCCGGGGCGATGGCGTGGGTGGCCTCGGTGACGCGGCTGTGCGACCAGATGACGAAGGCAAGGTCCTCGGGGGTGAGGTCGGGGCGCAGGCTGCCCTGCTCCTGCGCACGCTCGACGATGTGTACACCGAGTTCGCGGATGCGGGTCTGGGCGCCCGCCAGGCAGGCGCTCTCCGGCAACCGTATGGAGGCCAGGTCGTTGAACCCCCGGTCCTGTGACTGGAGTTCGCACATGGTCTCCAGGAAGTGGCACAGCCCCGCCCAGGCGTCGTCCATGGTGACGGCCTTCTCGGCGGCCTCCCGCCAGACGGCCAGCTTCTCGGCGAAGGTCGCCTGCACCAGGCCCAGCCGGGTGGGGAAGTGCCGGTACAGCGTGCCGATGGCCACCCCGGCCCGCTTGGCCACCTGCTCCAGGGGTGCCTCCAAGCCCTGCTCAGCGAAGCAGGAGCGGGCCGCGCTGAGCAGGGCGTCGCGATTGCGCTGCGCGTCGCGCCGCAGGGGGCGGACAGGGGCCGGGTTCCCGGCGGAGGCGGACGGAGGGTCGATGGCCATGTCACTCAGGCTACCAACCGGAGGGGTCCCTCATATTCTCTGCTACGATCCAAGAACATGAGGCCACCCTCGACTTTCAGTCCTGACCGCTGTCGGGGCGGGAGGTGCCCCTCATCCGTCCAGCCCGTCCGACCAGAGGAGCACCACCCATGCCCGTCATCGCCGTCATCGGGGCAGGCCCAGGCCTGGGCCTGTCCATCGCCCGCCGCTTCGGAAAGGAGGGGTTCCAGGTCGCCCTGGTCTCCCGCACCCAGGACAAGCTCGACGCGCTCGCCGCACAGCTCACCGAGGAGGGCATCGAGGCCGCGGGCTTCGCCGCGGACGTGACGCGTCCCGACTCGCTGCAGTCGACGCTCGCCGCGGTCGCCGACCGGTTCGGGGCCGTCGACGTACTGGAGTACTCGCCCGCCGACCCCACTTTCGACGGCGCCGCCGCCGTCGACGCCACGGCGCAGGACCTCCACAAGCAGCTCGACTACTACCTGTACGGAGCGGTTGCCGCGGTCCGTCAGGTGCTGCCCGCCATGCTCGAACGCGGCAGTGGCACCCTGCTGTTCTCCACGGGCGCCTCCTCGGTCCGACCGCTCGGCGGCGCGTTCGGCAGCATCGGCGTCGCGGCGGCGGCCCTGCGCAACTACGCCATGGCCCTGGGCATCGACCTCGCCGAGCACGGGGTGCACACCGCGCACGTGGCCATCGGGGTATTCATCGGCAGCGGTCCCGGCACCGAGCCCGAGACCATCGCCGAGCACTACTGGGACGCCTACACCAAGCGCGACCAGGCCGAGATCGTCCACACCGTCCCCGGCGGCATCTGGTGAGCACCTCCGGCACGCCCGCGGCGAACACGGCCAGGCCACCCATGGTGAAGCTCTTCCGAGCCGCCAACAAGGTCGTACGGCCGCTGCTCGCCTCCCGCTTCCACAAGCCGCTGAGCGGGCGCCTGATGCTGCTCACGTACAAGGGGCACCGGACGGGTCGCGAATTCACGGTCCCCATCGGCTACTTCGACTGGGATCCCGGCACGGTGCTCGCCATGTCCTCCCAGCTCGGCTGGATTCCCAGCATGCGCGAAGGGTCCGCCGTCCGGCTGCGCATCCGGGGCCAGGACCACGGCGCCGTCCCGACGGTCGTCGAGGACCCTGAGGAAGTCGCCGCCCTGCTGAGTGAGTTCGGCCGCCGCAAAGGCCCGAAGGCCGCCAAGGGGCTGATGCTCGGCCTCCCGGGCGATCGGCAGCCCACCGACGACGAGCTGCGCACGGCCGCCGCCAAGACCCGCTTCGTCCGCTTCCGGATGGAGCCCGAGCGGCCGGGCCGGTAGCACTCGTGAAACGCCGGTTGCAGACCCGGCGCCCCCCGGACTGCGCGCCTACCAGCACCGCGCGGCCGCTGCCGGTCTCGCCGTTCTCGGCTAACGCCTGAGCTGAAACCACAGCAGCTTCCCGTTCGTGCCGGTGGTCCCGGTGCCGGAGGATCGGGGCCACCGGCCTATTCCGCGGCGGCCATCCAAGCTGACCCGTGGCTACGCCCGATTGCTGCGCTGACGGGCCGCCAGTCCGACTGGCTGGTGTAGGCGCTTGTACCGGGCCCACAAGTTGCGGTCACCGCCAGCGCAGTGTCCTCTACCGCCACCGTGTCAGTTGTCACTTGTCCGGGTCACTTCGGCGGGCTACTTCAGCAGCGTATGAAGCGTTGGATGATCTCTTGGCCCAGCTTGTAGCGCTTGAGGTGCTGACGCCCAGAAGGCGGTTAACGACTGCGGCTGGGACTTCGGCAGTCAGGTCACGAATGGCCGCCGTGCGGCTGGGCAGGGACCGGATACCCACCTGCGGGCGTCGCGCCAGCTCAGCCGACGCCGCCCCAGCTGTGACCGGCTCAGGTCAGCCTCATGAAAAAGGCGCCGTTGCCGATGCCGCGAGCGCGCTGTGGTAACCATCTGGGCGGGCGCTGCCCGGCGCGCCGCTGCGCCGACCGCGAAACAACTGCACTACCGCTGCAGCTGCTTGAGCAGCTTGCGAGTGCTGAGAGAGGGGGTCGCGTCGATCTGGGCCAGTGCTGTCTCGCAGCCCTGGAACGCCGTGAGGACTCCGTCGTCGTCGCCCAGCGCGTTCGCCGCACGCATCCGTACACGCCAGGCCACCTCGCGGAGCGGGTCGATCGCGGTTGCCTGTTCGCACAGGCGGACGGCGTCGCCGTACTGGTGCAGCCGCAGGGCGAGTTCGGCCGCCGATGAGAGTGCGTCGGCGGTTTGCTGGGACAGTTTCCCGCGCCGTTCCGCCACCCACTGCGCGGTACGGTCCGGCAGGTAGTCGCCCTCATTGCGGGCAAGCAGTGCCTCGATCGCCGACAGCCTTGCCCGGCCGGCCAGCCGGTAGGTATGCGCGAGATGCGCGTGTCCCCGCAGCGACTCGGCGAGGAGCCCGGCGGACTCCGTGTGCTGGATGCCCGCGCGCAGCGCGCGGGTCGCCACCTGGTGTGCGGCGGGTGCGTGCTGTGCCAGTACGTCTTCGAGGTAGGCGAGCAGACGTCCCGGACGGGCGTCGGTCGCATCGACCGACAGCCATGCCACCGGGTGGGGCAGGTGTGCTGTCGCCTGGCTGACGGCGGTGGTCTTGCCGGCGCCCGCGGTCGCCAGTACGAGCACCACCTGACGTCGCTCGATCAGTGCACCGAGAGCTGTCTCGATCCTGGGCCGTGCCACCAGACGCTCGGGCACGTCGGGAACGGAGATCTTGTGCCGGATCAGACCTACGGCGTGCGGCACCGTCTGTCGGGGGTCGTCCATGGCCACCTTAACCAGGGGAACTTGCCAGAGGATCTCACAGGCCCACTTTCCCCGTCGCCCAGTACGGCTGTGTGTAGATGGCCGACCGGTGCAGGTCATACCGGGTACGGACCAGATTCCGCGCGCGCTGGATGGTCTGCCCGTGCCCGGACAGATAGGCGTGTGTGACCGCCTCCGGTGGGGCATCGCCCAGCCAGGACAACAGCGCCTCCCCCGGCTGCGGGCTCTGCGCGACGACCTGTACACCGGGCAGCAGGTCGCGTATCAGCGGTACGTCCTGTGCGGGCACCTCGACCACACCGCGCACCCGGCCCCGGTCACCCAGCCAGCGGATCATCGAGGACCACAGGCCCACCGTGGTGGCGTCGCCGCACACGAGTGCGGTTCCCGGTTCGGCACGCGCTCGGAAGCTTCGCGTCGCCTCCAGCCCCATTGCGGAGACCGGGTCGCCGACCGCGAAACTGTCCAGCCACGCGTCTCCGGGTGAAGGCGGGCCCGGGACAACGACGCTGTGCCGGTAGAACAGGACGGACATGCGTCCCGCGGCGGTGTCGACCGCGTCTGGCGTGTAGCGCCGGAACGCGGTCGGCGAGACCAGGAACGTGGTCACCTGGCACGGTGCCCATTCACGCCCCTTCAGGCGCTCGCCGGCGAGGTGGACACGCCGGAACGACGGCGACAGATCCTCTGTCCCGGTCACCGTGCACGGCATTCCGCGGACCTCGATCATCCGGGCGAAGGGCGCGGGCAGGCTGGGCATCGGTCACTCCTCAGGTGGTGTCTCGACGTAGTTCAGGACGCGTTCGTAGTGCTCGGGGTGGACGAGTGCGCCCACCTCGGTGGCCGGGTCTGCTGGCTCACCGACGCGGACGCTCGCCGCCCGCTCGGCCAGGCGGCGGGTGAACTCCTCGTACACCGGCCGCTCCACAAGCACCCGGGAACCGGCCGTGCAGCGCTCGCCGTTCAGGGAGAAGACGCCGAAGACGACCGAGTCGAGGGCGGCTTCGAGATCGGCGTCGGCGAAGACGATCGCCGGTGACTTGCCGCCCAGTTCCATCGAGGTGGTCTTGAGGTGCTGGGCGGACGAGCGGATGATGTGGCGGCCGGTGTCGGTGGAGCCGGTGAAGGAGATCAGCGGCACGTCAGGATGGTCGACCAGGGCCTGGCCGGCCTCCTCGCCGATGCCATGGACGATGTTCACGACACCCGCCGGGACGCCGGCCTCCGCGAAGATCTCCGGCCACAGCGACGCGGACAGCGGGGTCCACTCGGCCGGCTTCAGCACCAGCGTGCAGCCCGAGGCCAGGGCGGGGGCCAGCTTCCAGCTCTCCAGCATGAACGGGGTGTTCCACGGCGTGATCAGTCCCGCGACCCCGACGGGGGTACGGACGACGTAGCTGAACTGGTCGCCGCCCTGCCGGAACGCCTCCTCACCGAGGGCAACGATCACGTCCGCGAAGTAGCGGAAGTTCTCGGCGGCGCGGCGCGCCTGTCCCTTCGCCTGCGTGATGGGCAGCCCCGTGTCGTACGTCTCGAAAGCGGCGAGCCGCTCGTGGCGGGCCTCCACCGCGTCCGCGATCCGGTTGAGCACGGTGGCCCGCTCACGGTTGGAGATCGCCGACCAGACCGGGAAGGCGGCCCGGGCGGCGGCCACCGCCTGGTCGACGTCGGCCGGGCCGCCGGCGGCGGCCTGGGCGTGGGGCGTGTTGGAGACCGGCTCGGTCACCGGAAACGTCCGCCCGTCGGCGCTGTCGACCAGTTCCCCACCGATCCAGTGCCGGATGACGGAGGGCAGGTTGTCGACGGTCAGCGTCAGGCTCCGATCGGTGCGGTGAGGTCGGCGCCCTCGGCGAGCAGGCCGCGGATCTTCGTCAGACCCGCCTCGGTGGGCGTCGTCAGCGGTGGGCGTACGTGGGGGGAGGCAATGCGGCCCTGCTGGGCGAGAACCCACTTCGCCGGCGCGGGGTTGGTCTCGACGAACAGCAGGTCCACCAGCGGGTGCAGCCGGTAGTGCAGGTCACGGGCCGCGTCCATGCTCTCGGGGTCTCCCGCCTCCCACAGCTCGTACATCCGCGCCACCGCGGTCGGCGCCAGGTTGGCGACGGCCGAGACGAAACCGGCTCCGCCGAGCGCGAGCAGCGGCAGGCACAGCAGCTCGATACCGGACCACACCAGCAGTGACCGGCCGCAGGCGTACAGCACGCGGGAGAAGTGCTCGAAGTCCTTTGTGGTCTCCTTCACTCCCACGAAGTTCTCGAAGTCGGTGAACAGCCGCCTGACCGTCTCCGGGTCGATGTCGACGGCCGTGCGGGAGGGCACGTTGTACGCGACGATCGGCAGGTCCGGGAACTCCCCTGCGACGGTCGCGTACCACTGGTACAGCGCCTCCTGCGTGGGGCGCGCGTAGTACGGGGTGATGACGAGGGCCGCGTCCGCCCCCAGCTCCTGTGCGGCCGCGGTGAGCTCGAGGGTCTCGTCGAGCTTGTGCGAGCCCGTGCCGGGCAGGAACGGTACCCGGTCGTCGATCACCCCCACCGCCGTACGCATCGCCGCGATCCGCTCGGCGACGCTCTGCGCGCTCGGCTCACCGGTCGACCCGCCCAGCGAGATACCGTGCGAACCGGACTCCAGCTGGAAGCGGATCAGCCCGGCCAGGCTGTCGTGGTCGACCGCTCCTTCGGCGGTGAAGGGGGTGACGACCGGGGCGATGGAGCCTCGGATCATGGACGGGTCGCTGCGGAACTTCACGGTTGTTCTCCTTCGATGTCGTTGTTGGCGGCGTTCTTGGAGCACCAGGTGCGGTACTGCTCACGCCGGGCCGGCCCGAGCGGGTAGAGGCCGTCGACGCTCGCCCCGCCCCGCACCTGCTCGGCGATGAACCGCTCCTGCAGCTCCTGCTCTCGGCAGGCTGCGACCAGTTCCGTGGCGAGGTCGGGCGGTACAACGACCACGCCGTCGTCTGCGCCCACAATCAGGTCGCCCGGCTGGACCAGGGCACCGCCACAGGCGACGGGTACGCCGGTGTCCGACGGGACGTGCCGGCGGCCGAGCACCGAGGGGTGGGCTCCGCCGTGGAACACCGGCAGTCCGAGGTCGGCGACGGCCGTGCTGTCCCGCAGCCCTCCGTCGGTCACGACCCCGGCCGCGCCGCGTTGCTGGGCCCGCAGGGCGAGGATGTCGCCCAGGGTTCCCGCGGAGGTGTCCCGCCGGGCGTCCATCACCAGCACGTGTCCGGGCCGGAGCTCCTCGATCGCCCGCTTCTGGGCGTTCATGCCGGTGCCGTGCTTGTCGAACAGGTCCTCGCGCAGCGGCAGATAGCGCAGGGTGTGCGCGACGCCCACCATGCGGGTGCCGGGCGTGGCGGGGTGCACCCCGTCGATCGACATGTGAGGCAGACCTCGCTGCCGCAGCTGGGCGCTGAGCGTCGCCACGGCCACGGAACGAAGACCATCGGCGAGGTCTTCGTCCAGCAGGGGAAGGGGTTCGTACGCGAGTCCGTACGCCGATTCCTCCTCCGTCCGGTCCGCCTTGGGCTGTGCGCCCCACGGCTCCAGGTCGTGGTCGGCGGTGGCGACCGGGTTGCGCAACACCCCGGTGCTCACCTTGCCGTCGCCCACCTCCACTTCCACCACGTCCCCCGGCGCGACCACCGAGGCACCGGCCGGTGTGCCGGTGAGGATCACGTCCCCGGGTTCCAGGGTGACCAGCCGGGACAGGTCGGCGACCAGCTTGCAAGGTAGACCGGCTTGGTCCTCGATCCTCAGGTATATCGCCGGACCGCTCGCCTCGCCTGCGACGCACCTCCGTGGTGCGATGGAAAGGGACGCCGGAGGGAGAGAGTGATGATCCCACCAGCAGCGCAGCGCAAGAGTGGCGCGGCCCCGGTATCAGTCCGCCCGCTGGGTGGGACGGACCTGGATCGGGCCGATGAGATCTGCGGGGTCGCCTTCGGGACCTTCCTGGGGGCCCCTGATCCCTTCGGGACCATCGACTATGTCCGTACGCGCTGGGCGGCCGATCCGCGGGCGGCATTCGCGGCGACGGTCGAGGGCGAAGTAGTTGGATCGAACTTCGCCGCCAACTGGGGCAGCGTCGGGTTTTTCGGACCGCTGACCGTACGTCCGGATCTGTGGGACCAGGGCATCGGCAGGCGTCTGATGGAGCCGGTCATGGACTGCTTCGACGCCTGGGGGAACCGCCACCTCGGCCTGTTCACCTTCGCGCACAGTCCCAAGCACCTTGAGCTCTACCGCCGGTACGGTTTCTGGCCTCGATTCCTCACAGCCATCATGAAGAAGCAGGTCGCAGACGGTGCCGCAGTCCCCGGCCGGGTCCTCTATGGCGAACTGCCCGCCGCCGAGCGGACCGACGCGCTGAGTCTCTGTCGCGCACTGACGGGAGCCGTGTACGAGGGCCTGAGCCTGGAACGCGAGATCGTGGCCGCGCACGCGCAGGGACTCGGTGACACCATCCTGCTCCGTGGCGCTGGCTCCGAGCTCGATGGCCTGGCCGTCTGCCACTGCGGAGCCGGGTCGGAGGCTGGCGCGGACGTGTGTTTCGTCAAATTCGGCGCCGTACGTCCTGGTCCGGAGGCCGCCGACCGGTTCGAGCGACTGCTCGACGCGTGCGAGCGGCTGGCCGCCGAGCGTGGGCTGGGGCAACTGGACGCCGGCATGAACCTGGGCCGCCCGGATGCCTACCGGCGCATGATCGACCGCGGTTTCCGCAGCTGGTTGCAGGGCGTGACCATGCACAGGCCCAACGAACCCGGGTACAGCCACCCCGACGCGTATGTGATCGACGACTGGCGCTGAGACCACCGCCGCGCTCGGCTGGGTAGCAAGGCCTGGTGCTGTCAGAACCCGTGAATGTTCCGAGCCAGTGCGGACGGCAAGACACCTCCCGGACCACTGTCGAAGTGCTGTCCGTTCTCGCGGACAAAGCCAGGTGCTGGTTTAAGTTCTGCGATCTGAGCGGCGCAGACCTGCGCGGGGCTTCACTGCGCGAGGTCAGCCTGGCCGGATGCGATCTACGGGGTGCTGACCTGCGCGACACCGATCTGACCGGCGCCAGGATCGGAAGCGTGAACACCGGCATGCCCCCGCTCGGACTGACCGACGTCACCGGGGCCCGGTTCGAGGGAGCATCCCTACGCACAGCAGGCGAGCGCGGCGAGGTCGGTGTGCTCGCATGCGTGGCAGCTCAGTTGCCGCACCGCTCGGCGAGGGTGTGCGCGACGAGGGCGTTGGCGTGACCGTGGCCCAGCCCGTGCTCGGCCTTGAGCCAGTTCACGAGCTCCATGTGCTTGGTCAGAGGCGAGGAGCGGATCAGGTCCTTCCACTCCGGAACCGGGCGACCGTACTTCTTCTCGATGGAAGGGAAGTAGCTGGCAGGGCCCTTAACGGTGGCGGTCATGTCAGTCATCCTGTCTGTCCGTTGTGTTGCTGCGGTGTTGTCGCTGGTATGACCGAGGGGCACGAGCGGAGTCATCGGTCGATGAAGGTGTGCTGCGTCACACCTCCTGCTCGCCGATGTGCGGGGGCAGGTTGAAATGCGGGAGCAGCCGCTCGGTGTCCTGAAAGACATGGATGTCGGTGATCCGGTCCCCGGTGAGCCGCCGTGCCGCCCATCCCGGGACCATCCCCGCGGGTGCATAAACGGGCTTTCAGCGGGTGGCATCACACAGAGATCATTAGTGAGCGGAGCCCGCCGCCTCCGTGTGCAGCCGCAGCCGGCGGGTGGTGCGGCGATGAGAGGTTGCAGCGGTGGTGAGCCGTGTCCGAAAGGCGGGCAGCGTGGGGCGCGTCGGGCCGCTTCTGTAGGGGATAGGCCTGCCGGGTTCCGCCATGGTCCGGCGATCATGCTTGTTCCCGCGCCTATCGTCACGAGCAGGTCAGGCTGTATGTATGCCGTCATGGAATTCACGTGGCTGCCGTCCGGCAGCAGCCCACTTCTCGCGCTGGGCTGGTTGCCGCTCGTTGGTCTGGCGATGGCGGTCTGGGGCCGTTGGATGGCGCGGAGAGCCGCCGCGGGGCACGAGGTCCGGATCTGGTGCAGGCTGCATGGCTTCGCGCCGCCGTACCCCCGGCGCTTCGTCCGCGGACGCGTGCGGCTGCTGCCCCAGGCGGGCGTCGTGGAATTCCGGCCGTACGGGCGTGAGGCCCTGCGGCTGGCGTGCGGCGGCACCGTGCAGCAGGTGAGCAAGGTGAAGTGGGGCGGCAGCGGCGGCATGTGGGGGCATCGGGAGGTCGACTATCTACCTGTGCCAGAGGGTGGTGCCGTCCGGATCTGGGTGTCCACGCCGCACTCACGGACCCTGCTGGCGATGCTCACCATGGCTCCGGCAGGGCCTGAGAGCGCTCCACATGCTCCAGCTCGGGCAGGGTCGCCGCTCTGGCGTTTCCTGGGCGGCGAGCCCGTCGCCCTCCTCCTGGTGGGTGCTGCGCTGCTGCTGCCAGTCGCTTTCGTCTACGGTTTGGGCCGCCCGGTCGCCGCCCACGTCGCAACGACCGGACACGGTGCCGCAGACACCTGCCTGTTTACCTGGACGGACCCCTGGGACGGCGGTCGGCACGAGACCAGCCGCTACTGCGGCAACCGGCAGCCCGGCGACCCGATCGACGTCATCGCCCTGGACCGCCCCCTACGCGGCTCGGTAACCGGGACTGTCTTGCCCGCCGCCCTGTGGGGCTTCTCCTCCGCGCCGTTCCTGCTGCTGGGCATCATCCTCGCCCTCGCGAACGGCATCGGCGACGCCCGCAGCTGGCCACCCCGCACAACGCCCGCCGACGACGCTGCAAGCTGCAGCCCCCCAGCGCGACAGTGAACGTGCGGCCGCCTGGTCCGAGCCGGTCCGCCGCATCGCCCAGCCCACCACCACGCAGCCCCGCGTCGCCTACCACCGGCTTCGGCCGCAGAGCACAACTGGATCTTCCACGAGCTGATCACACCGACCGTGCTGGCAGGCGTCGTGCCCCAGGACGATCCGCGCGCCGTGTCGTGATCGGGCAGCCCGGCGCGAGCAAGACCGAGACCACAAGGATGGTGCGCCGCGTCATGCGGCCCGGCATCCGCCCGGCCACCCCCGACGAATTCGCCACCCTCATCGGCGACTTCGTCGACTGAGCCCTTCCATAAATGACACGCACCGGCGCTCTCAACAAGGCGGCCCGGATGGCATCCTCCTGCGCAGAACAGGCACGCGCCGAACTCATCGGCCTGCCGGACTCCACCAAGCTGGCCGAACTGGCCACATCAGCAGCCGACCGCCAGCGCTGACGGCCATTGAATAAAACGTGGCTGAGCATTTCAGCGAGACAGGACAGCAGTCGGACCTCCTTGGCGAGGCCGCCAAAAATCAGGCCCCGAGGGGTTTGTTCACAGCTTCTGGGCGCGAGATCCCGGGCATGGGACTACCGCGGCTGGTTCAGAAGGAGGTGCTGTCGCCCTGCCTACCCCCGAGGACGGCGGCGTAGTTCCAGGAAGCAGCCTTTCGCCGGGCAGCCTTCCGACGATGTGGTGTGCTGACGCCCGTCCAGGGCCTCCCCTGAGTGAAACAAGGCTCCCGCCCACAGGCATGCCAAACCGGGGGGACCACACGCGTGACCGAGGGGAGTCACCTACTGGGCACCCGCAGGAACAGGCAGGGAGCCCCAATCGATCGCTGTCCCGGTGAACGCCGTGCCGTCGAAACGGAGCGTGCTGCCGCTGCGTATCGCCCCGCTGAAGTTGATCGTGCCTCCGATGAAGTGCGCGTGGTCGAAGGAGAGCATGCCGCCGGTGAGCCTTGCGTCGACGAAGCCGACCGCGCCGCCGGTGAACACCGCATCGGAGAAGTCGACTGTGCCGCTGGTGAGGGCCGCGTCGGCGAATTGGACGCTGCCGCTGTTGAACGCTGCCCGGTGGAAACCGACTGTGCCGCCGCTGAACTCCGCTTTGGAGAAGGCGACCGTGCCGCTGTTGAACGCCGCGCTGAAGTCGACCGTGCCACCCTCAAAATCCGCACTGGCGAAGGTCACTGTTGCGCCACTGAACATGGCATCGCTGAAGGAGACGGTGCCGTCGCTGAACGCCGCATCGTCGAAGACGACCTCGCCGCCGCTGAAGTCCGCGCGGCTGAAGTCGACCGTGCCGCCATTGAACTTTGCGCCCCTGTAGTTGAGCGTGCCGCCATTGAACTTTGCCTCGCTGAAGTCGACTGTGCCGCCGCTGAACGTTGCACCGCGGAAGCCGACGCTTCCACTGCTGAACTCCGCCAGGCGGAAGTCGACCGAGCCGATGAACCCCGCATCACAGAAATGAACTTCGCCGCGGAAGTGGCTTGAGTAGAAGTCGCCTCCGTCGAAGGTCGCTCCGGTGAAGTCGAGCGTGTATGTGCACCACGACAGCGGATCGGATGGTTGCTGCAGATGGTTGCGAATGACGCGGATGATGGTGTGGCGGACTTCCCGCTCGCCAGTCTTATGGTCTGTCGCTGCTGGGTCGGGTTGGTAGGGCATGCGCAGGTAGGCGCACAGGACATCGATGCAGACCTGACGTTGCTCTTCCCAGTCGTCAGCGAGCCGGGCGAGGGCATAGACGCCGGCGAGGCGTACGGCGGCCTGGTCGTGGCCGAGTTGTTCGGCGGCCGTGGTGTAGCGGTCGGCGAGCTGGCTCGCGTCGGCGCGGTGGGCGTCGCCCTCGGACAGAAGTTGTTTGCGGTATGCGTAGAGGCCGGCGAGGACGGCACCGATCAGCGTCAGCGCGGTGACGCTGGCCTTGAGGACGTCATTGACGTTCACCGGTTTCGGGGGTTTCTGGTCGGCGGCCGCCTGCGCGAAGTAGTCGTACGCGAAGCGGTATATGCCCCAGCCCAGGATGAGGGCGAGAGCGACGGCCAGGGGCGCGACGAGCCAGACTGGCCAGAGGTTCGGTGTGTACCGGCCCCGAGGGGCCCCGCGCCTGCGCAGTGAGATTGCCACGTCAGGAGCATGGAGCCAGGCAACTGTCCGAGTCAGCAACTTGATGAAAGACATTCCAGGTCGGAGCCGCATACTCACGACGCTCCGTGAACTCAAAGACGACGGGAGGGACATGCGTTTCTGCCATGGCGGACTGGACTCCCCGCCGACGCGGCAACGGTGCGGACGCTGGCCGACTACTACGTCCACGGTCAGATCGCAGCCGCGGCCGAAGACAGCGCCGACGCGGCTGTGAAGCCCGGACGCATGGCCTGAGGTCGGGAGGCGGCCGCCATCTGGCCGACTGCCGATCCCTGCTGGTCCAGCGGCGGGCACACGTCTGTACGGCAGTTGATGCCCAACGAGCGACCACGGCTACGCCGCGTCCACCGACACCCCGCCTGCGATCGGTCAGCGCGGTGTCGTAACGCAGGTAGGCGGCCTTGTTCTTCACCTCGACGAACAAGCGGAAGCAGAACGCCGGATGTCTCCCTCACCCGGACCGAGACCATGCCTGACCAGCTGGAATCAAGCGATCATGTTCGGTGAGATACGGCTACTCAAGGCATCTCGGATTCCAGAACTCATTCGCTGTGGCGGCCCGCCACAAGGCCCTAGACCGATAGCCAGGCCCCAAGACGCGCGACAACGGTGGCTACAGCCCCTCGAGTGGCCGATGCGGCCGACGTCGCTCTGTCGGGCCGGTGACGAGCCGACGGCCGTTACAGTTGCCGTCGAAAGGCGGGGGCGGCTGTGGACTTCGGGGTATTGGGCCCGCTGACGGTGTGGCGGGACGGCGTACCGCTGGAACTGGGCACGCCGAAAGGGCGGGTGCTCCTGGCGGTCCTGCTGTGCCGGTTGGGCCGGTCGGTCGCCGGTGATGCGCTGGCGGAGGCGCTCTGGGGCGAGGGGCAGCCGAAGAGTGCCGCCAAGAACGTGCAGACCTACGTCCACCGGCTCCGGCAGCACCTGGGAGATTCGGGACGCATCACCAGGGAGGGCCGGGGCTACCTGCTGCGTGCCGACCGTGACGAGCTGGACGCGGCGCGTTTCGAAGATCTGACGGGCGTGGCGCGCGCGGCGCTGGCGGCCGGTGATCTCGATCAGTCGCGTCGGCTCTTCGACGAGGCCCTGGGCCTCTGGCGGGGACCCGCGTTCGCCGGGATCGCCGACGTCCCGGCGCTGACCTCGGAGGCCACTCGCCTCGACGAGCTGCGGCTCGGCGTACTCGAAGAGCGGATCGACGTCGGCCTTCGGCTCGGTCGGCACAGCGAGCTTCTGGGCGAGCTGACCGCGCTGACGATGGAACACCCGTTCCGCGAGCGGATGTGGGCCCAGCTCATGCTCGCGCTGTATCGCTGTGGCCGACGGGCGGACGCGCTGCTGGCTTATCTCCAGGTCCGTGACGTCCTGGCCGAGGAGACCGGTCTGGAGCCCGGGCAGAAGTTGCGGGACCTGCACCAGGCCATCCTCGGCGAGGATCCCGCGCTGGACCCGGCGATCGCGACCGAGGAGCGGGGACGCCGGAACGCCACCAGCGCCCGGATGCTGCCTCCGGCGCTCGGCGACTTCAGCGGGCAACAGACGGAGTTGGCGCGGATCGAGGCAGTGCTCCGCGAGGACCGCGCCGCCGATGAGCCGGCCGCGGTGGTGACGATCTCGGGCCCTGGCGGGGTCGGCAAGACCGCGCTCGCGGTGCAGGCCGGGCATCGCCTCAGGTCCGCGTACCCCGACGGGCAGCTGTTCGCGGCGCTGGCCGGTGCACGTACCCAGCCGGTCGCCCCGGCCACTGTGCTCGGTCGCTTCCTGCGTGCGCTGGGAGTGCCCGCCACCGCCGTGCCGGACGATCCGGAGGAGCGCACCGATCTCTACCGGGGCATGCTCGCGGAACGCCGGATCCTGGTGGTGCTCGACGACGCGTTCGACGAGGAGCAGTTGGCTCCCCTGCTGCCGGCGAGCGGTACGTGCGGTGTGATCGCCACCGGCCGCGTGCGGCTGGGAGGTCTTGGCGGCGCACACCGGGTCGAGCTCCGCGAGATGTCCGAAGCCGACAGTCTGGCCATGCTGCGCAACAGCTCGGACGACCGGTTGACCTCGGCTACCCAGGCGGAGCTGTCCGATCTGGTCCGGCAGTGTGCGCGGCTGCCGCTCGCGCTGCGGATCGTCGGGTCGCTCCTGGTGTCACGACCGCATTGGCGCCTGGCGGACCTCATGTCGCGGTTGGCGGACGAACAGCATCGGCTGGACGCGCTCCGCTATCGCGATCTCGAAGTTCGGGCCAGTTTCGGGCTGAGCTACGAGGGGCTCCGGCCCGAGGCACGGCGGCTGTTCCGGCTCCTTGGGCTCCTGGAGGCACCCGATTTCCCGCTCTGGGCGGCTGCCGCCACGGTCGACACCGAACTGCGCGCAGCCCAGGAACTCCTCGACGAGCTGGTCGACGTCCACCTGCTCGACGTCACCGGAACGCCGAAGGGCCAGGCGCGTTACGGCTTCCACGACCTGATCCGCGCGTACGCAAGGGAACGCGCGGAGGTGGAGGAGTCGGTGGAGGCCCGGGACGAAGCCGTCGTCCGCGTCCTCAGCGCCCTCCTGGCCCTCACGGACATCGCCGACCGTGACCACATGGGACAGAACATGTTCCAGCGGGACGCCGACCGGTGGCAGCCGGCGCGGGTGGAGGCAAGCCTGCCGCCTTCCGTACCGCGGATGGCGTTGCTGGATTCGGAGCGTATCCCGTTGGTGACAGGTGTACGGCAAGCCGCGGAGCTGGGCAGGGACGAGCTCTGCTGGGAGCTGGCCGTGGGCGGGCACGCGCTGTTCGAGACGGAGCGGTACTACGACGACTGGCAGGAGTGCTACGAGACGGCGATGGGCCTGGCCAAGGCTGCGGACAACATGCGGGGCCGGGCCAGATTGCTCATCTCGATGGCCGGACTGCGCTACACCCGGCGTCGGTACGGTCCGGCCGAGGAGGCCAACACCGAGGCCATGGGCCTGTTCGAGCAGATCGGGGACGGGCGGGGCTACCTGGAGGCGCTGAGTAACGCACCGTTCTTCCTCGTGCCCAACGGACGATTGACCGAGGCGATCACGGCGGGCCGCGAGGCCTACGAACGGCTCAACGCCGGCGGGCAGGCTGCGGCGGCGCTGCACGCGTACTCACAGGTTGGCCTCGCTCATCTACAGGCGGGCAGGCCAGAGGTCGCGGTAGAGGTCCTCACGGAGATCGTCGCCGGGGCGAGGAAGCAGGGGATCCGGACCCTGATCGCGCGGGACACCTACTGGCTCGGCCAGGCGCAGCTCACACTCGGCCGTCATGCGGAGGCTGAGGAGTCGTTCACCGAGCTGACCGCGTATGCCCGCGACGTCGGGTCATCGGGCGCGTTCTACACGGCCCACGCCTGGGGCTGTCTCCACCTGGCCCGAGGTGAGTACGCCGACGCGCGCCGCCGTCTCCTCGAAGGCGTCGAGGTCGCGCGTGCACTCCATGACCCCATGTTCGAGACCCGTGTTCTCATCGACCTGCTCGATCCCCGCCTGTACGACCGCCATGATCTGCGAGTCGCGATCGGCCAGGGGGAGCACGCGGTCGAGGTGGCCCGCGGTATCGACTACCCGTACCTGCTCGCGGGTGTGCTGGAAAGGCTCGCCCGGCTGCGGGCTGCGGGCTGCGGCGGGAGACGACACCGCCGCGAGGCACCTGGCCGACGAGGCGGCTGCCGTGGGAGCCAAGATCCGCTGAGCCGTACCGCGCAGCTCGTATTCCCGGCGTGTGGCCGCCGTATTCCGGGAGCTGCCACTGTGCGCGTCGACGACGAAACGCCGTCGGGAAGCCGCTCTGGCATGTCCGGCTGTGTGGTCGGTCATTTCTCGAAACCATCGACCGTTCCAAGCTGCCGTATCGGACAGCTCTCGTTACCAGTGAGGTAGTAGTAGTGCACAAGGGACGTATCGTGTTCGCGGCTGCTCTGGCCACCATGGGGCTCGGGCTTTCGGCCTGCGCCGACGACGAGGGAGGGCCGGTGGCACAGGATTCGCCGGCGGCGTCAGCCCCGGCCTCGTCCGCGCCGAGCAGCGAGAGCCCGACTGCCGACAGCGGCGACGACAGTGCCGCGCCGGCCGAGGGTGACGTCACCGCGCCGGGCACGGAACTCAAGGTCGGCGACAGGGCTGTCCTGCCCTTCGAGTACACGAGCGAGAAGAAGGGCACCATCGCCGTAACCGTCACGGCGATCGAGAAGGGCGCCGAGGCCGACATGGCCGCCTTCGGTGAGAAGGCGAAGGGAATGACGCCCTACTTCATCAAGATGAAGGTGGAGAACGTCGGCGGCACCGACCTGTCCTACGCATCGCTGAAGCTGGACGGTGTGCTGGAAGGTGGCGCCGGGACGGGCGTCGTACTGTTCGGTGACATCCCGGGCAAGTGCGACCGCGAGAGCGCGCCCACCGAGTTCACCACCAAGGGTGCGTCGTACGAGACCTGCGCGCTCAGCGCCACGAAAAGCTCGCCCATCATCGGCGCCTCGTTCGACGAGGGCGACGCGTACCGCGACAGCCCGGTCGTCTGGACCAACTGAGAATCGGCGTCGGCCTGTACCTCGCCGGCCCGACCGCTGCAGCACCAACCGAATCACCGACGTCGTGAAGGCCAGCTCACGCCGACGGGACCTTCACCAAATCCACAACCCAAGGCAACTATCGGATCATTGTGGTGAGTAGGGCCGACGATGTGAAGGTGACGGTTTCCATTCACGACGACAACTGCGACAACGTCGGACCTGGGGTCATCATCAAGGCGTTCCGCACCGGAGGAACCCTCATCAATGAGTGGAAGTACCGTCAGACGTCCGGCTGCAACTCCTCCTACACGTGGTATCACACCTACACCGCGACCGAGTTGAAGGGCCACCGTAGCGGCTATCTCCAATTCAGCACCTTCAAAAAGCGTGCTGCCATCGGTGACTATGGCTTCTCAGTCTGGACATCAACCCACTTCAGCATAGGCTGACCTCCCGCTTGGGACATGCTTCAGTATCGTGGAGCGCACGGCGTCGGTAGAGCCGTGCGCTCCACGGCCATTCAGGCCTTAACCGCAATGGTTCATGAATCCCCGTCAGCTTGCTGCTGGGGACTTTGTATCTGTCGACGAGCCAGGAAGTAAGGACCCCGGAGCGGGACAGGTAGAGGCCGACGGTGTCGATCCTGTACTTGTCGGAAGAACCGACGAAACGGGGCCCGCGAGGTGGCGGAATTCAGCCGCCTGGGACGGCCGCCGTGGAGTCGGCGCAGGTCACTCCGCTGCCGTTGGCGGAGTCATCCGTTCATCAGGGCATCGCGGACCGGATTACCGTGTGCCTCGTCCGAGGCATGGATCTCCTCAGCCTGGTCGACGAACCACTCGCCGCCCTGCTTGACCATGCGGAGGGCTTCCTTCGTCGTAGTGGTGCTGTCGGGCCAGGTGACCGTGTACTCGACGCCTACGCCGGTCCCGGCCGGGTGGTCTCCGATGGCCGGCACCGTCACCACGTCGCCGGCCTCGAAGCGGCCGGTGGCAGCCCGCTCCGGGCCGCTTGCGGACGGAGCCGCCCTGGTCGGGATGACCGAGCCGTCCGCACGCCGCAGGGGCGGATCACTGGTCTCACTCAGCGACGGGGCAGCGGTCGGTGTCGTCTCCGTGTTGTCGTCGACGCATGACTGAACGGTTCCGTACCGGTACCGCTCGGTGCGCATCTGACACACCCGCTGCCAGTTCTCGTCGTTGACGGCCTCCTGGTACGTACGGGCGAACTCCTCGGCGGATGCCTGGGTAGTCGCCCCGCCCTTGTTGGCCGCGCCAGATTCCTTCTTCTCCTCGGTGTCTGATGAGCATCCGGCGATCGCTAACAGCACGGCGGCCGCCGTGGTCGCCGTGACTGCGCGCTTCATACCCTCACCCCTGCAGTTTCATGGTCAAAGCTGTCTGTGAACTGTTCCTTGATCCTTTCACGGCTGGCCCGCGTACCAGTAGCCAAACGGGCGTCGAAGGCGCGGCCGCTCCTCCCCGAGGGTTCGGCGCATCCGAGCAGGCGCCAGGGGCATTCACATAGCGCCGGAGCCGCCTTAGAGATTTTCAATGGCTGGGGTTACGGCGGTTGGAGATTGAGTCCGGTCTTGACGGTACGGCCCCGACGTCGTGTCCGCCGTGCGAACGCAGTACGCGAGCAGGCGCGCGACCAGTGCGCCATGCCGCGAGTGCGTGTTGGCCGTTCGGCACTTATCCTTTCGCCCGTGCCGAAAGGTCTGTCCCCGCGTCTCGCCGCGATCGTGGACGCGCTTCCCCTCCAGCCGCACTCTCGCGTTCTCGAAATTGGGTGCGGGCCCGGGGCGGCCGCACGAGCAGTCGCAAGCCGACTCACCACCGGCCACATCTTGGCTATCGACAGATCCGCCACCGCCATCGCCCAGGCAAAAGCCGCCGCGGTAGAGGAGATCGTGTCGGGGCGCATGAGTATCCGTCAGGTACCGGCCGAACACTTCGTTCTGCAACCACACGAAGAGCCGTACGACATCGTGTTCGCCGTCCGCGTTGGCGCCCTCGACGGGCGACACCCCGAGGCTGGTCAGCAGGTGCTGCAGCGTATCGCCATGGCAACCAAGGCAAACGCCCGGCTCTTCATCGACGGTGGCGATCCACTTCGCGAACTGCTCATCCCGCGGTCCTGAGCCATAAGCCCCTTAACCCCAGCCGCTAAAGACCACTCGGGCGGGCCGGTGCCGCCAATTCCCGCAGGCCGGGAGGCCGAAGCAGAAAAATAGTCACCCTGCGGGAGATCGGGCACTTGGGGACGATCCGCGCTGGCCAGGTGCCCCATGCCCGGATCAAGGTCGGCTGCATGACGATTCGAGATCATGACAACGAACCGGCGTCGGCCCTCTGGGAGTTGAAGGCGAAGGCGTGGCAGGCCCTCGCCGTGCTGCGGCAAGCCGCGGCCGGGCTGACGAGCGATGCGCGCGCCCTGGAACCTCTGGACGAGCCGCAGCTCCAGGAGCTCCAGGGCCACGCACAAGACGGCGTGGAGGCACTGGAAGCGTGGGAAGCCAGCGGACGGCTCACCCCGGCCACCCCTCCCCCGCGTCCAGTAGTGACCGCGTCGGCTCGGCAGCCGGCTGTGGCACCGCTCGTACACGCAGACCGCCCGCGGCCCACCGACAAGGTGATCGAGGGCGGGGTACGCGGCGAGAACATGGTCGTCGACGCTGCGGCTGGCGCGGGCAAGACGTCGACGCTGGTGATGACGTCAGAGCGGATGCCGGAACGCGGCCTGTACACGTCGTTCACCAAGGCTTCGATCCTGTCGGCGGCCAAGGTCTTCCCCCAGCACGTCACGTGCAAGAACGCACACAAGCTCGCGTACGCCGCCGTCGGCCACCGGTACAAGGAGCGGCTCGACAACTCTGCGCGGTTGCCCGGCGCGAAGCAGGCAGAGATCCTCGGGATAGACGAGGTGTTCCAGGTGAACGGCCATCTCCGGTACGGGCCCGCGCGCCTGGCGGAGATGGCGACGCAGACCGTGACCCGGTGGTGCCACAGCGCCGATCCACAGATCGAGAAGCAGCACGTGCCTGTCCCGTCGCTCCTCACGCCGACCGAGGCGCAGCAGCTGCGGGACGCGGTGCTGCCGATGGCGTACGCGGCCTGGGCGGACCTCTCATCGCAGGCCGGGCGGCTGTTCTTCGATCCGGACGTGTACCTGAAGATGTGGGCCCTGGACGAGCCCCAGCTGGGCTACGCGTACGTGATGTTGGACGAGGCGCAGGACTCCAACCCCGTGGTCGCGACGCCATGGCACCGGACGAGCAGTCGGCGGACGTGGTGATCTCCACCGTGCACAAGGCCAAGGGACTTGAGTGGCCGAAGGTCCGGATCGCGACCGACTTCCCGCCGCCCCCGCGCCGGGAGAACGGGGCCGCAGGGCGCATCGACGCGTCGTATGCGAGGGCGGCCTACGTCGCCGTTACCCGCGCGACCGAGGTCCTCAACCGCGAGGGACTGGGCTGGATCGATGAGCACTGAGCCGTGACCGGCACCCTCTCCCCGCGTCCGACCTAGGGCGAACCTGTCGTGGCTCCGGTCTCCGCGTCGACCATCAGGAGGCGGTCTTGGTCGTGGGGGCGGGCGCAGCCGCGGCGGCCGGTCAGCCACTCCTTGTAGGGGTCGTCGGGGACGGCACACTTGTCGGATTCCATGAGGAGCACACGGTCGTCGCAAGGTAGCGGCTCGACCGGCGAGCAGTGACGGCGCCGCCAGAGTTCCTGGCCGTGGCGCAGCGCGACGACACTGGCCCATCCCCTGCGGTCCCAGGCGCGGGCGTAAACGTAATCGCCTCCCGCCACGAGCCGTTCGTGGCCCTCGGCCATGCGCCACCGGAGAGTCCCGCGCACGCGGACCCGGTGGCGCACGCGGCGCGGCCAGCGGTTCCTGTCTGCGCGGGCGGCCGCCAGCATGCCGTCGTTGGTAGTCGCGTACAGCCACCCTCCCGCCACCGCGAGGGAGAGGTCGTAGACCGAGAGCTCCTCCACGAGGCGGTACGTGACCCGCGGTTCCTCCGGCTCGAACGCGCGGAATCGGTACACGCTGCGCCCTCCCGACTTGGTGATCCACAGGGTCCGCTCGTCGTCGAAGAGGCGTGGCCTTGCGTACTCGCTCATCGAGGGGTAGGTGAGCCGGCCCACCTCCTCTCCGTCGGCGGCGGAGAGCCAGGTGAGGCATAGCGTGTCCGGGCACCACACGAAGACCAGCCGTTGCTGCGCCTCACTCGCGCGCGGTGGCGAGAGGATCTTCGCGTTGGGGAAGGGGCGACGCCAGAGCAGGCTGCCCGTGCGAAGGTCGTAGCCTCGGACAACGAAGCTGCGGGGGGTGTTGCGGTACTCGTTGTCCTCCCCGCCGTAGAGCACGAGACGGCCGTCCATCACCTCCATGCCGCGCACGGAAGCGATGGCGCCCCATGCAATGGGGTCCGGCCACGACCACAGCGGGTCGCCGCCACGGACGTCGTATCCGGTGAACATCCTCCCGTCCGGGGCGTGCGCCACGACCACGGTCCGCCCGTCGCTCACGTGACCGATGTGGTTCCTGACGTCGATGCGGCGCAGTTCGGAGCCCGACTCGGTCTCCAGGACAGCGACGGCGACGCCCTCGGGGCCTTGCACCACAACACAACTGCTGGCCACGGTGAGAGGTTGGCTGCGGGACGTGGAGCACCGGTACGGGCTGCGCCACACCTGCTCGCCCGTCTCCCGGTCCAGCGCTGTGATCCACCCGTCGACCGACACATACACCCGTCCCCCTGCGACCACGGGCCGTGACAGGCTCCACTTGGGTGCCGTCAGTGTCCACAGCCCCGGCCCCGGCCCCCGCTCCAGCCGCGTGCCGAAGTCGTCCTCGATCATCGGATCCCCCTTCGGCGGCCCTGACCCCGCAGACTCCCCACGAGCATGGTGCCTGTGGCTGGCGAAGGAGGACAGGGGACGCGCTACTTCCGGGCCGGCAGGCTCCTGGACTTGCTCGCCGCGAGCGGTCCCCAGATCACGATAAAACTGCACCGTGACCGCGCCTCCCAGGACGGTGCACGGTCTCAGCTGCAGGCTTCCCGGAAAAGGGGGCGGGGTGCGTGAGGACGCCGATGGACGCGAGGCGTTAGGGCGCTCGCGGGGCGGGCTGACCTCCAAGGTCCATCTCCTGTCCAACGACCGGGCCCGACCGCTGACCTGGCAGACCTCACCCGGTCAGCGCGGCGACAGCCCCATGTTCGTTCCCGTGCTGGGCGCCTTGCGGATCCGACGGCGCGGCCAGCAGGCCACCGGCCTTCGACAAGGCCCAGTACCGTCGCCGCAGCGCGGTCGAGCGGTGCGTGAACAAGTGGAAACAGTTCCGCGCGGTGGCCAGCCGATACGACAAACGCGACTACATCTTCAACGGCACCCTGACACTCGCAGCGATCGTCATCTGGCTCCGCGACACCGTCCAAGAGCCATCAGAAACGGCCTAGAGCCCAACTTCCCCAGCCGGAGTGGGCCCACACCGGCAATATCTCCATTGACCTGCTCCATGGGGGTGCCTCAGCTCACAGCAACCGCTGGAGCGGGCATGGAACAACTGGGGGCAGCTGACGGTTCATCTGTATGTGGCTGCGGAGGGGACAGTGTCCCCGGGCCTCACCTACAGCCCATGGGGACGATCGTCCGGCTGAAGCCCCATGGAGCCGTCCGCCGAGAGGCGACCGCCCTCCGCACGCCACCACCTCACTGCCCCGGCTGGTCTCCCCCGTCCAGCCGGGGCTTTCACCTGCGTGCGATCTCCGGCGGAAACTGCCGAGCAGGGCCGTAGGCCGACGGCCCTGCAACTGGCGTCACTGACCGGTTTCAGTGGCGAAGGCCGAGGGGCGGCAGGCGTATGGCCGGTGACGAGCGGCATGAGCAACGCGGATGAGGCCGCGGCCTTGCCTATTGATGTGCTGTCAGGTCAGGTGCCCGGGTAGCGGATTGGTTTCCTGCAGCCCCGGCAGCGCTGCCTGGGACCACGGACGTCCTTGCCCGCGGACGTACAGCCACAGGGTGGCCATGCCCGGCAGCCATGCTCGTGCTGTTACGCACTTTCGGGTGACGGGCTGGTGAGGGGCCGGAAGGGGTGTGCTGGCCGGGGTTGAGGCCGGCCGGAATTCATGAGGCAGACCGAACTGACGGGGCACCAGGCAGATGCTTTCGCTTCGTGAATGGATCATGCAGGCGACCGTCACGAAAATACCGGCATTCTGTAACAGGCATCGCGTAACGCTCATATCGGCAAGATTGGGCGGAAGTGTGAGGGTCCTCGGCCACCGGGCCGGGGCCCACACCAGCAGACCTCGGCAACCTCCATGCCGGACTCCGGTCTGCCACCACGGAAATGAAGGGGCTTCATGTCTGCTTCTCTGTCTGTCACCGTCCGCCGTCTGTCCCTCGCCCTCGCCGCGGCCGGCGCTCTGGTGGGAGCGACGGCCGTGCCGGCCTCCGCCGACCACGCCCCGCGTCCCCACCGGCCGCACGTGGAGATCAGCAACGTGCAGTACGACTCGCCGGGCTACGACGACGGCAGCAACCGTTCGCTGAACACAGAGTGGGTGGAGCTCACCAACACCTCGCGCCACGCGGTGAACCTGGACGGCTGGACCCTGTCGAACGAAGACGGCCACACCTACACCTTCGACGGCTTCTGGCTGGCGGGGCGCGCCACCGTTCGCATCCACACCGGCACCGGCCGCGACAGCGACAGCGACGTCTACCAGGACCGGCACGGGTATGTGTGGGACAACCGCTCGGATACCGCCACCCTGAGCAACGACCGTGGCCGCGTCATCGACACCGACTCCTGGGACGACCACAACCACCGCGCCGGCGGCCACCACCGTCACCACAACCGCTGAGCGAACCTGACACGCTACCCAGAGGCGATCACCACGTCGCGCACATCGCAGCCCACCCCCCAGCCTGCTCCGCGCAGAACAACCCCCGCCTGCGCGGGGGTTACCCCCTCCTCTACCCCGGTCTGATCGAACACGTGGATATGTGCCCCGCCCCCCTCCCGGGGCGGCACCCGTGCCGCGGCCGCCCTGCACTGCGTCAACTGCCCCAATCTGCATGCTGGAACGCGGTGTTGACCGCCAGCAGTCCGCCGTCCACGCACAACGTCGTACCGGTGATCCAGGACGCGTCGCGCGAGGCGAGGAAGGCAATGGCAGCGGCGATGTCCTCCGGCTCGCCGACCCGGCCGAGCGGGTACAGGCCGCTCACGCTCTCCAGATCGGCTTCCCGACCCTCCCATGCCGAGGTCCGGACAGTGCCCGGAGCGACCAGGTTCACGCGAACCCCGCGTGCGCCCGCGTCCCCGGCAAGGGTGCGGGTGAGCGAGCCAAGCCCCGCCTTGGCCGCGCTGTAGGCGTGGTTGCCGAAGTCCATCAGGCCGTTGACGGAGCCGACGTTCACGATGGCTCCGCGGCCGGAAGCGGCCAGATGCGGAAGCGCGGCACGACAGCAACGAAAGGCGCCGGTGAGGGTGACGTCAAGGTCACGAGCCCACACCTCGTCGGGCTCCTCCTCGAAGAGCGGGGCATCGGGGTGGCACGCGCAGGCGTTGTTGACCAGCACGTCCAGCGAGCCGAACACGTCCACGGCGTACGCGACAGCAGACTCGACGGATTCCCGCGAGCCGACATCACACACGAACGGTTCGGCCGACCCGATCGCGGCGGCCGTCTTCTCCGCCTCAGCAGGATCGACGTCCGTGACCAGGACGCGGGCGCCCTCCATCGCGAACCTGCGGGCAGTGGCTGCGCCGATACCGCGTGCCGCCCCAGTGACCAAAACAGCGTGCCCCTCAAAACGTCCCATCCCTGGTCCATGCCCAGGCCGTAGCCGCTCTTACCCCCGCAGCCGCCCCTGCCCGCCGACGCGAACGCGTACTCAAGGTTGGCTGTGACGTTGTTCAGCGGACCCGGCAGGACGCCTTCCAGCGGCCCCAGTTGGTGAAGATCCTGTGTCTCCTGGACATCTTCAAGTGGCCCCGGGGATCCGCCTGCGCCGGGACCACTTGAGCGGGCGTCTTGGGCCTCTTCTTCCCAGGTCTCGGTGTGCCTGACAGTCCGCCGTCGAACCTGCGGATCGGGGCCCGAGTGTGGTGTGGCGTCACTTCTGTTGGGGGCGGCTGGTGGGGGGCTGCGAGGAGATCTGGTCGATGTCGGGCATTTTGTCGATCAGCCAGTGGACGCTGTTGTCTCCGCCGAGTTCAGGGAAGTGCGCGATGGCTTGGTTGCACAGCCACATCAGGTGTTGCTTCATGGTGTGGGAGCCGGACTTCTTGATCTCGGCGGGGAAGTCGTAGAACTCGAAGGTCGGGGCGGCGAAGACGGGCACCGTCGCCGGGTCGGGGTCCAGTTTCGTGGCGGGGGTTTGCATCAGCAGGTCGGCGATGGGGTAAAGCAGGCCGCTCATGGCGGAGACGAAGGTCCGCTCGAGGTGGTAGCGGGGGTTGGCCGTCTCGGCCGCGAAGGTCGCGGGTAGGTTGTAGAGCTTGTCGAGCATGGCGAGGGTGTAGAAGTAGGCGGCGTTGAAGAGCTGGGCCAGGCTCGCGGCGGGCTCGTCGAAGTCGCGGACTTTGGGGTCGACAGGAACGTTGCGCACGTTTCCGATGGGCTCGATGCCTTGCTGGATGCGCAGGAAGCGGGCGTAGTGGGAGAGTTCGTCCAAGCCGGGGGTGGGGTTGACTGGGTCGATGGGGACGGTGGCCTTGGCGGGGTCGACGCCCTCCCCTTGTTCGACGACGATCTGCAGGGCTTCGCGGGCGGTGGTGAGGTCGGTGATGAGGATGGGTTCGCCGCCGCCGTCGCGGTTCCAGTAGGCGCGCTGGTACTGCCAGGCGGTGCTGTCCTTGGCGTACTGCCACAGCCTGCTGCCCTCGGCGCGGTCCACGCGGACCAGGCCGTCCTCGATGGCCCGGTAGAACTGGCCGAGGGTCTGGTACTGGTCGGGCTGCGCCGGCGCATGGTGCTCGGCGGGCAGCTCCAGTGGCAGGAAGACGTCCCTCATCAGCTCGGGCGAGCACGGTTGCAGGTGCAGTTCGAGGTCGGGGACCCTGTGCAGCATCTTGCTGGGGTAGCTGGGGATGAAGTGCTTGTCGTTGAAGGTGATCCGGTCTGCCGCTCCGAGGGCGACCAAGAGGTTGCGGACCAGGCACAGGTGCAGCATTTCCTCGATCGCGATCGCCACGATGGTGCGGAAGGCGGAGATGCCGGGCAGCCACTGATTGTGGCCCTTGGTCTGGATGGAGTAGGCCGCGTACAGGTACATCGGGATCGTGGACATCTCCACCTGCGCCGCCTGGTGGAGATGGTTGACCAGGGTTTCGTAGTCCTGGATCGGTTCATTCGAATTCACGGGAACCAGGGGCTCGATCGTGAAGGGCAGGCCGGCAGTGGTGCGGGTTGTCATGATGGCTCCAGTTCGGTTGCCGGGCGCTGGCGACCCGGACAGGGACGGGGTGAGGGCGTACTGCTCACGCGGGCGTCCGCGCCTGTGCGGTGTGGCGGGGCTGGGTGGCGCCACGGCTGCTGGCCTGCGGGGCTGTCTCGGTGACGACCACGGTGTGGCCGCGGCGGCGCAGTGTCAGCAGGACGGGCCGGGCCGGGGGTGGTGCGGGGGCTTGGCCGCGGGCGACGGCGGTGGCGTAGGTGTGCACGGGATGCCGGCATGCCAGCAAGCGGTGGGGGTTCGGTTCAGCTGCGTCGTACACCTCGGCGAAGGCCCGCTCGAAGCGGGCCAGGTCGACGACGAGGTCGACCCACGGGTCACGTTCATCGGCAGGTCGCCCCGCGTCGGGTCTGCCCTGGATCAAGTGGGCGGGAAAGCCCTGCATGTAGTGGTCGAGGGTGTAGCCGCGCGGGGGGAGCGCGTCGAGGTACTCCGTGGCGAGGACGTCGAACGCCTCGGGCCCCAGCAGGTGGCGCAGCGCCGGGAAGCAGGAGTGCAGGCTGCCCAGCAGACGCAGCCGGTAGCCGCGCTGGTAGACCGCCAGGCGCTCGTGGGCGGCCTGCCGCGAGGAGCTGGTGAGGACGGCTGCGACCCGGTCCGCGCCTTCGCCCTCCGCTGCGTGCGGGTGCAGGATCGCGGTCTGGAACCAGCGTTGAAGATCGGCCAGGTCCGCGGGCCCTGCCGCATCGGCGACACTGTGGTGCGGGGCCAGGGGCGGGGTGGTGGTGGGCATTCACCCTCCCGCCCCTGCAGCCGCCACCACAGCCCTGGCGGCCGGTTCTGAGCGCTCGGCCAACTGCCGTGCCTGGCTGAGGTGGCGCACCAGGTCAGGGAAGGAAGGCAGCCGGTCGTCCCACTCCAGCAGGGTGGAGACCGGACCGCTGCGCGCCAGCACCGCGGCGTACAGGTCCCACACGGGCGGCGTGACGGGCCCGTCGTGGGTGTCCACCAGGTGGGTGCCGACGTCGGTGTGACCGGCCAGGTGAATCTGCACCACACGGTCCAGCGGCAGCGCCGCCAGGTAGGCGTGCGGGTCGGTGCCGTGGTTGACCGCCGAGACGTAGAGGTTGTTCACATCGAGCAGCAGCGCACAGTCCGCCTCCGTGACCAGCCGTGCGACGAACTCCTCCTCCGGCATCGTGGAGGCGGTGAAGCCCACATACGAGCTGGGGTTCTCCAGCACCAGCGGGCGCTCCAGGACCTCCTGGACCATCCGCACCCGCTCGGCCATATGGGCCAGGGCCTCCTCGGTGAAGGGCACCGGCAGCAGGTCGTGCGTGTTGACCCCGGCCACCCCGGTCCAGCAGATGTGATCCGACACCCACGCGGCACCGACAGTGTCCGCCAGACGCCGCAACCGGGCCAGGTAGTCGAAGTCCAGTGGATCGACACTGCCGATGGACATCGACACCCCGTGCAGCACCACCGGGTACCGCTCAGCCACCCGGTCCAGTACATGACGCGGAAAGCCGCCGGAGCCCAGGTAGTTCTCGCTGATCACCTCCAGCCAGTCCACACCCAGCCCGCCGTCCAGGTGATCCAGGACCCACCCGTGATGCGGAGCCCGCAGACCGACCCCGAACCCCAAAGCGGGAAGCGCGAAGCGGGAGATGGAGGAAATGCCCCCGCTGCCGGGCAGTGATGTCACGAAGCAGCCCCGTCGGGCCCGGCCGTCAGTGCCGCACCCTGCCGCGCTGCGCCGTCCTGCAGCCTGCGCTTCTGCTTGTCCTGCTCCGTCACTTCGTACGGCGGGACAAGATCGTCCGGGTAGCCCTCGCCCGGAGCGGGACCGAACGGGATCCCGGCCTCGTACATCCTGGCCTCGAACAGCTGCCGGGCCAGCTTCCACACGCTCTTGCCCTTCAGCGGGCCTCCGGCGAACACCCGGCTGACGTTGATCGGGCTCGCGCAACTGCCGTTCTCACGACACGCCTGCGTACCCGGCCGGGCCAGCTCCGCGTCCGGCCCGGTGTAGCCGCACCCGCCCTGCCCCCGGCACTCGTTCGCACCGTGGCACACGTGCAGCACCGTCGCGCACCGGCCCATGCCCGCCATCGGTGCTGTGCCATCCCGGTCATGCCCCTTGCAGGCGTTCAAACCCATGCAGACATGCAGCTCGGTGATCTTCTGCAGCTCCGCCGCCCCAGCGCGTGGCCCGCCCGACTCACTCGCCATCCGCCGCCGAGCACGGCCCAGCGTTCCGCCGGCCCGCATCGCCTCGATCGTCTCCAGGACCGCCGGATCATGCGCCACCCGGCCATCGCCGTCGCCATCACTGCCAGCCATGGACCTACCTCCTCCATCGAAAACGGCCCCGACGACGGGCCCCGTGTCGTCCACGTTTGGTTAAAGGCGGCGCAGCAACGCCGACCTGCACATCTCAGCCTCCCGGGGACCGGCCGACGACGCGCGGGGAGCACCGCCATCGGGGTCAGGCGCCTTCTGAAGCCCTGGGGACCGGCACGTTGGCGAGCACAAGCCCGATTGGGACCAATCGGGTGGCCCGGGCGGTACCGCAAGCCCGGTCGACCCGGGTCGCCGGGCGGGCTGTCACCGCAGGCATGCTGTCTGTGTGCCCGTTGTGGACTGACCGTGACGGACACCCTGCCCGTTCACTCGTTCGGCCTATTCCAAGGCGATATGGCTGGTCTTGTGCTGCATTACCGAAGTTGAGGCGCTGCTGTGGGGCCTTGTGGAAGCAGAGGAGTCCCACTCCCTTACATCCTCGCGGGCATCACCGACGACGGGGAACGGTTCGACACGATCCTCAACCCGCCGCCGGGCAAGTCCCGTTGGACGCCGGACGAGGCCAACCGAAGGGTCGGCCGACAGGTCGTCAAGCCCGTCACTGCGCAGGAGAAGGTCAGCGCGATCCACTCTCTCGCCCCGGGGCGGGAATCCGAAACATAGGAGCCATTCGGCCACGCCCCCGGCAGGATGCCCCCTGTGAACCATGTCCTGTGCGGGCTCGCCGCCAATACCGCCCTGCCGCCGGAGCTGGTGGACCGGCTGATCGCGGTCGCGGACGCCGATATCGCCTCGGACCTCGCAGGCCGCGCGGACCTCAGCCGTGCGCAGGCGATCGCCTTGTACTCACGCGTCGAGGAGAGCGGCGTACGGCTTGCCCGCGAGGGCCGGCTGACCGCCGCCGACGTCGATCCCGAGGCACAGCCGGACACTGCCCTCGCGTTGCTCGACGAGGGGGCCGGCAACCCGGAGTGGGGGCGCCTGCTCGCAGCGGATCCGGTGGTCGAGCGGAGGGAGAAGCTGGCCGCCTGCTCCGGCCTCCCCTCCGATGTGGTGGAGACGCTCGCCGCGGACTCGGACGTACGGGTCGTCGCGGAACTCGCCCTGTGGACGACGCCAGACGTTGCGACCGGGCTCGCGGAGCATCCGCACGCTGAGGTCCGCCGGGCGGTGGCGGGCAACGAGGCGACGCCCCCGGCCGTACTGGCGGCGCTGATCAGCGGCGAGGGACCGCCTCCCGCGCAGCGGTGTCTGGTCTGCGACCGTGAAGAGACGCCGTTCACGCACGATCCGCAGTGCGCGCGGCTCGACTGCGAGCTGCCGCCGGGCGCCTCCTGCGACGGCTCCCACGAGTCCACCGTGCACGACATGTGGCATGCGGCCCTGCGGAACCCGGCCACACCCACCGAAGCCGTGGTCGCCTTCGTGGACCACCCGTCGATGCTGCTGCGCCGGGCCCTCGCCGAACGCCCCGACCTCCCCCCGGAGGCGAGCCGACGGCTCGCCGTGGATCCCGTTCCGGGTGTCCGGGCCGACCTCGCCGAGAACCCGGCGATCGACGACGCCCTGATGCGCACGCTGGCCGACGACCAGAGCCACGACGTGCGGTTCCGCCTCGCGCACAACCCCAACGTGCCGCTCGACGTGCTCATCCACCTCGCCGCCACCACCAGACTCGGCGCCGCCCTGCCACCACGGATCGCGACCGCTTCCCCCGCCGAGGTCGAGGAACTGGCCCGGTCGACCGAGCCGGCCGTACGGATGCTCCTGGCCCAGCGACGCGATCTGCCCGCCGAGATCCGCGACGCGCTGGCCAGCGACCCCGACGCGAAGGTACTCAAGTCCATCGCACCGCACCCGGGCCTCTCCGAGGCACAGCTGCGTGCCATGGTCCACCGGCACGGAGTCCGGGTCCTCGCCAAGGTGGCGACCAACCCGGACACGCCCGGGGCGCTGCTGGAGGACCTCACCCGCCACGAGCCGCCAGTACAGAAGGCGTTCCGCGAAGTCGCCCGACACCGCCGCGCGACACCGCAGGCACTGCTCGCCTGCCTGACGGACGCCCAGGCGAGACGCATAGCCGCCGGCCATCCGACACTCCCGCCCCCGGCCATCGTGGAGTTGCTCACCGACGACGACTGGCAGGTAGTGGAAGCGGCGGCCGGCAATCCGTCGCTGCCGCGTGCTGTGATGCTGGATCTGATGCCCTAGAAGGCTGCTGAACACGGGACCATCCCGGCGGGTGCGGGGAGCAGAGTCCCGACGGAGCGGCCGACCTCGCAGTGCAGGGACCATCCCCACGGTGCGGGGGGCAGTTGGCGGTGTTCGTATCGACGCCGCCGAGCTTGGGACCATCCCCGCGGGTGCGGGGAGCACACGATGCGCAAAAGTTCGACGACCTCTGCAACGGGCTACACGTTCTGCGACTTGAACCGCCGGACAGCGTGCTCCAATCCGCCAGGTTCATGGCCGAGAAGCGACGCAGTCTGCTCATACGCAGCCCGCAGCTGCTCGTACCTCAGGCCCGAGACACCAGCGTCCGCAGCGAAGGCGCGCAGGTGCACGTCCACGTTGATGTGGAGTAGTGCCATGCAGTTCGGATTCCCAATGGCCAACTATCCGTCGGCACAGTAGCCAACCACGAATCGTCAAGGAGGGCTGACCAGGGCGGATCCGAGCGCCCCTGGCCACGTATCGCTCGAAGTCACAGTGATCTCATGGCACGAGTACCACTGGCCGAGTACGACGCGGCCCAGACCACCAAGCACCTGCGGGTGTCCGCGGCCGCCTTCCGGTGGGCGCGGCACATCGGGCTCATTCCGGCACCGGACGCGTCCTTCTGACAGTGGTCGCGGGCCGCTGTGGAGGCGCTCGCGCCGACGCGATCCGGGCGGCGATGCCCTCCCCGCCGCTCTCCGGCGGCGGCGGACCGGATCGCCGAGGCTCTCGGCACCCCCAACGTGATCGGCGAGCGGGCGAACGTGCCGTCGTTCGTCGTCCGGCGGTTCATCGGACGGAAGCTGCTCACCGAACTGAGCGCGACCCCCGACGGCTCGCTGGTCCACCCTGGCCAGGTCGCGGAGGTCTGCAAGCGCGAGGACCTGACGGAGCTGGTCGCCGCCGATACCCCGCTCGGACCGGAGCAGGCAGCGACGCGCTGACCAGCACTTCCGGCAACTGAGGTGGCATGTGTTCTCGGGTTTCCAGGATTCCGGGCTCGGTCAGCCGCTTGAGCTTCAGGCGGGTGTTGTTGATGTTGTTGGAGGCGATCTCCAGGTCCATCGCCTCGCACACCTGCCGCGTTCGCAGCGGCGCGTCGGCCGCGGCGAACACTGCCATGATTTGCTGGCAGGCCGGATGGTCCGGCAGCTTCGGGGCCAGCGGCGCGGGCGGCTGCGGATCGGCCGGCTCCAGCAGTGTCTTGCGGGTGATCCGGACCTCCTCGGCGGCCGGCCGAGTTCGTCCAGCCGTGCGGTCAGCTGCGCGATCTGCTCCCTCTCGTCTCGGCCTGCGCCGCGATCTCCCGCTCCCGCTCCTCCAGCCGCCGTGGCGGACTTCGCCGAGGAGCACAAGGACTGGCTGAGGATCTTCCAGATGCCCTCCTGCGCACCGGAGTTGAACGCCGTCGAGGGGATCTGGTCGCTCCTCAAGTGGCACCTGGGCGACTTCGCCGTCGCCGATCTCGCACGCCTGACCCGCGTGATCAAGCGGAAGCTCAAGAAGATCCAGTATCGGCTCCACCTGATCGACGGCTGCCTGCCACCCACCGGCCTGATTGAGCCGCAGCACGGTAGTTGTCACCGTCGGTCTCCACTGACCTGCGGCTTCGACTGGGCGAAGCACGATGATTGTCACCAGGGCGGCGCGCTATCTGTCACCAGCAGCGCGTAAAGGAGGATCGGTGTTACCCGCTCCGGCGCTCCGCCAGTCGTCTGAGCTGCCCAGCAGCCCCGGCGGACGGAAGCTGTGGCTGTGTCAGAACCCGTGCGTCGGGCCATGACAGAAGTCGCTTCAACCGGTCACAGACCGGGGACATCCCTGGCCCTATTGAGTACCGAGCTGAACGCGTCCACCATGGCGTTGTGCCGCCTGGCGTGTGCCGCCCGGTCCGCCGGCACCAGCCGCGCACAGGTGACTGCATGGGGAGCCGCACCAGCTCTACCGACCGGTCCACTGGTACAGAACGTCACAGATCACGGGTTCTGGCGCTGCGTGCCCTGCCCGGAAGTCCTTGCGCGTCGCCTGCCTGCCCGCCGACGACCCGCTGACAGAACGGCCCGAGCCCTTCCTCGCCGACCTCGGCGAGCGGGTCTTCGTGGACGTCCCCCTGAAGTGCCCCGTGTGTTGGGACTTCTGGGCGGTGGACCCGCGCCTGGACGGCAGGCGGGTGCGCTACGGCCCCGTTGTCTCCGACATGGAGGGGTTGCTGCACACGGTCGCCACGGGGCAGGGAGGTGCTTTCTGCCCGCGGTGGCCTGAGAGTTCTT
Source organism: Streptomyces sp. NPDC048825 (assembly GCF_043198355.1). Classification (NCBI taxonomy): domain Bacteria; kingdom Bacillati; phylum Actinomycetota; class Actinomycetes; order Kitasatosporales; family Streptomycetaceae; genus Streptomyces; species Streptomyces sp. NPDC048825. The sequence continues at coordinate 56,382 of NZ_JBICUR010000029.1, forward strand.
CCCGCGCCCGGGTGTGCGCTACGTCGACGTGGTGGATCTGTCCCCGTCGGTGTCGGCGCTCGGCTGGCCGGTCGAGCACCGCGACCGCCCGGCCGTGCGGGCCGTGCGCGAGGCCGCGACCGCCGCGATGTCCGCGGCCTGCTGGGAGCACGCCCCGTCCCGCTGAACCGCCTCCCGGGCACGGCCGCGCCGGTCGTGGAGCACCGATCCGGGCCACAGGCTTCGGACCACGGGCTCCGGGCCACCGGTTTCGGTCCAGACCGAAAAGGCTCGCGGATCTCTCCGCCGGTGGCCAGGCTGGGGTGCGGGCCAGGAGCGGAGTGCTGCCCCCGTACCCGCGTCCCTCACAACAGAAAGAGAGGCAACAGTGCGCAAGCGCCTGGGCGTTCTCGCCACGGCGGCCGCGTTCGTCGGCATCATCGCCATGGCTCCCACCGCGTCGGCCGAGCCCGACCCGCCGGGTTGCCCGCGCGGCTACTTCTGTGCGTGGAGCGGGCCGAACCAGACGGGCCAGCTCTTGGTGAAGACCGCTGGCAACTGGACCGGCTCGGAACCGATCCAGTCCATCTTCAACAACGGCTATCCCTATCCCGGCGCCGACCACGTCGACGTGACCATCGAATACGGCGAATACCGGGACACCTTCTGCGTTCATCACAACCCGGGGCCGGGCCAGTACAAGTCGAATCACGCCGTCTGGACGTGGATCGTCGGGGTCAGATGGCGCGGCGAGTGCCCCTAACCCCCGCCGCAGGCCGTAGGAACTGTCACACCGAACACCATGCCCGTCATGACAGGGAAGGAACCCGCTGTGCGCAAGCGCGCCATGAGCACACTGGCTGGAGCCGCCGCCTTCGCGGCCGTCGTCGTCACCGCTCCCACGGCCACCGCCGAGCCCAACCCGCCGGACTGTCCGAAGGGGTACTTCTGCGCCTACTCGGAGCCGGACCAGCGCGGCACACTGCTGCTGAAGACGGCCGGCAACTGGTCGGGCGAGATCCACAGCGTCGGCTCCGTGTTCAACAACGGGTACGTGGCCCCGGGCGCCGACCACATCGAACTCCGCTACGGCTACACCACGTCCGTCCACGTCATGTGCCTGCACTACAACCCCGGCCCGGGCCAGTACAAGGCGAACATCACCTACGCCACGATCGGGAAGGCGACCTGGCGGGGCGAATGCTGAGCCGTCGCGCCGCCACGGCGACCACCTGAGCACCTGAGCACCTGCCGATCGGCGGCCGGCACGGGCCGGCCGCCGATGCTGCACCGCGCCCCCCCGCCGCCCCCTGACGCTCCTCGGCCTCGGACATCACGAACCGAACGTCATGCAACTACGCCGAAGCCCTGGGGCCTACGCGACCACGGAACGGCATCCCGCCAGGACTCTGCCCACCCGGCTACTCGCCCGGCGGAACTCGAACGAAGCCCTCGGTCCAACCGTCCTCATCGAGCTCGCAGGCGTCGAAGTAGAAGCACTCCGGTTCATCACGGAAGCCTGGTAGCAGTCGAGCCTGACGCACACGTTCTTCAACCCGTGCGAGGGTTGAGTAGATACCGAGCAGCTTCACGTCGTCGCCGTCCGACTCGTCACAAAACACGCCGCTCTCATCGACGTGCACTGTCGAGCCGTCGTCGCCAGCTTCGTTCTGGTGGCCGACATGCCACAGCGGATACACGATCATGGACGCGAAGCTACCAGCACGCGAGTTCGTGGGGCTGCGACGTTCGGCGCCCCTCACCTCTGGGACCTCACGAACACAAACCGGGCATCACGCGACTTCGCCGAGGCCCTGCGTCGTGGGCGAGTCCGACTGCAGCACAGAGTGTTGTGCTCCTGCGGCCGCCGACATCACGTATCGCGGGCTGCGGTGACCATGGCCCGTCGTAGCGACCAGGCCGGTGTGCCGACAACCGTCTCCGAGCGATGGGTCACCAAATAGCGCACGCTCGGAATACTGCCTCGCCACCAGTTGAACGGCATTGTGGAGGCTGCTGAGTACCGGGTGTGGGTGCGCGCCCCGGAGCACGTACGGCCGGTCAACGGCGTCGACTACGACCAGGTCGTCACCGAGCGGCTTCAGCCGGCACCTTCCGGTTCGAGGGCAGTTCGTACTCGTTGACGACCTGGTCGCAGGTGAGCAGTACTGGTGAAGAGGCAGCATTCCGACCCTGCACTATTTCCTGAGCTGGGCCGTCGCGGTGCAAACTACGGCGCCGAGCCTGCCAGGAGGGCCACCTCCTGCGGCCGCCCACCAGTGTTCTGTAGGGCGCTGCGCGTGAGCGGGCAGGTGAAGGCCCCGACCCCAAGAGGGGCAACTTTGGTCGCGGCCCCTCGCCGCTGCATCATCCCTTGGTCGGCCGCCGCGCGACCACCGACCGATATGGAGACGTGTCAGGACCTTCTTAGCGTGGGTCCATGACAATCGCGAGCAAAACGAAGCCGGTGCGGCGCGGGGGCGTACGGGCCGAGGAGCGGGCGCTCGCACCCGACCTCGCGCGCGGATTCATGTTGTTGCTCATCGTCCTTTCCAACACGGCCTTCCATCTCTGGGCGGCGCGGGGCGGACCTTCGGGATGGCAGCCCGTGGACGGCTCGTGGCTCGACCACGCGGTGCAGTTCACCATGATCACCGTGCTGGACCTGCGGATCTATCCGCTCTTCGCGTTCCTCTTCGGCTACGGGATGATGCAGCTCTATCTGCGGCAGACGACCGCAGGCACCTCCGAGCGGGACACGGTCCGGATCCTGCGCAGGCGCAGTCTCTGGCTGATCGTCATCGGCCTGACGCACTCCGCTCTGCTGATGGCGGGCGACATCGTCGGCTACTACGGAGTGCTGAGCCTCGTCCTCGGCCTCGTCTTCCTGCGTCGAAGCGAACGCGCACTGAAGTGGTGGATCTGGATCGGTGCCGCCCACCTGGTCCTCGTGTCGCTGCATCCGGTCGTATCGGCTCTGCTCCAGGGAGAGCTGGGGTCCCTCGGGAACGCCGCCGACGCGGATGCGGGCTACGTGGCGTACGCCGCGGAGGAGAAGAGCTGGCTCGACGCCGCCGGCACCCGCGTGTCCACCGGCCTGTATGTCACCTCCGGCGGCCTGCTCGCGCTCGTCGGCGGCGGCTACGTCATCTTCCTGCTCGGTTTCTGGGCGGCACGCCGCCGTGTCCTGGAGGAACCCGGGCTCCATCGGACCCTGCTGCGCCGCACAGCCGTCATCGGCATCACGGTCGGCTGGCTCGGCGCACTGCCCGCCGCGCTCGCCCACGTCGGGGCCCTCGACGTACCGGACGACGCGCAGAGCGAAACGGGAGCGCTCTACCCGCTCCGGGAACTCACGGGCAACGCCGCCGGACTCGGCTACGTCGCCGCCGTCGCCTTGTTCGCGCACTGGTGGACAAGCAGGAGTATCCGACGGGGTTCAGCAGCCGCGGCGGCGGTCTCGGCGGTCGGCAAGCGGTCCCTGTCCTGCTACCTCGCGCACTCGCTGCTCTTCGCCCCGGTGCTGGCCGCCTGGGGCCTCGGGCTGGGCGAACACCTGACCAGCGCGACCATGGCGCTCTTCGCAGTCGGCGTCTGGCTGATCACTGTGGCGGGGGCGTACGCCCTGGAGCGGGCGGGGCGCCGGGGGCCGGTGGAGGTGGTGCTGCGGCGGCTGATGTACAGGGCGCGGGGCCGGGCGGGGTAACGCGGCTGGGCTGGGCCCCTCGGGGGATGAGGCCCAGCCCGGCGGTGTGCTTGGCTTGGTCGCTGCCGAGCGTTCCGTGGGACGGTGACACGACGTCTGCGGGTTGTGTGTGGCTGGTCGCGCACCTGACGGGGCGGACGGAGCAACTGTGGCGGACGGGGGCGGGCTGACTCGCCCCTCACCGTGAAGCCGTTCCTTGGTCTGGAGCAGCTGGGCGCACACCGTCGCTTCGGCGGCGAGGCCGACCGGGCTGCCCAGCACCGGGAAGACGGTGCGGACGCGGGCGACGGTGTCCGGCTGGAGCAGCGTGCAGGCGTAGAGCGTGGCGGCGTCGAACCCCTCGGGAACTTGCCCCCATCCCTCCCAGTCCAAAAGCCGCAGGGGCGACGCGATGAGGTTCGCCAGTGCACGTCGGCGTGGGCACTGGTCCTGCAGGTCACGGTGAGCGCCGGGATTCCGACGAACTCGGGGATCGCCCGGTATATGTACTGCTGTCGTAGGGCGACGCGGTCGGTGTCGACGGCCGAGACCTTCTCCAGCGGCCCGGCGAGCTCCTGCCACCAGAATTCCGGCACACTAGGCCCCCCGACCACACAACAGCCACCCCGTGCCACCGGAACCGGGAGCGCCGGTGAACACAACGTCACCGAGATACGGCAGCAGGGCGGGCCGGTAGAGCGCGACGAGACCGTGGGCGGCGCGGTTGGGCGCCTCGCCGTACGCAGCGGCGTCCTGGTCGACCCACAGGGTCAGGGAGGCGGTGAGGCCGATCGGGCGCACATGGCGACGTCGAGCACGAAGAACAGGCCCAACACCCGAGCCAGAGGCCGGCCGTTGGCCAGCCGGAGCGCTAGCCCCCTACCGGGAGCTTCGGACGAGGCGGGAGCCGGACCCCTGACGAGGGGCCCTCCACAACCGGGCGCAGGCCTCGGCCCGTTGGCCCCGGATACCCCCGGCAGGCAAGCGTGGCACACGAGTTGGAGTCCACCGCGCAGCCGACGGAGCAAGTGAACAGTCCCGGATTGTGAGGGTGGTGGCGCGCAACCTCCGGCGCCTTTATTCAGTCCCGCTCCGAGAGCCACGCGGAGATCTCGCGACGCAGTAGCTCGACCGATCTGGCGGGCAACGCTACATGACCGCTTCCCGGGACCATTGTGAACTGGTCGCTCCTGCGTCGGGTCAGTGCCTCAAAGAACGGCCTCTCGTCGTCGAGTTCGATCAGCCGGTCCCGCTCGCCCAGCCATACCTTGACCGGCGCTTGGATCTGGAGGAAGGGGTCCACGAAACGTTGTCCGCGAAGCCATCCAGCTCGGCGAGCTACCGTGACCGGTGCCATCGCCGCAAGCGAGGCGAAGAAGGGGTGATCGAGATTCCCGTCCACAGGTCCGAATATCCATCGGCCGACCGTTGGTGTGGTGATTTTGTACAGGGCCGCAGGCGTTATCGAGAGCGGTACAGTTGCCGCTTGCGTCACTTTCGGTAGCTGGGTGAAGGGACTCACAAGCGCAACCCGGTCGACTGGAAGGACGTCGGCGGCAGCGATACTGGCTGCGAGAAGGTTACCGAATGACTGGCCCCAGAAAGAAAGAGCCGGTCCCGAAAGATTACCGAACAGCTCAATCAGTGTTTCGATGAGGGCCGACAAAGTCGGGTGCTGTTCTTCGGCATAATCTACAAGTACCAGCTGTCGCTCCCGTGTGTTGGCGAGGTCATTCCACACCGGAAGTGCCATATGGAGACAACTTTGGCCGTCGCCCTCCATCCCAGGAAAAACTACGAGCGGCGCGCCCTGGCCTGCGGTCCGCAACACTACCCCGCCTTTGGCATCCAACGTCTGCCAGCCTCCAGAGGGGACCATCGCTCCATTCATCGGCTAACTCCCTGGACACCGCGGCCAGTCCCGGACGCGTGCTCTGGCTTGCTCCAGGCTCCATGCCCATTCACCATTGGCCTTCTTTCTGCCGAATCAAAGGGTGTCGAACCAGGAGCAGCATGTTGCAACGCTATGTCGATGCTGACATACCCGCATCTCGTGTCACCGGACGGCCGTGAAAAGGTCTGTCAAACACCGCCCCCGCTGCGCATCGAGCCAAGGACGAAGCGCTTACCCTGCTGCTGAGCCTGGACATATCAGAAGGGCGACGCCTCGTAATGGCCCTGGGCGACGGCGACTTCGCCGACATGTCACACGCCGCGTAGATCAGGTAGGACCGGTCCTCGTCAAGGTGGACGGTGGGCTGGCGCGAGGTTGTGGTGCGTGCTGGCCACCAGACAGCGAGAGCCCCGGCCTTGGTCTTGATTGCCTACATAGACGAACTCTGCCTCGGAATCACTGTCAGGAACGCGTCGCACTGCTGATCCGGAAAGCGAGGGTGTCAGGGCATCGAGTCGTCCGAGTTCGCGACGACCAGGAGGAAGGTGGCGAAGGCGATGAACCCCGCAAAGAAGAGCAGCGTGCAGCCGTGCTCGCGGCGAGCTTCCCTCGGGCCAGGACCTTGGCGGTGGCGCGTTCGGGGCGCTCCGGCAGATAGTGCACGGTGACGATGTCGCCCTCGACCGTGGTCGACGGCCCGTCCTCCTCGTCGAACCGGATGACACGCCCGTCACGGGTCGTGAACTCGTAGCGGGACGCGGTCAGCCGCGTAATCGCACGCGACAAACCTGGCGACGTCGGCGATCATCCCCGGGATACTGGTCGCCCATGGATGAGGTCAAAGTGGTCGTCGCCCATTCCGAGCGGGCGACTCTGCGCATCGGTGACGTGTTCTTGAAGGTGGACGCCGATCAGGCGCGCATCGACGTCGAGGTCGAGGCGATGTCCCTCGCGCCGGTCCCGACCCCGGAGGTCCTGTGGCGCAAGCCGCCTGTGCTCGCGATCGCCGCACTCCCCGGGACCACGCTTGGGCGCCTCGGCGGGCCGTCGAACGGGTCGCCGGCGGGGTGGGCCGCAGCGGGCGCCGCCATCCGGAAGCTGCACGAAGCGCCCCTGCCGCCCCTGCCGGGCCGGGCCGGCCGGAGCATCGTCGCGCTGGCGGCGGAACTCGACGACGAGTGCGAGTTGCTCATGACGAACGGCGTCCTGCCCGCTGACCTGGTCACCCGCAACCGCCAGGTCGCCGAGGCCGCGCTCCGGCCGTGGACTCCGGCGTTCACACACGGCGACCTGCAGATCGCGCACGTCTTCGTCGACGGCGACGAGATCACCGGCATCATCGACTGGTCCGAGGCGGGCCAGGGTGATGCCCTGTACGACCTCGCCACCTTCACGCTCGGACACGAGGAGCACCTCGACGACGTCATCGCCGGCTACGGCACCGACATCGACCTCGACGTGATCCACGCGTGGTGGTCGTTGCGAAGCCTGCTGGCAGTTCGCTGGCTGATCGAGCACGGTTTCGACCCCTTCGCGCCGGGCTGTGAGGTCGACGTGCTGAGATCCCGGATGTGAGGCTGCGCGGGCCCGACTGCTACGTATGCGTTCTGACGCATCGAGCAGGCCATCCCCTGAGGCGATCGCCCGCCCTTACTCTCAACAACGTGCGGTGCGCAGTCGTCGCCAGCAGATGACGGCGCAGCCAAGGGTGACGAACGCGTGGTGGATGTCGTCGCGGATCTCCCAGCGGATACGCAGGCGGCGGAACCAGTGCAGCAGCGCGATCGCTCCTTCCACGACCCAGCGGTACACGCCCAGGCCGGAGCCGTGCCCGGAGCCGCGCCGGGCGAGGTGCGGGGTGATCTGGAACCGGCGGACCTTGTCCCGGTAGACCTCGTGGTCATAGTCACGGTCGGCGTACAGGTCGGGGCGGCGCAGTGGCTGGCCGCGCTTACCGCGCGGCCTGGATCTGCGGGATCAGTTGGGTGACGTCGTTGCGGTTGCCGCCGGTGGTGATTGCCGCGAGCGGGATGCCGTGCGCTTCGACGATCAGATGGTGCCGGTCGACCGGCGACGGGCCGGTGGCCTCGCCCCCGTTCAAGGTCATCACCACTGCGGCCAACATCAACGACGTCACGCAGACCCTGGCCCTGGTCGACGGCATCCCGCCCGTAGCCGGCAAGCCCGGTCGACCGCGCAGGCGTCCCGACGCCCTCCGTCGTCGAGCAGACCTTCTCACTCCTGCACCACTTCAAGCGGCCGGCCGTCCGCTGGGAAAGACGCCTCGGGGCTCTCGCTGCGGAATTACTGGACCGCTGGGAGTTGAAACGGGACGGCGCGGTCGGAGCCGGGGAAGCCTCGCTGGTGCTGCCGGTGCTGCGCCACGACGGCACGCGCGCGGTCCTCAAACTCCAGATGCCCAGGGAAGAGACCACCGCTGCACTTGTCGGGCTCCGTGCCTGGAATGGTGAGGGGGCGGTGCGACTGCTCGATCACGACCCCGTGAGCAGCAGCATGCTCCTGGAGCGGCTGGACGGGGCCCGCACGCTGACCTCGATTGAGGACGACGACGTGGCGATGGGCCTCCTCGCCGAGCTTCAGGCGCGGCTGGTCTCCGTCCCCGCGCCGCAGGGACTGCGCAGCCTCGGTGACATTGCCACCGAGATGCTGGAGCAGGTCCCGGAGGCGATCACGGCTCTGGCCGACCCGGCCGACCGGCAACTCCTGTGCGGCTGGGCGTCGGTGATGGCCGAGCTGGTCGACGAGTCCGGAGACCGGATGCTGCACTGGGATCTGCATTACGACAACGTTCTCGCCGCGCAGCGTGAGCCGTGGCTCGCCATCGACCCCGAGCCGCTCGCCGGCGATCCCGGATTCGACCTGTGGCCTGCCCTGGACAGCCGGTGGGACGACGTCGTCGCGAAGGGCGACACTCTGCGCGTGGTGCGACGCCGCTTCGACCTGCTCACCGAAGTCCTCGGCCTGGACCGAGCACGCGCGACCGGCTGGACGCTGGGACGGCTGCTGCAGAACTCGCTATGGGACATCGACGACGGCGAGACCGCGCTCGCCCCGTCCTCCGTCGCGATCGCGGAGTCGCTGCTCAACCGGTGGCTCCGCCCCTTTGCGAGACGAAGATGCACGGCCGAGCATTCATCCCTGCCGAACGGCCGAACCATCACACCCATCACATCCGACCGGCAGACCTCAACAAGATCGTGTTACGAGCTCTTCGGCCAGCATCAACGAGAACTGACACACCGTCATTCCCAGAGGTTCCGAAGCTCTTTTTGTTAGGAGTCGTTACGGCAATCCGAGGCGCACGTTCCGAAGTACGCGAGCGGGTCTGGGGACCGGCCGGGGCGAGCGGCCCGGCCGCCGACGGGCGTGTCATCGTGGACCTCGACTGCGTGCTGGTGCTCGCTCCCCGCCAACGCCCGCCACCCCGACGTACTCGCTGCCCAGCGGAAGGAACGAGCCCGCATCCGCAGCGAGAAGGGCATCCGCTGGGGCGGACGTGCCAGATCCCTGACGGCGTGAATGAACGACAACCGGCGCAGCCCGGTCGCACGGCATGAACCGCAGGGAGGGTGCTGCATGGATCAACGGGACGTTGACGCCGCCGTGGCAGAGATGCTGCAGGTGCTCAGCCCTCATACCGCCGAGGACTGGACGGTGCCGGCGGGGCCGCTTGAATGGACTTGCTGGCAAACCGCAGCGCACATCGGCCACGACCTGCTGGCCTACGCAGGGCAGCTGGCAGCACAGCCCGCCGACGCCTACCTTCCCTTTGACCTGAACGTCCGCCCCACCGCCTCACCGGCTGAGGTACTCCAGGCCATCACCGCCTGCGGCGGGCTGCTCAGCAGCTCGTTGGCTGCAGCCAGCCCGGCCCTGCGTGCCTGGCACTGGGGGCCGTGCGACCCCGAGGGGTTCGCCGCGATGGGCGTCGCCGAAACTCTGCTGCACACCCACGACATCACGCAGGGACTGTCCGTGGACTGGCTACCACCAGCACCGCTGAGCGCAGCCGTACTCAACCGGCTCTTCCCCGCCGCCCCTCCCGGAGACCCCACTCAGGTACTTCTCTGGTGCACCGGCCGCGGGGAGCTCGACGGCTTCCCTCGCCAAGCCTCATGGAGGTGGGAAGCAGCGCGATCGGACTGATCGAGCTGACCCCGGCGAACCTTCCCGGTCACAGCACTGGCTGGATGCCGAGTCCGGGCAAGCTGAGGATGATCTCAGCGTCCGGGTGTTGAGGGAAAGCTTCGTCCACCGCCTCGGACAGATTGCCGGCCGCGGTGCAGGCGGCCTCCTTGAGGAGCTCGTGCGCCTCCCGACGGCACAGACCGTTCTTCCAGTGCTCGAAGTCAGCCAGCGCGGACGGATAGTACTCGCGCAACAGGGAGCGGAGCTGGTTGGAGATCTGCTGCCGGTTCCACGTGGTGTCCTGCTGAGCCCTGGCGAGCACGGCGAGGGCGCGAGCCAGGTCGCTGTCCTGCGGCAGCAGTCGGTGGGCGTGCATGTCGGTGCGCAGGATATTGGCCAGGACCAGGGCGTCTCCGGGATCAGACTTCTTGCGGGAGACGCTGTGCCGGTCGCGGTAGCGGGCGACAGCCATCGGATTGATGGCGAAGACCTGCCGCTTGCCCGTGCGCACCACTGCGACGAGCAGGCCACGGGAGGTCTCGATCGCGACCGGGATCGGGGTCTCCTCGCTGTCGCCGTACTCGGCGAGCATGCTGTCCAGCGTTGCGCTTCGTAGGCCGTCACCTGATCGGTGGCCAACTCGAAGAGGCTCACTGGCCGTCGCTCATCATTACAAGTCGTTGGCGAATGTTCCGTACGGCGACTTGAGGTGGAAGGAATGGTGGGACTTCGTCATCTACTCAGTACTGCTGTGAAGATCGGCGAGATGGTGGACGGACGCTGATTCTCTCAGGTCATGGACGCCGACCAACTCATTACGCGGGCCCGCCACCTAGGTGTGTGTCAGGCCCTCGCTCACCTTGCGCTTTCGGTCGCGCACCAGGAATGGACTTCTGCGGTTCTGGACCTGGTCGATCTCGTCGCGGTGCTGCTTTCCTTCGTCTGCGACCCAGACCGTCAGCATGACGATGGGGCGGAGGCGGGTGGGCCTGGGACGCTCTGAGCCAGGATGCCATCGCCGAGTTGCACCGGGCGAAGTACTCGATCGCCCGGATGCGCCACGCCGCGTAGTGCGGGACGAGCTGCGCCGTGGCAACAGGGTCGATTTTCCACCGGTCCAGAACCGAAGCCATCGCCTCACTGATCTCGAATGAGGGCGCCAGCCAATGGTGGATAAAGGCGGCGGCGGCGAACTCCAGGGAGCACCAGTCGCCGAAGTCGTAGTCCACCACGCCAGTCGGTGTTCCCGGTTCCCGGAAGACGAAGTTCGTCGGGTGGGGATCCAGGTTCACGAAGTGTGCCCCGGGTGAGGGGCACAACGGCCAACCCGCCTGTACATCGGCACGAGAAGCGGGCTGGGCCGACGTCGACCTGACCGCGATGTCGAGAAACAGCGCCGCTGCGCGGTGAACTGTTGGCTCGGTGGAGACCCACTGCGGTAGTGGCTCGGTCACTCCGAGGCCAGGCAGGTACCGGTACACGGCGATGCTGCCGAAGAGGCGGGCAGGGTAGGGGAGGAAAAGCTCGGCATCGCCGATTCCGGCGAGGGCATCGACCACCACAGCGCTGCGAGGACAACTCGGCTTCACGACAGCATTACCGATTTTCCAGATCCGGCCTCGGTTCATGTATCCACCGGGGATCTTCTTCAGGCGCTCGATCGTGCGTTCCCTTCGCGTCGTTCGATCTCAGCGACCCATTCGCTTTCTCGGACTGTGAGTACACGCTGCGTGCGAATACGACTTGCCTCGACGCGAGACAGCAGCGCCAGTTCGAGAAGGCTGAGCGCGGCAGCCTGGGCGCCATGGCTGACCGGGCGAGGAGGGACGCGACGTAGCAGACCGAGGATGGTGCTCTCGGGTACCGGTCTCAGGTCCATCAGGCTCTTGGCTGCCTCCCACGTCAACAGATCATCGGCGGAGTCGCTGATCACTTCGCTCAGGAAACTCACGGTATCCAACCGATTCGGGTCTGTCGTGGAGAGGGTGGCCGCGAGAGGGCCGATCGCGCGGACAGCCCTTCGAACACGTGTGTCCTCTTGAATGTGCGGGACCTCCTCGCGCAAAACATCCACGAGAGCCCGGGCGTACGGCGTGCGGGAAACGATCAGGCGTCCTTCGCGTCGCGCTTGTTCGGCTGTCGCAAAGAGCGCGAGGCTCAACCAGTGAGCCAGGTCGGGATCGTATATGCCCAGACGGTTCAAGTGCCGCGTGCGGTCGACGGCCTGCACGCAGATCCGGTCCGCCGTGATCGCAGCGCGCTTGTCCGGGACGATCGGCGACGCATTATTGGCTAGCAGTGTGGCCTGGTCGACTGCCTCGGCCCGCACCCATGTGCTGGCCCGGTCGCTGCCGGCGACTTCGGCGAGGAGCCGTGAGGCATTGGGATGGCGTGTCAGGAGAAGCGACTTGACCGCATAGGAGGGGGCTGACGGTCCGAGGGACTGCAGCAGGTCGGACAATACGAAGGGATTTTGGGAGGAAAGCGCGCCCATGGACATGCTCAACGGTGAGAGAACGTCCTGGCTCCTGGATCCGAGATCCTGGAGAAGGGTCGCCACCGTCGCCTCGTACAAGCTGCTGGGAAGGCGTGAGAGCAGGTCCGTGTCGCTTGACAGAGCGGACCACTCCTCCTCTCTGACGACATCGTGCGTGCCGATCTTCTCCAAAGCAGACTTGGAAGTGGTCGCGTCCACGCGGCCGGGTGGTGGCCGACGTGTGATGATCCGCGCGATGGCGTCACATGTATTTACCAGGCTACCGGGCGGCGCTTCACAGAGGCGTTCATAGTCGGCGATGAGCCAGGCCGGCCAGGAGTAGCGCCCGGCTTCGAAGTTGAGTATGCGAGACGGTGAGAAGCGCCCACCGCGGGGTCCTCGGCTCAGGCTCTGAGCGAATACGGTGTCGTCGCGTACGCGGGCACTGGGTGAGGCTTTTCTGGTGATGCGCATCATCCAGCCGACGGTCGGCCATCGCCCGTGGTCGGCACGTCTGCGAAACATGGAGGTGCGTCCCATGCCTACTCCTCCGTCATAGACCCAGACTTCGTTGGACTCTCGTGACTTCGGTTTCCAGGTCGCTCAAGGACCCCGTGTTCGCGATCACGAAGTCTGCCTCAGCCTTGTCGATTGTGTGGTCATGCTGTGAGCCTTCCGGGCCGACAGCAGTCACCGCCCCTCCTCGCTCGACCCACACGATCTTGAATGCGAACGACCGGAGCACCGGCAGCAGTGCGGCACGCGCGTCGTCGTTGATGATTACCCCGGCTTTTGCCTCGGCCAGTTCCCGGCAGAAGACTTCACGCACGATGTCCAAACCCAGCTCGTCGAAAGCCGACCTGATGAGCCGTTTTATCGAACGACGCACCTCCCGATCGACATCAACGGTATTCAGGCCGGCAACGGCGAGCATGACCTGTTCCACCTGGACCAAAGGGGCGGAGGCCGACACCACGTCAGCATCGTCGAGACGCCCTGCCAGTAATCGTGCCGCAGTGCTTTTCCCGGACATAGGAGGCCCGATGAACGCCACCTTAAGCGCGGTCGCCGTCGCCGAAGCGGAACCCACGGCCCCCCTTTCCTTGCTGCCGAACCACCTTCATGCCGGTCATCGAGGTTCCCTGCCTACGCGACTGCAGGTGTCCTCCTCACCTTGCCTGAGCGCGAGCGGAAGCAAAAGGTCCAACGAACGAGTTGTCGCCTTGGCAACGCACCCACAATCACCTACGTGTCGCGTCGTTCCGCGGTGAGTGCCCTGCTTCGAGTTGGCCACCGATCAAGTGACGGCCTACAAGCCGCCGTCCACGATCGACGGCCAACAAGATCCTGCACTGGCGCCGTTGATGGTCGTTGCATGAGGCGTGAGTGTTCGTCGTCCGTACCGCAGTGACGTGTCCGACGCCCGCTGGGCCTTGAGATTGCCCGTGCGCACCACTGCGACAGCGTGAGTCCTATCTCGCAGGCTGTGTGAGCGTTGTCGAACTGGCCCGTCGCACTTCGGGTTGCCTCGACTTCGCCATCACCGCGGACCTGGTGGATGCGGGGCGCATCAACATCTTCGAGCGGTGGGAGTCGCAGGCTGCCGTCGAGGCGCTCCGAGGCGAGGGCCCCAGCGACGAGCAGGGCGCCGCGATGCTCGCCGCCGCTGTTGACGAATACGACGTCGCGGAGGTGCGCTCACTGACCTGAGCGGAGCGCAGGTTCCAGTGGGACGATCCGGAATCCTGACCGAGATCCCCTGCCCGCCGGCCTCACAACAGCTCGGCAGCTACAGACCGTGAGAATCGTGGCCAGATAGCCTCCCCGTAACTGGCCGTCAGCAGGGAAGCTAACTGGCCACCAACACGCAGCCTTCCCGCAGCCGACCCACGAGCAAGATCAAGGTCTATGGCTGGAGGTAATGCTGGTACCAGGTGCCTGACTTGCCGCCGAGATCGGCCGGGGTGGCAGGGCCAACCGGGACGAACCCGGCCTTGGTCAAGACTTTCTGGGACGCGGCATTCTCGTGGGAGGTGGCCGCCCGCAGTGTGCGCAGGCCGTGCCTCGCGGTCGCAATCCGGCACAGCTCCCGGACGGTCGCGGTCGCCACGCCGCGGCCGGCGACCTGCTCCGCGACCCGGTAGCCGAGTCTGGCAGTGCCGTCCTCCAAGTCGTACAGGTTGAACCTGCCGAGTACCGAGCCGTCCTCGGCGACGAGCACGTAGAAGGCGCAGATGCCGGCCTCCTGCTCGGCCAGCGAGGCGTTGTACCGGTCGGTGAACTGGTCGAAGAAGTCGTCGCCGCGGTCGGAGATCGAGGCAGCGAAGTAGCTGCGGTTCGCCAGCTCGAAGGCCAGGACCGCCGGGGCATGGCTGGCATGCAGCCGCTTCAGCTCGGGCATCGCCCGACTCTACCCAGATCGTGCGCTGATGCCACCTGACTTTCCGCCAGCGGCAGACAGCCCCAAGACCAAGCCGAATGGAGAAGCACGACTGCAGTACCGGATGGTGACGGTGTAGGAGGTTCCGGGGAATTCCCAGCCGTCGGTGCCCTCACCGATGTCCTCGGTGATCACGTAGTCGATGAAGTCGTCCTCGAACGATTCGTCGTCGAGTTCGCCCGAGGCCCATTTGCGCTCGATTTCAGCCCAGTTGCTGCTTCGGCCGTCGATCCGCAGTGGCGCGGTGATTCTGCCGGTGTCGCTGAGTTCGCCGCGGATGCGCTCGTCGTCGCCGGTCTTGACGATGCCTCTGATTTCGAGCTGGCCGTTTTTGAAGGCTTGCGGAATGGGGTCGGCGGGAACGATGGCCGCGTTCTCGTAGGCGGTGTGGATGATGTCGCGGTAGCTGCGCCGGACGTTGTATTCCGGATCGGACAGCCACTTGATCAGGGTTTCGGGCCGGAAGGTCAGCCCGGCCCGTTCGAGGGCGTCGTAGCCGCGCTGGGTGTGGGTGAGCTGGCTGAGCTGGGCGTGCCAGTGCTTGGCGTGGTAGGTGGACAGGCGTCGCAGGGGTTGGACGCCCATGTCGCGGAGGAGCTCATTGAGGGCTGCGCCGAGAGAATCTCCCGTTCCTGTGGCCATCAGCGCTCACTTCCCGGCGCGGCGGGCTCGGTCTTGACCTTGACCTCGCCGAATCCGGTCCCGACCTTGTAGGTGTCGGGGGCCTGGCCGTCGGGGGTGAAGAAGACGGCCTCGTCGACGTTGCGGAGGGCGACGAGGGTGTGTCCGGCCTGGACGGCGCGGTGGGCGACGCTCCAGTGCCGTACGGAGGCCTCGGCGACCAGGGCCATGCGCCAGTCGGGGCGCCAGAACGGCGAGTTGACCTTCTCGCCCTTGGGCCACAGCAGGCGCAGCGCGATGGACAGGCGCCGCTTGTACTCGGTGTACGGTTCGCCGCCGGCCTGGACGAGCTCGGCGCGGGCTTCGCGGGCCTTGGCGTAGAAGGGCTTGAAGAGGGATTCGTTGGCCTTGCCGGTCCAGGAGTCGGGGACGATCAGCTCTTCGGTGATGTGTCCGGCCTTGATGAGCTTCTGCAGCTGGCGGACGTGGGGGGTGGTCACCCAGACGTGGCCCTGGTCATCGGTCCGCTCGGCGAGGCGGCCCAGCGGGTGCGGCATCTCTGGGTGGTTCCAGGCGGGGACGGTGATGAGGAACGCCCCGGCCCGGTCCTTGCCGACTTCTTCCAGGGGCCCGGTGTGCTGGAGTTTGTTCGGGGCGAGCGGTACCGCGGAGCAGGCCGAGGGGTAGGAGCCGTTGCGGTCGATGACGCACAGCTGGCCGGTGCCGAACTGCTCGGGCACGACGAGCCGGTCGCGCTTGCCCGGCTTGGTCTTCTCGGTCGTGATGTCGGGGTGGACCCAGCGCGGTTCGCCGTCCATGACCTCACGGAAGATCGTCCACGGTTCGGCGCCTCGTTCCTCTTTCCGGATCACCGGGATGGGGTGGTACGTCGACCGCTGCATGCAGTCCTTGAGGATGTTGAGGGCGGGGAAGACCGTGCCCTTCGGTTCCTCCTCGTCGCCCGGCTGCACCCACGCGTCGTCCTCATCCCCGTCGTGCGGGGTCTGCTCGGGGTCCGCGACCGGTTGGGCAGAGACCACGGCCGGGCGGTCAGTGGGTGCCCCGGTGGCGGCGTTGGTGCGCAGCGCGGGGTGGTAGGCACGCAGGGCGCCTGCCAGTCGGCGGCCTTCGGCATTGTCCGGCAGTTGCGTCACCGACGTGAATGCGGAGACCAGGTCGTCGCCGAGGTTTTCCACCGCTGCGTCGTCGCCGTCGCTCGCCGCGGTGCGCAGGGCGGCCAGGACGCGAGTGGCCTCGGCGGACAGGCCCTGCTGGGCGCCGGAGGTGAAGGGCAGTGCTGCTTCCGCCAGTTCCAGCGCAGGGCTCTGGGGGGCCTCGGTGAATCGGGCGTGGAGCAGGTCGGGCTTAAGACGTCATCTCATTTGGCTGGGTAAGCTGCCGGTCGTGGCAGGGATCGTTGAGCGGCTGGTGCCGGACGAGTTGTGGGAGCTGTTCCAGCGG
>NZ_JBICUR010000030.1:0-64090 GCF_043198355.1 Streptomyces sp. NPDC048825
TTGATTTTTGGCACGCTGTTGAGTTCTCAAGGAACGGACGCTTCCTTTGTACTCACCCTCGCAGGCTTTCCTCCGGGCTTCCCTTCGGTGTTTCCGACTTTATCAGAAGATTCTGAGTCGGAATTCCCGTCCCGCTCGGGCTGGTTCCCCATGCACAGTTGCGCCGGGTTCCCGTTCAGGCGGAGCCGTAAACGTACTGGAGCGGGGCGCCTCGATGCAAATCGAGGCGCCCCGCTCCCAGTTGTACGCGTGCGAGGTGTCAGACCTCGACCACGACAGGCAGGATCATCGGCCGGCGGCGGTAAGTGTCCGAGACCCATTTGCCCAGCGTGCGGCGGATGAGCTGCTGCATCTGGTGGGGTTCGACGACGCCGTCCTGGGCCGACCTCTCCAGGACCTCGGTGATCCTCGGGAGGACGTCGCTGAAGGCGGAGTCGTCGATACCCGAGCCGCGGGCCTGGATGTGCGGACCGCCGGTGATCTTGCCGGTGCTGGAGTCCATCACCACGAAGACCGAGATGATGCCCTCGTCGCCGAGGATCTTGCGGTCCTTGAGCGCAGGCTCGCCGACATCGCCGACGGAGAGGCCGTCGACGTACACGTACCCGGCCTGGACCTTGCCCGAGATCTTGGCCTTGCCCTCGATGAGGTCGACGGCGACGCCGTCCTCGGCGATGACGATGCGGTCGTGCGGGACTCCGGTGAGGGCGCCCAGCTCGGCGTTGGCGCGTAGGTGGCGCCATTCGCCGTGGACCGGCATCAGGTTCTTGGGCCTGCAGATGTTGTAGAAGTACAGGAGCTCGCCGGCCGAGGCGTGGCCGGAGACATGCACCTTCGCGTTGCCCTTGTGGACGACGTTGGCGCCCCAGCGGGTCAGGCCGTTGATGACGCGGTAGACCGCGTTCTCGTTGCCGGGGATGAGTGACGAGGCCAGGATCACCGTGTCGCCCTGGACGATGCGGATCTGGTGGTCTCGGTTGGCCATCCTCGACAGGGCGGCCATGGGCTCGCCCTGCGAACCCGTGCAGACCAGCACGACCTCGCCGTCCGGCAGGTCATCGAGTGTCTTGACGTCGACGACCAGGCCCGGCGGGACCTTCAGGTAGCCCAGGTCACGGGCGATGCCCATATTGCGGACCATCGAGCGGCCGACGAAGGCGACCCGGCGGCCGTATTCGTGGGCGGCGTCGAGGATCTGCTGGATGCGGTGGATGTGGCTGGCGAAACTGGCCACGATGATCCGCTTGCGGGCGTTCGCGAAGACCTGCCGCAGCACATTCGAGATGTCGCGCTCGGGCGGGACGAACCCCGGAACCTCGGCGTTCGTCGAATCCGAGAGAAGTAGGTCAATGCCTTCCTCGCTCAACCGCGCGAACGCGTGTAGATCTGTGAGGCGGCCGTCCAGCGGGAGTTGGTCCATCTTGAAGTCGCCGGTGTGCACCACCATGCCCGCGGGTGTGCGGATGGCGACCGCGAGGGCATCCGGGATGGAGTGGTTGACCGCCACGAACTCGCAGTCGAAGGGGCCGATGCGTTCGCGGTGGCCCTCCGCGACTTCAAGCGTGTAGGGGCGGATGCGGTGCTCCTGGAGCTTCGCCTCGATGAGGGCGAGGGTCAGCTTGGAGCCGATCAGTGGGATGTCCGGCTTCTCGCGCAGGAGATAGGGGACACCGCCGATGTGGTCCTCGTGGCCGTGTGTGAGGACGATGCCCTCGATGTCGTCGAGGCGATCTCTGATGGACGTGAAGTCCGGCAGGATCAGGTCGATTCCGGGCTGCTCCTCCTCGGGGAAGAGCACTCCGCAGTCGACGATCAGCAGTCGGCCGCCGTACTCGAAGACCGTCATGTTCCGGCCGATTTCGCCGAGCCCACCGAGTGGGGTGACCCGGAGGCCGCCCTCGGTGAGCTTCGACGGGGGGCTTAGTTCAGGATGCGGATGACTCAAAAGACTCTCTCCTCACCACGCGCGCCACGTACCTGGCAGGGCACGTGGCGCGCATGACGTTCGTGCAGTAGCAGTTGTCTTGGTGGTGCAGGCCCTTGGCCTGCTGGTCGTACGTATTCAGTTGTGAAGTCTGTGATCAGAGCTGTACCCCGCCGGCGGCAAGATCGATCTTGAGCTGGGCGGTCTCCTCGGGTGTGAGTCCGACCATGGGCAGGCGCAGGGGTCCGGCGGGCAGGCCCTGGAGGGTGAGCGCGGCCTTGGTGGTCATGACGCCCTGGGTGCGGAACATGCCGGTGAAGACGGGCAGCAGCTTCTGGTGGATCTCGGTGGCCTTCTGGACGTCGCCGCTGATGTAGGCGTCGATCATGGCCCGCAGGTCGGGGGTGACGACGTGACCGACGACGGAGACGAAGCCGACAGCGCCCACGGAGAGGAGCGGCAGGTTCAGCATGTCGTCGCCGGAGTACCAGGCGAGGTCGGACCGGGCGATGGCCCAGCTGGCGCGGCCGAGGTCGCCCTTGGCGTCCTTGTTCGCGACGATACGCGGGTGCTCGGCCAGGCGCACGATCGTTTCCGAGTTGATCGGTACGCCGCTGCGGCCGGGGATGTCGTAGAGCATGACCGGGAGTTCGGTCGCGTCGGCGATCGCAGTGAAGTGCCGGTACAAACCCTCCTGCGGGGGCTTGTTGTAGTACGGCGTGACCGCGAGGAGGCCGTGCGCGCCCACCTGCTCGGCAGTGCGGGCCAGCTCGATGCTGTGGTGGGTGTGGTTCGTACCGACTCCGGCTACGACGTGGGCCCGGTCGCCGACCGCTTCCAGTACCGCCCTTACGAGGTCCGCTTTCTCCGCGTCGCTGGTGGTCGGGGACTCGCCGGTGGTGCCGTTGATGATCAGGCCGTCGTTGCCTGCGTCCACCAGGTGGGTGGCGAGCCGCTGCGCGCCGTCCAGGTCGAGAGTTCCGTCCGCCGTGAACGGCGTGACCATTGCGGTGAGGACCCGCCCGTAGGGGGTCTGCGGAGTGGAGGTCGGAGCCATGGGTGACACGCTACTCGCTGCTCAGCGCGCGGTCTGCCCTCGGGTCGGGCGACAAGTCGCGACAAAGGTGGAACCCGGCACTGCCTGCTCGGGGGTTCAAGCAGTGCCGGGTCCGTTTGATCAGGCTAGATGAACTACTCGAAATGCCGCAATACGGACACTTCGCTCGGTTTACCCGTACATCTGTGCCGGATGCTGGGATGGAGTGCGCTACGGCGCCACCCGGCCGTTGCCGTTGAACGCGGCGTACGTGAGGGGCATGAGCTTTGCCCATTCCGCCTCCATCTTCTCGCCGACCATCTCGATCTCCCGCTGGGGGAAGGACGGCACCTTGGCCAGCTCGTGCTGCGTGCGCAGGCCGAGGAAGTGCATCAGGGAGCGGGCGTTACACGTCGCGTACATCGATGAGTACAGGCCGACGGGGAGGACCGAGCGGGCGACCTCGCGGGCGACGCCGGCGGCCAGCATCTCCTGGTACGCCTCGTACGCGTGCACGTACGAGTCCTGCATGACGCGACCGACGAGCTCTTGCTGGGCCTGGGTGCCCTCCACGAAGACGTACTTCCCGGGGCGGCCCTCCTGGACGAGCTTGCGGGACTCGTCGGGAACGTAGAAGACCGGCTGAAGCTCCCGGTACCGACCCGATTCCTCGTTGTACGACCAGCCCACTCGGTGGCGCATGAACTCGCGGAAGACGAAGATCGGTGCGCTGATGAAGAACGTCATCGAGTTGTGCTCGAAGGGGCTGCCGTGCCGGTCCCGCATCAGAAAGTTGATCAGGCCCTTGGAGCGCTCGGGGTCCTTCTTGAGCTCGTCCAGGGACTGCTCTCCGAGGGTCGAGACACGGGCGGCGAACAGCACGTCGGAGTCGGCCGCGCTGTGCTTGACCAACTCGACGGTCACATCGCTGCGGAAGCCGGGTTTGAGGTCGTCGGCGGGGCTGTCGGTCACGGCTTGCGGGGTCCTTCCCATCGCTGGCTCGGGCGGCGCCCACTCTACGGCCCGGCTCTGACAACGGGCGTTCGATGGCGGGCTGCGACATTCTTCGCCGAACTTCTGCGAATTCGGTGAAACGTGGCACCTCTTGGGACGTTCGTTCGTCTGTCTTGGTGAGTACGATCCGTTCGAATCCCTTGAGGAGAAGCAGTTTCCATGTTCCGTCGGCGCGAGCCTGTTCCGTTCGCCTTCATCGCCGAAGCCGACAAGTACCGCAGCAATGTCACTCCCCCGCCCCGCGAGCGTGTCTCCGTCGGCGAGATAGCCGGGCGCTGGCTCATCGGCCTCACCATCGTCGCCGGGCTCGCGGGCTCCCTGCTCTTCGGGATGCCCGCCCTGTCGCAGGACCAGTCACCTTCTCAGACACAACAGTCCGAGGCCTCGAACAGCCGCTGACAGCCGCCTGCAGCCGGAGGCTCATACGGGCCCCCGAGGGTGGTGAGCAGGGACATGGCTAGGTAGCCTCACCAGGCACAGACCGTGCGTGGATTGAGTGAGGATCTGTCGTGCCCCTGCCCTTCCTTACGGCCGACCGCGCGTTCGACGAGGTGACGGACGATCTCCCGCTGCCGTTCGACGACCGCGACCGCTGGCGACGCCCCTACCGGCCCGGCCCGTGGCGGGTCGCCATGGCGGCGCTCCTGCTGCTGCTCGCCTCGTATGTGCTGTTCGCCGCAGTCATCATCGCGGTGGCCGGAACGCTGGGCGCGGGCGCGATCTGCTTCGGCGTAGCGCTGTTGGTCATCGGCTGTGCGCTGCGGCTGTTGCGGGTGGGCGCATGGGTGAGTACGTACGGGCTGCGTCAGGTGCGCTTCTTCAGAACGCGGACGGCGCCTTGGGTGCAGGTCGTGGAGACGCGCACGGTGCAGCAGCCGGTGCGCTGGCTCGGTCTGCCGCGCACGGTGCAGGGGCAGGCGCTCGTCCTCGTCCGCCGGGACCGGCCGGGCGATGAGCCCACGCCGATGCTGACCACGCACAGCGCGGATTTCCTGGGGCGCCCCGCGGCCTTCGACCGGGCGGCGGACGGCATCGAGGTGTGGGCGGACGAGTACCGCCACGCCTGATCGGCAGCGCGAAGGGGCCGGTCCGCGTACGGGCCGGCCCCTTCGTCGTATCTCTCGAGCTCAGGCCTGCACAGGCCTGCCCTCGTGCAAGGCGATGGCGCGCTGCATCGCCTTGCGGGCGCGCGCGGTGTCGCGGGCGTCGCGATAGGCGATCGCGAGGCGGAACCAGCTGCGCCAGTCGTCCGGGGCGTCCTCCGTCTCGGCCTTGCGGCGGGCGAAGACCTCGTCGGCCGAGTCGCGGTCGATGCGGCCGGCCGGGGTGCGCTTCAGCTCGTCCACAGGCAGCCCGCCTTCGGCGTCGAGTTCGGCGGCGAGCTGGTTGGCCTTCCGGACGAACTGCGTGTTCTTCCACAGGAACCACAGGCCGATCACCGGCAGGATGAGGACCGACACCCCGAAGGTGACCGTCAGAGCCGTGCCGGTCCCGATGAGCATGACCCCACGGCTGCCGACCAGGACGAAGTAGACGAGGAGGACGGCGGCCGTGACGGCATACGTGATCTTTGCGCGCATGGCGGTCAGTTCAAGTCCAGGAAGTGTTCCAGGCCGAAAGTGAGGCCGGGGGCGTCCACGACGCGGCGTACGCCGAGCAGGATGCCCGGCATGAAGCTGCTGTGGTGCAGCGAGTCATGGCGGATGGTGAGGGTCTCGCCCTCGCCGCCGAGGAGCACCTCCTGGTGCGCGAGCAGTCCGCGCATCCGCACCGCGTGTACGGGCACGCCGCCGACGTCCGCCCCGCGGGCACCGTCCAGTGCCGTCACCGTGGCGTCGGGCTGCGGGGCACTGCCCGCGCGCTCCCGGGCCGCGGCGATGAGCTGGGCGGTGCGCGTGGCGGTGCCGCTCGGGGCGTCCACCTTGTTCGGATGGTGCAGCTCGACGACCTCGACGGACTCGAAGTACGGCGCGGCGACCTCCGCGAACTTCATGGTCAGCACGGCGCCGATGGAGAAGTTCGGCGCGATCAGCACGCCCGTCTCCGGGGAGGCGGCCAGCGAGGTGTTCAGCTGCGCGATGCGCTCGTCGGTCCAGCCCGTCGTACCGACCACGGCGTGGATGCCGTGGCGTACGCAGAAGTCGAGGTTGCCCATGACCGAGGCGGGCGTGGTCAGTTCGACGGCGACCTGGGCGCCGGTCTCCACCAGCGTCTCCAGTTTGTCGCCGCTGCCGAGGGCGGCCACCAGCTCCATGTCCTCGGCGGCCTCGACGGCTCGTACCGCCTCGGATCCGATACGGCCCTTGGCGCCGAGGACCGCCACGCGCAGCTTGCTCATGTTCTTGATTCCTTAGTCGAGGACTTACGCGGACTTACGCGGCGGTCGAGGATTTATGCGACCGCTTCGTCCAGCCGGGATGCCTGCTTGTCCTTGAGCGGGCCGATGACCGACAGCGAGGGCCGCCGGCCCAGAATGTCGCGGGCCACAGCCCGTACGTCGTCGGGGGTGACCGCGGCTATCCGGGCCAGCATGTCGTCGACCGACATCTGCTCGCCCCAGCACAGCTCACTCTTGCCGATGCGGTTCATGAGCGCACCCGTGTCCTCCAGGCCGAGGACGGTGGAGCCCCTCAGCTGGCCGATGGCGCGGCCGATCTCGTCGTCCGACAGACCGTGCTCGGCGACCTGGTCGAGCTCGTCGCGGCAGATCTTCAGCACGTCATGGACCTGGCTCGGCCGGCAGCCCGCGTACACGCCGAAGAGTCCGCAGTCGGCGAAGCCCGAGGTGTACGAGTACACGCTGTAGGCCAGCCCGCGCTTCTCGCGGACCTCCTGGAAGAGGCGGGAGGACATGCCGCCGCCGAGCGCGGTGTTCAGGACCCCCATGGCCCAGCGGCGCTCGTCGGTACGGGGCAGACCGGGCATGCCGAGGACGACATGGGCCTGCTCCGTCTTGCGGGCGAGCAGTTCGACGCGGCCCGCGGTCCGGATGGCGCGCGAGCCGTCACGCGGGGCCATGGGCGTGGCGGTCGACTGCGTCAGAGCGCCGGCCTTCTCGAAGGCGGCACGGACCTGGCGTACGACCTTGTTGTGGTCGACGTTGCCCGCGCAGGCGACGATGAGATGCGTCGGGTCGTAGTGCTTCTTGTAGAAGCGACGGATGCGGTCCGCGGTGAGGGCGTTGACCGTGTCGACCGTGCCGAGGACGGGGCGGCCGAGGGGGGTGTCGCCGAGCATGGTGGACGCGAACAGGTCATGCACGCAGTCGCCCGGGTCGTCCTCGGTCATCGCGATCTCCTCGAGGATCGCGCCCCGCTCGACGTTCACGTCCTCTTCGAGGATCAGCGAGCCGGTGAGCATGTCGCACACGACGTCGATGGCGAGAGGGAGGTCGGCGTCGAGCACGCGCGCGTAGTAGCACGTGTACTCCTTCGCCGTGAAGGCGTTCATCTCGCCGCCGACCGCGTCGATGGCGGAGGAGATGTCCATCGCGCTACGGCGGGAGGTGCCCTTGAAGAGCAGGTGCTCCAGGTAGTGCGTGGCGCCGTTCAGAGCCGGCGTCTCGTCGCGGGAGCCCACGTGCGCCCAGATGCCGAAGGTGGCGGAGCGCACTGAGGGCAGCGTTTCGGTGACGACGCGCAGGCCTCCGGGGAGGGTCGTCTTGCGTACCGTGCCGATGCCGCTCTGGCCCTTGATCAGGGTTTGGGTACGGGCGACGGCCCGCGCCTCGGAGGAGGAGCGGGCCGTCGCCGTGGAGCTACTCGACGTCACTTGTCGGTGTCGTCCTTCTTTTCGTCGGTCTCTTCACCCTCGATGACCGGGATCAGGGAGAGCTTGCCGCGGGAGTCGATCTCGGCGATCTCGACCTGGACCTTGGCGCCCACACCGAGCACGTCCTCGACGTTCTCCACGCGCTTGCCGCCGGCGAGCTTGCGGATCTGCGAGATGTGCAGCAGACCGTCCTTGCCCGGGAGCAGCGAGACGAACGCGCCGAAGGTGGTCGTCTTGACGACCGTGCCCAGGTAGCGCTCGCCGACCTCCGGCATGGTCGGGTTGGCGATGCCGTTGATCGTGGTGCGGGCGGCCTCGGCGGAGGGTCCGTCGACCGCGCCGATGTAGATCGTGCCGTCGTCCTCGATCGTGATGTCGGCGCCGGTGTCCTCCTGGATCTGGTTGATCATCTTGCCCTTGGGGCCGATGACCTCGCCGATCTTGTCCACGGGGATCTTCACGGTGATGATCCGCGGGGCGTTCGGGGACATCTCGTCCGGGGTGTCGATCGCTTCCATCATCACGTCGAGGATGTGGAGGCGGGCGTCACGGGCCTGCTTCAGGGCCGCGGCCAGGACGGAGGCCGGGATGCCGTCCAGCTTGGTGTCGAGCTGGAGCGCGGTCACGAACTCCTTCGTACCGGCGACCTTGAAGTCCATGTCACCGAAGGCGTCCTCGGCACCGAGGATGTCCGTCAGCGTCACGTAGTGCGTCTCGCCCTCGATCTCCTGGGAGATGAGGCCCATGGCGATACCGGCGACGGGGGCCTTCAGCGGCACACCGGCGTTCAGCAGCGACATGGTGGAGGCGCAGACCGAGCCCATGGACGTCGAGCCGTTGGAGCTGAGGGCCTCGGACACCTGACGGATCGCGTACGGGAACTCCTCGCGCGTCGGCAGCACCGGCGTGAGCGCGCGCTCGGCGAGGGCGCCGTGGCCGATCTCGCGGCGCTTCGGGGAGCCGACGCGGCCGGTCTCACCGGTGGAGTACGGCGGGAAGTTGTAGTTGTGCATGTAGCGCTTGCGGGTCACCGGGGAGAGGGTGTCCAGCTGCTGCTCCATACGGAGCATGTTGAGGGTGGTGACGCCCAGGATCTGGGTCTCGCCACGCTCGAACAGCGCGGAACCGTGCACCCGCGGGATCGCCTCGACCTCGGCGGCGAGCGTGCGGATGTCGGTGACACCGCGGCCGTCGATGCGCTTCTTCTCCTTGATGACGCGCTCACGGACCAGGGACTTGGTCAGCGAGCGGTACGCGGCGGAGATCTCCTTCTCGCGGCCCTCGAACTGCGGAAGCAGCTTCTCGGCGGCGAGCGCCTTCACGCGGTCCAGCTCGGTCTCGCGCTCCTGCTTGCCCCCGATGGTGAGGGCCTGCGAGAGCTCGTCCTTGACGGCGGCGGTGAGCGCCTCCAGGACGTCGTCCTGGTAGTCGAGGAAGATCGGGAACTCGCCGGTCGGCTTGGCGGCCTTCGCGGCGAGGTCGGCCTGGGCCTTGCAGAGCACCTTGATGAAGGGCTTCGCGGCGTCCAGACCGGCGGCGACGATCTCCTCGGTCGGCGCCTCGGCACCGCCCTTGACGAGCTGGATGGTCTTCTCGGTGGCCTCGGCCTCGACCATCATGATCGCGACGTCGCCGTCCTCCAGGGTGCGGCCCGCGACGACCATGTCGAAGACGGCGTCCTCGAGCTCGGTGTGCGTCGGGAAGGCCACCCACTGACCGCGGATCAGCGCGACGCGGACGCCGCCGATCGGGCCGGAGAAGGGCAGACCGGCCAGCTGCGTGGACGCGGACGCGGCGTTGATCGCCACGACGTCGTACAGGTGGTCGGGGTTGAGCGCCATGATCGTGGCGACGACCTGGATCTCGTTGCGCAGGCCCTTCTTGAAGGACGGGCGCAGCGGGCGGTCGATGAGACGGCAGGTGAGGATCGCGTCCTCGGAGGGGCGGCCCTCACGACGGAAGAAGCTGCCGGGGATCTTGCCGGCGGCGTACATCCGCTCCTCGACGTCCACCGTCAGGGGGAAGAAGTCGAGCTGGTCCTTGGGGTTCTTGGAGGCCGTGGTGGCCGACAGAACCATGGTGTCGTCATCGAGATAGGCCACGGCGGAGCCGGCGGCCTGGCGGGCCAGACGGCCCGTCTCGAAACGAATGGTGCGGGTGCCGAAAGAACCGTTGTCGATCACGGCTTCGGCGTAGTGGGTCTCGTTCTCCACTAGCGATTTCTCCGATACTTTTCGTCTTTCGTCCCGTCCCGCCCGTGTGGCGGGTGGACGTCGGAGAAGCGCTCCGTCTGGTGCGGGCCGGTCTTCGATCGAAGCACCCGGGGCTCGCATTCCCCCGGGGGCCACTACCGAGGACCGGCGGCGGCGAGGTGCGCTTCTCCTCGTTCAGTTGTGGTGTCCGCGCCGTCGCTGAGCGCTGTCGCGGGACCACGTCGCGTCGTACGTCTTGCGTTGTGCTACCCACACTACAAAGGGGCAGTGACACTCCGCACGTACAGCAAAGGGAGCGGCCCCCTCAGTGTGGGAACCGCTCCCTTCACGGCGTCTTACCGGGCGCCCGCCGCACCACGGCGGATGCCGAGGCGGTCGACCAGCGTACGGAAGCGCTGGATGTCCTTCTTGGCCAGGTACTGCAGCAGCCGGCGGCGCTGACCGACCAGGATCAGCAGACCACGACGGGAGTGGTGGTCGTGCTTGTGGGTCTTGAGGTGCTCGGTCAGGTCCGAGATCCGGCGCGAGAGCATGGCCACCTGGACCTCGGGGGAGCCGGTGTCGCCCTCCTTGGTACCGAACTCGGACATGATCTGCTTCTTCGTAGCGGCGTCGAGCGACACGCGTACTCCTCGTAGTCTTCTTGGATAGCCACCGAGTGCCCCTGGTCCACTTCTCAGGGGAGCTTCCGTTACTCGGGAGGCGGGGATCCGCTGGGCGCGTCCTCCAGGGCCCTGAGGGGGCGGTCCGGGGGTGCGTACACATACGGCCGTTACACAGGGTACCAGGAGGTTGCAGGCCTCCTGACCGGGGTTCCGAGAGTCCTGAGCGGCCGGGGCCCGTCCCAGTAAGGTGACGCGACAGGTCGCTCGTAAGCCGGGAATTCGTAGGTCGGGAAGGGGTCGCTTCGCCATGGCCGAGGCAGAGGACAAGGACGTCAAGGCGCGCAAGGAGCGGGAGAAGAACGAGCTCTACGCCCTCGACATCTCCGGGGTCGAATGGCACAGCGCACCGGGTACGGAGGCGCACGAGGAGCGGGTCGAGATCGCCTATCTTCCCAACGGCGCGGTGGCCATGAGGTCGTCTCTCGACCCGGACACAGTTCTGCGTTACACGGAGGCGGAATGGCAGGCCTTCGTACTGGGCGCACGGGACGGGGAGTTCGACCTGGAGCCGGCTCCGCACAATGGAGGGCTCCCGGCGGAGTAACGCTCGGGACACGACGAGAGCTCGCGGCCCCCGTGGCCGCTCGGGGCCGACGGGACTCACGTCTTGTCGGCCCCGCGTGCGGGTAGCTCACGGCCAGGTCAGCTCGTCATCGACCGAGCCGTCGTGTACACGTCGAAGACGGCCAGTGCCAGCGGCACCAGGGTCAGCAGCACGAAGCCCTCGGCGATCTCCAGGAAGCGCCCCCAGAACGGGGTGAGGCCGC
Source organism: Streptomyces sp. NPDC048825 (assembly GCF_043198355.1). Taxonomy (NCBI): domain Bacteria; kingdom Bacillati; phylum Actinomycetota; class Actinomycetes; order Kitasatosporales; family Streptomycetaceae; genus Streptomyces; species Streptomyces sp. NPDC048825. The sequence continues at coordinate 11,391 of NZ_JBICUR010000030.1, forward strand.
CGCGCGAGACGATCAGGCCGATCGCCGTGACGAGCGCGGCCACCGCCGCGATCGCCGCGACGAGCCAGATCGTCCGGATGTCGAGGTCGGCACGGTCACCGGTGAGGGCCTCGCGGATCACCGCGTGGGGCGGGTTGAGCGCCAGGCCCAGGCCGAGCAGCATGAGCGAGGCGAGGCCGCCGACCAGGACGGGAGCGACCTGGGCGGAGTAGCGGAAGAGGTGGGCGCGCATCAGCAGGGCCACGCCGGTGGCGAGGGCGAGGAGCTGGGCCCACACGTTCGAGGAGAAGCCGAGGACGGCCGAGGAACCGACGGCGATCAGTGCGCAGCCGCCCACCAGGCCGACCAGGAGTTCGTGTCCGCGGCGCGCCTGGGCGGCCACCCGCTCGGCGTCGACCGGCTCGCGGGGGGTGGGGTCGGCGTCGTACGCGCTGCGCGGGGCGGTGTCCGGGGTGTCGAAGCCGATCGGGAGCCGGGCGAAGCGCATCGACAGGCCGGGCAGGAAAGCCAGGCCTCCGACGGCGACCGGGGCGCACAGGGCGCCGATCTCGGAGGGCGTCCAGTCTGCGAGGGTCGCCGCGAACATGGCGAGCAGGCCGACGGCGGAAGCGAAGACGAAGGCGACGAACGGGCCGTCCCCACTCGGCGAGCACAGGGTGAGCAGGACCGAAGCCAGCAGCACCGCCGCGCAGGCGAGGAGGAACTGGAGCTTGCCGATGCCCTGTCCGTCGGCGAGCGGCAGGAGACCCGAGCCGCCCACGCCGACGTTGGGAAGGGCGCCGAGTCCCAGGGCGATGGCCGAGGCCCGGTCGTCGTAGACCCGTGCGCGTACGCACGCGAGGACGACCAGGAGGACACCGGCGACCCCGGCGAGGATGCCGGGCAGGCTGTGCATGTCGTGGAGCGGGTCGCCCATCCAGGCCACGAAGGCGAGCAGGACCGCGAGTACGCCTCCTCCGACGAGGCCCGCGGCACGCGTCAAGTCGCCGCTCCACAAGGTGCGTTCGCTGGTCACGGCGGAGGCGACCGCTTCGGAGACATCGTCGAAGACGGCGGGGGGCAGCGACTCGGAGAAGGGGCGCAGCGTGAGGAGTTCGCCGTCGAGGATGCGCTGGGCGGCGAAGGAACGGGCGCTGTCGAGGACGGTGCCGTCCCGGCGGACCAGGTGGTAGCCGACGGGTGCGCTCTGGGCCGGGCTCTGCTGGGAGAGCCTGAGGATCTCCGGATAGATGTCGGCGACCGGGATGTCGTCGGGCAGCGCCACGTCGATCCGGCTGTCGGGCGCGACGATGGTGACCCGGCAGAAGCCGAGACCCGTGCCCGCCCCGGCAGGAGTTCCCGTACCGGGTCCTCCTCCGGTGGCTGCCGCGGAGGCCGTCATGCTCACCTGCTGCTCCCCCTCAGTGATGGTTCTGTATCTGCGGTCTGGAAGTTCTGGGCGGTTTTCCCGACACCTTTGTGACCGACGATGCGGCAGGGCGGCGAGAGCGGTGCTGTCGTGCCGTCACTGGGCTTGGGCATCTCCCCAGATCGCACGTGAATGCCCCAACTGTTCCAGCTCAACTCCCGTGTGCTGACGCGAACATGCGGCACCCTACCGTCCCTTGGTCTCCACTGAAGTCAGTAGGATCGCGCGGCGGCCTGCGTCCGCCGGACACGGGGCGGTGGACGGACTCCCGGCCGACAAGAGAATGGGTGACAGTGAGCCACATCGTCGTGAAGCGCCCGCCTCGGGCGCTGCCGTCCGAAGTGTCCACGCGGGAGATCGTCCTGCAGCCTCCGCCCGAACTGCCGCGGGGGCAGCAGGAAGGCGTGCTGATGCAACTGCTGCCGATGCTGGGCATGGGCGGCTCCGTGGTGTTCTTCTTCATGCCCAACGCACATCCCTTCATGAGGATCATGGGCATGATCATGATCGCTTCGACGATCGCCATGGGCGTCGCGATGGCGATCCGCTTCCGCCGCGGCAACCAGGGGCAGTTGGCGGACATGCGCCGCGACTACCTGAGCTACCTGGCGCAGACCCGGCGCGCGGCTGTCGACACGGCGAAGGCACAGCGCGACGCGCAGTACTTCCTCCACCCCTCCCCCGAGCAGTTGTGGGCCCTGGTCGCCGAGGGCAGCCGCGTCTGGGAACGCCGACCCGGCGACGAGGACTTCGCCCAGGTCCGCATCGGCCTCGGCTCGCAGTCCCTCGCCAGCACCCTGGTCGCCCCCGAGACCGCCCCCGTCGAGCAGCTGGAGCCGCTGACCGCGGGCGCGATGCAACGCTTCCTCGCCGTGCACAGCACCCTGGACGACCTGCCGATGGCGGTCTCGCTGCGCGCGTTCTACCACGTGACGATCAGCGGCGAACCGCAGTCCGTACGGTCCTCCGCACGGGCGATGGTCGGTTCGCTGGCCGCGCTGCACTCCCCCGAGGACCTGCTCATCGTGGTCGCGGCGGGCCGCGAGGACCTGCCCCACTGGGAGTGGGCCAAGTGGCTGCCGCACGTCCAGGCCCCCGGTGCCGTGGACGGCGCGGGCAGCCGCAGGATGATCGACAGCGACACCCGCGAGCTGGAGAACCTGCTCGCCACCCGGCTGACCGGCCGTCCGCGCTTCCACCCGAACGCGGCACCTCTGCCGGAGGAGCCCCACATCGTCGTCGTACTCGACGGTCGATCCCTGCCCCCCGACTCGGTCCTGGCCAACCCCGAAGGGCTGCAGGGCGTCACCGTCCTCGAGGTCGTTCCCGGCGAACTGACCACGGGCGGCGGCGAACTCTCCATCGTCGTACGGCCCGAGGCACTGCACCTGGAGTCGGTGCACGGTGTCGCCTACGAAGGGACTCCCGACGCCCTCTCGTACGAATCCGCCGAGGCCCTCGCCCGGCAAATGGCCCCGCTGCGGATGGCCTCCGGCGGGGACGACGACGAACCGCTGCTCGCCAACCTGGAGTTCACCGACCTGCTGAACCTCGGCGACGCGGCGTCCGTCGACACCCAGCGCACCTGGCGGCCGCGTTCGCTGGCCGAGCGGCTGCGGGTGCCGATCGGTGTCGGCGAGGACGGACGCCCCGTGATGCTGGACCTCAAGGAGGCCGCGCAGGAGGGCATGGGCCCGCACGGCCTGTGCGTGGGCGCCACCGGTTCCGGCAAGTCGGAGCTGCTGCGCACGCTGGTGCTGGGCCTGGCGGTGACGCACTCCTCGGAGACGCTGAACTTCGTGCTCGCCGACTTCAAGGGCGGCGCGACCTTCGCGGGTATGGCGCAGATGCCGCACGTGGCGGCCGTCATCACCAACCTCGCGGATGACCTCACCCTGGTCGACCGCATGGGCGACTCCATCCGCGGCGAACTCAACCGCCGCCAGGAGATGCTGCGCGACGCGGGCAACTACGCCAACATCCACGACTACGAGAAGGCGCGCGCGGCGGGTGCGGCGCTGCAGCCCATTCCTTCTTTGGTGCTGGTGATCGACGAGTTCAGTGAGCTGTTGACGGCGAAGCCGGACTTCATCGAGATGTTCGTTCAGATCGGCCGCATCGGCCGGTCGCTCGGCGTGCACCTGCTGCTGGCATCGCAGCGGCTGGAAGAGGGCCGCCTGCGCGGCCTGGAGACCTACCTGTCGTACCGGGTCGGTCTGCGGACCTTCTCCGCCGCGGAGTCCCGGGCGGCGATCGGCGTACCGGACGCCTATGAGCTGCCGAACGTCCCGGGCTCAGGTCTCCTGAAGTTCGGCACAGGCGAGATGGTGCGCTTCAAAGCGGCGTACGTCTCGGGCGTGTACCGCTCGGGCACGCAGCGGGCGTCGCTGGACGGCGGCCCGCTGCCGGTGGACCGGCGGCCGGTGCTGTTCACGGCGGCCGAGGTGCCGGTGCAGTACGTGCCGGTACCGCAGCAGCGCCCTTCGGCTGCGGACGGTCCGGAGGTCGACGACGCTCTCGCCGACACCGTGCTGGACGTGATCGTGCGACGGCTGGAGGCGCAGGGCCCGGCGGCCCACCAGGTGTGGCTGCCGCCGCTGGACAGCCCGCCGTCGCTGGACGGGCTCCTGCCCGGCCTCACTGCGGTGCAGGACCGCGGGCTCACACAGCCGGGATACGAGGGCGCCGGCCGCCTGGTCGTACCGGCGGGCCTGGTGGACAAGCCGTACGAGCAGCGCCGCGACCCGCTCTGGGTCGACTTCTCCGGCGCGGCCGGCCACATGCAGATCCTCGGCGGCCCGCAATCCGGCAAGTCGACGCTGCTGCGCACCCTGATCTCGGCGTTCGCGCTCACGCACACGCCGCACGAAGTCCAGTTCTACGGCCTCGACTTCGGCGGTGGCGGCATGGCGGCGGTGGCCGGACTCCCGCATGTGGGCGGAGTCGCCTCGCGCCTGGATCCGGAGCGGGTACGGCGGACGGTGGCCGAGGTGTACGGCGTGCTGACCCGCCGCGAAGAGTACTTCCGTTCGTCGGGCATCTCGTCGATCGCGGAGTTCCGCGCGCGGCGGGCCCGAGGCGACATCTCGGTCACGGATCAGCCGTGGGGCGACGTCTTCCTGGTCATCGACGGCTGGGGCAACTTCCGTGCGGACTACGAGGCGATGGACCAGGTGATCCTCGACATCGCGTCGCGTGGTCTCGGTTACGGAGTCCACTTGATTTTGACCGCCTCACGCTCGATGGAGGTCAGGGCCAACCTCAAGGACCACCTGATGAACCGCCTGGAGCTGCGGCTCGGCGACACGATGGACTCCGAGCTGGACCGCAAGGTGGCCGCGAATGTGCCGGCGGGCGTACCCGGCCGCGGACAGGCCCCGCAGAAGCTGCACTTCATGGCAGCGGTGCCGCGCATCGACGGTCTGACGTCCGACACGGATCTGGCGGACGCCACGGCGGCACTGGCGACCGAGGTCTCGCGGCACTGGCAGGCGCCAGGCGCCCCCGAAGTCCGGTTGCTGCCCCGCGAGTTCCCTGCCGAGCAACTGCCTCCGGGCGACCGCTTCCCGCGCCGCGGCGTCGCCTTCGCCCTCGACGAGGACAACCTCGAACCGGTCTTCGTCGACTTCGAACAGGACCCGTTCTTCCTCGTCTTCGGCGAGAGCGAGTCGGGCAAGTCGAACCTGCTGCGCCTGCTGATCAAGCAGGTGACGGAACGGTACTCGGGCGACGAGGCCAAGCTGTTCGTCATCGACAACCGCCGCTCGCTGCTGGACGTGACGCCGTCGTCCCACCTCGCCGAGTACATCCCCATGTCCAACGCCATGGACCACCACGTGGCTGCCCTGGCCGACCTGATGAAGCGCCGCACACCGACGGCCGACGTGACGGCACAGCAGCTACGGGACCGGAGTTGGTGGCGCGGCCCCACGGTGTACGTCGTCATCGACGACTACGACCTTGTGGCCACGTCGAGTGGGAATCCGCTGGCGGGATTGACGGAACTGTTGCCGTTCGCCCGGGACGTGGGCGTCCGCTTCATCATCGCGCGATCCACGGCAGGCGCAGGGCGCGCGTCGTATGAGGCGTTCATGCAGCGCGTCAAGGAGCTGGGGGCGCAGGGGGTCGTTCTGGCGGGTGATCCGGGTGAGGGTGACCTGCTGGGTGGGGTTCGGCCGCGGCCTATGCCTGCGGGGCGGGGGGTCTTTGTGTCTCGGCGGCGGGGGAAGCCGTTGGTGCAGGTGGGGTTGGTGCCGGAGCGGGTGTACTGAGGTGCGTCGAGGGCGAGTTGAGTCGTCGTACGTGGCGTACTTGCCGTACTTGCAGTGCTTGCGTCGGGAGGAACGTTCTGATGGTCGGGGTAGGAATCTTCTTGCTTCTGCTCGCCCTCTGGCTGGGTGGGATGGGACTGGCCGACCAGAAGGCGCTCTGGTGGCGCTTCCAGGCCCGCCGCTTCAGCGACCCGGAGGCGAACGAGCCGTCGGAAGCGGGGTATCGGGGCCGGCGAATTCTGTTGCTCTCGTGTGCGGTGGCGATGGTCGCGATGGCTGTGTGGTGGTTCACCGGCATTGACTACATCGAGTCTGGTGGGCTTGAGGACTGACAACGCAGGGCCGGTCACAGTCATAGGCGGAGGGTCACGCTCATGGCAGGAGGGGCCCTCGGCGCGGCCTCGCAGCCGAAGACGTACTGCCAGCTGCATCTGAAGATCAGGCTGCCACCTTGTGAATGAATGACAGTCAGCCGCTGAGTAAGAGGCGAAACTGACTACGATTCCGGAATCCACACGTCCGGTAGTACGGATGTGACTCAACGGGGGAGGAATGTGCACATGGCGTGGGACGAGTGGGAACAGCTCAAATCCGAGGCCGCCGCGAGACAGTCCACCGGCATGCGTCTCAATCAGCTACCGGCGGAACCCGGAGGCAACGGTGACCAGAGTGGGTTAAGGGTGAACCAGGATGACCTGGGCGCGGTCGGCCACGAGGCCTTCATTCTGCACGACCAGCTCAGAACGCAGGCAGACATGGGGACGGACAAGGACGGTTCCGGGCCCACGATGCAAGCTGGCGCGGCCCTCAAGAGCCACAACTTCGCCCTCGGTTCCGAGCTCGTGACCACCGTCTCGATGTGGGACAACCAGCTCAAGCACCTGCTGCAATCCTGCGCCCACATCTCCAACCACCTGAACTACTCGAAGGCGCTTCACGCCAACGACGACGCGGAGATCGCTGCGTCGGTGCGCGGCCGCAACGGTGAGGCCTTGCCCGTGTCCAAGCTCGCCAAGTACTTCAAGTAGGGGGACCAGAGCTGTGGGCACCCTCACCTACAAGGACGTCGCCGAGGTCGACCTCGGCAAGCTTGGCACGGCCGTGGCCGACTGGAAGAAGGCGGTCAACGACCTCAAGACACTGGCTTCGAGCGCCGAGAAGGGCATGCTGGCCAAGTCGGAGGCGGCACGGTGGGCTGGGGTCAACGCGACAGTGACCCGGGACTTCGTGAAGAAGGTGAGCAAGGAGTTCACCGACGCTCACGCCCAGGCTCAGACCATCTTTCGTCTCATCAGCGACGCGCACACGGACCTCGTCGAGGTCCAGAAGAAGATGAAGACCACGCTCCAGGAGGCCGACGCCCTCGGTGTACGGATCGAGGACATCGGCGACGGCCAGGTCCGCTGGTTCTTCCCACACGTCCGCGGCGATAGCGACGAACGCACGCAGGAACAGCTCACGTCCGCCCAGTCGATAGCCGACCGCGTCGCCCGGCTCACGGGCAACGCCATGGAGATCGACGCCTCGGTCACCAGCGCCCTGTCGAAGGCCCACGGCAAGGACCCGGCCAACTTCGGCCACAAGAACTACGACTCCCTTGACGACGCCCAGTCCGAGCGAGCGGTCGAACTCGCCAAGCGCGGACCGGAGATGACGGGCAAGGAGTTCGCCGAGCTCAACCAGCTCATGAAGTACAACGCGAAGGACTCGGACTTCTCCACGGCCTTCTACCAGGGCCTCGGCGGCCCGAAGCAGGCACTCGAGTTCTTCGGCCAGATGTCGATCGACAGTGTGTACGTAGATGAAAAGGGCCGCCAGGCCATGACTCAGGAGCTGCAGCGGAATCTGGGCACGGCGCTCGCGTCAGCCACGGATCCTGACAACAAGACCCACCTTCAGGCGAGTTGGACGAAGGAGTTCCGCAAGCTCGGCACGGAACGCATTCCCATGATGAAGTACGACCAGAATCCCCCGTACGGTTATCAGCTGCTCGGCGGGATCATGCGGTACGGCGAGTACGACGCGAGGTTCCTGAACCCGATAGCGGAGCATGTGGTCCAGCTGCACCAGAAGGACCCCATGATGTTCGCCGACTCGAAGTTCGCGATGGGGACGGGGGATCAGCACCCGTTCAACCCGTCCGGCAAGAACGGCGCCGGATTCGACCCGGTCACCGGCATGCTCGAAGCGCTCGGGCACAGCCCGGAGGCCGCCAAGGAGTTCTTCACCGCCGACCCGAAGTCCTACACCGAGGACGGGGCGCTCAAGAGCGGCGCCCCTGACCTGGGCAAGGACCAGGACGGCCAGCCGATCACGAACTACCTCGACTACTTCGCCAACGACAAATACGAGATGTTCCCGGACATCGTCGGCCACGCCCCGGACGACGCGGAGAAGGCCTTCACCTACGTCAACGACTCGTTCGGGCACGCCCTGGAGGCGGCGACGCTCGGGCACGCGTACGACGACCCAACGCCTCAGCTCGTACGCGACGAGAAGAGCGCCCAGATCATGGAGCAGGTCGTCGAGACGTACGGCGGCGACGCCGAACTGCTCAAGAAGCAGGAGGTGCTCTCCGACAGTCTGGGGCGGATGGGTGCCGGTTATGTCGACGACATCAATTGGGCGTTGAACGAGAATGCCTCGGACAGCATCTTCGCACCTACCGAGAACTACAACGGTCACGCGGAGTTCGGGCGAGACGGCGCGCGCCAGTTCCTGTCCGCCCTCGGCCAGCATCCGGACGCCTACGCCGAGGTCTCCACAGCGGAGAAAGTCTACACGACGAGCATGCTTGCGGCTCAGGCCGGCGATGACGGCACCATCAATCAGGCCGCAGCGCGCGAGGCCGTTCGCACCGGGTCCGAGGTGCAGGGGATGCTCGACCAGTCCCGAGCCGACCAGGTCACCGCGGAAAACCTCAAGAAGGACGAGGAGTACAACAAGGCCCTCGATGAGAGAGCTGGCTGGATCGAGTTCGGTGCCGGGGTCGGTGTGGCCGCCGGCGCCGCCTTCCTGCCGCCCGTGGCAGCCGTAGGTGTGGCGGCCACGCTCGTGCCCGTGGCCATGGACGCGGGTCCGGCAGCCCTGGAGCACGTGATCGGCAACAGCATCGGGGACTGGACCGAGTCCAAGCAGCAGGACAGCGGGGAGGACACCCACGCCCAGCGGAAGGCCATCTATGACGCGGGCCAGCTCAACGCGGAAGTACCGATGAAGCAGTTCATGCTGGAGCACGGCATCGTCCGCGACAAGGACTTCGGACAGGACCTGGAAGAGGCCTGGAACAGCGGCTACGAGAAAGGGATGTCACGTGCGGCAGAGCAGGGTCAGTACCCCCAGACCGCGGATTAGGAGTACGGCGATGGCTCGCGGACCGCGGACTGCCGGGGTACTGGCGGCATCGATGCTCGCCCTGGCTGGGCTGACCGGGTGCGGTGGTGGGAGCGAGGACTCCGACGAGAAGAGCGTGGCCGCCGAGGAACTATGCGAAGGCAATCTCTCGACGGATGCCGCCCGCGCTGTGGAGAACACATCCGGGACCAAGGAGTTCGTGCCGTACGACAACAGCGAGGTGGGTGACGCGGCTGAGGAGCTGACCATCGACCAGGGCCTGGGAGAGACGAAGAATCACAGCGTTTGCTCCATCTACACGCCCAATTCCGGTGATCTCGCCGCGATTCGGATCAGATTCTCGGTCGACACCGGAGATTCGCTCGGCGAATCCGGACACGCCGCGTCCTTCAAGGAGTACTCCGTCGGACGTGAAGCACTCGCTTCTCCACAGAAGGCCGTCCTTTACATCGAGTGCCGCAGCTCAAAGTTCATGGGTAGTGAGAACAGCCCTGTCCTGCTGCGGGGTGAGTTGCTCAACAGGGACTCGCCCAAGGGCCATGCTGAGGATCTGCGCCGGGCAAACCTGACCGTACTCCACTCGGTCACTCTCGCGCTCACCAAGGAACTCGACTGCGCGGACAAGGCGGGGTTGTCGACCAAGCCGTCGTTCAGATGAATCAGCCAGGAATGCCAACCTGTCGCAGATTGCCAGAACCCCCGCGACTTTCCGAAGGAACTGCCGCGTCATGAGGACGACTGAGGTAAGCGGGGCATCGTGAAGGACGAGGAGATAGTCGCGCACTTCGACGGCCGTGGCCGTGTCGAGCTGCTGACCGGCCGCCTCAACGCGTCGCGGAATCGCCGGCTCGAGGAGATCACGTACGAGCTCGGCTACCGGTTGCTCTCCACCGAGAACCTCGACCACGCGCGTGTCCGGCTCCGCTTCGAACGCGACGACGCCCCCCACGCCCGCCGCCGGGCAGAGCAAACCATCGAACGCCTGCGTATTGGCGGCCCGGTGCTGCCAGCTGTCGAGCCTCCTCCACCCCCGCCGCCACGCCCGGCCCCATCCCTCACGCCCCGGCAGCCACAACCCCGCCCCCGGCCGTCGCTGGAACCCCAGCCGCCTCCACCCCTGCCCCCGCCCGGGGCCCGGATCCCACCTCCGCCGCCCTACCCGCCTCCGCCTTCCGTCACTCCACGCCCTTCGTCGGAATGACCTTCGAGCACCGGCCTGAGATGGTGTCCCGCTTGGTGCTGCCGCCGATCAAGGTTGAGGCGCGGTCTTGCCCCGAGGGCGCACTCCCGGCGAGGAACGTGCCCCCTGCTCATGAGGCGGGCCATCGGGTAAGTCTCCGTGCTGAACGGGCAGTTCAAGCATCCCTCAGAAGGAAATCGACCAGGCTTTCCATGAGAAAGGAAAAAGCAGACAGATGAAGGCGATACGCCGGGCGGCACTGTATTTGGTATTGCCGCTGACACTGATCCTTGCCGCGGGCTACAGCTGGTACAGACTGAGCGACACCGGCAAGGGCTGGCGTTACGAGGACAAGCTGGCGACGTACTGCGACGGCTTGATCCCCTACGACGAGTCTGCCGTCTTCACCAGCCTCAACACAGAGGTCGGCCTGTCCCACGACGCGCACCGCGGTTTCGGCGACGACAGTTTCAACTCCTGCCGAGTTGCCGACATGACGATGACTATCGGTCTGATCGGCGCCGACGCCATCAATTCCAGATGGGATAGATTTGAGATGCTCGACGCCTTGCGTTCGAGCGCCTCGGATACCCCTCCCAGGCCCCTCGGGGGCGGTTGGCAAGGTTATACGGACCTGCGCAATACCGGTGTCGTACTACCTTGCAACAACAAGACCGCCTCCGTCGTCGTGTCCATCGCCGGTGATGAGTCGCATGAAAATGCGCGTGAGGCCCGCAAAGTGGGGGAACTCGCAGCCGCCACCGCGCGTAAGGCATCCGACCGCTGGTCGTGCAAGACGAAATTCGGTGGACGGATCCCTTCGGTATCCGGACCGGCGGTGGAAGATTCCCCGTATTCCGCAACAGGTACCTGCAAGGGCATCCGCATCACTGGGTACGAGAGCATGTACATCGACTGGCTCAAGGAGAGCAAGGCGTCGAGCACCACTCCGCTGGAAATGTGCGTATTCGGCGAATTCGGGGAACGTTGCGAACGCCTGTACAACTTGGAAGCCGCATTCGGCCCCTACGCCCAGCGATTGCGGTCGGCGACCGATGAGCCGGGAGCAATGAATGCAGATGCAGGCATCGGGATCGACATGGCATGGGCGACGGCTGCTTGCCCCGGCTCAGCACGGGCGATCTTTAGTATCTACGCAACGGAATACGCAGATCCACGGAAGGCCTTCCTGATCAAGACACTGCGCGCGTTCGCCGAGCCTTCAGCCGAGCGCCACGGCTGCACGGACCTGAGACTACCGAGCTGAGCACTAAGGCTGACCACTTTTACACGGAGGAAGAACTACACGACCCTCAGCAACCTCTGCGGAATTTCACTCGATGAGCTGCTCGATTCTTTCTACCAGCAGGTGATTCCATATCCGTTAAGCCATCGTCCCCCCACGGGGGACGAACTCCGGCACGAAGAAGAGAATGATCACGGCCTACACCAAGGCTCTCGAGGACTCCGGTGAATGCCGCTGACCAGGCTTGCGCTGCCTTCTACTGCGCGCGCCCTTTGCCTCTCAGCAGTCAGGCTGCCCCCGATCGCCTGCTCCTCCGAATCCGGAGGAGCAGGCGATCATTCCGTTCCGCTGCTTCGGCACAACGCCCTCAAGCTCATCGGAGGACGCGGTCGAACAAGTAGCCTTGGATCCCAAAATGGACGTTCGATCGTCATCCGCGATTCGAATATCCCCGAGCTTCCTTGGGCCTCTGTAAGCCGAGCTGCATGGTCGCGATTCGCCAAAGCGGTAGCCGAACAGAGGCTTCCCTGATCAAGCACCGATGCCAACAGGGTGGGCACCTCCCGTGCATGCCCACCCTGTTTCCGCAAACCGCGTGCTGCTACTGGAAGTAGCTCGCGCCCTTCAGGTCGCCGCCCCGGTAATCGCCGCCAGCCGTCTGGACTCGCTGCGAGATGTTGACCAGGGCCTGGTGAATACCGCGCGCGTGCGTGTCCCACTCCTTGGATTTCTTCTGGAACTCCTGGTACGCCTCGCCGCCCCAGCCCGAGGACACGTTGAGCACGGCCTGCTTCAGGGCCTCGAGGTCCTCCTCGAGCTTCTTGGCCTGGTTGCCCAGCTCGGTGGCAAGCGCGTCCATGGTGCCGTACGTAACGGCAAGTTCGTCGTAGTGGACTCCGGACATGTTTCCCTCGCTTCTGTGAAGATTTCAGCCGGACTGCGCAGCCCGGACAACGGTGTGGCTAAATGCCGCCGATGGCTCCTCAGTAGCTGTTGAGCGCCGAGGTCTTTCCACCGAGATCGTCTACCGAGATCCGCCTGAGGTCGGCCTCGACCTGGGCTTCGAGGTTGCGCTTGTCGGTCTTGTTCAGGTTGATGCCCTCGAGGAAGTCGTCGAGCATCTTGCCGATCGCGACCATGTGCTGGTTGATTTCCGTCTGCTTCACGTTGAATGCCTGGGCGCCCTGTCCCCTCCAGGCCTTCTCGATCATGTCGATCGTGCCCTGCAGCTTCGCGAGGGATGCCCTGATGTTGTCGTATCGATCGACGACCTCGGTCTGAAGCCTCTGTACGTCGCTGTCATTAAGAACGCGGTCCGCCATTTAGGCACTCCCTTTCCTGAGAGCTGTGGTTCATTTCTGCGCGCGTCACCGAATGGTGGTGCGCCGGTCGTCGCACGTCCGCGCAGTTGTGGTTGGCCTGCGCCGGAACCGTTGTGTACGACGGGGTCAATCCCGCGTGATTCGTCATGCGCCGCGCCGTGAACGAATCACGGCGAAGGCGCCGCCTCCGATGACCACCAGAGCCCCGGCGGCTCCAAGGGCTACCCACAGCACGGTGCTGTCGGACGTCTCCGAGCTTGATCTTGCAGTTGAAGTCTGGCCGCCTGAAGTGTTCTTCGGTGCTTCTGACGCGGACGACGTCGAAGGTGAGGGAGAAGGCGAGGAGGACGCTCCGCCGACGCCGATTCCGTTCTCGAAGCTCAGGGGGTCCTTGTTGGCCGGGCCCGGATCGATGCTGCTGTTTTCCAGCACCTTGCGGGGACGGACCAGGCCATAGCCGAGATAGTTGCTCCGCTCACCCTTAGGCCAGGTGCGGCCTGCGGTGTCGATCAGGCTGCGGAGGACCTGGTTGGCTGTCCAGTCGGGGTGAGCGGACCAGATGAGGGCGGCGGAGGCCGAGGCGATGGCGGTGGCCATACTTGTGCCCTTTTGGACACAGTACGATTGGAATGTCTCGTCGCACCACGCGGGCAAATTCAGGCCGGGAGCCGCCAGATCTACATAGTGACCGTGCTCCGAGAACTGTCCGACCTTTCCCTTCTCGTCTGCCGCAGCAACCCCGACGACATAAGGGTAGGCGGCTGGATAACCTATGAAATTCTTGGATTCAGCGTCGTTGCCTGTGCCCGCGATCATCAACTTGCCCTTGGATTGGGCGTACTTGATGGCCGCTTCCTGGTCCGGGTCGAGGATGTCTCCACCAAAGGACATGCTGATGATCTGAGCATCACTGTCAGCGGCCGCCTTGATCGCATCCCCGATTGAAGGGGTCTTCTTCCTGTCGGTGGTGTTCTTCACGCCCTTGGTCAGCACCCGGTAGGGGACGATCTTCGCGCCGGGTGCCAGTCCCTGCAGGCCGCCTCCTGCGCCAGTACCGGCAATCAACTCCGCCATGCTGGTGCCATGGCTGTCGTAGTCCTTGGTGGCGTTGTACGAGACCGCCTGTGGCACTTCACCTCCCAGCACCTGGCCCTTGAGTGACGAGGTGTCGGGATTCACGCCGGTGTCCAACACGGCAACTTTGACGCCTTTGCCCGTGCTGGTCTTCCACATGCCGTCGGCGTCCATCGCGTCCAAATACCACTGTTGTGATTGGACATCGGCGGCGACCGCGCTCGGAGCCAGCCCGGAAGACGCAATGACGAAAGCGCCGAGTGCAGCGCACGCGATGGACGCGCGTCTTCCGGCACGCCCTGCGAAGAGCGCAATACATCTGCCACGGGGGCTGGTCCCTGTCATGCCTCTGTTGATCCTCGCTCGTGTTCAGTCAGTCGCTGGCGGCGCGTCGCGTCGCTGGGTCTCGGGCTGACGTTGGTCCTGGCGGTCCTCGCGGTTGGTATCGCGCCGATTCACCCTCGGGCCTCGTTGCACTCCCGCACTGCCTCCGGTGGATCCGCCGTTCTTCCCTGCCTGAACCGGTCCCTTGGGTGTACCGACAACCCCGTCGGGATTGCCCGCGGCTGGGCGGACAGGCTGCACGGGACGAGCGCCAGGGGCAGAACGCGGCGCCCCGATGACTCCTCGCTGCTCGATCTTGCCGACAGGTGAACGGGAACCGCTACTGCCCTCGGCACCGACGACCGTCCCTCGGGGAACCCTGGAACTGGTTGATCCCGGAGCGGCACCACTGATCGGCCTTCCTCCGACGACGCCGTTGCCGTGCGCCGCACCCGTCGGGCCCATGCCACCAGCACGGCCGCCCGCCGTTCCCCCTATGGGGCGAGGTGTTCCGCCGGACACGCCTCGGCCCAAGGGAGAGTTGCCTGCCGCCGGTCCGCCGCCACGGACCCCCGACTGTCCCGTAGCCATGGCACGTCCCATCGGCCCCGTGGCGCCGCGTCCGCCGGTAGTGCCGCTCGGAGTGCCTGTGCGTCCCTGCGCCGAGGTCGGCCCGGTGGCGCCGCGTCCGCCGGTGGTGCCGCTCGGAGTGCCTGTACGTCCCTGCCCCGAGATCGGGGGCCTGTTTCCGGTCGTTCCACCGAATCCCGAGGTGCGGCCGGTCTGCCCGCCGCGGGCAGGAGGAACCGGTCCTGAGGCGAACGGAAGAGGCGTCCCTCCGCTGGGGCCACCTGAACTGGTAACCGGCTGCGGCGAATTGGTCGTCGGCTTTGCGGCTTCCTGAGGCGGCAGAGTGCCTACGCTGTCGATATTCGTACCGACGTTCCCGTCTGTAGAGATGGTTGAGTCGTCCACATGCTTGAGCGACGGCGTCATGGCTTCGGAACGCGATTGTCCTGTCGCTGTTGTCGAAGAGTCACGTCCGGCCACCACGGACTCATGAGCGGCACCAAGCCCCCCGCTGCCTGGCACTTCACTGCCCCTGTAGGGGTCCCAAGAGCCCGGGGAAGGCCTAGGCACTCCCACATCCGGCATAGCCTCAAACGTAGGAGGCTCCTGCTGCGCCAGCATCGTCTCCGACACCTCGTAGAAGGACGCCAGCCGGTTCATCTGGTTGATCGCCTCTTGGCGGTCCTTCTCGGCGTTGACCGCCGCTGCGTACTCCTCGTTGCCTTCAACTCGCGCGGGCGTCGGAATGTCCGCGACCGTCTTGCGGTCCAGCCGGCTGTCACGGGGCGGCATGGCGCTGCGTACGGAGGCGAGGCCCGTGGCCGATGCCGTCATCTGGGTCCCGGCGGCCTCTGCGAACTCGGCGAGCTTGCGGGCGTGGATGACGAGATTGGCGCCCCACTTACGGAAGGCCTCGCCGGACTCGCCTTCCCAGTCGACCCGGCTGATGTGGCCCTCGAGCTCTCCAGCAGCGTCCTCGATAGCGGTCTGGGCGTTCAGGAGAGCTGTGCCCGCGGTTTCCAAGTCCTCCGGCTTCGCGGACTCGACCATGTCGATCATGGCGTTCAGGTCGTGGCCCTCGAAGTTCGTCTTGCCGAAGACGCGAGGGAGCTTCCAGCCGAAGGGGAGCCACTGGCCCACCCCCTTCGCGCCGTTCACCATGTCGATGACGTTGACCTGCCGAGCGGCTTGCTCCCTTTCCGCCTGATGCGGGACCTGCTGCTCCTGCTCGCCGCTCATCAGTACGAGCCCCCTGCCGCCTCGTTGTTGTCCTTCGGCGCGGCCTGGCCATCCTTCGCGGCCTCCGCCGCGGCCCTCTCCCGCTCCGCTTCCTCCTGCTGCCGGCGGATTTCAGCCCCGATCTCGTGGAACCGCCGCCGTTGCTCCTCTTCGAGGTTGCTGAAGTTGCCGTCCGCGCCCATGACGGCGATCTGCATCGCCTCGATCTGAAGCCCCAGGTTCTTGGAGAGTGTGGTGAGGCGTTCGTGGACGCGCTCGTACTGGCTGTGGAGTCCCTTTGCCTCGGCGAAGCCGCCCGCACCGCTGAACGAGGCCTCCGAGAGAGCGTGCGCCGCGATCTTCTGAGGGCTGCCCGGCGAGCCGTCAAGGGTGGAAAGCACCGCATCCACACGCTTCTTGAAGGTTCCTAGCGCCTCCAGGCCGACCTTGAGGCCCTCCGCAGGCAGCATGCCTTCCTCCCCGTTCCCCGTTCGTAAGCCGACGAGCGCCGTGCAGGCAGTGACCTGATCGACACACTCGATGACCACTGTAGTCATTGTGTAAATCGAGCCCAACTGAACTTTGTGTTAGCTCAGTTACGAAGTTGTCGGGGTAGCGTCAATCGGCCACGCTCCGAACTACCGCGAAGCGCCTGAACATTGGGCACACCGACCTCGCTCGGCCTTCTCAGGTCCCATGGCAGATTCCCTCCAAGGTGTGGCATGCCTCGCGCGCCGCAACCTTTGCGATGCCAACGCGCACCCGTCGTCGCTCCCCGTGCAACGCCCGCCCAGTCCCCACCTCGCTGGGTTACTCCCGCACATGGGGCGAGTTCCTGCGTCCAGTCCCACGCGGTGCGCACCGGAGGTCGACTCCACGGGACTCTGCGACAAGCTGGCCGGAAGCCAGCGCCCCACCGCCGGTGTCGCGCCAGGCACTACCGAGGGGATTCACCCACCGGCAAGGTCACTTCGCGTCGCCGTCCGCAGAGGATCCATAGTTCGCTCGCGGCGCGCCGAGCCGATCGGCGACCAGTGCGAGCCAGCCACTTGGCGAGTACGGGGCCGGCGGGTCGACCTCCATGCCCAACTCCGCGATGCCCAAGGCGTAATCGGACTCGTCGAGATCAAGGGCGAGCAGCTCGTGCAGCTCGCCGACAAGTCGGGCCACGAGTTGTGGGTCGGTGGAGGTTCGGTAGTCGTCGGCGGCCGCGTCGTGGGCGTCGAACTCGTCCGGCATGTCCTGCGAGAACCAGCCACCGAGGAACTGGCCGAGTTCCGGGAAGCGGGTGTGCCACTCCCAGTGGGTGGCGGGGGCGGCCGTGGCCGGGACCTCGCCCTGTTCGATGCTGTTCTTGATGTGATCGGCGAGGCAGTACAGCCACTGCTGGATCTCGCCCTTGGGCAGACCGACGTCCGGGATCGGGTAGAACTCGCCCAGGCGCAGCCGGAGTCGGCCGGGTGGGTTGTGGGCGTACTCGCGCAGCTGCCGTTCGGCTACGGCCAGGGCCCACGGGCGGGTGTGCCAGGTCTGCCGCAGGTAGGCGGTCAGGGCCTGGCTGCGCTTGTCCGCGGTGTCGTCCGCCGGCTGGCCGGCGTAGGCACGCATCACCTGATCCAACTCGCCGTAGCGGCGGTCGTGTTCGAGGGGGCTCAGGGGCACGATGACAGGCCTTCTACAGGTAGATCGGAAAAGTGGCGTGGACGGTGAAGCCGTGAGGGCGGGACGCGTCCCGCTTCAGGACGACCCGGGCCGCACGGACGTCAACCGGCTCCCTGCCGGCCAGCATCATCGCCTGCAGCAGGACCCGGCCGACCGGCTGGGGGAGGGACGGCCAGGAGGCCTCAATGGCCAGGCGCGCGCGGGTCGACTGGGCCAGCCAGCGGTGAATGACCTGCTCGTTGGCCGTGACGACCTGCTGGGTTGCCCATTGAGCGGTTTCCCGGTCGGGAAAAGTGGCGGCCCGGGTCCGGACCACAGCGGTCGGGGTGGGTCCCATGGCGTCCGAATTGTTCATGAGAGTCCCATCAGGTGGCGTCGAAGGACCAGAAGATCCCGAGTTCGCTGTCGGACACTGCGAGCAGACCCACGTCCCAGCCGTGTTCGCTGACAGGTTCACAGCCGGCGATGGGGAGGTAGAAGTCCGGTGGATCCCCTGCCCCGTACCAACCATTGGTGAAGAACTGGGCGGATGGAGGGGGAAAACGGGCCAGGAGCACTCTCGCCTTCTCCTCGAGCCCGGGGCGGCGGTCTTCGAAGTCCGGTTCCTTGGTGACATCCAGCCAATTGGTCGAAATCGCGACCAGGAGTTGCTCGGCCGATGAGCGGGGAATGTTCCGGAGTCTGGACCGCCAGCCGGAGTCCGGTGGCAGGAAGGGCACGAGCCGGTCCGGGCTCCATTCCTCATCGTCCTCCTCGTAGAAGTCGAGCGACTTCCAGGAACGCGGGTCCGTCGTCTCCCTGCGCAGCAGAGCGGCGGCGTCCAGCACCCAGTCCTCGTGGTGGCGAGGTCCCACGGCGACGATCGAGTAGCGCCGCTCGTACATGGTCAGGGCATCCGCCCAGGCTGCGGCGTCTGGCGTTGTCATCGGCTCTTCCCAGAAGGGTGAATGAATTTACGTCGGGCAACTGGAGGCTCCAGCCTATTTTCGGCGTCCGCTATTTCGGCATCGAGGTGACCACCACGAAGGGCGGGTTCAGGCTGGCGTCGTACTTGAGGCGGGTCTGAACGCCGTGCGCGTCGGTCACCGGGGTCGGCTGGCCGTTGACCACCACCGAGGTGCGCCCGGTCACCGGGCTGGAGGCCAGAGGGGCGTTCGCGGCCGGACCCACCGAGCTGACCTCGAAGATTTTGCTGGGCGGCTGCGGTGGCGGGCCGGTAGCCAACCACGCATCGATCTGGTTGCTCCTCTGCCGAATGCACTCCTGGGTGTACTTCTGTGCCGAGGCCAGATCGGTGAAGCTGGAGGCCGCCGGGATTGTGGGCGTGCCGGAGCTGTTGGCCTGATCGCGCAGACGCTGCAGCAGCTGGTCGTCGGTCTTGCCGACGTGCTTGTCGATGGTGTGGCCGCCGCCGAGGTCCTCGGCCATCGCCAGGTCGAGCGTGTACTTGTACGGGAACGGGTTCTCCCCGTTCAGAATCTTGTGCTCCTTCTTGAACTCGTTCAACGAGCGGCCGCCGAAGGCCTCGGCCCGCGCCTCCTGTGCGATGAACGTGGGCGCACTTCTGAGCGCCTCGTCCAGCTCCCATTCCAGTGCGAGGAGTGTGGTGGCGGCGTCGCTGAACTTCTGCTGGTAGATCTCGACGGCCCGGTCCGCGGCTGCCCGGTCCATGTGCTGCCGGAAGGTCAGCACCAGCTTGCCGAACATGGCCGAGCCCGCGAGTTGGAGCAGTTCCAGCGCATCGAGGCCGACCGTCAGGTCCTCCACCATCTTCTTGGCCGCCGTCTTGGCCAGGTTGGTGGTGGTCTCCCGGCAGGTCTTCGCGACCTGGGCCAGGTCGTCGCAGGTCTTCTGAATGGTGTCGGCGGTGTGGTGCAGCACCTCCAAGATGGGCCGACGCTGTGCGGGTGCCACATTTCCCGAAGTCTTCCAACTGCGGCCGCCTTGGTGAGGTGGGGCGATCTGCCCTTGTGCGTCTCGGCTGCGGCCCCAGGCAGTGGTGCCCCAGATCGACTGGCAGAACGATTTCATCGCGCTCTGCCATTCGTTGTTTGCATTCGGGTCCGTCATGTAGCTGATGGCGGAGGTGAAATTGTCACCGGCCTTCAGCGCGGTGCTCGCTGCCTCCCGCCACGCGGTGGCCATTCCCTTGAGGTCGTCCTCACGGGCGCCTGGGGTGATCTCATGGGTCTTGCCGAGGTTCAACCCGTACTCGATGGCTGGCCGGACGACGTCCGCGAGGAAGTCCGGGATCTCGCCCATAGCCCCAGAGATGGCCCACGAGTCGGCATCCTCGCCAGTCCCGGTCCACTTGATGTCGTTGATCTTCCCGTAGACGGGCTCTTTGTCGATGACGACGGGAGGGGTGCGGCGGGGCAGCGGTCCCTGCATGCCACGCGTGGACCAGTCCGCTGCCTGATAGTTGTTGGCGGTCGTGGTCAGGCCAACCGCGACGCCACCTACGCTCACCACGCTTGCCGCCCAGACCTTGATGAACTTCTCGGCGATCTGCATGTAGACCTTGGCGAAGGAGTCTGGGCCCCATCCGGTGCCCGCCGACTGGCTGTACGCATTGAGCGCGCTCACCAGAGTGGTTCCGCCCTTGTCGTAATCGAACTGCCCGTCACGTATCACCGCCGACGAGTAGTACAGGTGCGGCGGTTGCACGTCGAAACCGCCCCCGGCGTCAGGCGCCGCCGGCCTCAGCTGGTCCCGTTCCTGCTTGCGTTCGGCGTCAGTGGGACGGTCTGCCATCAGCCGGCCCCCCAGCCCCGCAGCACCGCCTGATGCGCCGCCGCATAGTTGGTGTGGCCGGTGGTCACATACTCATGCAGCCACTTCTGGGCTGCCTGCAAGTCCTGTGCCGAGCGGTCCCATTCGTCGAGTTTCTCGACGAACGTGTCGCGCGTCTCGCCCTCCCAGGACAGCACGACGGGTACGACTCGATCGTAGAGGCCGTCCAGTTTTTCGTTGAGCTTCTTGAGGATGTCCTCAAGATCGGTGGTGAGGTCGTTGAGTGTGGCGAAGGTGACGGCTATGTGGTCGTCAGAAGCGGGCCCGGTCGGCATGATCCCCCATGGATTTTGGTAACTACGCCTGGAACATGGGTAGTTGGTGATGGCGGTCAGTAGGCGTCGAGGCTGCTGCGCGGCGCCTGCGCCTGCGCCTCGATGTTCGGCGTCGACAGCTTGTCGACCTCGCTCCCGACGTCCACCTGGACCGACCGCATCTGCGCGAGCACCTCGAGTTCGTTCTCGGTGAAGCCGTCCCGGCTCATCCGTACGGCCTGCTCGAGCAGCTTCATCACTTCGCGGATGCGTACGGCGTCCTCGGCCGCCGCCTGGTGGAACTTCCGGTACTCCGTCGCCGCCGGGCCGCGCCAGCCGGCCTCGATGCGGTCGACGACCGCGTCCATGCGTTTGACCTGCTTGTCCAGGTGGTCCTGCATGTCGTCCAGGTCACCGGCGAGCTTGGTCAGAGATCGGGAAGAGACCCGGAGGTCCGTGCCACCGCCCTGCGCCGAACCTGCTCCGTTCACTCCGTCCACAGCCATAGCCGTACCTCTGCCCCCGTCGCTTCGGCATCACGAGTCTCTTGCTGTTCGACGATCGTACGATCGTCGAATCCGGCACCCCCAACTGCCCTTCACGGACGCGGAGATACCCCAGCCGCCTACTCCGCCCCCACCACTCGTCGCGCCCGCCTCCGCGCATCCCTGATCGCCACAGCCGTGCCACCCAGGCCCGCCACAAGGACCACCGCCCCCACGGCCACGTACGTGGCAAGCCGAGCGTTGCGTTCCTCGGCCGTTTCGCCGGTCTGGAATTTGGCCGCGGCCGGGGCTTCCGGTTTGCCCAGGCCTTGCTGAGGGTTGGGGGACTCCAGTGGTTCGTCGTCCTCCGTCAGGGCCCGGACAGGGTCCACAACTCCCCAGCCCACCAAGCGGTCGTGGCCCCCGATCGTGCGCTCAGCCGTCTGTTCGATCTGGGCGACGATCTGCTGAGCCGTCCACTTCGGGTGCTTCGCCTTGATCAGGGCTGCGACACCGGCGACGTACGGCGCCGAGAAGCTCGTACCGTTGTCGGAGCAGTGGCCGCCCTTGGGGACCGTGGAGATCATGTCGACGCCGGGGGCCGCTACGCCGACGAACTCGCCGGCCTGGGAGAAGGAGGCGCGCTCGTTGTTGCGGTCGGAGGCCGCTACTGCGAGGACGCCCTTGTAGGACGCGGGGTACGTCTCCTTGACGTTGCCGCCGAGGCCGTCGTTGCCCGCCGAGGCCACGACGACGATGTCCTGGGCCAGCGCCTCGTTGATCGCCAGTTCCAGATCGGGCGTCGGCTTCACCGCGTTCGACGTGTCCTGGGAGATGTTGATGACGCCGGCCCCGGCCTGGATGGCGTAGCGGATCGCCCGCACCAGGGTGTCGGCGGTGCCGTGGCCCTCCGCGTCGTTCTGCTGGATCGGGATGATCGTCGCCTCGGGGGCCAGGCCCACGAACCCGGTGCCCTGGGCGGGGCGGGCCGCGATGATGCCGGCGACCTTGGTGCCGTGGCCGACGGTGTCCGTGGTGCCGTTCTCCTTGCCCCGCTCGATCGGGTTGCCGTTGTCGTCCTTGAGGTTCTTCGGCAGGAGGTTGCGGCCGCTCTTCGCGTCAACCGCGTCGCGCAGCTGGGGATTCGTCACGTCGACACCGGTGTCGATCACCGCTACCCGTACGCCCTTGCCCTTGGACTGGCTCCACAGCTCGTCGAGGAGGACTCGCTGGAGCGACCAGGGACGGCCCGGGTACTTGCCGTTGGGGAACTGGCACTGGTCCGAGTACGGGAGGTCGGCCGCCGCCGCGGGGGGTGAGAGGACGACGGGGGCGGTCGTGAGCAGGGCCGCGGCCACCGCGGTCGTCATGCGGAGGGGGGAGGGCATGTGTCGCACGTCCGCGCCCCCTCAGGAACCCTGCGGCTGGCGTGCCGCCGTCGTCGACAGGCGTGGGCCCGTGGGCAGGAACTCCGACCAGGCGGCGGGGATCGGCGCGGCGTCGACGTCCTTGTAGCCCAGTCGGATCTGGGCCTGTTCGGCCTCCTGCTGGGCCTGCTCACGGTCCTTGTCCGTCGTGCCGATGCCGGCGTCGTCCGTGCCGCTGTCGGCGTTGGACTGCAGGACGTAGCGCAGGCCCGTGTCGGTGACGAGGAAGACGGGGCCGGCCTTGGTCTCCTCACCCTGGAACTGGCGGTAGAGCTGGCCGGAACCGGGCGTGACGTACGCGCTGGAGGAGCCGGTGGGCAGCTTGGCCGGGAAGTCCGTGCCCGCCCAGGTGCTCAGGGTTGTGGCGCCCGAACCGGCCTTCACGTCGCGCAGGACGTTGCAGACGGTGCTGCGGCTGCCTGACGCTCCGGAGGCCTCGTTGACGGGCTGGGGGTCCTCCGTCGGCCAGGTGTACTCCGTCCCGAACGGCTTGCCCGGGACGATCGCGCCGGGGCTCATCTCCTTGGCCTGGCCGGCCTGGCCGAGAGAGGCCAAGTCCTCGCTGAACAGCAGGAGTTGGGCGACGAAGGCGGAGACAGGGGCGACTCGGCCGGGCAGCACCACGTAGTACTGGTCGCTGTTGAGGTCGGACGCCTTGAGCACCATGCCGACCTTGTCGGTCGTCTCGTCCAGCTGACCGGGGGCGTCGGCCGCGGTGCCCACCTGGCCGGTGATCTCGGGGAAGGAGATCGGGTCGCCGCGGTGCAGGGTGTCCAGCCATTCCTTGGACACCTTCTGCGGCTGCCTGCCGGAGCCGACGACGGCGCGCAGCAGCAGTTCGTCGCTCGTGCCGATGGGGTACGACCGTCCGCTCGCGTCCACCACATAGCGGTCCCCGTCCGGGCCTGCCACGTAGAGGAGCTGACCGCCCGTCAGCTTCTCTCCCTTGCCCTCGGTCGCCTTCATGTCGCGGGAGGCGAGGACCAGGGCTGCCTTCTGGATGGACTCGCCGCCCGCGCTGGGGCGTTCGCAGACCGCCCAGCGCTTCTCGCTGCCCGCTTCGGACGCCGAGGGGAGGCGGTCGGGCGCGTACGGGATGCCGATGGTGACGCCGTGCGGGATCTTGCCGTTGTCGAGGACGGACTCCTCGACGGTCACCACATCGCCCTGGCCCTCGTCGAGGAGCAGCCTGGCGGACGCCATGTTGAGGACGGGGTGCAGCTGGACCTGCTTGCCGGTCTTCAGGACGACGTAGCGCGTGGTCGAGTCGCTGGCGACGATCACCTTGGCCTTGGGTTCGTTCCAGCCCTTGGGTGCGGTGGGCTTGAACATGCCCCACGCCCCGAAGACGGCGAGGACGATCACGCCCACGATGACGCCGGGAAGGATCGCGCGCAGCGGGCGGGGCGCTCCCTCCTCCGAGCCGTCGGGTGACGGCTGCAGAAAGGCCGCGAGCATGCGGCGCTTCGCGAAGGTGTAGGCATTGAGCTGATCGCGCCGAGATGCCATCTGTGCCTGTCTCTCCCCGTGTTCACATGGTCCGCGCTCGCCGGGGTGACCTGGTCCCCCGCCTTCGATGTCAGAGCGGCCCCCTACTATGCCTGTTATCTGTGGGCACTTGTGGAGCGGGTAGGGTACCCGGGCCCTCAAGGGCCTTGTGCGGTGCGGAAATACCAGCGAGTTGTGAGCAAAACGGGGGGTTGGAGTGATGGCATCCGGAACGCGGACCCGGTCCCGTGACCGATCACGGACACAGGGCTCGTCGGCGCCCCGGCAGACACCGGCGCAGGGGCCGGCCTCGCCGGGCGCTCTCCACTTCAAGGTGCGTTCAGGTCAGGTCGGGGCATTCCGGTTGCAACGCTTCGTACTGTTCGAGATCGCGGCCGCCATCCTGCTTGTCGGATGGGTGATCGATCCTGTGGCCCTGGTGCCTGCGGCCGTCGTCGCCGTCTGCCTGGTGCTGCTCTCCTTCGTTCGTCGCCGCGGCCGTTCCCTGCCCGAATGGCTGGCCACGGCACGGGCGTTGAAAGCACGTCGGCGCCGGGCAGCGAGTACGCCGATACCGGAGGGCACGGAGCCGGGGCTCGCGCCGGCCGTGGAGTGCGACCCGAGTCTGCGGACGTACACGTACGCCGGCCGTGACCGCCGACCCGTCGGCATCATCGGGGACGGCACGTTCGTCACTGCGGTCCTGCAGGTCGAGGCCGACGCCACCGCGGTACGGGCCGAGCGGAACCGGCAGCCGCTGCCGGTCTCCCTGGTCCACGACGCCCTGGAGGTGGACGGGATCCGGCTGGAGTCGGCGCAGGTCGTGCTGCACACCCAGCCCGCGCCCGCGATTCATCTGCCCCAGCAGTCCGTGGCCGTCGCCAACTACGCGCCCCTGCAGGAGCAGACGGGTGCGCCGGCCGTGCGGATCACGTGGATCGCGTTGAAGCTCGACCCGGAGCTGTGCCCTGAGGCCGTGGCCGCGCGCGGGGGCGGTCTCGTCGGGGCGCAGAAGTGCGTCGTACGTGCCGCCGATCACCTCGCGAGCCGGCTGACCGGTGCCGGGTTCCGGGCGAGGCTCCTCGACGAGGAGGAGCTGACCTCCGCCATCGCCACCTCGGCCTGCGCCAACCCGCTGGTGACGGCGGAGGCCGGGCGCGCGGAGACGCGGGAGCGGCGGACCGAAGAGACGGGCCGGAGCTGGCGCTGCGACAACCGCAGACACACCACGTACTGGATCCGCAGGTGGCCCACGCTGGGCGGCGAAAGAGCGCCGTCGCTGCCGCAGCTGCTCGCACTCGTGACGGCCGTCCCGGCGCTCGCCACCACCTTCAGCCTCACGCTGACGCGCGGGGAGCGGCAGGAGGTGTCCATGAGCGGGCACCTGCGGGTGACCGGGCGCAGTGACGACGAACTCGTCGCCGCCCGGCGCGCTTTGCAGGGAGCCGCCCGGCACACGGGCACGGGGCTCGCCCGTCTCGACCGGGAGCAAGTACCCGGCATGCTCGCCACTCTGCCCCTCGGAGGTGCCCGGTGACATCGATGCCCACACGCGTGGGACAGGCGGCCACCGGTCGCGTCCAGCCGCAGCCCTCTGTCCCCGAGCGGGCGCGCGAACTCCTGCGCAGCGGCCTCGGGTTGATCGGCCCGCGGCACGCTCGCCACTCCCTGTCCGTCGACCAGCTGGACGCCCTCGCCCTGCCCATCGGAGACGACGGCGTCGTCATCGGCGTGGACGCGGAGGGGCGCCCCGCGGTGTTGGGGCTCAATCGGCCGACTCCGTACGACGTCGTCCTCATCGGTGGGCTGTGGACCGTGCAGGTCATCGCGCTCAGGGCGGCGGCGACGGGAGCGCGGGTGGCCGTGGAGACGGGGCGGCCGCAGGCCTGGATACAGATGGTGCACGCCATGGGCGGCGGGCAGAACGGGCTGGCCGTGTACGACGTCGGGCGGGTGCCGCCGCAGGGCACCTCAGCCGGTACGCCCGTGCTGGTGGTCCGGGACTGCGGTATGCGGCCGCCGCGCGGCCGGGTCGTCTCCGGGCCCTGGCAGTCGGTGCTGACCCTGCTGCCGTACCTCAGCCCGGTGGCTCCGCGGCTCGTGCGGCAGGCGCATCTCGTCGGCGTGCAGCGAGTCTCGCCGGACGAGGCGGCGGAGCTCGGCCGCACGATGGCGCTGCCGCGACCCGAGGTGGAGTCCTTGCCCGGTCTCTCCGACGGCCTCACCCTTTGGTGCAGCGATCGCGACCGGCAGTACGTGATGACGCAGCCGACGGACGCCGAGACCGGATTGTTGGGTACGCCACGAAGGATGGACTGAGGGTCTGGATTTGCGAACCTTGGAACGGACTCGGGCGGTTTGAACGCGGGTCCCGGGCGGTTCGATGTTCGCCTTTTGCGCGGTTGTTCGCCAATTCGCTGATCGCGTATGTCACTTCTGGGGCGGAGTGTGACGTAGTGGGTAGGTGCTGAGGGTGGGCGGGCCTGCCGTGGGGGTTGTTGCGGTGATTAGGCTGGGTGGGGTGCGGCACGAGAACCCGTGGGCGGGTCGGCCGCGTCACAGGGGGAGAACCGGGTGGATCAGACGGCCTCGGTCGACTAGAACGGTCGCCCCAGCACGGCATGACGGTGCTCGACCACACCAGGAGGAATTGTGAACAGCGATCGGGACGGGATCCGCGGGGGCTGGGCCACACCCGGCGATGACCAGTCCGACGCCGAGTCCGCCGTCGAGACGACGGGCGAGTTCACCATCGATTACGCGCCGCCTGCCTGGTATACGCAGAATGCGTCGGGTAGTTCGGAGGAGGCATCTTCTTCTCCAGTTTCTCCGGCTTACCCGGTCTCGGCCGCCCCTCCTGATTCCGCTGATCCCCTCGGTTCCCCCGCCTCTGCCGTTTCTCCGGTGGCGGAGGAGGCGGGTACGGCTGAGGAGGCTGCGGCTGACGACAGTTCGGCGGCTGCGGAGGGGGCTTCTGCTGCCGAGGGTTCGTCGGCTGCTGAGGGTCCGGGAGCTGTGCCCAAGTTGCCGGTGGGGGGCGGGTTCGAGCCGGGGTGGCGTACATCCGATGCGTCGGCCGGGGCGCCTGCCGCTGACGCCGGCAGTCCTACCGCTCTGCCCAATCTGCCTGTAGGGGGCGGTTTTCAGGCTCCGTGGGATGCGCCTGTGCTTCCGGCTCCCGTTGCCGGTGCTCCTGCTCCTGAGGAGGGCGAGGCGGACGAGGCGGAGAATGGCGATCTGGAGAGTGGCGCCACCATGCGGATTTCCGCTGTCGCTCTTAAGAGGGAGATTCAGGAGCGGGCTGCGGAGACCGAGGGCTCGGAGGCCGGCGACGGTTCAGCGGTTGTCGAGGAATCGGCGGCTGTCGATGAGTCTGTCGTCGAGGAGTCGGCCGGCGATGTCTCCGCCGACTCGGCTGAAGAGAGCGCTGGGCTTGAGGACGGGGGCGACTCGCTCCGCTCCGATGAGGTCGAAGCTGTCGCTGACGCCGACTCGGATGTTGGTGACGACTCGGATGCTGTCGAGGTGTCGGCTTTCGGCAGTGGGTCGAGCGACGGTGGCGTCGATGGCGTAGACGAAGAGGAAGAGGTTGAGGGGGCATCCTCGGAGGGTTTGGTCGAGGGGGCCGGCGAGGCGGAGGACGACGAAGGCGACGTCGGCGGCGTCGTGGAAGAGTCCGCTGATGTTGCCGGCCTCCCCCGGGTCGATGTCGTTCCCGCGGGTTCTACTGAGGACGCCGAGGCCGAAGACGACGAGGTCAACGACGCGGTTCCTGCGAGGGACCTGGAGCCCCAGGACGCGGAGCCCGAGGCTGCCCTGCCGGGTGACGATGCCGAGCCGGAGGACGCTCAGCCGGGGCAGGGTGAGCCTGCGGACGCGGAACCTCAGGACGCAGGGCCTCAGGATGCAGAGCCTCAGGATGCGGCACCTCGGGACGCGGGGCGTCAGGACGCCGAACCTCAGGACGTAGTGCCGGGGCTTGGTTCGGAGGCAGACGATGCGGTGCAGGACGCGCCTCCGGCGTGGGCTCCGCCGCCGTTGCCGCAGGGTGGGCTTCCGCCGCTGCCGCCCGCGTATCAGCCTGCATCGCCTGCTACGGCGGCACAGTGGCCCACGTCCGCGGAGAGCGACAGCCAGAGCGAAGACGGACAGGCAGGGGGGCAGGCGCAGCCGTCGGTGCCGCCGCAGGGGCAGCAGCCGTTCCAGCCGCAGGCACCGCAGCCTGCGCCTCAGGCTTGGCCTGCTGTTCCGGGGACTCCTGCCGTGCCGGGCCAGCGCGCGGATGGGGGGTCGGGGCCCGCTCCGGCCGCCGACGCCACGCCTTCGGCGCCTGCGGCAGGCGGTTCCGGGGCTGGTTCGCCTCCTGGGAATCCGGGGGGCCCGGGCTTCCCGCAGTTCGGTACGCCGCCTGGTACCGCACCGAGCCCACAGGGCGGCAACCCGGGTACGACACCGGCGCCGCAGGGCAGCCCCGACTTCCAGCAGGCCGGCCCGGCCGCGCCTCCGGCCGCCCAAGGTGGTTACGGATTCCCGCAGCCGGGTGCCGCGACGACGGCTCCGCAGGACAGCCCCGCCCAGCCGCAGGCTCAGGGCGGCTACGGATTCCCGCGGCCGGGTAACGGCCCCGCTCCCCAGACGCCGAACGTTCCGGCGCAGGGTGCGCCCAACCCGCCCGGGCACGGCGCGAGTTATGGGTTCCCGCAGCCTGGCGCGCCCGCGGGCGCCGCCACCAACTCCGGCGCGCCCCAGGCGCCCGGTCAACACGCCGGCTACGGATTCCCCCAGCCCGGGAGCCCTGCGCCGGAGACGCCCAACACCGGCCAGCCGGTCGGCGGGTTCCCGCAGCCCGGTACGCCGGCAGGTGCTGCCGCCAACCCCGCTATCCCCAACTCGCCCGTCCAGCAAGGCGCTTACGGATTCCCGCAGCCGCCCGCGCCTGGACAGCAGGCGCAGGGCGCCGGTCAGCCCCCGGCTTCGGCACCAGGGCAGCCCGCCGCTCAGCCTCCTGCCGCCGCGCAAGCGCAGGCGCAGCCGCCACAGGCGCCCAGCCCGCAGTCCGGTTACGGATTCCCCCAGCCAGGGAACGCCGCTCCGGGCACGCCCAACAAGCCCGGCCAGTCCACCGGCGGACTCCCGCAGCCCGGCACACCCGCAGGCGCCGCAGACTCAGCCCAGCCCAACTCGCCCGCCCAGCAGGGGGGTTACGGCTTTCCGCAGGCGCCCGTGCCAGGACAACAAGCCCAGGGCGCCGGTCAGCCCCCGGCTTCGGCACCAGGGCAGCCCGCCGCTCAGCCTCCTGCCGCCGCGCAAGCGCAGGCGCAGCCGCCACAGGCGCCCAGCCCGCAGGCCGGTTACGGATTCCCGCAGCCCGGCACGCCCGCAGCCACCAACTCCGCTGCACCCAACTCGCCAGCTCAGCAAGGCGGTTACGGGTTCCCCCAGGCACCCGCCCCCGGGCAGCATGCGCAGGGGCCCGGTCAGCCCGGGCCCGGAGCTTCGGCGCCGACGCAGCAGGGCGCGCCCCAGCCGCCCCACGCTCAGCCCCACCCCGGCCAGCCGTACCCACCGCAGGGCGGCCAGCCCCTCCCGCACCAGCCGAACCCGCAGGCCGGTGCCGACCAGCACCAGCCCGGCGTACCGCATCCGCACCAGCAGGGTCAGCAGCCGCCCATGCCCCAGCCGGGGCAGCAGGGTCAGCCGGACGGGCAGCCGCCCGTCGACCCCCGTGCCGGGGCCGCCTGGCCGCAGGCCATTCGGCATGATCAGCGGCAGCCCACCAACCCGGGGGCGCCGCTCGGGTACACGGCGGCCGTTGAGCTGTCGTCGGACCGGCTGCTCAACAACAAGAAGCAGAAGGCGAAGAGCGGGCGTACGGCGGCCGCATCCTCACGCTTCAAGATCGGGGGCAAGAAGGAGGAGGCCGAGCGGCAGCGGAAGCTCGAGCTCATCCGGACTCCGGTGCTGTCCTGCTACCGCATCGCCGTCATCAGCCTCAAGGGCGGCGTCGGCAAGACGACCACGACAACCGCGCTGGGCTCCACGCTCGCCAGCGAACGGCAGGACAAGATCCTCGCGATCGACGCCAACCCGGACGCCGGTACGCTCGGCCGTCGCGTGCGCCGCGAGACCGGGGCCACCATCCGTGACCTCGTCCAGGCGATCCCGTACCTCAACTCGTACATGGACATCCGGCGGTTCACTTCGCAGGCGTCCTCGGGGCTCGAGATCATCGCCAACGACGTCGACCCGGCGGTCTCGACGACGTTCAACGACGAGGACTACCGGCGCGCGATCGACGTCCTCGGCAAGCAGTACCCGATCATCCTGACCGACTCCGGTACGGGCCTTCTCTACAGCGCCATGCGCGGCGTACTCGACCTCGCCGACCAGCTCATCATCATCTCGACGCCCTCCGTGGACGGTGCGAGCAGCGCCAGTACGACGCTGGACTGGCTGTCCGCGCACGGGTACGCCGACCTGGTGTCGCGGTCCATCACCGTCATCTCCGGAGTGCGTGAGACCGGCAAGATGATCAAGGTGGACGACATCGTCAGCCACTTCGAGACGCGGTGCCGTGGCGTGATCGTCGTACCGTTCGATGAGCACCTGGCGGCAGGCGCCGAGGTCGACCTCGACATGATGCGGCCGAAGGTGCGCGAGGCGTACTTCAACCTCTCGGCGCTGGTCGCCGAGGACATCGCGCGGCACCAGCAGTCGCAGGGCCTGTGGACGTCGGACGGCAACCCGCCGCCGGTCGCCGCGCCGCCCCTGCCGGGCCAGTCCGTCCCCGGCCAGGTCCCGGCGCAGGGCCAGCCGGGCCAGGCGTACCCCCAGCACCCGGGTCAGCCAGGCGGCCAGCCGTACCCGCAACAGCCGGGCGCGCAGCCCCAGCCCGGCCACCAACCGGGTGCCCAACCCCCGCCCGGCCACCAGCCCGGCCACCAGCCCGGCCCTCACCCCGGTGCCCAGCCCCAGCCTGGAGCCCAGCCCGGCGGTTACTCCCAGCCGCCCGGGCAGCCAGGCCACCCCGGTGCACCCGCACCCCAGGGTTGGCAGCCCCACTCGGGCGGACCCACACCGCCTCAGCCCGGCGGTTACGGATTCCCGCAGCCCGGCCAGGCCGCCCAACCCCAGCCAGGACAACCGCAACCGCCTCAGCAGCCCCAGCCCGGCGGCCCGGCACCCGCACAACCTCAGCCCGGCCACCCCGGACACGCCCAACCGGGCGCCCCGTTCCAACCGCCCGCCCCGGGCCAGCAGTTCCAGCCGGGTCAGCCCTTCCAGCCGAACCAGCCACCGCAGGCAGACCAAGGGCAGAACCAGGGCCAAGGCCAGAACCAAGGCCAGGGCCAGGGTCAGAACCAGAGCCGAACCCCGCCACCGCAACAACCCCCGCAGTAACCCAACCGGCCGAATCCCACCCACCGGTTCCACGCGAAGGGCCCGCCCCGTTCCTCAACGGCGGCGGGCCCTTCGCGTTCGCCCGCACAGACCCTCGTACGAGGCCGCACAGGCACCCCACCCATCACCCCAGAAACACCCTCAGACCAGCCCCGATACCACGCCCGGGCCTACCCCCACGCCTTCTCCCAGGCCCACCGTCAGGCCCCTACCAGGCCCCCTTCACCGGTCTGGACCAATGGTCGCCAAATACGCGCCAACTCGTTATTTCCGCAGGCCACATGGGGTGTATCCGCCGTTGACGCACGCCTGGCGTCGCTGATAAACACGCACACCAACTCCCGGTGATGACGCGAGGTCAGCGAGGTCTGCGAGCCATGGACACATACGACCAGTACGACAGGACCAAGCGCACCCCCCACCACACCCGCCGCTTCCTCCGCCCCCACCGCCTCCTCGCGGCCGCCGCCACCGCCGCCCTCACCCTCACAGCCGGCCTCACCACCCCCCTGAACCCGGCACCCCAGCGCGCCCAAGCGGCAGCCGACGACGGCAAAGACGTACTGACCGTCGCCGTGGCGCAGAGCGTCGACTCGCTGAGCCCGTTCCTGGCGACGCGGCTGGTCAGTACGAGCATTCACCGGCTCATGTACGAGTACCTGACCAACTACGACCCGAAGGACAACCACGCGGTCCCGGGCCTGGCCACCAAGTGGGAGCCCTCCGCCGACAAGCTCACCTGGACGTACACCATCCGGGACAACTCCAAGTGGTCGGACGGCAAGCAGGCCACCGCCGAGGACGCGGCGTGGACGTTCAACAAGATGATGACCGACGACGGCGCGGCCACCGCGAACGGCAGCTTCGTCGCGAACTTCCGCAAGGTCACCGCCCCGAGCCCTACCAAGCTCGTCATCGAACTGAAGAAGCCGCAGGCCACGATGGCCGCGCTGGACGTGCCGATCGTGCCGAAGCATGTGTGGGAGAACGTCGGCGACTTCTCGAAGTTCAACAACGACAAGACGTACCCCATCGTCGGCAACGGGCCGTTCGTCGTCACCGACTACGCCGCCGACAGCTTCGTACGGCTGAAGGCCAACACGTCTTTCTGGCGTGGAGCTCCGAAGTTCGACGAGCTGGTCTTCCGTTACTACAAGGACCAGGATGCCGCCGTCGCCGCCCTGCGCAAGGGCGAGGTCTCCTTCGTCGCGGGCGCCCCCGCCCTGACACCGGCGCAGGCCGCGTCCCTCGAGGGCGAGGAGAACATCAAGGTCAACGACGCGCCCGGCCGCCGTTTCTACGCGCTCGCGACCAACCCTGGCGCGCGGGCCAAGAACGGTGAGAAGTTCGGCGACGGCCATGCGTCGCTGCTCGATCAGAAGGTCCGTCAGGCCCTGTTCATGGCCGTGGACCGCAAGACCATCATCGACAAGGTCTTCCAGGGCCACGCGGTCGAGGGAGAGGGCTACATCCCGCCGCGCTTTTCGACATACCACTGGAAACCAACGGATGGCCAGAAACTGTCGCACGCCCCGGACAAGGCGAATCAACTCCTCGACCAGGCGGGCTACAAGAAGAACGGCGACGGCAAGCGCGTAGGCAAGGACGGCAAGCCGATCAACTACCGCGTCCTGTGTCATGCGACGGACCCTCAGGACAAGGCGGTCGGCAAGTATCTCCAGGAGTGGTGGGGCGATCTCGGCATCGGCGTCACCCTCAACTGCCTGGACAACGTGACCGATCCATGGCTCGCCGGAGAGTACGACCTCGCCTTCGACGGCTGGTCGGTCAACCCCGATCCCGACTTCGTCCTGTCCATCCACACCTGCGCCGCGCTCCCGGCGACACCCAAG
The DNA here is from genome assembly GCF_043198355.1 of Streptomyces sp. NPDC048825. Lineage (NCBI taxonomy): Bacteria > Bacillati > Actinomycetota > Actinomycetes > Kitasatosporales > Streptomycetaceae > Streptomyces > Streptomyces sp. NPDC048825. The sequence goes on from NZ_JBICUR010000030.1 coordinate 44,721, forward strand.
GACACCGGCGCGACGGACAACTTCATCTGCGACAAGCAGTACGACGAGCTGTACGGGAAGCAGCTTGCCGAGTACGACGCCGCGAAGCGGGCGGACCTCGTCAAGCAGTTGCAGTCGCGGCTGTACGAGACCGGGTACATGAACGTCATGGCGTACCCGAACGCGGTCGAGGCCTATCGCACCGACCAGATCGAGTCGATCATGACGATGCCTCTGGACGCGGGGAACATCTACGGCCAGGACGGCTACTGGGGCTGGTGGTCGGCGACTCCGGCCGCCGTCGGCGAGGCCTCCGAGGAGTCGAGCTCCGCCGGCGTCATCATCGGCATCGTCGCGGGTGTCGTGATCCTGGCGGGCGTCGGTTCGTTCTTCGGGCTGCGTCGCCGCGCGAGTGCCGAAGACCGCGAATAGCCGCCGCCGAAAACCCTGAGCAGCCCTACCCCCACCGAACGCTCCGCCGAGTGCCCCCACCGATGAGCCGAGTGAGAGTTCATGACCGTATGACCGCTGAAGCGACACCCTCGCTGGTCGAGAAGGCCGAGAAGACCGACGGCCCCGTCGAGACCGGGCCGTCGGTCCGCGGGCCGCGGACGCGCACGAGAACCGCGTATCTGCGGTATGTGGCGGGCAAGGTGGGCGGCGCGGCCGTCTCGCTGCTCGCCGTCCTCGTCACCAGTTTCTTCCTCTTCCGGCTGATCCCCGGCGACCCGGTGAAGCACATGACGGGCGGGCGCCAGGTGTCGGCCGAGCAACTCGCCACCTACCGGCGGGAGTTCGGACTGGATCTCCCGCTCTGGCAGCAGTTCACGGAGTACTGCGGCAAGGCATTCACCGGCGATCTCGGAACGTCGTACCAGTTCAACGCGCCCGTGATCGACAAGATCACCGAGGCGCTGCCGAACACACTGCTGCTCACCGGCACGGCGTTCGTCCTCTACACGGCGCTCGGCGTCTTCCTCGGTACGCGTGCCGCCTGGCGCCAGGGCGGCGTCGGAGACCGGCTCAACACCGGTCTGGCGCTGACCCTTTACTCGATTCCGTCGTTCTGGTTGGGGCTGCTGCTCATCATCGTCTTCGCGGTGGGCATCGGCCCGATTCCCGGTCTCTTCCCGACCGGCGGCATGGAGTCGGGCGGCGAGGAGGGATTCGCGTACGTCCTCGATGTCGCCCATCACCTGATCCTGCCCGTGATCACGCTGGCCGCGGTGGAGTACGGGCAGACCCTGCTCGTCACGCGGTCCGCGCTGCTGGACGAGATGGGCAGCGACTATCTGACCACCGCGCGGGCCAAGGGACTCCGGGACGATCTCGTACGCCGTCGCCATGCCGTGCCGAACGCGATGCTGCCGACCGTGACGCTGATCTTCGTCAATCTCGGGCGGACCGTCGCGGGTGTGATCCTCGTCGAGACCGTCTTCTCCTGGCCAGGCCTCGGCGGGCTCTTCTACCAGGCGCTGAGCGTGCCCGATCTTCCGCTGGTCCAGGGGCTGTTCTTCATCTTCGCGGCGGCGGTGATCGTGATGAACACGCTGGCCGATCTGATCTATCCGCTGCTCGACCCCCGGGTGGGCCGATGACAACCGAAGCAACTACCCCTGTCGCCAAGGCGAGTCCGCGCGCGCTCGCCCGGCAGCGGCGCCGTCACTCGGCGGCCCGCTTCTGGAAGCAGTACCGCTCGCACCGCGCTGGGCTCTTCGGCCTCGCCGCCCTGGTGCTCTTCGCGCTGGTCGCGCTGACAGCGCCGCTGACCATCGGCTCCGATGTGCAGAGCGTGACGGATGCGCCGGGCGGGCCGCTGGAGAGTCCGAGTGCCGGATTCCCCCTGGGGACGGACCAGTTCGGCCGCAGCCTGCTCGGTCTGGTGGTCTGGGGCTCGCGGGTCTCGCTGCTCGTGGGGCTGCTCGCGGCGGTGTTGTCGGTGGCGATCGGGGCGCTGATCGGGATCACCGCCGGGCACTTCCGGGGCTGGTACGCGACCGTGATGATGCGGATCACGGACTGGTTCCTGGTCATGCCGACACTGGTGCTCGCGATCGCGCTCGCCACCGTGATGTCCCGCTCGCTCAGCACGATCATCCTGGCGATCGGCGTCACGACCTGGCCGACCACGGCCCGACTGGTGCGCGCCCAGACCCTCGCCGTGGAGTCGCGGCCGTACATCGAACGCGCCAAGGCGCTCGGCGGCGGCCACGGGCACATCATGTCCCGCCATGTCCTGCCGAACGTCATGCCGCTGGTGCTGGCCCAGACGACACTGATCATCTCCTCCGCGATCCTCGCCGAGGCGACGCTGGCGTTCCTCGGGCTCGGTGATCCGACGGTGGTCTCCTGGGGCGGGCTGCTGCAGGACGCGCGGGAGGCGGGCGCGGTCAGTTCGGGGAAGTGGTGGTATCTGGTGCCGCCAGGCATCGCGATCGCCGTGGTCGCCCTCGCGTTCACGCTGTGCGGGCGCGCGGTCGAGTCCGTTCTCAACCCCAGGCTGGGGGTGGCCCGTTGAGGCTCCTGGAGGTACGCGACCTCGAAGTGACGTACGCGGGTGGGGCCGCCGCCGTGCGCGGGGTGAACCTCACCGTGGACGCGGGCCAGAAGCTGGGCCTGGCGGGTGAGTCGGGCTGCGGCAAGTCGACGCTGGCGCTCGCGCTGCTCAGGCTGCTGCCGTCCGGGACCCGGGTGTCCGGGGAGATTCTCCTGGACGGCGAGGACGTACTGGGCATGAGGTGGGGGCGGGTACGGGCGGTTCGGTGGGCCGGTGCCTCGATCGTGTTCCAGGGCGCCATGCACTCGCTCAACGCCGTGCACCGCGTCGGCGACCAGATCGCCGAGCCCATCCTGCTGCACAGGAAGGCGACGCCCGCGGGCGCCCGTAAGAAGACCGGCGAACTCCTGGAGCACGTGGGCCTTCCGGCGGCGCGCGCGTCCGCGTACCCGCACGAGCTGTCGGGCGGCCAACGGCAGCGCGTCATGATCGCCATGGCTCTGGCCTGTGACCCCCGCCTGATCATCGCCGACGAGCCGACCACGGCCCTCGACGTGATGATCCAGGCGCAGATCCTCCGCCTGATCGAGCAGCTCGTCGCCGAACAGGACCTGGGCCTCATCATGATCAGCCACGACCTGGCGGTCCTGTCCGACACCTGCGACCGGCTCGCGGTGATGTACGCGGGCCGGGTGGTCGAGGAGGGCCCGGCGCGGTCGGTCCACGAGAACGCCCACCATCCGTACGCCCGGGCTCTGTCAGCGGCCTTCCCGCGCATCGGCGACCCTGCCTCACGTTTCGCGCCACGCGGCTTGCCGGGCGACCCCCCGGATCCGGCCGCCCTGCCCTGCGGCTGCACGTTCCATCCGCGCTGCTCGAAGGCCTTGGACGCGTGCGCGACGGAGGACCAGCAGCTGCGCGACGCGGGACCGGCACGCAGGGCGGCGTGCGTCCACGTGGGGTTGCCAGGACCGGCTGGGACCGCCGCAGATTCCGACGCGGTGTCGGCCACGACCGAGGCCGAGGCCGACAGCGCATCCGCCGCAGGCGAAGTCGTCGGAGAAGCCGTTGGAGAAGCTGTTGGAGATGCCGTCGGAGAAGCGAGGAGCAGTACGCCATGACGAGCACCACTCCTCCCCCGCCCTCCGGGGCGGCGCCCCTCCTCAGCGCCGAAGGCCTGCACGTCGCCTTCCCAGGTCGCCACGGCGCAGCCCAGGCCCGTGCTGTCGACGGGGTCGACCTCGACATCCGGCCCGGGGAGATCGTCGCGCTGGTCGGGGAGTCGGGATGCGGCAAGACGACGCTGGCGCGATCCTTGCTCGGGCTCGTCCAGCCGACCGCGGGTCGCGTGACCTTCGGCGGAGAGCCCCTTGGCTACTCCTCGCGGGCCCTCAAGGCGTACCGCAGGCGCGTTCAGCTGGTGCTTCAGGATCCGAGCGGCTCGCTCAATCCGCGGCACACGGTGTACGACGCGGTGGCGGAAGGGCTGCGTATCCACGGGTACGCGGGTGACGAGCGGGCGGCGGTCGCCGAGGCCCTCTCCCGGGCCGGGCTGCGTCCCCCGGAGCGCTTCTTCCTCCGCTACCCGCACGAACTGTCCGGCGGACAGCGGCAGCGCGTCGTCATCGCGGGCGCACTCGTCCTGGAGCCCGAACTCATCGTCGCCGATGAGCCGGTGGCCTCCCTCGACGCCTCCGTACGCGGCGAGATCCTGGCCCTCCTGCTGCGCCTGCGCACCGAACTCGGCCTGTCCGCCCTCGTGGTGACGCACGACCTAGGCCTCGCGTGGAACATCGCCGACCGGGTCGCGGTGATGTACCTGGGCCGGGTCGTGGAGACAGGAGGGGTGGAGCAGGTCCTGACGGCACCCCAACACCCGTACACCCGAGCCCTGTTGTCGGTCCTGCCGGAGGCACCCGGCGATCCGGTGGTCCTCACCGGCGAACCCCCGGACCCCTCCCGCATCCCCTCCGGCTGCCGTTTCCACGCCCGCTGCCAGGTCCTCGCGAGCGGCGAGGCCGAACGCGCTTCGGTCGCGGACGCCTGCCGCGGACAGGAGCTGCCGGTACTGGCCGGGGACGGCCGGACCCAAGTGGCTTGCCATTGGGCAGATGCCGTCGGGGCGGCGCCCGTTGAGCAGGTGCGGCAGTAGCAGTCGGCTTTGTCGATACGTAAATGGGGGCGCCCGGCGCTGTGATGGCTACGGGCTCCCCCAGTCGCGTACAACCGCCGCCTACTCCCCCTCGTACGCCTCCACCAGCTCCCGGCAGCGCTTCACGTCCTGCGCCATCGTCTCCAGCAGGCCCTCGATGGAGTCGAACTTGGCCTGTCCGCGGACGAAGGCCAGGAAGTCGACCGCGACATGCAGGCCGTACAGGTCGAGGCCGACGCGATCGATGGCGTACGCCTCGACGGTCCGCTCCGTGCCCTCGAACTGCGGGTTCGTGCCGACGGAGATCGCGGCGGGCATGGCCTCGCCTTGCGCGTGCAGCCAGCCGGCGTAGACACCGTCGGCGGGGATCGCGGTGTGCGGCAGCGTCTCGACGTTGGCGGTCGGGAAGCCCAGTTCACGGCCGCGCTGGGCGCCGCGTACGACGACGCCCTCGACGCGGTGCGGGCGGCCGAGGATCTCGCGCGCGCCCTCGACGTCGCCCTCGGCGACGAGCCTTCGGGTGAGCGTGGAGGAGAAGGGTTCGCCGCCGCCGGCCTCGCCGGTCACGTACAGGTCGACGACCTCGACCTCGAAGTCGTACGTCTTGCCCTGCTCGATCAGGAACGCCACGTTCCCGGCGGCCTTGTGGCCGAAGCGGAAGTTCGGGCCCTCGACGGCCGCCTTGGCGTGCAGCTTGTCGACGAGGACCTTGACGACGAATTCGGCGGGCGAGAGCTTCGAGAACTCGGTGGTGAACGGCAGGATGAGCACGGCGTCGACACCGAGCTCCGCCATCAGCTCGGCGCGGCGGTGGTGCGGGGCGAGCAGGGGCGGATGGCTGCCGGGGCGCACGACCTCGCTCGGGTGCGGGTCGAACGTGACGACAACGGACGGAACGCCCAGCTCACGTGCCCGCTCCACGGCATGCCGGATGATCAGCTGGTGCCCGCGGTGGACGCCGTCGTACGAGCCGATGGTGACGACGCTGCGCCCCCAGTCCTGGGGGATGTCCTCCAAGCCACGCCAGCGCTGCACTGTGACCGCTCCTCGTAGAACCCGTGTCCGTATTGGCTGCGTACCGATCGCCTTTATACGCAGGTCTCTCATACGCAGGTCCCAGGGTGCCATGCCGCACACCCTCGTCCCGCATCGGCATGGGCCCTGTGACGGGCCGCACCCCGCCGGTCAGTCCCGGTCAGCCGAAGACGGCCAGGCTCTTCGCCTTGCCCTTCTGCTCCTCCACCAGCGCGAGGAATCGCCCCTCGGGATCGAACACCCCGACGGCGCCGGCGCCCGCGTACGCCTCGGGCATCTCGAGCCGCACCCCGTTCGTCAGCAGTCGCGCCCTCTTCGCGTCCACGTCCCAGCGGGGGAACGCCGCCGCGGCCGCCTCCGCCAGCGGCATCACCGTCAGCTCCTCCTGGAGCCGGTCGAGCGTGCGCGCGGAGTCCAGCTTGTAGGGGCCGACACGGGTGCGGCGCAGCGCCGTCAGATGGCCGCCGACACCCAGGTCGGCGCCGAGGTCGCGGGCCAGCGCACGGATGTACGTCCCCGAAGAACAGACCACCGAGACGACCAGGTCCAGTACGGGCGTACCGTCCTCGGCGACGGCGCCCCGGACGTCGTACACGGAGAAGGAGGAGACCGTGACCGGCCGGGCCGGGATCTCGAAGTCCTCGCCTTCGCGGGCCCGCTTGTACGAGCGCACGCCGTCGATCTTGATGGCGCTGACCTTGGACGGCACCTGCATGATGTCGCCGGTGAGCTTGGCGATCCCGGCGTCGACGGCGTCCCGGGGGATCCCCGAGGCGTCGGCGGAGGCCGTGATGTCCCCTTCGGCGTCATCGGTGACGGATGTCTGCCCGAGCCGGATCGTCCCCAGGTACTCCTTCTCGGTGAGCGCGAGATGGCCGAGGAGCTTGGTCGCCTTCTCGACGCCGAGAACGAGCACGCCCGTGGCCATCGGGTCGAGGGTGCCCGCGTGTCCGACGCGGCGGGTCTTCGCGATCCCGCGCATCTTGGCGACCACGTCGTGCGAAGTGAAGCCCGACGGCTTGTCGACGATGACCAGGCCGTCGGGCGTGCGGTTCTTCTGGGTCATGCCGGGGCGTCGCCGTCCGTCTCCGCCGGCTCGACTGCACCGGCCGCCTCGTCGTCGGAGTCCGGCTTCTTGTACGGGTCCGCGTCACCCGCGAAGCTGGCGCCGGCCGAGACCTCGCGCACCTTCGCGTCCGAGGCCCGTGCCTTGTCGAGCAGGTCCTCGATGGTCTTGGCGGTGTCCGGCAGCGCGTCCGCCACGAAGCTGAGGGTCGGGGTGAACTTCACGCCCGCCGCCGCCCCGACCGCCGAGCGGAGCACGCCCTTGGCGCTCTCCAGGCCGGCTGCCGCGGCTGCCCGGTCCTCGTCGTCCCCGTACACCGTGTAGAAGACGGTCGCCTCCCGCAGATCCCCGGTGACCCGGGTGTCCGTGATGGTGACTTGCGAACCGAGCCGCGGGTCCTTGATCCCGCGCTGCAGCTTCTGGGCCACCACCTCTCGGATGAGGTCCGCCAGCCTCTTCGCCCGCGCGTTGTCGGCCACTGGTCCGTCTCCCTCTTTCTTGCCTGTTCCGCGTTGTCCGCGTGTTCCGCGTGCACAGTCCATCGTCGTGCACGGTCAGTCGTCGTCGCCGTGCAGCCGCCGTCGTACGGACAGCAGCTCCACCTCCGGCCGGCCGGCGACCATGCGCTCGCACCGGTCCAGTACCTCCGTCAGATGCCCCGCGTCCCCCGAGACCACCGCCAGCCCGATCTCGGCCCGTCGGTACAGGTCCTGATCGCCTACTTCCGCGGCGCTCACCGCGAACTTGCGCTGGAGGTCCGCCACGATCGGCCGGACGACGGAACGCTTCTCCTTCAGCGACCGTACGTCGCCGAGGAGCAGATCGAAGGACAGAGTCCCCACGTACATGTGTGTCCGGATGTCCCGCCGGTACGGGGTAGATGACCCGCCAAGCTCTTGGCAGGGACGTCAAGAACGGTACAACGGGGGGCCGGTGCGGCTCGACGGGGTTTTCGCCCCCGCCGCCCCTGACCGTCCCATCCCTGGGGCTGCGCCCCAGAGCCCCACCATGGGCTGCGCCCCTGGACCCCTCGGGGCTCCGCCCCGGACCCCGCTGGGGCTGCGCCCCAGACCCCCATCGGCCTGACGGCCTCGTCCTCAAACGCCGGACGGGCTGAAATCAGCCCGTCCGGCGTTTGAGGACCGGGGGTCCGGGGCGGAGCCCCGAGGGTGGGACGGGTAGGGGCGGCGGGGGCGAAAACCCCACCCGCTCCCCAGGAACGGCAAGGTTGGCCGGCGGGAAACCCGCCGGCCAACCTTATGCACCCGTGTTACCCGCGGGGCTTCTCACGCATCTCGTACGTCGCGATGACGTCGTCCACCTTGATGTCGTTGAAGTTGCCGAGGTTGATACCACCCTCGAACCCTTCGCGAATCTCGGTGACGTCGTCCTTGAAGCGACGCAGGCCGGAGATGTTGAGGTTCTCCGCGATGACCTTGCCATCGCGCAGCAACCGCGCCTTCGTGTTGCGCTTGACCTCGCCGGAGCGGACCAGCACACCGGCGATGTTGCCCAGCTTGGACGAGCGGAAGACCTCGCGGATCTCCGCCGTGCCGAGCTCGACCTCTTCGTACTCCGGCTTGAGCATGCCCTTGAGGGCCGCCTCGATCTCCTCGATGGCCTGGTAGATCACCGAGTAGTAGCGGACGTCGACGCCCTCGCGCTCCGCCATCTGCGAGGCACGGCCGGCCGCGCGGACGTTGAAGCCGATGACGATGGCGTCGGAGCCGGTCGCCAGGTCGATGTCCGACTCGGTGACCGCACCCACACCGCGGTGCAGGATGCGGATGTCGACCTCTTCGCCGACGTCGAGTTGGAGCAGCGAGGACTCGAGAGCCTCCACCGAACCGGACGCGTCGCCCTTGATGATGAGGTTGAGTTCCTGCACCAGACCGGCCTTGAGGGCCTCGTCCAGGTTCTCCAGGGAGAACCGGACACCCCGGCGGGCGAAGTTGGCGTTCCGCTCACGAGCGGCACGCTTCTCCGCGATCTGACGGGCCGTACGGTCCTCGTCGACGACGAGGAAGTTGTCGCCGGCGCCCGGGACGTTGGTGAGACCGAGGACGAGGACCGGGGTCGAGGGACCCGCCTCTTCCACGTTCTCGCCCTTGTCGTCGAGCATCGCGCGGACACGGCCGTACGCGTCGCCGACCACCATGGTGTCGCCGACCCGCAGGGTGCCTCGCTGGACCAGGACGGTCGCGACGGCGCCGCGGCCACGGTCCAGGTGGGACTCGATCGCGATGCCCTGCGCGTCCTGCTCCGGGTTGGCCCGCAGGTCGAGCGAGGCATCCGCGGTGAGGACCACGGCCTCCAGCAGGCTCTCGATGTTGAGGCCCTGCTTGGCGGAGATGTCGACGAACATCGTGTCGCCGCCGTACTCCTCGGCCACCAGACCGAACTCGGTGAGCTGACCGCGCACCTTGGTCGGGTCGGCGCCTTCGACGTCGATCTTGTTGACCGCGACCACGATCGGCACACCGGCCGCCTTGGCGTGGTTCAACGCCTCGATCGTCTGGGGCATCACACCGTCGTTGGCCGCCACCACGAGGATCGCGATGTCGGTCGACTTGGCACCTCGGGCACGCATGGCGGTGAACGCCTCGTGACCCGGGGTGTCGATGAAGGTGATCCTGCGCTCTTCCTCGTTGACCTTGGTGGCGACCTGGTACGCACCGATGTGCTGCGTGATACCGCCGGCCTCGCCCGCGACGACGTTCGTCTTGCGGATGGTGTCCAGCAGTCGGGTCTTACCGTGGTCGACGTGACCCATGACGGTCACGACCGGCGGACGCGGTGCGAGGAACTCCTCGCCGCCCTCGTCCTCGCCGAACTCGATGTCGAAGGACTCGAGCAGCTCGCGGTCCTCCTCCTCCGGGCTGACGATCTCGACGACGTAGTTCATCTCGCTGGCGAGCAGCTGGAGGGTCTCGTCGGAGACGGACTGCGTGGCAGTGACCATCTCGCCGAGGTTCATCATCACGGCGACGAGCGACGCCGGATTGGCGTTGATCTTCTCCGCGAAGTCGGTGAGGGACGCACCGCGCGACAGGCGGACGGTCTGTCCGTTGCCGCGAGGCAGCATCACACCGCCGACCGACGGGGCCTGCATGGCCTCGTACTCCTGGCGCCTCTGCCGCTTCGACTTGCGGCCACGACGCGCCGGACCGCCGGGACGGCCGAACGCACCCTGCGTGCCACCACGGCCACCGGGACCACCCGGACGACCGCCGAAGCCGGGACGGCCACCGCCGCCACCGGGACCACCGGGACGACCGGCGAAACCGCCGCCACCGCCACCGGGACCACCCGGACGACCGGCGAAACCGCCACCGCCGCCGCCACCGGGACGACCGGCGAAGCCGCCGCCACCGGGACGACCGCCGCCACCGCCACCGGGACGACCGCCGCCACCAGGACCGCGGCCACCGGGGCCACCGCCGCCGGGACGCGGGCTACCGGCAGCCGGACGCTGCGGCATCATGCCGGGGTTCGGACGGTTGCCGCCGGGGCCGCCGCCGGGACGCGGAGCGCCACCGGGACCACCCTGCGGACGAGGCATGCCGCCCGGAGTCGGACGGTTGCCGCCGGGGCCGCCGCCGGGACGCGGAGCGCCACCGGGACCACCCTGCGGACGGGGACCACGGTCCTGGCCCGCGCCCTGGGGACGCGGAGCGCCCGGGGCACCAGCACCACCGGGGCGCGGGGCACCGCCCGGACGGGGCGCCTGCGGGCGCGCCATACCGGTGGAGCCACCAGAGGTGAACGGGTTGTTGCCCGGACGCGGGCCGGCCGGACGGCCGCCCGGACGCGAGCCCTGACCACCCGGACGCGGCGCGCCCTGACGGTCACCGCGGTCGCCACGACCCTGGCCGCCGCCCTGAGCGGGACCCGGACGGGCACCCGGCCTCGGGGCACCGGGACGGGCGCCACCCGGACGCGAACCCGAGGGAGCCGCGGGACCCGAGGATGCCGCCGGACCCGAGGGCGCCGCGGGAGCCGCCGGAGGCGCCGTGAACTCGGGCGCTGCCGGAGCCGGAGATGCCGGAGCGGGCTTCGCCGCAGGCGGCTTGGGACCCGGAGTCGGACGCGGCCCCGGAGTCACCGGCCCACCGGCCGGAGCCGCGGGCTTCTCCGCGGCAGCCGGCTTCGGAGCCGGCGGGCGCGGGGCAGCCGGACGGGCGGCCTGCGCCGGAGAGGGGGTGGCCGGCTTGGCAGGCGCGGCCTTGCGCGGGGCGGGCTTGCCGCCGCCGTTGCCCTGCTGGAGGGCGTCAGTCAGTTTGCGTACAACGGGCGCCTCGATGGTCGAGGACGCAGATCGGACAAATTCACCGAGTTCCTGGAGCTTGGCCATGACGACCTTGCTCTCAACCCCGAACTCCTTGGCGAGTTCGTATACCCGGACCTTAGCCACTTCGCTCCTTTTAGGTCCGGGTTGCGTCCGGACCGTCGCTACTTCATGGGCGTACTCATCGCGTACTCATCGAGTGCTCATCGCAATCTCGACCTGCTTTCAGACTCGCGAGGTACCAGGGCCGCAACGGGGTTCCGTGCGACACGTCTTACGGTGTTGCCTTCTCGGCAACGGTCTTCTCGACAGCTTGGCGCAATGCCTCCGTGTCGAGCGTTCCCTGGGCACGCAGCGCCCGGGGGAACGCCCGGCGGCGGACCGCCAGGTCGAGACAGACCAGGGCGGGGTGTACATAGGCACCCCGGCCGGGCAGCGTACCGCGATGATCGGGAACGCATGCATCCCCGACCGCCACGATGCGCAGCAGATCGTCCTTGGCCGCTCGCTCCCGGCACCCCACACACGTGCGCTCAGGGCATGCTCGGGCTGGCGTCCGGCCAGACACAATCAAGTCTACCTCCCCGCACCGACCTCACCCCTTTGGGGCAAGAATCGAACGGTTGCCGCGTATAAAACTGTCGTGATCTCAGCGACCAGGCGGCGCGATCTATTCCCCGCCCTGGTCGTCGGCCCGCTGACCGGTCTGCTCACCGGTCTGTTCCGTGTCCGGACGGATGTCGATCCGCCAGCCGGTGAGCCGGGCGGCGAGCCGGGCATTCTGCCCTTCTTTGCCGATCGCCAGGGACAGTTGGTAGTCCGGCACCGTCACGCGCGCGGAGCGAGCGGCAAGGTCCACGACCTCTACCTTGGAGACCCGGGCTGGGGAGAGCGCGTTGGCGACCATCTCGGCCGGGTCGTCGGACCAGTCGACGATGTCGATCTTCTCGCCGTTGAGCTCGCCCATGACATTGCGCACACGGCCGCCCATGGGCCCGATACAGGCACCCTTGGCGTTCAGACCCGAACGGGTGGACCGGACGGCGATCTTCGTTCGGTGCCCCGCCTCCCGGGCGATGGCGGCGATCTCGACGGATCCGTCGGCGATCTCCGGCACTTCGAGAGCGAAGAGCTTCTTCACCAGATTGGGATGCGTCCGGGACAGCGTCACGGAGGGCCCACGGACACCCTTCGCCACCCGGACCACGTACGACCTCAGCCGCATCCCGTGCTGGTACGTCTCGCCGGGAACCTGCTCCTGCACCGGCAGGATGGCCTCCAGCTTGCCGATGTCCACGAGTACGTTCTTGGGGTCCCGCCCTTGCTGCACCACACCGGTGACGATGTCGCCCTCGCGGCCCGCGTACTCGCCGAGCGTCGCGTCGTCCTCGGCGTCGCGCAGGCGCTGCAGGATGACCTGCTTGGCGGTGGTGGCGGCGATACGGCCGAAGCCGGTCGGGGTGTCGTCGAACTCGCGGGGCTCCTGGCCCTCTTCGAGGTCCTCGGGATCCTCCTTCGCCCACACGGTCACATGGCCGCTCTCGCGGTTGAGCTCCACGCGCGCGTGGCGGCGGCTTCCCTCGGTGCGGTGATAGGCGATGAGGAGGGCCGATTCGATCGCTTCGACCAGCAGGTCGAAGGAGATCTCCTTCTCCCGTACCAAGCCCCGCAGGGCGCTCATGTCGATGTCCACGGCTACGCCTCCTCTTCCTTCTTGTCCTTGCGGCTGAACTCGACCTGGACGCGCGCCTTGGCGATCTCCTCGAAGACGAGCCTTCTGGCGGTGGCCTTGCGCCCCTTCACACCGGGCACTTCGAGGTCCACACCGTCGTCGTCCACCTCGAGGATCCGAGCGACCACCTCGCCACCCTCGGCCAGCTGGAACTTCACCAGCCGACCGGCGGCACGTACGTAGTGACGGTGTTCCCTGAGCTCGCGCTCCGCACCGGGCGTTCCCACCTCGAGGGTGTACTCACCCGCGCCCATCGCATCCGTCTCGTCGAGCTTCGCCGAGAGCGCGCGGCTCACATCGGCGATCTGGTCGAGGTCGGCACCTTCGTCGGAATCGACGACGACGCGCAGCACACGCTTACGTCCGACCGAGTCCACTTCGATCTCCTCGAGATCGAGCCCCTGGGAGCTGACGAGCGGCTCCAGCAGTCCTCGCAGCCTCTCGCTCTGGGTGGTGCTCATCCGGGTGACTCCTCGGCCGCGTGTGCTGTTGTGGGTAGGTCGCGTGTCAGGTCAAAGGGTATCGGGTCCAGGAGGGTGTTGCCGTCCACCGGCGTCACCGCGGGTTACCTTGATCGGGGGCAGGCGCCTCCCGGAGCTCCGGTCGCCGCCCCTCCTTTCGTACGAGCCTGCCGAGGACGTCTGCCTTGTCGTTCACCCTGCCGTCGCGCTCGCCCTCCGGGCCGCGCCGAAGGAGCCTGCTCGCCTCAGCCGCCGGTGCGGGCACCGCGCTGCTCACGGGCTGCTCCGCCTCCGACTCCTCCTCCGAGACCACCAAGGAGGCCCCTTCCGCCGCCGATCGGGCACGCGCGCGTGCGGCACGCGACAGCGAGGGGCTCGCGGAGCGGTACGCGGCCGTGCTCGCCGCGCATCCGGCGCTGGCGTCGGCCTTGACGCCGCTGCGGGCGGAGGTCGTACGGCATGCGGAGGCGTTCGGGGGCGGGAAGCGGGCGTCTGCCGCTCCCAGCGCCTCGGCATCTTCGGCTTCTTCGTCTCCCGCTGCTTCCGCGAGTGCTCCGGCCGAGAGCGTTCCGGCCCGCGAGGAGGACGCCCTCGCCGAGCTGGCCTCGGCCGAGCGGGCGCTGGCGGACCGCCGTACGAAGGCGCTCGAGGAGCTGCCGGGAGAGCTGGCGCGGCTGCTGGCCTCGGTGGCGGCGGCCGGTGCGGTGCACGTGTTCTTGTTGACGGAGGGCGGGAAGTGAGCGGGTCCGGGAGTTCCGGGGTTTCCGGGAAGGCGGAGGCTTCGGGCGAGCTGAAGGCCGTGCAGGCCGCGCTGCGAGCCGAGCACGCCGCGGTGTACGGGTACGGGATCGTCGGCGGAAAGGTGGGCGAGGAGCGGCAGGCCGAGGCGCAGGCGGCGTACGACGCGCATCGGGCCCGGCGCGACGCGATCACGCGGGCCGTGCGGGACCTGGACGGGAAGCCCGAACCGGCGGCGGCCGCTTACGCGCTGCCGTTCCCGGTGACCGACGCCGACGCGGCCGTGCGGCTCGCCGTCGAACTCGAGGAGCGGGTGGCCGGTGTGTACTCGGATGTCGTACGGGCCGCCGGGGGTGAGCGGCGGCGCGATGCCGCTCAGGCCTTGCGGGAGGCGGCGGTCCGGGCGGCGCGCTGGCGTGGCGGGAGCGTAGCCTTCCCTGGTCTCGCCGAGCGGGCCGCAGCGGCCGGGCCACCGTCGACACCCCGCACGTAACGCACTTCGGAGCACGTAGAGCACGTGGGAAGGGAACACTCGCGTATGGCTTTCGAACCGCCGCAGCGGCTCGTCAGGGCGCTCGGCGAGACGGCGCCGGCCGGTGACGACTGGCTGGAGAAGCTGCCCGAAACGGCTCAACAGGCCGTTTCTGTACGCGAGTTGGCCGTGGAGCGGGTGCAGGTGCCCGGCGGGCGCAGCAGTCTTGTAGTGCTGGTACGGCTGCCCGACGGGACCCCCGCCGTCCTCAAGCTCGCGCCACCGCGCGCGCGGCCGGAGGCCGAGCGAGCCGCGCTCGCGCACTGGGACGGACGGGGCACGGTGCGGCTCCTCGAGTCCTCCGGTCCCGCCAGTCCCTCCGGGACCGGTGGTGTGCTGCTCCTGGAGCGGTTGCATCCCGATGTGTCCGTGCGGTCGTTGCCCGAGGCGAAGTCCATGCTGGAGGCGGCCGGGACGTTGCGGCGGCTGTGGGTGGAGCCGCCTGCCGGGCACGCCTTCGAGACCGTGGCCGAGCGGACGGGGCGGCAGGCCGAGGTGATGCGGGCGGGCGCCGACGCGGAGACGCTGCCGCTGGTGGACGCGGCGCTCGCGGTCCGCGAGCAGCTGCTCGCGGCTCCGCCGGAGCCGCGGCTGCTGCACGGCACGTTCCGCCAGAGCAAGGTCCTCGCCGGCGAACGCAGCCCCTGGCTGGCCGTGGGGCCCGATCCCGTCGTCGGTGAGTGCGCCTTCGATCTGGCGCGCCTGGTCCGGGACCGTGTCGAGGACCTGATCGCCTCGCCGTCCGGCCCTGCGACGACCCGGCGCCGGGTCAAGCGCCTGGCCGAGTCGCTGGACGTGGACCAGGAGCGGTTGCGGGGGTGGACGCTGTTCCGTGCGGTCGAGTCGGGGGTGCGGGCTCGGCGGGTGGGGCGGGGCCAGCATGCGGAGCTGTTGCTGGAGTTCGCGGGGTGGTTGTAGGGGTGGTGGGTGGCCGTGGGGTGGGTCGCCCCCGCCGCCCCTACCCGTCCCATCCTGCGGGGCTTCGCCCCAGACCCCCATCGGCCTGAACGGCCTCGTCCTCAAGCGCCGGACGGGCTGATTGATGCCGGCCTCGGCTGCAAAGTTCAGCCCAGCGGTGCAGCCCAGTCCGCGCAAAATCAGCCCCTCCGGCGTTTGAGGAGCGGGGGTTCGGGGGCTGGCCCCCGAAACGGGGTCCGGGGCGGAGCCCCTGGCGGGGGCCCGGGGGCCGGCCCCCGGGATGGGACGGGTAAGGGCGGCCGGGGCGAAACCAACCGTCGCGGCGAAGGCCCTGTTACGCCGACAGGCGGGCGATGGCCTCGGCCGCCGTCAGCTCCTCGCGTTCACCGGTGCGGCGGTCCTTGAGCTCGAGGACGCCCTCGGCCGAGCGGCGGCCGGCCACCAGGATCTGGGGGACTCCGATCAGTTCGGCGTCCGTGAACTTGACGCCCGGTGAGACGCCGGCGCGGTCGTCCACCAGGACGCGTACACCCGCGGCACCCAGCTTCTCCGAGACGTCGAGGGCGAGCTCGGTCTGCAGGGCCTTGCCGGCGGCGACGACGTGCACGTCGGCGGGGGCGACCTCGCGAGGCCAGCACAGGCCCTGGGAGTCCGCCGACTGCTCGGCCAGCGCGGCCACCGCACGCGAGACACCGATGCCGTACGAGCCCATCGTCACGCGAACCGGCTTGCCGTTCTGGCCGAGGACATCGAGCTGGAAGGTGTCGGCGTACTTGCGGCCCAGCTGGAAGATGTGACCGATCTCGATGGCGCGGTCCATCTTGAGGCCGGTGGCACAGGCAGGGCAGGGGTCGCCCTCCTTGACGACGACCACGTCGAGGTAGTCGTCGACCTCGAAGTCCCGGCCGCAGACGACGTTGCGCGCATGCTTGTCCGGCTTGTTGGCACCCGTGATCCAGGCCGTGCCGGGCGCCACGCGCGGATCGGCGATGTAGCGGACCTTGTCCAGACCCTGCGGGCCCACATAACCGCGTACGAGATCCTCACGGCCCACGAAGTCTTCGGCCGTCACCAACTCCACCTCCGCCGGAGCCAGGTGCTCGCCCAGCTTGCCGAGGTCGACCTCGCGGTTACCGGGGACACCGACGGCGACGATCTCGCCGTCGACCTTGACGAGGAGGTTCTTGAGGGTGGCGGAGGCCTGCACGCCCAGGTGCTCTGCGAGGGTCTCGATGGTCGGGGTGTCGGGAGTGTCCAGTTCCTCGACCGGACCGTGCTCGACGCCCTCGACCGGCGTGAGCGCGAAGGTGACCGCCTCCGTGTTCGCCGCGTAGTCGCAGGCCGGACAGTCCACGAAGGTGTCCTCACCGGCCGCGGCGGGCGCGAGGAACTCCTCCGACGCCGAGCCGCCCATCGCGCCGGAGACGGCGGAGACGATGCGGTAGTCGAGGCCCAGACGCGCGAAGATCTTCTGGTACGCCTCGCGGTGCAGCCCGTACGACTCCACCAGGCCCTCGTCCGTGGTGTCGAAGGAGTACGAGTCCTTCATCTGGAACTCACGGCCGCGCAGCACACCGGAACGGGGACGTGCCTCGTCCCGGTACTTGGTCTGGATCTGGTAGAGGATCACCGGCAGATCCTTGTAGGACGAGCACTGGTCCTTGACGAGCTGGGTGAAGATCTCCTCGTGCGTGGGGCCCAGCAGATAGTCGGCGCCCTTGCGGTCCTTGACGCGGAAGAGGAGATCGCCGTACTCGTCCCAGCGACCCGACGCGTCGTAGGGCTCGCGCGGCAGCAGGGCGGGCAGCAGAACCTCCTGGCCGCCGATGGCGTCCATTTCCTCGCGCACCACGCGCGCGACGTTCTCGAGGACCTTCTTGCCGAGCGGCAGCCAGGTCCAGATACCGGCCGACGTGCGGCGCACGTAACCGGCGCGGACGAGCAACTTGTGGCTGAGCGTCTCGGCGTCCGCCGGGTCGTCGCGCAGTGTCTTGATCATCAACCGGGACATGCGCTGGACCTGGGCCATGATTCTTAACTCCTGCCGGATAAGGGTGATGGCTAGGAGGTTAGCCGGGCGGTACCGGGCGGTGGAAATCGATTGGTGCCCGGCACCTACCGCCTGCGGAGGGGAAGGTGGGCGCCCATCACCGCGTACGGCTTCGGGGCGCTGGGGAACAGGACGTTGCGGGCCAGGTCCTCGTAGCCGAGTGAGTGGTAGAGGCCACGGGCCGGGCTGTCCTTGTCGATGGCCGAGAGGATCGAGCGGGGCTGGGTGGCGCCGTCCGTGATGGTGGTGATCAGGGCGCGGCCGATGCCCCGGTTCTGGTAGTGCGGGTGGACGTGCAGCTCGGTGATCACGAAGGAGTCGTCGAGCCAGGCCTCGTGGCCCTGGCTGCGCAGATACGGCTCGACGACGGTGGACCACCAGTGCGCGCGGTCGTTGGGCATGCCGTAGACGAAGCCCACGAGCCGGCCGTCGGGAGTGGTGGCGCCGAATGCGCGGGCACCGGGGTAGGTGAGATGCCGCAGCACGATCTGCCGCCGTACGGCGATCTCGTCCGCGCCGAGCCCGAAGGCCACGGCCTGCACGGCGAGCGCCTCGTCGATCCGCGCGGCCAGATCCAACGGGCCGATGACGACGTCGTCGGGCTTACGTGGGCCCTGACCGGGGATGCCAAGCATGCCCGGAGACTACCGGTGCACATTGCCGGGTTGCGCCGGGGACTGGGTTTGTCTTGTTCGCTGCGGGTTCGTGGTGGCTGATCGCGCGGCTCCTCAGAGCAGCGCGCTCAGAACAGCACGCTCATGAACGCGCCGATCTCCTGGAAGCCCACCCTCTGGTACGTGCGTCGAGCGGCCGTGTTGAAGTCGTTGACGTAGAGGCTGACGACGGGGGCTACGTCTGCGAGGGCGTAGCGCAGGACGGCTGCCATGCCGGGGGCCGCCAGGCCCTGGCCGCGGTACTCGGGGGCCACCCAGACGCCCTGGATCTGGCAGGCCTGCGAGGTCGCGGCGCCGATCTCCGCCTTGAAGATCACCCGGCCGTCCCGGCCGAGGCGGGCGAACGAGCGCCCGGAGCCGACGAGTTCGGCGACCCGGGCCTGGTACAGGAGCCCGCCGTCACCGGCCAGCGGCGAGATGCCGACCTCCTCCGTGAACATCGCCACGCAGGCGGGCATGATCGTCTCCATCTCGTCCTTGCGGATCCGGCGGACGTACGGATCCGGGGCGATGTCGGACGGAACGCGGTTGGTGACCATCAGGGGCTGATGGGGGCGGACCTCGCGGGCGGGGCCCCAGTTCGGCTCGAGCAGCCGCCACAGCTGGGCGGTGGCCTCGGCCGGGCCGACTATGGAGGAGCAGCGGCGGCCCGCACGACGGGCCCGGTCCGCGAAGGCGCGTACGGCACGAGGGGTGGCGCCGATCGGGACCAGGTTGGCGCCGGCGTAGCAGAGGGACGTCAGCATGCCGTCCTCGTACCAGCCCCACATCTCGCCGCCGAGCCGCCACGGGTCGAGGCCCGCGATCTGCACCCGGGAGGTCACGAAGGCGTTCACGACAGGCTCGCGGTCGAGGACGGCGAGCGCGGCGTCCAGGTCACTCGGTTCGAGGACCCTGGTGGTGGTCTGCGTCAACACGTACGGGGGCCTCACCCTGGGATCTGCTGATTCCCCGCACTGTACCTGGCGAAAATAGGCGCCGCCGCCCGATACCGGAGCCCTCCTGACGGCGCCGGGCACGCGGGGGTCAGCCGTGACTTCTGGGGTGGACGCGGCGGTGGCAGGTCAAACCCTCCGCCGGCTCCGCCTCTCGTCAGCCCGCCACCGAAACCGAAGGCTCCCCGGAGGCGATTCCGTCCGCCTCCATCTGTTCGGCGATCTTCATCGCCTCGTCGATCAGGGTCTCCACGATCTTCGACTCGGGCACCGTCTTGATGACCTCGCCCTTCACGAAGATCTGCCCCTTGCC
>NZ_JBICUR010000031.1:0-58764 GCF_043198355.1 Streptomyces sp. NPDC048825
CGCTGGACCATCGAACGCACCATGGCCTGGCTCGCCGGATGCCGACGTCTGCACCGCCGCTACGAACGCAAGGCCGACCACTTCCTCGCCTTCACCAGCATCGCCTGCACCCTGATCTGCTACCGCAGACTCACCAAATGAGATGACGTCTAAGGTACGCCGAGCCGATCGTGCCGAAGTCGCGTTCCGTAACCGTCACTTGGACATTGGAGGGGTCGGTGGTGGCCGCGAGCGTCATCAGGACGTCGGCGTCCAGGAGGCCCAGGAGCGTGGAGTCGTCGCTGTCCACGACGGCCAGGACCGGTACGTGCAGGGTGCGCGCGAGGCCGGCCAGGACCTGGGAGGCGCCTGGGAGGCGGTCTCAGCGTCAACTCCCCCGTCCAAGTGGCCGGTCCGGGCGCGCTCAGGCATTTTCACCCGGCGGGCACGACTTCCACATCGCTGCGCAAGGTCCGCTCCTCTGCGTCGGCCAGCCAGAAGAAGACCGGCGGCAGGCCGAGCTCGATCACCGCCAGTGCGATCTGAAACCACTGCGGCCATCCATGCACAGCGAGCGAGAGCAGCCGGCCCGCGCCCCCCAGTAGGAAAACGCCGGCCAGCCACCGCACCACCCGAGCCGGGATCGGACGCTGCCGCACGGCCCAGAGCCAGGCCAGCCCGTAGCCGGCGAACGCGGCCCCCATGAACCGGCCCCAGCTGTCGACCGTCGCACCGGCGGAAGCGGCACCAGGGATCGCCGCGTTGCCGAGTGCCACGTGGAAGAGGCCGATCGCCACGCAGGTCCAGCCCATCAGCTGTGCGAGTAGACGCAGAGTCCTGGCCATGATTCCTCCAAGCCGTCCTGAACGAAGCTTAGTTGACATGCGTCTACTACAATGGGTGCACTAGTAGACACATGTCAACTAAGCTCTGTTCATGCCTCCGCGCCGACGACTCAGCCCCGCCGACCGCCGCGCCCAGCTCCTCGCCGTCGGCGCACGGCTCTTCGCAGCCCACCCCTACGCCGACGTGCTGATGGAGGAAGTCGCCGAACAGGCCGGTGTCTCCCGGGCCCTGCTCTACCGTCATTTCCCCAGCAAGCACGCCCTCTTCGCAGCCGTCTACCAGCAGGCAGCGGATCAACTGCTCGCCGAAACACAGCTCGACCCCGCCGCCCCCCTGATGGAGCAGCTCATCCAGGGCATGGACGTCCATCTCGACTACTTCGTGGCGAACCGCAACGCCGTCCTCGCGGCGAACCGGGTCCTCGCGGGCGACCCGGTGATCCAGACGATCATGACGAACGAGCTGGACGCACTCCGTGCCCGACTGCTGGCCGTACTCCCGCTCGCGGACGAAAGCGCCCGCGAGGCCGTGTCCGATGTCCTGAAGAGCTGGCTGGTCTTCGTCCAGGTCCTCTGCGTCGACTGGCTTACCCACGAGACCTGTACCCGCACTCAGCTGCGCGACGCCTGCATCGGCGCAGTTCTCGGCGCCCTCCGGCCGCTGCTCGCCGAAGACCCTGCCCCCGACTGGCCGCCACAAGAGTCCGGCGCGGCTGCCCAGGGCTGCCCGCCCCACAACATGTAGAGAGCCCGATGCGCCGCCAGCAGGTCGGGCTCGAACGTCTGGATGGGGAAGCCGACGCTACAGGTGGGGAATGAGGTGGCGTTGCACCACGCTGAGGCGGCGATCCCGCTCGGCGACCCGGCAGTGGCGCCACACCTGTTGCGCACGATAGTGTCGATCACACCGGCGCTGAGCTGCACAAAAGGTAATCCGCTCGCCTCGCTCCACACGGTTACCCCCAGAGAAGACGGCATCGTGCCGACGGCCTGCTTGATCGCGTCAATTCGGGTGATCGCGTCGTCGAAGACGGTACCGGGGCACGGCCGCGGCACCGCGCCCGCCACCCTTACCCGGCGACCGTGCAGCAGACCGCGCCCATCCCCCACGCCCTCCCACCGTGCAGAGACCACCTGCAGCCGCGCCTCAGCCCCCTGCCACGGGCCGGCGGCCAGCAGGACCGTTCCGCTGCGCCGCAGTACGGCGGCCAGCCGCCGCGCGATCCGGTCGGGTACCGCTGGGGCCGACCAGGACGACGGGGACCGCCTCGCGACGGGTGGCCAGGACCTGCGCCCACTGCCGGCCCGGATCGTCGATCCGCACGCCGCTCGCCAGGTCCAGCCCCGCGGCCTCGGCTGCGAGCGCCCCCATCTGCGGCAAGCCCACCGCCGCCCAGCCGACGGCCTCCGTGGACGCTTCCGCCGCCAGCGCCAGCAGCAGCGGCATGTCCCCGCCGGCGCTTGCCGCCGTGCCGGGGCGGATCCGCCCGCACGGCAGCAGAGCACTCAGCGGCGAGGACGACGCCGACTCACCGGCGCCGCCCCCCGAACGCACGCTCGCCACCGGTCTTGCAGTCACGACTCGATATTCGTACATTCGTTCTAATGAATCAAGAGCGACAGCATGTGTTCCGCCGTGCGGGTCAGACCATCGATGTCCTGTGACATCGAACCTTGAGCGTGTGACATCGAAGTTTGGGCGGTGGCTCGTCGGCGCTCTGAGATGTTGACGCTGTCGGGGACTTTAAGGTGCGGGGAAAGCCATGCGATCTCCTGGCGGTTCCGGACACGTCCCGTCCCACCTCCGCCGACCGGCGGCTACCGGCGGGACCGGGCGCGCAGCTTGGACATCCAGCTCGGCAGCCAATGCATCACGGCCACCGTCGCGGCCAAGCTGCCGAGTGTCACGAGGAAGGCCCCCGGATAGAGGTGGTTCACCCAGCATGGCTGCCACTCGCTGCGGCAGGAGGCCGAGCCCTTTCCGGGGATCGCGCGGGATGCGGCCAACGCGCTCACGAGGGCCACTGCCGCGTACACGATGGCGGCCATGCCCCACCGGGTCGAGTGCTTGCTCCTGTCCGAGTAGACCCGGCGGAAGGAGCGCTTGGCAGCCGTGAACGTGATCGGGAGCAGCACGCCGACGGTGGCGCCGAATCCGATGCCCGACGCCGGCCAGTACGCGGACAGATTCCACAGCTCATCACCGAGCCACAGCGACAATGCAAGAAATCCGCCGAGGGCTACGAGCGCGGCGGCCTGCTTGGCGTTCTTCTTCCAGCTCGGGCTAGGCGCCGAACGCTTCACTAGCGGTCCTCTCGGTGGTCTTGTGCGTGCGGCCAGTGCGTAGTCGCTCAGCTCAGGTGCGTGCAACCCATAGATTCTGGGGACGCTGGTGAGGGCGCCCAAGCCGATCCCCCACCCGCGCGGCCCTGTCCAGCCCGCAACTGATCCGGCTCGCGGAAGACGTCCAAGAGCCCGTCGGCCAAGCCCGGATCCGCGTACGCTCCCGACTCCACCCCTGACGACCAGCCCACGTTGTGCCACTCAAACTTCGGTGGCACAAACCTAATGATCATCAAGGTTCGCTGGCAATGCTCAAGGTTCGACGACATGGGGCGATCGATCTCGAGAGAGCAGGATCAGCAGGCCGTCCTGCCGGGGATCTGCCCCTGGTCGCCGAGCCTGGCAGCCGTCATCTCAAGCGCTGCGCTTCGGCTTCTTCTTCGCGGACGGCTTCGTGGTCGCCTCCGGATCCGTGCTGACCGTTGCCGGACTTGGCGTCGGACTGGTGGTCCCCATCTGGATCAACCCCTGGTACAAGTCCCCGATGGCGGACGGCGGCTACGACGTGGCCGACTTCCGCGCCATCGACCCGCTGTTCGGCACCATCGCCAACGCCGAGCAGCTCATCGCCGAAGCCCACGAGCACGGAATCCGCATCATCCCGGACATCGTCCCGAACCACACCTCCGCGGGCACCCGCCGCATGCTGGTGGGCGCGGGCTATGGTCGAGTCCACCGAGACATCCCAGGTGATCAGTCCCTCGGCGTCGGCCTGAGCCTGCAACTGCTCGAAGATCCGGTGCCAGGTGCCATCCCGCTGCCAACGCCGGAACAGGCCATAGATCGTCTCCCACGGGCCGTACCGCTCGCGTACGTCCCGCCATGGAGCGCCAGCGCGGGTACGCCGGCGTATGCCGTCTATCAACTGCCTCTTGGTGTGCACCGGTGGCCGTCCAGGCTTCTTGCCCACCGGGAGCAAAGGCTCCAGCTTCGCCCACTGCGCATTCGTCAGATCATGCCGCCCCACGAAGTGGATCTTGACACATCAAGATCCACTTCTGAAGACGCACCCTAGTTGGGTGAGGGCCAGGTCGAGCATGTCGGCGAAGAAGTCGGCTGCGGTGGTGTCGATGCACAGCGGTGGCTTGATCTTGAGGATGTTGAGGTGGTCCCCGGTGGGCTGGACGATCACGCCGAGGGCGAGCATGCGGTCGCAGAGTTCGGCGGTCTCTTCTGTGGCGGGTTCCAGGCCGGCGCGGTCCCGGACGAGTTCGAGGCCGAGGTAGAGGCCCGAGCCGTGGACGGCGCCGATGATGCCGTAGCGGTCGGCCAGTGCCTCGAGCCGGCTTTTCAGATGGCCGCCGACGCGCGCCGCGTTGCCCTGGAGGTCTTCGTCGCGCAGGGTGTCCAGGACGGTGAGGCCCACGATGCTGGAGACGGGGCTGCCGCCGGTGGAGGAGAAGAAGTAGCCCTGGTCGCGGTACCGGTCCGCGACCGCCTTCGACGTGATGACGGCACCGAGGGGGTGTCCGTTGCCCATGGCCTTGGCGACACAGACGATGTCGGGGACGACCTGCTGCTGCTCGAAGCCCCAGAACCAGTGTCCCAGGCGGCCGTATCCGACCTGGACCTCGTCGGCGACGGCCAGACCGCCGTGACGCCGTACCGCCGCGTACACCTGGGCGAGATAGCCGTCGGGAAGGGCGACTCCTCCGGCGTTCCCGTAGAAGGTCTCGCCGATGAATGCTCCCGCCGGGCGGCCGGCAGCGGCCAGTTCGTCGATCACCGCGACGGCCTCGGGTGCGTAGCGCACGGCATCCGACCCGCGGTGGCGGCCGCGGTAGGAGTTGGGCGAGTCCACGGTGTGCACCCAGCTCGGGCGGTTGGCCAGGGCGTTCGGGTTGTCCTGGAGCGAGGTGGAGACCGCGTCGGAGGCGTACGTCCAGCCGTGGTACGCCTCGCGCAGCGCGACGACGTCGTGTTGGCCGGACGCCCCGATGGCCAGGCGAAGGCCCAGATCCACCGCTTCTGAACCGGAGTTGACGAGGAACACCGTGTCCAGAGGGTCGGGAAGGAGGTTGGCGAGGCGCTCGGTGAACTCCACCACGGAGGCGTAGTGGAAGCGCGAGTTGGTGTTGAGCCGCCGCAACTGCCGGGAGACCGCCTGCTCGACGCGGGGGTGGGCGTGGCCCAATGGAGTGACGTTGTTGACGATATCGAGGTACGACCGGCCGTCGGTGGACAGCAGATGGTGGCGCCAACCACGTTCGATACGCGGAGGGTTGGCGTAGTAGTGCTCCTGCACGGTGGCGAACGCGGCGTCACGCCGGTCGAGCAGGTCCCTCTCGGGCGTACGGTCGGAGTCGGCCGGGAGGCCGAGGAGCGGGGCGGGGTCGGCGGTGAGCGCGAGCCAGCCGGCGGCGTACTCGGGACGAACCAGTCGCGGGGCAGCGGGGCCGTCGGCGTCGCGCAGTGCAACGTGGACCGAGGCACCTGAGCTGAGGTGGGTGATGTCCTCGCCCGCCTGCACCGTCGCACCGGTGGTGACCACGGGCCGGACCGCGCGGGGGAAGGACAGCGACAGCGCCTGCGCGCCGTAGGTGAGTTCCACGTGGCCCGGCGCCGCAGCGAGGACCTTCCCCGCGGCGGGCACCTGCACCACGGCATCCCGGCCGAGCCAGAGGTCGATTCCGGTGGGCACCGTGGCGGTGGACACCGCCGACAGCGCCGGTGTCCGAGTGAGTCGCGCCTGGGCGTACCGGGTGGCGACAGCGGCCGCTCCGTCCGCGAGCGCGGAGGTCACCAGCCGGACCTCGGTGCCGGCGTCCGTCCAGGCTCCGTGGTCCATGGAATCGGCTTCGGTGGACAGGTCGAGGAGGGTGATGTCATCGGCGACGAGGCCCCGCAGGAGAGGGCGCACCGGCGCATCGGCCTGCGCGGTCCGGGCAGGCACGGCGGCCATGCCGATCGCGTCCCCGATGAGGCGGATCATCACCGGCAGGGGCAGACGGGTGGCCTGTTCGAATATGCGCCATTCGCGGTCGAGCGCGGCCTTGGCGTAGACGTTGTTCTCGTCGACGGCGGCCTGGTGCCGCCCGCTGGCCACCAGGACGGCGGCGCGCAGGACCACGATCGGCCACACCGCCTCGGCTTCCTCGGGGGAGAGCGGCCGAACGGCGTGGAAGGCGCGGACGGCCGGCAGCACGTGGTGAGGCTCGATACCGTCGTGGTGGAGCATCGAGGACAGTGACACGGCGAGTTCGCCGACCGCCCAGCTTGTGGTCACGTCACCGAAGTCGATGACCCCGTCCGGCATGGGCGGACGGCTGTCGGGACAGCGGATCAGATTGTCGTCGGTGAGGTCCAGGTGCACGGCCTGCGACGGCAGCGTGGCGGCGAGCTTCTGGACATGTGCCCAGGCCTCGGCGGTCGCGGTCCGGACGGCGGTGCGCCGGTCGGGTTCGTCGATGTGCCCGGCGAGCTTGGCGACGACGCGATCGGCGTGCTGCGGGTCCCACTGGAGCACGCGGTCGAGGCCCGGGTGCCGGAAGTCGCGCAGGGCGGTGCCGACCTTTGCGACGATCGTGCCCATGCCCGCCACGCTGCCGGGGGACAGGTGCCGTGGTCCCGAGAGCGTGCCGCCGGGCAGGTGGCGCAGCAGGCGCGCGACGGCCGGACCGTTCTCGGTGTCCACCGTCGTGCGCCGCGGGGTACCGTCAGGGCGGCGCAGGACCGTGGCGATGCGCAGTTCCGGGCGGGCCGAGGCGATCAGGTCGGCTGCCGCGTCCTGGGCTTCGATCTCCACCGTGCCGAAGGCGGGGTTGGCGATCTTCAGAATCGCCGCGGGCGTCCCGTCGTCGGCGTGCAGCAGGAAGTTGGCGTCCTGCTGGCTGCCCAGCGCCTGCGCGCGAGCAGTGATGCCGAGGTGTTCGGCAGCGATGAGCTCAGCCTCGGCCGGCGCCATGCGGGGTGCGGGAAGGGCGTCCTTGGTGAAGAAGTCGATCGTGCGGTACTCGTCGGGCAGCATGCAGGTTCCTCCGCTGGTGCGGGCAAACAGGGCTCGGACGCTCGGATCCCTCAGTCGACGTGCCACAAGAAGCGGTGAGTGTGAATCGCGAAGTAGGGGAAGTTCTCCACGGATGCGACACCCTCGACGGGCCGCACGACGTCGTTGATGAAGTCCAGAAGATCCCGAGGCTGAGGGCACACCACCTCCGCGAACAGGTCGAAGCCGCCGGCCGTCAGGACCGTGTACACGACTTCGTCGTGCCGGGACAGTTCATCGGCGACCGCCCGGGAATCGCCGTCGATGCGCAAGCCCAGGAGTGCCATCGACTGCTGGCCCATCGTCATCGGGTCGGTCACTCCGACGACCTGGACCGCCTTGGTGTCGATCAGCCGCTGCAGCCGGAGCCTCGCGGCCGAGGGTGACAACCCCACCTTCGGACCCAGATCGGCGTAAGGGATCCGGCCGTCGACCTGCAGCTCCCGCAGGATGGCCCGGTCGATGTCGTCCATGCAGCACCTCTCTCTCCTGCGTGAACGGCAGACATTGCGCCTGTTTCAAGCACAATGCCGGACCCGTGTGCTCGATTCAAGTGTGAAGACGATGGAATCGAGCGAATCGTGTGGCGGGTTCCCGTGCGCGCTCAAGAGTCCTGACGTTGTGTGAGGACCCGGCGACCGAAGGTCTCCGAGTCCTGTTCCGGACGGCTGTGGGGGCCAGGGCTTCCTCCGGTCGTGCAGGAACACTCGTGCTGCCGGAGCCGTTCGTGCCTGTTGTTCGCCGGGCCGGCGTCCCCGTGGACGCTCCTCCCCCGGCTCCACCGGCTCCCCCGATCAGGAGTCCGCGAGGAGGCCGTCGTCCAGGAACTCCCGTACGTGGCGCAGGACTTGCGCCCGATCCATGCCCCGCAGCCCTATCGCCACATGGATGGAGAACCCGTCGAGCAGCGCCCGCAGTCGGGCGGCGAAACGGTCCGGGTCGACCGGCCGGAACTCGCCCCTCGACACCCCCTCCGCCAGCAGTGCCACCAGGTCGCGGTGCCAGGCGCCTTCGATCGCGGCCTGGCGGTCGCGCCCCGCGTCGTCGGCGTTCTGCGAGCGGTTCCAGACCTCCAGCCACAGCGTCCAGTGCGGGTCCCGGTGGCCGTCGGGCACATACAGGTCGACGTACGCGTCAAGCCGCTCACGGGCGGACGTGGTGCGGGTCAGCAGCCGGCCGCGCTCGGCGCCGAGCCGGCCCTCGCTCCACTCCAGGGCCTGGAGCAGCAGTTCGTCCTTGGAGTGAAAGTAGTAGAGGAGATGGCCGCTGCTCATCCCGAGCTCACGACCGAGCGCCGCCATGGTGAGCTTCTCCAGACCGCGCTCGGCGATCATGTCCATGGCGGCGGCGAGCACGTCCTCGCGGGGCGGAGCGGGGGTGCGGCGGCGGGCTCCCGGGGCGGTCATGCCGCACGCCCCGGCGCACCGCAGCAGCCGATCTCCTGCGAGGCGGGGTCGGCGCGGAGACGGCCGCGGGTGTCCTCGGGGTGGACCGCCAAGGTGTCACGCGGCCCGGCGGTCGTCATGAACCCCTGCCCGTCGGGGTCCCCCACGGCCCCGTCGGGGTTCTTGCGGCCGTCGTGCTCCGGGCGGGTCGGCACCTCGGGCAGGAGCCGCAGCCGCAGCGGCCGGGTCAGCCGTGTTCCGCGGGTGACGCAGGTCAGCACATTCACCCGTAAGTTCTACCTGACCACGGCCCTCGGCTGCTGCTGCGTGACGCAGTGGATGCCGCCGCCGCCCGCGAAGATCGTCCGCGCGTCCACCAGTGTCACCGTCCGCTGCGGGAACAGCCGTCGGAAGATGCCGGCCGCGATCTCGTCCCGGGGGTCGTCGAAGCCGCACAGGACGACGCCGCCGTTGCAGAGATAGTGGTTGATGTAGGAGTAGTCGGCCCAGTGGCCGTCGGCCTCCAGGACGGTCGGGGCGGGCACCTCGACGACCTCCAGGCGCCGGCCGCGCGCGTCGGTCTGCGCCTTCAGCAGGCCGACGACCTCCTGCGTCACCTCGTGGTCGGGGTGGGCCGGGTCCGGCTGCACATGTGCCACGAGCACACCGGGACGGGCGAACGCGGCGACGATGTCCACATGGCCGAGGGTGCCGAAGCCGTACGGGGGGTAGTCGCCGGTGAGGCCGCGCGGCAGCCAGATCGCCTTGCGGGTGCCGAGGTGGGCGTGGATCTCGGCCTCCACCCGCTCGCGGGTCCAGTGCGGGTTGCGTTCCGGCCCGAGCTGGACCGTCTCCGTCAGCAGGACCGTGCCCTCGCCGTCGACGTGGATGGCACCGCCTTCGTTGACGAGTTCCGAGGTGTACGTCTTCGCTGAGCCCGCGAGGTCGGAGACGTACACGGCGATCTTCGCGTCGTGCTCCCAGCGCGCCCAGTCCTGGGCACCCCAGCCGTTGAACGCCCAGTCTACGGCCGCGAGTTCACCGGCGCCGTTGGTGAGGAACGTGGGCCCGATATCGCGCATCCAGGCGTCGTCGAGGTCCCGCTCGACCGTGTCGATGCCGTGCCCGAGCAGAGCGCGCGCCTCGGCCGACTGTCCGGGGCCGCACACCACCGTCACCGGCTCGAAGCGGCGCACCGCGCGGGCGACCGAGGCCCAGGCGATGCGCGCGGCGGCGAGGTCCTCGGGGTCGTCGAAGGTCGGGTTCGGGCCCGGCCACGCCATCCAAGTGCGCTCGTGCGGGGTCCACTCGGCGGGCATACGGAAGCCGTCGGCGGCAGCAGACATGAGTGATCCTTACAGGCTGTGACATTCAAAAGAAATACAGGCGGTTGAGGGAGACGGACTCGGCCGGTTCGGAGCGCAGCGGCTCTCCGTCGAGCGTGACCAGCCCCGTGCGCTGGTCCACATCGACCGCTCCGGTACGGGAGTTGAGGCACAGGTCGGCCGGGCCGATGCCGCGCGTGCCCCGTACGGCGACCCTGCGGCGCCGGGTCGGCATCGAGTCGTTGCCCTGGTCGACGGCCGCCCGGGCGACGAAGGCGACCGAGATGTCGGCGGGCGTGGCGCCGTGGGCCCCGAACTGCGGGCCGAGGACGAGGGGTTCGCAGGTGTCGGTGGCGGCGCCCGGGTCACCGACCACGCCGTACGCCGGGAAGCCGGCCTTGAGCACCAGCTGCGGCTTGGCGCCGAAGTACTCCGGCCGCCACAGCACGATGTCGGCGAGCTTGCCGACCTCGATCGACCCCACCTCGTGGGCAAGGCCGTGCGCGATGGCCGGGTTGATCGTCAGCTTGGCCATGTAGCGCAGGACGCGCTCGTTGTCGTGGTCGTCGGGTGCGCCGAACTCGGCCTTCATCTTCCCGGCCATCGCGAACGTACGGCGGACGGTCTCGCCGGCCCGCCCCATCCCCTGCGCGTCCGACGACGTGATGCCGATCGCCCCCAGGTCGTGCAGCACGTCCTCGGCACCCATGGTCCCGGCGCGGATGCGGTCGCGGGCCATGGCGGCGTCGCCGGGCAGGTCGGGCTTGAGGTCGTGGACGGAGATGATCATGTCGTAGTGCTCGGCGACGGCGTCCCGGCCAAAGGGGAGGGTGGGATTGGTGGAGGAGCCGATGACGTTCGGGACGCCGGCCATCTTCAGCACGTTCGGGACGTGTCCGCCGCCGCAGCCCTCGATGTGGAAGGCGTGGATGGTCCGGCCCTCCAGCACGCGCAGGGTGTCCTCGACCGACAGGCATTCGTTCAACCCGTCGCTGTGCAGGGCCACTTGGACGTCGTGTTCCTCGGCGACACGCAAGGCGGTGTCCAGGGCGCGCGTGTGGGCGCCCATGTCCTCGTGCACCTTGAAGCCGGACGCGCCGCCCTCGGCGAGGGCCTCCACCAAGGGCGCCGAGGAGGACGACGAACCGCGCCCGAGGAAGCCGATGTTGACCGGCCAGGCGTCGAAGGCGTTGAACGCGTGCCGCAGCGCCCACGGCGAGTTGACCCCGACGCCCCACACGGGCCCGAACTCCTGCCCGATGATCGTGGTGACGCCGGAGGCGAGCGAGGCTTCCATGATCCGCGGCGACAGCAGGTGGACGTGGGTGTCGACGGCTCCGGCGGTCGCGATGAGCCCCTCGCCGGACACGATCGAGGTCCCGGTGCCCACGACGACGTCGACCCCGTCGAGGGTGTCGGGGTTCCCGGCCCGCCCGACCGAGCAGATCCGGCCTTCCCTGATGCCGATGGAGACCTTGCGGATCCCCAGCGCCGCGTCGATCACGACGACGTTGCTGATGACCACGTCACAGGTCTCCCGGACGGCGGCCGCCTTGAGGTGCAGTCCGTCCCGGGCGGTCTTGCCGAACCCGGCGAGGAACTCGTCGCCGTAGCGCTGGGAGTCGGACTCGACGCGGATCGTCAGGCCGGAGTCGCTCAGCCGGATCCGGTCGCCCGCGCGCGGGCCGTGGGTGGCGGCGTACTCGTACGGGCTGAGGCGGCGGGCCTCGGCGGGGTGGCCTCCTGGGCGGCTCATCGCTCGACCTCCGTATCAGGTGTTTCCGGTACGCCGAGGTAGCCGCAGGCGGCGGCGCGGCGCAGTGCCTCCTCGCGGGCGCCGGGCGCGTCCAGTGCCCCGTCGACCAGACCGGCGAACCCGATCGCGATCCGGTCGCCCCCGATGGGCACCAGCCCGACCTCGAGGCTCTCCCCCGGCCCGAACCGCACGGACGACCCGGCGGGTACGGCGAGCCGCATCCCATAGGCCCTCTCCCGTGCGAAGTCGAGCCGCGGGTTGGCCTCGAAGAAGTGGAAGTGGGAGGTGACGGAGACCGGCACGGTGGCGGTGTTGGTGACCGTCAGCCGGACGGCCGCCTCGGGCTCGGCGTGCTCGGGACCCGGCAGCAGCACGCCCGGAGCCCACTCACCGAGACTCCCGCCGATCGGGTCGCTCACGACCGCGAGCCGCGAACCGTCGTCGAAGACCGCCTCGACATGCACCTCGGTGACGACGTCCGCGACACCCGGCAGCACGTCGTCCGGGCCGAGCACGGATCTGGCGCGCTCGACGGCCTCCGCGAGCCGGGCACCGTCGCGGGCGGCCTCGCAGACGGTGTCCGCGATCAGCGCGGTCGCCTCCGGCACGTTGAGCCGCAGACCGCGGGCGCGGCGGGCACGGGCCAGCTCGGCGGCTCCGAAGAGCAGCAGCCGGTCACGCTCCGTGGGAGTCAGTCTCATGCCGTGGGCACCTCCTCACTTCACTCAGTTAGAGCAACACTCTAAGCATGGAATGCCTGGGGGCGAAGTTTTGACTCAGCCAAACCGATCCCCCACATTGCACGTCGCTCTAATCCTCGAGACACCTCAGGCGGCCGATCAAGGGAGACCTGCATACCCACGGAACAGCGCAGAGTCGACACCATCCCCGACGAGGAACGCACGAGCGGCCCGCGGGACCTGGTCTCGAATGCCGCCGGCGAGGAGCGTCCGCCAGTGCTTGCCGTTGTCCGTCGTCACCAGCAAGCCGCGCACGCGCTCGTCCTCGCCCTCGCTCTGAGTGAGGGACAGTGCCGCGGTGCCGCCCCGCACGCGGCGAAGGTCCCAGCCGACAGCGCCGCACGACCCGCCGACCCGCATGGGCCGGTCGGCGGGCTGGAAGCCGCACCGCGTCGGGTCGATTCACGTCCTGGCGGGCTCGTCGTCGAGGCGGAACCTCGGGTCGCCCGGTACGGACGCGAGGAGTTGAGCGGTGTACGGGTGATGCGGCGCGGCGAAGGTGGCTCCGGTCGGGCCGAGTTCGACGACGTCCCCGTGCAGCAGGACCGCGACCGTGTCGCTGACGTGCCGGACGACGGCCAGGTCGTGCGAGATGAACAGCATCGTCAGCGAGAGCCGACGGCGCAGATCGGCGAGCAGGTTGAGGATCTCGGCCTGGGTCGTCAGGTCGAGGGCCGAGGTGATCTCGTCGGCGATGACGAACCGGGGACGCGGTGCGAGGGCCCGTGCGATCGCCAGCCGCTGCCGTTGGCCGCCGGAGAACTCGTGCGGGTAGCGGTCCATGGTGTCCGGGTCGAGGCTCACCTGGCTGAGCAGCTCGGCGATCCGGGTCCGGACCGGTTTGACCCTGGCCCGGATCGGATCGAGTGCCTCGGCAAGCGACTGCGCGACGGTGCGTCGCGGGTCGAACGAGGAGTACGGGTCCTGCGGGATCATCTGGACCGTCGCGGCTCCCGCCCGTCCGCGCGAGGTGCGCAGCGGGGCGTCGTCCACGAGGATCCGGCCGCTCGACGGCCTGTGGACGCCGACGAGTGTCCGCGCGAGCGTCGTCTTGCCCGACCCGGACTCGCCGACGAGTGCGAGGGTGCTGCCCCGGGGGATGTCGAACGAGACTCCCTTGAGCACCCTGCGGGCCGCGGCGCCGTGGCCGAGCTCGACGGTGAGGTCGTTGACGCGCAGCAGCGGGGCGGCCGTCTGCGGGTCCGGAGCGGTGGCGATGGCGGACATCAGCGGCTCCCTTCCGCGGCCGGGGGGCGGTCCGCGGCTTTGTCGGAAAGGTCGTCAGACGGCGCCCCGCTCGGCTGCGCCGCATGCGCGCCGGCCGTCCACCGGACGGCGCTGAGGGTTCCGCCGGCCTCGGCCGCGGCGGGCGTCGCCGCGAGCAACGCGCGGGTGTACGGGTGGGTGGCCCTCCCCCGGCGCAGGTCGCTGCCGGTCGTCCGGTCGACGACCCGGCCGCCGTGGAGCACCAGGACGGTGTCACAGAGCACGCCGACCACGCCGATGTCGTGCGAGATGAACAGCATCGCCGTGCCGTGCTCGCGGTTGATGCGCCGGAACTGGCGCAGCACCTCCGCCTGGACGGTGACGTCGAGGGCCGTCGTCGGTTCGTCGGCGATGAGCAGCCGCGGATTCGTCGTCATCGCGGAGGCGATCGAGGCGCGCTGGAGCATGCCGCCGCTCAGCTCGTGCGGGTGCTGGCGCAGCCGCCGGTCCGGCTCTGTGACGTGGATGTCGGCCAGGGCGCGGACCATGTCCTGCGCGGCCTGACGCCGGGGCGTCCCCAGATGCACCCTGGCCACCTCGGTGAGCTGGGTGCCGAGCCTCAGCGCGGGGTTGAACGTGCCGATCGGGTCCTGGTAGACGATGCCGATCTCGGTCGCGAGGCGTCGCTCCGGCGGTGTTCCGAGCAGGTCGAGGTCGCCGAGGGCAAGGCGCGACGCGTTCGCCCGTACGCCCTCGGGGAGCAGGCCCGCGACCGCCATGGCGATGGTGGACTTGCCCGAGCCCGACTCCCCGACGAGGCCGACGATCTGGCCGGCCCCGATGGTGAACGACACGTCGTCGACGAGTGTCCGGTCGCCGGCCCGCACGGTCAGCCCGGCGACGGTCAGCAGGCCGTCCGGCTCCGTGCCGGACGCTGCCCCCGCACCGCCCGACGCCTGAAGCGCCTGAGGCGCCTGCGCCGCCTGCGCCGCGCCGTCCTGTGCCGGGGCGGCCGGTCCCGCCGCGTCCGCCGTCTTGGCCGGTGCGGGCGCTGTGCCGCGGGTTCGCGGGTCGACGAGTGAGGCCACGCCGTCTCCGAGGAGCATGGCGCCCACACCGGTGACGATGAGCATGATCGACGGAGCAAGGACGATCGACGGCTGGGCGAAGATCGACGGCAGCGCCTCGTTGAGCAGCCGGCCCCAGTCGTACTGCGGGTTCTGCACACCGAGGCCGACGAACGACAGACTGCTGATGTCGAGCAGGGACAGGGTGAAGCTCGAACCGAGGAGCACCAGCAGAGGCCCGCTGATGTTCGGCAGGACATGCCGGCCCAGGATGCGCAGGCCGGGAACGCCGAGCAGGCGCGCGGTGAGCACGTAGTCCTTGTCCGCGACGGTCGCGGCGAGATTCGCCGTCAACCGCGCGAACCCGGGGACGCCGGCGACGGCGATCGCGACGATCGCGGACCCCATGCCCGGCCCGAGCACCGCCGCGATGACGAGGGCGAGCACGAGCGAGGGGAAGGCCACCGCCGAGTCGATGAGCCGCAGACAGGTCTCGCGCAGCCACCCGGGGGCCAGGTGGACCAGCGCGCCGATCGCGACGCCGACGACGAACGAGGCGGCGGTGGCGGCGGCGGCCATGAGCAGGGTGAGGCGGGTCGCGACGAGCGCCCGGGCGAGGACGTCACGGCCGAAGGCGTCGGTGCCGAGGAGATGCTCGGCACCGGGCCCCAGCCGGGCGTCGTCGGTGAGGGTCTCGGCGGAGTCGCTCAGCAGCGGCGGGGCCACGAGGGCCACGACGAGGAGCAGTCCGAGGATCACCGCGCCGGACAGCAGCGACGGGTTGCGGCGCCATCGGCGCACGGTCGTGTCAGTGGCCACGACGACCTCCCTCAAGAGTGCGGGGGTCGACGATCCCGAGGACGACGTCGACGAGGAGGTTGACGAGCAGGGCGAGCATGCCGACGACGAGGATGATGCCCTGGATCACCGGATAGTCCTTGTAGATGATCGCCTGGACGACCTCGGTGCCGAGCCCTGGGTAGGTGAAGACGTTCTCCAGGATGATCGTCCCGCCGAGCAGGGACGTGAGGACGAGACCGCTCAGGGTGAGGACACTCGTCACGAGGTTGGGCAGCGCGTGGCGCAGGTGGAGACGCACGGATCCCAGACGGTGGCCGCGAGCGGTCCTCATGTAGTCCTGGGCGAGCACCGAGGCCGTCTCCTGCCGGACGACCCGGGCGATGGCGAAGGCCGGGCCGATGCAGAGCGCGGCGATCGGCAGGACGAGCGCGCTCGGTGTCGTGGCGCCGCCGGACGGCAGCAGCCCGAGGCTGATCGAGAACAGGACGATGAGGAGGGTCGCGACGACGTAGACCGGCGCCGACGCGAGGAGCCCGGCGACCGTGCCGAAGCCGACGCCGAGCCGGCGGCGGCGTCCGTCACGGGTGAGGACACCGACGGTCATGCCCAGCGGGACGGCGATGACCAAGGAGAGCAGGACGGCCGGGATGACGAGCTGGACGGTGTACGGCAACCGTGTCGCGACGATGTCCGCGACCGGGGTGTCGAACCGGAACGAGGTGCCGAGCCGTCCGGACGCGATGTCGCCGAGGTAGTGGACGAACCGCGTCGCCATCGGCTCGTCGAGGCCCAGTCGTTCGCGTATCGACGCGAGCGCGGCCGGGGACGAGTTGGTGCCGGCGATCGCGCGGGCCGGGTCCCCGGGCAGCAGGGGCACGATGAGGAACGTCACGAGGACGAGCAGCAGCATGGACATCAGCAGGCCGCCCGCCCGGCGGACGGCGAACCCGGCCCAGCCACCGCGCAGCCGCGTCCGGGGCACGCGCCGGACGGGTGCGGCCGGCACCGGCCCGGCCGGGACCGCGGACCCGGCGCTCACAGCGCCGCCGCCGTGAGCGCCGCGTCGTCCGGATGCCGCTCGTGCCAGCGGAACCGTGGTTCGAGCTGGGCCGAGAGTCGCAGCAGCGTCGCCTCGTCGTAGGGTGCGCCGACGAGTTGCGCGCCGACCGGCAGCCCGTCCGGGGTCGTATGGACGGGCAGCGAGATGGCGGGCAGCCCGGCGATGTTGACGAACGCGGTGAATGACACCATCCGGGTCTCGGTGGCCCGCGGGCCGTCCGGGTCGGAGTTCGCCTCGTCGTACACGGGGCCGACCGGTGGCGCCACGACCGCCGTGGTCGGGGTGAGGAGAACGTCGAAGTCCTTGCCCCACTGGGCGACCACGTCGCGTGACTCGGCCTGCAGGAGCGCCGCCGTCCGGGCGTAGTCGCCCGCGGTGACCTCGAGGGCGGTTTCCCGGCGGCGCCGGATGTAGGGGTCCACCGCGTCGGGATCGTCGACCTCGATGGCGTAGGTGGAGGCACTGATGATCGTCCAGGTGAAGCCCATGATCGCCTCGTGCGAGAACATCTTCGGGCGGGCCTCGACGACGTCGTGTCCCAGGTCGCGCAGTGCCTGCGCGGCCGTCAGCGCCGCCTTGCGGCACTCCTCGTCGACCGGCAGCCCGGTCGGCGCGTCGAGGAGCAGGCCGATCCGCAGCCGCCCGGGATCGGCACCGACCTCCTCGATGTACGGGCGACCCGGTTCGGGCGCGCTGTACCAGGCGAGCCGGTCGGCACGGCCCATGACGTCGAGCATGAGGGCCGCGTCGCGCACGGTGCGGGTGATCGCGCCTTCGGTCGTCGAGTGTTCCCAGCCCCGGACGAACGCGGGCACGCGTCCCCGGCTCGGCTTGAGGCCCACGAGGCCGGTGACGGACGCCGGGACCCGGATCGATCCGCCGCCGTCGCCGGCGTGCGCCACCGGGGCGAGCCCGGCCGCGACGGCCGCCGACGCGCCGCCGCTCGACCCGCCGGAGGTGTGCGCCGGGTTCCACGGGTTGCGCGTCTTGCCGTGCCGGGCGTTCTCGGAGACGGTCAGCGCACCGAACTCCGGCGAGTTCGTCCGGCCGAGGGGGATCGCGCCGGCGTCGAGGAGGAGCTGGACGTCGGGGTCCGTGAGCGTCTGCGGAGTGTCGCGGATCGCCAGCGAGGACATCGTGTTGGGTTGTCCCGCGACGGAGCTGAGGTCCTTGATGGGGACGGGGACGCCGTGCAGCGGGCCGAGCGGTTCGCCGCTCAGCACCGCCCGCTCGGCCTTGACGGCCGCCGCGCGCACGGCGTCGGCGTCGAGCCAGACGACGGCGTTGACGGCGGGATTGATCCGCTCGATGCGGTCGAGGTAGGTCTCGGCCACCTCCACCGGGCTGACCTCTTTCGTGCGCACGAGGTCGGCGATCTGCTGGGCGGTACTGAAGGGGTCGATCACCAGGGGGCTCCTGTCGGAAAGGTGCAAGGGGCTCGGTGCGGGGCTCCGGAACAGCGCGGGGATCTCCGTGCCGGACGGGTCGGGTCCGGCCGCGTGGGTCTCCGCCGCGTGCAGACGGCCTGTCCGTCAGCCGGTGATGCGCAGGATGGGGTCGTCGAGCGAGCCGCCGAGCATCTGTGCGCTGAATCCCTTGCGCAGTGCGTAGATGAACGGGTCGTT
Organism: Streptomyces sp. NPDC048825; assembly: GCF_043198355.1. Lineage (NCBI taxonomy): Bacteria > Bacillati > Actinomycetota > Actinomycetes > Kitasatosporales > Streptomycetaceae > Streptomyces > Streptomyces sp. NPDC048825. Next base: position 18,118 of record NZ_JBICUR010000031.1, read on the forward strand.
GACCAGCGGCACCGCGTCCACCTGCGAAATCAGGGCCTTGGCAGCCGTCTGGTAGGCGGCGCAGCGGGCCTTGTCGGTCGTCGCCTCGGCGCCCTGGGCGAAGGCCTTGTTCACCACGGGGTTCTTCACCGCGCCGAGGTTGCCGCCGCCTTCGGGGACGGTCGGGCCCACGAAGTGGGCGAGCGGGTTGGCGAGGCTGCCGAGGAAGTTGAGGTCGGCGAAGACCGTGAGGTCCCAGGCGTCAGGCTTGCCGAACACGGTCCCGACCCAGGCCCCGACGTCGACGTTGGCGAGGGTGACGTCCGCGCCCGCGGCCCGCAGCGCCTCCTGGATGTACTGGTTTCCGGCGCCGGCGGGCCCGACGACCTGGGGGCCGACGAGGCGGATCTTCTTGCCCTTGAGCACGTCCGCCGCGGCGGCTTTGTCCGTCGGTACGAGGAAGGAGGAGCCGGGTTCGTTGCAGGGGACGCCCTTCTGCACGAACATCGTCGACGGCTCACCCGTGTCCTTCGAGACGACCTTGGTGAAGGCGACGCGGTCGACGGCCTGGGCGACCGCCCGGCGAGTGGCGACGTCCGCGAAGACCGTGCCGGGTCGTTCGTTGAAGAGCAGGTAGAAGTCGGAGAACCGGCTGATGCTCACGCTGTGGCCGCCCACGCCGTCGAAGCGCGGGATGCCGGAGGCGTCGATCTTGCCGATGTCGAGCTGGCCGCTTGTCACGAGGTTGCCGGTCGCCGTCGGGTCGGGCGAGACCAGGTACTCCAGTGTCGCGGCGACCTTGCCGGAAATATTCGTGCGCCAGGCCGGCCATGCCTTGTACTCCGGGCGAAGCGTGTAGGAGTACGAGACGCCGGACTGGGACTTCTCAAGAAGGTACGGGCCGGACTGGGAACCCTTGGCCTTACCGGCGGCAAGGGCCTTGAGGTCCTTGAGTCCCGCAGGGCAGACGATGCCCGTGCTCGCGACCGACAGGCCGGTGACCATGTCGCCCCACGGCCTGGCGAGCGTGATCTTCACCGTCCGCGCCGCGTCGTCGGCGGTCACTTTCACCGTGTTGCCGGGGCCGAAGACCGTGGGGAGATCGGGCGCCGCCGTCTTCGGGTCGATGTAGCGGTCGAGGGACGCCTTGACGACCGTCGGCGTGATCGGCGTCCCGTCGGCGCAGGTCGCGTCGGCGCGCAGGGTGAACGTGGCCGAGGTGGGCGTGTTCTTCCACTTGGTGGCGAGCCCGCCGACGAGCCCGCCGTCGTCCTTGCGCACGAGGGTGTCGTAACTGTTCCGGGCCAGCTGGTAGTCCGGCAGTGACAGAGCCTTGGCCGGGTCGAAGCCGGCCGGCACGTCGATCGTCGTCCGGATCTTCGTCGCCGTGGCGGCATCGCCGCCGCTCGGGTCTCCGGACGTCGATCCCGTGGTGGTACAGCCGGCGAGTACGGCCGTCATGGCGACGGCTGCGGTCACGGGGACCGCGCGGGTACGGGTCTGGCGCATGGGTGCTCCTGGAGAGGGATGTCGCGCTCTGCGCAGGTCGCACGGGATCGGGCGGGACGAGCGCGAACAGTTCGGGGTGGAGGCGGTGCGCGCGGCGCTCGGTGGACGCCGCTTGGGAGCGAGCCCTGGAGCACTCGGTGTGGAGAGGATGCAGCCAAGTGAATGGCGTAGTCAATAGCGTTCACTATCTTTGCGCCGCCCTTGCCGCCGATTTCGGCCGCGAGAACGCTGCTGGGCGGTGGTCGCGAAGACTGACGCGTGTCAGTCGCGCGGGAGGGTCGCCGCCTCCGCCTCAAGGGCCGCGAGGACGAGGTCCATCTGCCGGTGGAAGACGTCGGTCATGTCGATGCTGCGCAAGTGCTCCTTCGCCGCCTCGGCGTAGGGGTACGCGTCAGGATCCGCCGGCTGGTACTCCTGCACCCAGTTCACCTCGGCGCCGAACCGCTGGTTGACCAGTCGCCAGGCGTTGTTGCTGGCGACGGCGAGGATGAAGTTCGAGAACGCCTGGTAGTGCAGGACGGCCGCCCGGCCGCGCCAGCCGCCGCGGTGGAACGCTTCCAGGACGGCGTCGACGGCACGCAACTCGTGAACGCCCCGGGTGACTCTCCCCATGCAGAGCGCGGCGGCGGCCGGGTGGTCCAGCGCGGTGTTCCAGGCACGGGTCGCCAGGTCCCGCAGCGACTCGGTCCACGACTCGTGCGGCTCGTAACCCTCCAGGGAGATCCTGTCGAGCTCATCCGCGACGGCGACCATGATGTGATCGCGACTCGCGAAGTACCGGTAGACCGCGGTCGCGGAGGAGGACAGCTCCTTGCCAAGTCGCTGGAAGGTCAGCGCGTCCGGCCCGTCCTCGTCGAGGATCCGCAGCGCGGTCCCCACGATGAGCCCCCGGGAAAGAGTTCCCCGCTGGAGCCGCTTCGTCGACCGGCCTCCGGCAACTGCCACGCGAACGCCTCCCTCGGACGGACGGCGAGCACACGCTGCCGCGGCCTGCGCCTCCTTACCGGCGACAAGGAAACCAGCCTAAGCGACTGGTGTTGAGCGGATCGTCCTGGGCCCGGCCACCGGGGCGAACAAGGGACGCCGCTACGGCCGTCCGGTCCGCCCTGCAGCACGCAAACGGACGCCAGCGAGGCGTAGCGGAGCGTTGCCCAGGGCAGAACAGTTCACGTTCCGTAGCGGCCATGGTGCGCGCGTGAGAGGGCGGCGGCGCCCTGGCAGGCGAGAGTGGCGGCATCGTCTGCGTACTGGGGGATGTCGTCGGGCCATTTCGAAGTCGGCTGGAGGATCAGCAGCGAGACGGCACCGTGCAGGCACGCGCAGATCGCCCGGGTCAGCGCCGTCACATCGCCGCGGAACACGCCGGCGTCGGCGCATCGCTGCACCGTTTCCCGTAGGAATCGGAAGCAGGCGTCGGCGACCTGCTCAGTGGCGGCTGTCGCGGGTCCGGTCGCGACCAGACGGTAGCGCAGGGGATGGTCGAGCCCGAACCTGATGTAGGCGACACTGCGCTGGTGGAGTTCGGCAAACGGGTCGGTGGTCTGGGCGCTGATGCTCAGCATCCGTCGGCCGAGCTCGTCCCAGACCCCGAGGCACACGGTGTGCAGCAGTTCCAGTCGGTTGTCGAAGTGCAGATACACCGAGGGGGTGCTGACCCCGACAGCCTGTGCCACCGCGCGGATGGTCACGCCGTCCTCGCCGGCGTCGTCGAGCAGCGTGCCGGCCGCTTCGATGAGCTCGTCCCTCAGTCGGCCGCCGTGGCCTCGCTTGGCGCGACTGCGCCGACGGCCTTCGGTTGCGCTGGCGCGGCCGTCGGCCGTGGTCTGGCCGGGTTCCTTAGTCATGGCGCCTCCGGAGGGCGACGAGTTGAGTGACGCGGGTACAGAGCCGGTCCTTGTCATCCCTGATGTCGATTTCCACGGCGACCGTTGACTTGCCGACGTGCAGCGGGCGGGAGGTCGCGAAGGCGCCGGTGCCGTGTACGGGCCGCAGGAAGTGGGTGGTGGATTCCATGGTCGCGGGGACGGTGTCGGCGGTCCCGTTCAGCGTGGCGCACACGGCGCCGGCTACATCGGCCAGCCCCATCAGTGCCCCGCCGTGCATCGCGGCGCCGACGGTGGACTGCTCGGGCGTGTAGGCGAGTTGCGCGGTGACAGCGTCGGCCTTGAGGGCTCCGAAGCGTATCCCGAGCGTCCTGGCGAACGGCGCCAAGGTGTAGACGTCTTGCTCGGTGATGGTCATCGCGGGCCCCTCAGGTTGTCGCCGTTAAGTTAACGGTGACATGTTATGTGGGCGTCACGGTTCGTGTCCACGCCTGTGGCGCGAGGCAGCAGGGCTGTGCAGTCTTCCGGTGCCGATCGGAGGCGTGCTGAGAGACGCCGAGCTGTCACTCGGATGAGACACCTGCCGAACCGGACACCGCGGCGGAGTGGCCGATGGCGGGATCACCGGGAGGTGATCGATGCCATCGCCTGGAAGTTCCAGACAGGCTCACAGTGGGTGCACCTGCCCGAGCAATATGGCTCGTGGAAGGGGTCTACACCCGGCTGCGGAGCTGGGCGATCGACGGCACGTGGGAGCGGGTCTTCACTACCCTCCTCGCCCAGGCCGACGCCGACGAAGACCTGGACTGGGTGGCCGCTGTGGACTCCATCATCGTCCGCGCCCACCAGGACGCCGCCGGGGCCCGTAAAAAGGGGCGCCCGCCAAGGAGCCGCACCATCATGCCCTCGGCCGGTCCCGCGGCGGGCTGACCACCAAGATTCACCTTGCGGCCGACAGTCAGTGCCGGCCGATGGCCTTTGTTCTCACCCCGGGACAGGCCGGGGACGCACCGGTTTCCGAGTCCGTGATGGCCGAGTTGCGGGTGCCCAGGGCAACGGGCAGACCCCGCACTCGCCCTGAGACAGTCCTGGCGGACAAGGCGTACTCCTCTCGCGCCATCCGTGATCACCTGCGACGACGCAGTATCCGCGCCGTCATCCCTACGCCCGCTGACCAGCGGAACAACCGCAAACGCCGCGGCAGCCGGGGCGGACGGCCTCCGGCCTTCGACCGAGAGGCATACAAGCAGCGCAACACCGTCGAACGCTGCATCAACCGCCTGAAGCAATGGCGCGGCATCGCCAGCCGATACGAGAAGACGGCCACCGTCTACCTTGCCGGGCTGCACCTCGCAGGTATCTTCCTGTGGTCGGCACGCTGATCCGCGATGCGCTAGTCGGCTGTGACACCCCAGTAGGCGATCTCGGTGGGCTGACCGTCGCGGTAGAGCACCGTGCAATTACCGCAGGCGCGCCCGGGGTAGGGCAGCCGCTCGGTTTCCAGGGCATTGACCCACTCGGCATGAGTGGGCCGGCCGCTGGGAGCCCACGTCCGCACCTCGCCGTCGGTCAACGGCCGCATGAAAGGCCCCCACTCGGTATCAGTGGGGTCGACGATGTGGATGAGGTCCAGCACTGTGCCGGTGCCACCGGTGAGGATGTACTCCGTCCACTCCTCGTCCTGCCATAGCTCTTCTATGGTGCGGCCCTCGAAACCGTGGTTGTCCTTCGCCAGTCCTGCTCCTGAGCCTGCCGGAATGCCGCCGTCAGATTGTCCTGATACGGGACTGTCTGCCACCACGCGTTGCCACCCAAGGCTGATGCCTTCCCATCCGAACCGTTCGATCAGTGCGCAGCGTAGAGGTTGGCACCGACAGCAACCGCTCTGCGCTTGATCCATAAGAGAGGGCCTAGTGGCGGCCTAGTGGCGGGCTATCACCGCCTCCACAACCAGCGTGAGCGCGAGGAACCGACGAAATGGGGCCCGCAAGGTGACGAGAAGCGCCTCACTTGAGGAGCACCAGCCAGCCCGGCTCCACGCCGTCAATCGTGGTGATAGCTGAGCCGGTGACCCAGATACTGGTCGGCTGTTGTCCTGTCGGGATCTGGAAGACCCCGTGCGCCGGTCCCCGGCTGCCCGGGTTGAGCCCGAACGTCGGTCCCGTCTGTCCTTTATCGAAGTAGTACTGCGCATAGTCCAAGGCGTAGTCGGCGTCCTCCTGCGGCTGGGTGTAACGGGTGTCGCCGACGTTCAGGCTCACCGAGCCGTCGGCGTTCCAGACCGCCTCGCTCTTGCCGGCGTTGAGCGCGTCTATGGCCACGACGCAGAACTGTTTGCCGGCCTCGGGTGTGGGAGTGGGGGTGGGCGAGCCGACCGACTCGGCTGCATGGGCCATGACGGCGGGGTCCAGCGGCTTGCCGCAGGTCACGCTGCGTACGGTGAACTGCCAACGGTCTGGATCGTCGGCGGGGTCGCTATACACGACCGTCACGGTGAACGGCTCCCCCGTCCGTACCGTGCCGAGCACCTCCGCCCCCGGCGGCGCTCCGGCCGTGGGGGCGACGGGGGCTGTGGGGGTGTCTGGGGCTGTGGTCCCTTTCGAAGCCTGGTCGGAGTTGTCGGAACAGGCGGCCATGACCACGAGCAATACAGCTGCGGCGACGGTGCGGGACACCTTGAGACGCGCATCCATGCCCTCATGCTCACGCTGTTGCCACCAGAGCGCACGCCCACAGCTGAGAACCCATCTTTGACGCTCTGCTGATCTCGTATACAAGCCCCGGTGGAGTGCTCGGTGCACACAGACCCCGCTCTTCGCAGTGACGCGGCAATTCTGCCGCTGTCGGGCGGGCCGGGGTTCCCCATTCACGGCGGGGCCGTGCTCCGGCCTGGCAGGGGGTGGGCACAGTGCCCAGTACGGAGAAGATCGGCAACGTCAGCGTCCAGTCGATCGTCCTCACTCCGTCGTCGGCATCCGCAGCAAGCGAATGGGAGTGCTACGGCACCGAGGTCAAGCGCTGCGCCACCGTCTGGTGGGACGAGACCGCCGATACCTACCGAGCGCGGGCGAAGATCACCGACGTCGCCGGTGGCGGCAGCTACCAGGTCAAGGTCACCAACGTGAAGCTTCAGAACTTCAGCAACACCGCCGACGGCTGGGCCTGGGTGACGGTGCGCTCCGCGACTGACTACGACGGCTGGCATGGCACCGAGGACTGGGCCGGCACCAGCACCGTCAACCCGTGTAACTGGCGAAACCCGACTTTCCGCGTGGTGGCGACGTTCAGTTGGAGGGGCGCGTCCTCCGGTGAGAAGACCTGGAGTCCCAACCAGTCGTGGGGCCACTTCTGTGACTGACCCGCCGAACGCGTCCGTCCCACACCGACCGGTGCGGGGCGGACGTGTTTCCCTCGGCGTCTTCTCCGACCGAATCGCGCTGATCGGACTCGTCGGGGCGGTGCGGGCCGAGCAGAACGATGAGCGGACCGAAGCTCACCGCACATGGGCCTCGATGCCCTGGCCGTCGACGATTGTTAGGGCCAGGCAGCCCAGGAAGACGCTCCACGCCTTTCCCTCGCGCGGCTGCTTGCAGCACTTGCCCTGTGGTCCGCTGTGCGGGTCCTCCCCAGCACAGCGGGCGTTGTCAGTGCTCCCGTGTACGTTGCTCCTCGGTACGCCAACACCCCAGTTTGTAGGCGGATTTGGCATGTCCTGACGCCTACCGACTCGCACAGACCCACGCACGGGCCGGTGCGACAGCTGGCTAAGCGTCCACGTTCCCGACCTGTCCCACGAGCGTGGATACCCTCACATGCTCGGTGAACCGCTCGTCCGCGGGAAGTGCCTGCCGGATACGTTCGGCGAAGACGGCGCGGTCGTCCGGTCCGGGCAACTGATCCGCGGGGATTGCCGAGCACACTCCGCCAAACAGCTGAGCGAAGCTCAGCTCACCGCTGTATTCGACCACCATTTCCCGCACATCGACGAAACCCGCGGACTCCAGCGCCTGCGCATACCTCCGCCGGTCGTGGCTACTGGTGCCGCAGGACGCTTCCAGCGTGGTGCCCAACCACCCTTCCAGACACCCGCGCAGAGCACGGGCCCATGCACTGTCCTGCAGCCACAGCGGCATTCCGTTCGAAATCACCGCGATGCCTCCACCTCTACGGAGCAGCGGCGACACAGCGCGGAAGAGTTCATCGTGCTGCATCCAGTGAAGCGCCTGTCCGATGACCGTCAGCGCCAGCGACCGCTCTCCCATCAGTGCCCTCAGCGCCGGAACATCGGTGTCGGCACCGAGCATCCAGGTCGCGTTCCGGATCCCCTGGGCATCGGCTGCATCCCGGGCCAGCCGCAGCATGTCCGGCTCAGGGTCCATTCCCACCACGGAACGAACCCGGGAAGCGAAGGGAAGGGCAAGCTGGCCAGTGCCACACCCCACGTCGAGCACGACATCGGCTTCCGACAACTCGAAGGCTTCTTCCAAGGCATCAAAAACCTGGGAAGGGTACCCACGCCGGAACTTCGCGTAGTACTCGGCCACAGCGCCACTGAATCCCACCGTCATACCCCCACACTGCCGGGCATCCGCCCCACCGGGAACCGCTCGCACCGGGTGATCGCTTTCCGCTGAACCTGGGACAGATCCCCCGACGACCTGGTGCAGATGCACCTTACGTACCCGAGTGACATCGAAACTCGCGACATTTAGAGGCTCACTGGTCCTCGGCTGACATCCGAACTCATCGACAAACGACACTCGTCGAGAGCTACGGGAGTGTAAATCTAACGGCGGAGCCGACGACCATGGGAGAGACGTCAAGTGACTGACATCGCCGTGAAGTTGGAGACCGTGGAGCCTGTCGAGAGTGCCCAGTCCCAGCAGCCTGCGCCCGTGTCCGACGAGCAACTGGTCGCGATGCTGGTGGAGCGGGCCCGGTCGGAGGGGCTGCAGCTGACCGGGCAGGGCGGGCTGCTGCAGCAGCTGACCAGCGGGTCTTGGAGTCTGCCCTGGAAGGTGAGATCACCGATCACCTCGGCTATGAGAAGCACGAGGCGGTGGGCCGGGGCAGCGGCAACTCCCGCAACGGGGCCGGGCCAAGACAGTGCTGACCGACGTCGGGCCGGTCGAGGTCAAAGTCCCGCGTGACACCTCGGGCACGTTCGAGCCGCAGATCGTCAAGAAGCGGCAGCGGCGGCTGACCGGAGTCGACGATCGCCTTCGAGGGCGCCTGACCCCGAGCAACAACTGATCACTCAACAACCAAGATCAGCCGTTAAATTGACGGCGCCGGTGCCGTGGAGGCGTCGAACACAAGGGAGGCCCAACGGGCATTCGAGTGTCCATAGTTGAGGAGGGGCCTTCGCGGAGGCGCCCACGCGCCCAGAACTGGAACGGTTCTTCACCGGGGATCGGGTTCACCGGCCGCGCCGTGGCCTCCGGACCGGTCGCACCACCCGTTCCCCCAACGCATTCGTCGGCCGGTAGACGGCACCGGGCTCCCCGCCGGCGAGCCACCCCTCGCTCCCGCCGTCCCTCCTCACCTGTCTGAGGGGAACCCGGCGGTGAGGTAGGCCAACAGCTGCCCCGGTGCGTCCTCCTGGAGAAGGTGGCCCGCGCCCTCAACCCAGTGCAGCTCGGCATGCGGGATGCGCTCGTGCAGCCATTCGGCGTACTCCGGGGGGAGGATGCGGTCCTCGCGACCCCAGATGAGGCGTACCGGAAGGGACATCCCGCCCAGCAAGTTCTCGTACGCGGCGGTGTCCGCCTGCCTGATCTGGCTGTACTGGCGGTAGAACGCGGCCTGCCCTGCGGCTGCCCGCCACGGTGCGAGGAACGCGTCGAGGACTTCCGGCCGTAAGCCGACGTGCGTGGTGTGCCGCAGGTGGCTGGCGACCAGCGCTTCGTGCGCGTAGTCCGGAAGCTGCTGGAAGACCTCCGCGTGCTCCAGGATGAGCTGGAAGAGCCCTCGCTCCCACTCACCGCCACTCACCGCGTCGAAGAGAGTCAGGTCCCGGTAGCTCCTCTCCTCCAGCAGCAGCGTCCGCAGTGCCACGGCCCCGCCGATGTCATGGGCGACGACGCTGGGGCAGGGCAACTCCCAGTGGTCGAGGAGCCGGGCGAAGTTCCTCGCGTGAGCCGCCAGGCTGAGGTCCTGGCCCTCGCGCTGATCCGACTGGCCGAAGCCGAGATGGTCGAAGACGAAGACCGTGCGAGTACGGGCGAGCGCTGGAGCGATGTCCCGCCAGAGAAAGGAGGAATACGGGGTGCCGTGCACCAGCACGACCGGGTCTCCGCTGCCAAGGCGCCTCCACCGCACCGTCCCGTCAGGCGTCTCGAACTCCTCGCCAAGTGTCCAATTCACCCTTGATGGTCTCCTCTTCTGCGGCCTGACCAGCACCTTTCGAAGACGAATCGGCACTGAGACGGGAAGACGGATTGGAACCAGATCGGCGCCGGGCGTCGGCATCTTGAGCGCGCCTTAAGAGGGCCGCGCCCCCTCGCCCGTCGCCTCCCGCCTTCGCCGCCTGCGGCAGCCGTCAGCCGGCTGTCCACCCGCCGTCCACGGCCAGTGCCGACCCCGTGGCGAACGAGGCGCGGTCGCTGCACAGCCACAGGGCCGCCTGGGCGATCTCTCCGGGATCTGCCATGCGTTTCTGCATCTGACGAGCGACGAAAGCCGTCCCCAACTCCGGGTAGGCCTCCACTACCTGGTTGATCATGTCTGTGCGGGTGGTGCCGACGACGAGCGTGTTGATGCGAATATCGTGTGCCGCGTACTCGGCCGCTGCGGCCCTGGTCATGCCGAGCACCGCGTGCTTCGCGGCGACGTAGGGCACAGGGGCTCCGGTGGCCCCCATGGCCGCGGTGCTGGACGTGTTGACGATCGCGCCCTTCCCCGCTTCGAGCATCACCGGGATCTGGGAACGCAGACAATTCCAGGTGCCGCTGACGTTGACGGCCATCATGCGGTCGAAGAGGGCCTGGTCGAGCTCATGCAGAGGGGACAGGTCATCGCCGGCGAAGCCTGCGTTGTTGAAGGCCGCGTCCAAGGCGCCGAAGTGCTCACGGGCCGCGTCCACGGCGCGCTGTACATCCTGGGCGACCGAGACGTCGCCCGCGCTGATCGCCGCCCGGCCGCCCGAGTCGTTTATCTCCTGGGCTAAGTGCTTCAGTACGTCCTCGCGGCGGGCCATCAGGAGGACCGCCGCTCCCTCGGCGGCGAACAGACGAGCGGCCGCTTCTCCGATACCGCTCGACGCACCCGTGATCATGACGGTCTTACCAGCCAGCATTCCATTCGTGTCACTCATACGGCGAGTAAACCTCCAGAGGCCCCTGGAGCACACCCCTTAAGCAGCCCGCCGGGTACGCGCCGTCCCCGGCAGTTCCTCAAGGTGCGATCACTGCTGGTCAGAAGTGCGATGGGATCATGCCGCAGACCATCGCGCGACTGGCGATCTCCTGGGGCTTGGTGGGCACGGTTACCTAGATTCCGCGCCTAACTGCCCAGGCCAGAGGGATGTGGCGGACTTAGGGACGTGAGGTCAGTATCGTCAACGCAGACGGTCAACTGAGAGCGGCTGGCTTGTTCACGAGATGCGGGCTCTGGCACAGATCTTGCGGAGCGGTCGCGGAGCGTCACCCCGATGTTCGACTGCGATGGGTCGGGTTGTCGACGGCCAAGTAATGCTCCACGTTCGACGGCTTGTGCGGCACGTAATTCGCGGGCGAGGACGTTGTCGAGCAACGGAGACCGTCAAGGTGTCCGAGGGGCGAGCAGGCGTCGCAGTGCCGTCGGTGTACGACCTAGGTACTGGCGCATGGTCCTGGTCATGTGTGCCTGGTCGGCGAAGCCGAGGTCTGCGGCGAGGGCGCCGAGGCTGCTCTCGCCCTCCTCCAAGCGGTCGAGGGCGCGGCCGATGCGGACGCGGTTGCGATAGCGGGTCACTGACACCCCCAGTTCGCGGCTGAAGGATCGGCTCAGGTGGTAGGGCGAGACGCCCAGCACTTCTGCGAGCGGGAGCAGTCCGTCCGAGGCCGGGTGGCCTTCGATGATCGCCTGGCGGGCCGCTGCGACGAGAGCCGCTTCGTTTCTAGGGGCTTGTGCGCCAAGCGGTGTGGGCCCAGAGACGACTTGGCCGACGGTGGTGGCGAGCAGGCCGAGCAATTCTTCCGTCAGCGCGTAGTCGACGTCCCCGGTCCGGGCGGTCGCCAGGAGCCGGCGATGGGTGAGGTCGAGGCGGGTATCGACGTACACGCTCTGTGCAGCCAGGCGCTCGACGTCGCCGGCCATGACTTGCCATAGCGTCGGCGTCAGGCTGATGGAGGTGCAGTCGTCGCCTCCGGCGGGATGGGCGAAGCGCTCTTCCTCGCCCGGCACGCCGATGTAGGCCATCGTCGCGTCGATGTCGGCGTCGGCTCCGGTTGCGCGCCTGCGGAACCGGCCACGGCGCACGAGCACCACCCGGTAGTCCTCATGTACTTCGGGCTGCGACCAGCGCGCATGGTCGTCCTGGCATGTCACAGCCGTGATGCTGAAGTCGGGTCGGGCAGCGAGAGTGGTGGTTGAGAGCACCTTTGAACGCTACGCCGAGGGTCTGACAATCACCCGCGCAAGGATGTTCAAGACGGGGACCTGCTGCCGCGAGCAGGCTGGTCGACGTGCCCGGCCCGGCCGCCCGGCCCAGTGCACCGGGGCTGCGTCGTCGGCACGGGCGGGGCACGCCACACGTCACCAGCACCCATACGAAGGGGTCATTGGCATGCCCGCTCTCGCGGAGTTCACCGCGGTCGTCATCGACTGCGCCGATCCGGCCATGCTCGCCGAGTTCTACAGGAAGGCCACCGGCTGGGAAATCACCTACAGCGACCAGGACTTCGCCTCCCTGGGCAACGGCGGTCGAATGCAGATCGCCTTCGTGCGCATCGAGGGCTACCAGGCGCCGGGCTGGCCCGACGCCCGCAAGCACGCGCACCTCGACCTCACCGTCACCGACTTGGAGAGCACCGCCAAGGAACTGCTCGCCATCGGGGCAGCGAAGCCCGAGTTCCAGCCCGGCGAGGGCAAGTGGGTGGTGCTCACCGATCCCGAGGGGCACCCGTTCTGCCTCACCACCGACGACTGACCACCCGGCAGACAGGAGAGACCCTCTATGGCTCACATCCACAAAGAATTCCTGATCGAGAGCGCCCCCGACAACGTCTGGGCGGCAGTCCGCGACGTCAGCGAGATACACCGGCGCCTGGCACCCGGCTTCGTCACAGACACGCGTCTCGAGGCGGATACCAGAGTCGTGACCTTCGCCAACGGCGTCGTGGTGCACGAGCTTCTCGTTGACATCGACGACGAAGCCCGTCGGGTCGCTTATGCGGTGGTCGGCGGGTCACTGGCCCCCAAGCACCACCACGCGTCGATGCAGGTCTTCACGGACGGCAAGGACCACAGTCGGTTCGTCTGGATCACCGATGTGACACCGGACGACCTCGCAGGCCCTATCGCCGAGATGGTCGCCCAAGGAGCACTCGCTCTATGGCGAGGATGCGGTCACTGCGCTGCGGGTGATCAAGGCCGCCCAGCGGCTCGGGTTCACGTTGGAGGAGGTCGCCGAGCTGCTGGAGGCCGACCGAGGGGCAGTTCAGAGCGTTGAGGGTTGCGACCAGCCCGGTCGTCTCGTATCGGCCGGTGAGTTCGTCGTATCCCGTGGGCGACTGCCCTGTGCGCTTGAGGTGATTGATGCCGCAGCGGCGGCAGACTCCTCCCGCCTGCCTGTACGCCACGCTTTCCCTCACCCGGCAGAGGCGTCGGGTGAGGGAAAGCATGGTCTGGTTCACCTTGGTGGGCGGATCAGGAATTCGGCTCGAACTTCCACAGCCGGTCGGCGCTCGGGTACTTGTAGGCGGTATCGAGGTAGAGGTGGTCCCACGCACCGGGGCCCACATAACTCTTGAGGGTCATTGCCAGACTCTCGTCGGTCTTCGGGCGGTATTGCCACCAGTTGGTGCCGCCGTCTGTGTCCGGGGTCGCCAGCCACAGTTGGTCGTCACTTCCGTTGCAGGTCTTGACCACGATGGTGCCCCCGCGCTGTGGCTGCGGGTCGGACGGCTGGAGGCATTTGTCGGCGGCCTCGTTCCGCACTGTGCCGTACCAGTTTCCCTGGCTGTCCTTGGTGAAGTTCGATTCCCACTGTTCTGTCTTGTATTTGTATTGGGGATCGCGGAGTGTGATCGCCTGAGCTTCCTCTCCGGTGCTGTCGTTAAGGAGCGCGAGCCGGCTTCCGTCCATCCGGTTGACCATGTCGATGTGGGGTTCGACTGAGGCCGCCTGCGGTGCGGTGGCGAGCATGGTGCAGGCGATGGTGGCGGCCAAGACGGCGGCGTTGCGAATCGAACGAGTCAGATTGGGCACAGGGAACCCCTCTTTTCGGAATACTGCGGTGAACACTAAAAAGCTTGAGGGGAGGGATTGATCTCCAACAAGGCCTAGAGGGTGGATTCACCTGCTCCAGCGACTCTCGTGATAATTGCATTTTCCAGGCGGGGAGTTGGAGCTGTACCCGCCTGGACTGTCCTTCGCCGCCTCGCTGGACTGCCTAATACTCCAGCCGTAGATCGTGATCTCGATGATAAGGGTGCCGAGGAGGCAGGTGGCCAGCGTCGATCATCTGGACGAGTCGGCCACGCCATCGGCATTGCCTGGGCGGACGACTGCTCGATTCGTCGACAACCGCTGTACCTCGGCGTGATCGGAGCCAGCGATTCCTCCCAGCGATGCTTGACGATTCTTGGGCCGCCCCTCAAACGCACCGCACCTTCGGGGTGTGCTTGTCTGGGCTGATGACGCAGCGGGAAGTGCCTCTGAAGCCCGTTCGGCCTACGCCTCTGGGAGGTCTGGGATCGTTGCTGATGCAGCGACGCAGCACACGCAGCTTCGCGGCCCGGCCCCTGAGTATCGCCCAGGTCGGCCTCATGGTGTGGGCGGCGCAGGGGCGGACTGCTGGTGAGCGCCGCTCGTGCCCGTCGGCGCACGCGTTGTATCCGCTGACACTCACAGTGGTTGCGGGCAACGTCGACGGTCTCGCCGCCGGGACTTACCAGTACGACGCCGAGCGCGATGTCCTGACTCTGATCGCCGACGGCGACCACCGCGACCGGGTCGCTGGTACCACCCTCGCCGACCACGCCTGGCTGCGGCAGGCGGCGGCACTGCTGCTGCTCAGTGGTGACCTGGAGGCGGCTATGCAACATTTCGCGGATCAGCCGCCGCTGGGGCGGCGGGGCGCGCGGTACGTGTGGCTGGAGGCCGGGCACGCCAGCCAGAACATCTACCTCCAGGCCACCGAGATCGACCTGGGGGCTGTGCTTGTCGCCGGGTTCGACGACGACCGGCTCCTTGGACTCACCCCCGCGGTCGTCCCATCCGGTCAGCACCCACTGGCACTGCTCGGCGTCGGCCATCCAGCCGATCGGCAGAGTTGAATCTCCACCTGAAGACGTGTAGTGCCGTCCGGTGCGGCCACCGTTGATCATCGGTGTGTGAAGACTGAAGATCATGCGGTGGCCGCAGGTCACAGCGTAGACCCCGCCCGCTGGCAAGAGGCGTTCGAGGGCCTGATGAGACGGATTGCAGGACGGTTCGCGCGGGTCGAGCCCCGGCGTCGGGCACGGCAGCTGGTCCTCGGGTTGCTGGCGGACCTGCCGCGCAAAAACTGCTGGACCATAGCCGAGCATGCCGGGGACGCCACCCCGGACGGACTGCAGCACCTGCTCGGCCGGGCCAAATGGGACGCCGACCTCGTACGCGACGACCTGCGCGCCTTCGTTCTGGAACATCTGGCCGACGACCAGGCCGTGCTGGTGATGGACGAGACCGGCGACCTGAAGAAGGGCACCCATACCCTTGGCGTTCAGCGCCAGTACACCGGCACCGCCGGACGCATCGAAAACGCC
This sequence comes from Streptomyces sp. NPDC048825, assembly GCF_043198355.1. Lineage (NCBI taxonomy): Bacteria > Bacillati > Actinomycetota > Actinomycetes > Kitasatosporales > Streptomycetaceae > Streptomyces > Streptomyces sp. NPDC048825. The sequence continues at coordinate 33,380 of NZ_JBICUR010000031.1, forward strand.
CAGGTCGCCGTCTACCTCACCTACACCTCCCGGCACGGACACGCGGGCATCGACCGCGCCCTCTACCTGCCCAAATCCTGGACCAGCGACCCGGAGCGATGCCGACAAGCCGCCATCCCCGCGCAGGTCGGCTTCGCCACCAAGCCGCAACTCGCCCAGCAGATGATCGAACGTGCCCTGGACACCGGAGTCCCGGCCGCATGGGCAGCCGGCGACGAGGTCTACGGCGACAACCCGAAACTACGCTCCGCCCTGGAGAGGCGGCAGCTCGGCTACGTGCTCGCGGTCTCCAGCACCCACCGCATCCCCACCCCGGCCGGACCGCAGCGCGCCGACCACCTGGCCAGGCGCATCCCGCGCCGTGCCTGGCAGAAGCTGTCCGCCGGAACCGGCGCGAAGGGTCACCGCTTCTACGACTGGGCCCAGGTCGCCATCACCACCGGTGACCTGCCCGGCCACCAGCATCTCCTGGTCCGCCGCAACCGCCGCACCGGCGAACTGGCCTACTACCGCTGCTACTCGCCCCGCCCGGTGCCGCTGTCGACCCTGGTCAAGATCGCCGGAAGCCGCTGGACGGTGGAGGAGACGTTCCAGAGCTCGAAGACCCTGGCCGGACTGGACGAGCACCAGGTCCGCCGCTGGGACTCCTGGCACCGCTGGGTCACCCTGGCTTTGGTCGCGCATGCCTTCCTCGCCGTCACCGCCGCCCTCGAACGCCCCGACCAGGCACCGGCCGATGACGGAACCAGCCCCGACGGACTGGCCCCGCTCACCTGCAACGAGGTCCAGCGCCTGTTCACCGCCCCGCTCACGCAGCCCATCCGCGACCTCGCGCACCGACTGCGCTGGTCCATCTGGCGCCGACGCCACCAGGCCCGAGCCCGCCGCAGCCACTACCGCCGACAGGCCGCCCTTCAACCATGAAGATCACGATCTACGGCTGGAGTACTAAAGGCTGTCCCGCAATGATCAACTGGTCCAGGGTCGTCGGGGCAGGGGGCAGGGGGCAGGCCCGTCCACACTCCGTCTGGCTATTCAGCGAGGGCGAGGTTGTGCAGGCGGGCGACGCCAAGCATGGCGTGATGTACGCCCTCGCTCTTCAAGCGGCAGTCCCGGAGGATCTTCCAGCTCTTCATGCGGGCGAAAGTGCTCCACTCGGGCGCGGACCTTGCGATGCGACCGATTCTGCTCCTCCTTCCAGGCCGGGAGTTCAGCTTGGCCGCGTTCGCGGCGGTGTGGGACCACCAGCCCCGTACCGCGGTAACCACCGTCAGCGATTACCGTGGCTTCGCCGACGACTTCCTTCCCTCCGGACAACTCCCATGCCCTGCAGTCGTTGCGGTTGCCGGGCAAAGGCCGGCCCACGGCGACGACCAGCCGTGTATCCGCGTCGATGACGACCTGGCGGTTGGTGGAGTATCGGTAGTTCTTCGACTGCTCGGCCACCGTGTGGTCACGCGTGGGCACCAGGGTGCCATCCACGATAAGCACGGTGCCCTGGCGGAACCGTTGGCGTGGCCGCAGGGCGAGCAGCGGCCCGAGGCGGTTGATGATGCGGTCCGCCGCGGACTTCGAGACTCCGAACAGCGGCGCGAGCTGTCGCAGCGTCAAGTTGGTTCTCCAGTACGCCGCTACCAGCAGGACGCGGTCCTCCAAAGGCAGGCTCCACGGCCGGCCTCGGCGGGCCACGTCTGCTCCCTCACGGCGCAGGGCGGTCACGAGCTTGCCGAAGCAGCGTGGGCTCAGCCCGGTGAACGGGCCTATCCAGGACGGCTGCGACGCCGTGATCACACCAGACACGCATTGATCATTTCACCGCAGTTTGGGTTCCTCATCCAGCTTCCGGGCTGCCGGCCAAACGGCGTCTCCACCAGAGGTCAGAACGCCACTGCCGTGTGGCGAAGGGATCCGGCAGCGTGCGCTCGACGTATCTGGCATCCAGGACACGTACTTGGCGTTCAAGTTCGGCGCGGGGTCTGGGAGGCAACTGCCGCACGATCTCGGCAAGCACGTCGCGTGCGTGCCGCACGTCGTGGAAAGAGCAGCCGCGGCAGGAACACGTCTCCTCCTGCGGATACAGGGGCCGACGTCCTGGTGGTTGGAGAAATGCTCGATACTGCCGCAGCGCACGGTCGGTGGCGCCGGGGTAGATGTAGTAGTCGCCCGAGAGCCGCTCTACTCGATCTATCGCGACGCTGGTTCGGGCAGAGAGGCCGTGGATCCGGTCCGGAGCCAAGCTCCACGCGAAACGTGGAGTCTGTTGAGCGCGCAGCGCGCCGGGGCGCTTACGCGGCATCGGCCTTTCGGTACGTGGACATGAGGACCATCATGCCAGCCTCTACGGTCCGATGACGGTCAGGAAGGCGCATCCGGGATCGGCTCATCCCACCAGGACTCAACCCCACATGCCGTCCGGGGGCAGAGTAGCGGGACAACCCCCAGGTCGCTCTTCAGGTCCGCCCCCGGAGGGTCGGCGGTCGGTCGGTGGTGTTGGCGAGCATCCGGCGGACGGTCTCCGGATGCCAGCGGGTGGCGCGCTTGGGCTGGACGCCCTCGGCCTCCAGCACGGCGGCGATCTCGCGGAAGGTCAGCTCGTCCTCGTCCTCGTCGCGGAGCTGGCGGGCGCGGGCCCGGCCGGCCTGCTCCATTTCCTCTTCGGTCAGCTCGTTCTTGTGGGCTTGCCAGCCGTAGGGCGGGGCACCGTAGGCGTACTGGCCCTCTCACCAGGCCTCCCCGAACGCCTCGCGCCGCGCCGCATCCCGTCGAGCCGGTCGCAACGGAGAACAACAGGCCCAAGCCCATACGTATCCGAATGCAGCCAGCCACTATCCGCCTCGCCCTCGTTTCCTTGTCCCAGTGAGTGAACTGGTCGCTCGTCACTCTCATGACCAGGAGGCTGACCCGGAAGAAGCCTGCCCGCGACTGAGCGAAGAAGCCGAGTCCCACCGGCCGAGCCGGCCTACGAGGAAGACTCGGGGCCGTCGTCGCCGACCTGCCGGTGTCGGGTCATCGAGCGGTGAGGACGTGCGCCCACGGCTCATCGATGTCGGCCAGACCCAGCACGGCGACCACGTTGTCGAGCATTCCGGCGCCGAACCAGCGCCGCACGGCGTCGTCGTCGCCCAGCAGCTGCCGAACCGTGTCAACCTGCTTGGCGTAGCACCGCCGCACGGCCTGCCCCACTAGCGGCTCGCCCGCGGCACAGTTCGCGTGCATGAGGAAACGCAGGATGCTCCGGTCCGCGACGAGCGCGGCGTAGGCGCCGCGCGCCGCATCCAACGCCGCCTCGGGCGCCGGCCCGGCCCCACCCGACGCCGGCGAGTGAGCGACCAGCGTGTCGGTCATGATGACGGACACGTGGTCGACCACCGCCGCGAACAGCGCTTCCTTGTTCGGGTACAGGCGATAGAGATACGGCTGAGAGATGCCGACCCACTCGGCTATCTCGTGCGTCGTCGTACCGTAGAAACCCTTTTGCGCGAAGCAATCGACCGCGGCGGCCATGATGGCCCGACGTCGTTCGTCGCTCTTCGTGCTAGTACCGGCGGCAGGCATGGGCGTCAGTCCAACACGGCTTCCTGTCAGGCTCCAAAAGTGACGCTGCGGCCGGACTCGGCCGGCACCTCGGAGGGTGTGAGGGCCTCGATCGCGACCAGCGGGTTCCAGTAGTCCAGGTAGTGGGTGATGCGTGCGTCGTCATCGGTGCGGACGACGGAGATGCATGTCTGCTCGTACGGCTTGCCGGTCGGCAGTGCCGTGCCCGTCGAGCGGAATTCGGCGACCACGAGACTCGGATCGACCGTGTCGTGGAACACCAGGTCGACGAACTCGACGTCATAGGTCTCGGGGAAGCCGCTCATGTGGGCGAGCAGGGCGTCTCGTCCCGTGACCTGCTTCGGCACGCCGTCCGGGGCGTACGGGAACTCGAGCACCGCGTCCGGAGTGAACAGCTTCACCCACTCCTCGGTGCGTCCTGCAGCGGTGAGGCGCAGGTGCTCGGCCACGGCGTACCGGGCAGCGGCCCGGCGGCTGGCGTCGTCCTTCTTGGCTGTCATATCCCCTCCTGTGTTAGTGGTCGACCTATAACCTACCGCGGCGGCAGCCGTTGCGGGTAGTCGAACCCGCCATCGTGCAAACCTGCCAGCACTCTCCGCCCCAGCCCTGCTCGACCTCCGACTGCCGTGACCTCGTCGTTAATGATCTCTAGCGGCGTACCTTGAACCTCAGGTGCAGCACCCTGTCGCCCTGGATGACCACGTGTGGATCCTCCAGCAGACGCTGCTCGTCGATGCCGCCGAAGTAGCGTCTGCCCGAGCCGAACACCACCGGGACCACGTCCATCGCCACCTCGTCCACGAGACCGGCCGCGAGGATCTGGGCGCCCGCTTCGCCGGCGTTCACAGCGACGATCCGCTCCCCGGCGAGTTCCCGGGCCTTGTCGATCGCGGCCGCCACGCCATCGACGAAATGGTAGGACGCCTCGGGGTGCCACCTCTCGGGCTTGGGCCGATGGGACACCACGACCACGTGATCGCCCGCGGGTGGCCCCGTAGCACCAGCTACGAACCCGCGACCATCAAACCTCACCCAACCTCACAGGCGAAACAGGCATCAAGCCGCATAACGACCTCTCAAACCAGCCGCCAAACGAGCCACCAATCCATGGTTACAGATACATGACATTCAGTCGTACAACCGATGATGCGCAGTCCGAGTCGCACTCCATGAACGCGCACACCGACGCGCCGGACCGAACCGACTCGAAAGGCACGTGCATGTCCCAAGCACGACGCAGAAAAGCCACCACCGCGCGGCTGACCGCACCTCTGGCCGCCGCGGCGCTGCTCGCCGGAGGGGTCGGCACCTGGACCCTCACCGCGGCCTCCTCCCAGGCCGCCGAATCGGCGGACGTGGACGTACAGGACGACTTCAACGGGGACGGCTACGCCGATCTGGTCGTCGGTGCCCCGAACGCCACGGTGTCCGGCGCGGCAAAGGCCGGCTACGTGGCCGTCATGTACGGCTCGTCCAGCGGGCTCTCCGCCTCCCACCGGAAGCTCGTCAGCCGCTCCACCAGCGGGGTCCCCGGCTCCGCCACCGCCAACCAGCGCTTCGGGTCGACCTTCACCAAGGGTGACCTGGACGGCGACGGCTTCGGCGACCTCGTGATCGCGGGCGGCACCGCGGGCTCCGTCATCCTGTGGGGTTCCGCCTCGGGTCTCACCGGCGGCACGAACATCGCCGGGTACGGGGCCGCCCCGCAGGCCGGCGACTTCGACGGGGACGGAACGACCGACCTTGCCCTGTTCTCCCAGCAGTCCGTCGGCGGCGACGATCCCGTGGGTGCCCCGGCCACCCTGTGGAAGGGCCCGGTCTCGCGCACCGGACAGCCCGCCGCCACCCTGAACATCCTCGACGAGTCCGAATGGTGGGGCTGGGACGTGCCCGACGCCTCCTGCGCCACCGGCTACGGCTGCCAGAACGGACCCGACTCGATCACCGGCCCCGTCGTCTCCGGCCAGGTCGGCGACGTGAACGGCGACGGCAAGGACGACATCGTCCAGTGGACCTACACCGGCGACGGCACCTGGGGCAACCGGCTGCTGTACGGCGGCGGTTCGGGCTTCACCCTCGGCTGGGCCCCCGGCGACACCACGGGCGGCGCGGCGGGCACGGGTGTGGGCGACGTGAACGGCGACGGCTACGACGACGTGGTGGTCGGCGCCGACAGCTGGAGCGCGAAGGTGCGGGTCGCATACGGCTCGGCCTCCGGCCCGTCCGACTCGAACGTGCAGGCCTTCGACCAGAGCCTGCCCGGATTCCACGGCGCTCAGGAGTCCGGCGACAAGGTCGGCTCCGCGGTCTCGGTCGCCGACGTCACCGGCGACGGCTACGCGGACATCGCGCTCGGCATCTCCGGCGAGGACTTCAGCGGCCTCACCAACGCCGGTTCGTTCGCCCTGGTGCCCGGCTCGGCCTCCGGCGTCACGGGCACGGGAACTCAGGTGTTCCACCAGAACACCTCCGGTGTGCCCGGAGTGGCCGAGACGAGCGACAGGTTCGGCGCGACCACCGCGCTCCTGGACGTCAACGGCAACGGCTACCGCGACCTCGCCGTGGCCTCCACAGCCGAGAACAGCGACAACGGCGCCGTCTGGCTCCTGCACGGCAGGACCACCGGTCTCACCACCACGTCCGCCTTCGCCTTCGGCGGCAAGGACCTGTCCGCGCCCTACACGGATGCACTGTTCGGCTCGGCGCTCCGTTGAGCGACTAAGCGGCATGGTCACTCCTGTCCCAACGCGAACCACGCCTCCATCCGTACGTCCGGATCCTCGAGGTCCATGCCCAGCAGGGCCGCACACCGCGCGACCCGCTGCCGCACCGTGTTCCGGTGCACGGACAGGGCGACCGCCGTGCGGTCCCAACTGCCGTGCAGGGAAAGCCAGGTGCGGAGAGTCTCGGGGAGGGCCGGGTTCGTGGCGATCGGGCCGAGGGGAGTACGGGCGTGAACCTCGGCCTCGGCCGACGGCATCATCCGGTGGGCCTCCTACAACATCAGGACCTGTAGCTGACCCCTGCCCGTGCCCGTGCCTGACTACGGCGAAGCCCCGCCAGACCGACGGCGAGGCTTCGCCGTAGTCGTCGCGTCGGCCTCAGGCGGCGAACGCATCGCCCTTGACGGCCGACACGAACGCCGACCACTGGTCAGCACCGAGGAAGTCCGGGCCAAGGGCGATCACGACACCGCTACTCCCCAGGAGTTCGCCCAGGCGCTCACCGATCTCGCCGACCGTCTGGATGTCGCCTGCATCGAGCACAGCACCCGCAACGCGATCGTGGACCAGAAGCGGGATGAAGACCATGACCTCAAGATCCCCATCTGTTCCGTCCTGAGGAACGCGACGCGCTCAGCCGAGCTCAGAGTTCAGTCGGAACGGTCAGCCTTCCGTGCACCTACGGCCTCGCCGGTGGCAACAAGCCTGCCTTGGTGACAGCTACCGCGCTTCGGCTCACGAATACGTGTGACTGAGCGTTTTAGGTGGCGAGTGACCGGTTGCGTTTGCGGGGCTCCGAAGAGCTTGTGCCCGAGATCATCCCCCGTCTGTTCACGTCGATCTGTACCGTCCAGGGCATGGCGGATCCGGCGATGGCTGCCGCAACGCGTGCAGCAACTCAGGCACTGCGGATCCGTACGGAGCATCTGCTTGGCGTGGTGGTCAACTGGCCCTCGGTGTGGCCTGACCGATGAGTTTTGCGCGCCGTGCTGGTCTGTACGCCGAATACCGACTCACGGGAGGCTGACGCCATGCGGAAACTGACCTTCGGCATGAACATGAGCCTGGACGGCTACATCGCCGCGCCCGGCGACGACCTCGGCTGGAGCGTGCCGAGCGACGAGCTGTTCCAGTGGTGGTCCGACCGGGTGGACGCGACGGGCCTGGCGCTGTACGGGCGCAAGCTGTGGGAGACGATGAGCTCCCACTGGCCGACCGCCGACAAGCAGCCGGGTGCCACACCGGCGGCGATCGAGTACGCCGGCCGCTGGCGGGACATGCCGAAGGTGGTGTTCTCCTCTACGACCAGCACGGTCGACTGGAACACCCGTCTGGTCACCGGCGACGCGGTCACCGAGATCACCAGGCTCAAGGCCGACGACGGCGGCCCCATGGACATCTGCGGTGCCACACTCGCCGCGGCGGCCATGCGGGCCGGGCTGATCGACGAGTACGTGATCGTCACCCATCCGGTCCTGGTGGGCGGCGGCACGCCGTTCTTCACAGCCCTGGACAACTGGGTGAACCTGAGCCTGGTGGAGACCCGGACGATTCCCGACGGCGTGGTGCTGACCAGGTACGAGACCAGGCGCTGAGTGCCCGACGGCGGATCAGCGCGGGCTTCGGGCCACCCAAGGATCTCGTGGCGCTGTGTTCCGAGTCGATCGTGACGTCTCTGCCGGATCGATCCTATTCTTCACCGCAGACGATCCGTCCGGACAGGGATCCCCTAACGGACGACCGGACCGGTGGCTACTGGCTCTCCCGGCTGGTGAGGTACGCCTGTCGCGGCGTCCGGTCGTCGAGTGCCTGGTGGCGGCGGAGGGTGTTGTAGGTGTGGCGGAACTGGTTGATCTCGACGGCGAAGGCATTGCCGTCGCCGATGATCGCGCGGTAGAGGCGTTCGCACTTAAGGGTGCCGAAGAACCGTTCGACTACGCCGTTGGTCTGTGGGCTCCTCACCCTGGTACGGACGTGTCGGAGCAGCGGTCGTCGCCGGACCGCGTCCGCGCCGTCCGCCACCCTCCTGTCGTTCCTCCTGGTCATGCTCGCCGCGCCGTTCGCCGTCCTGCTGATCGCCGCCGCGATCGTCATGTTAGACCCGGACATGATGCTCGGCGGTGACGACCCGGACCGGGCCGCGCCCGCACCGTACGGCGGCGGCAGCACCGACGTTCCCCCTCAGCAGCCGACGCAGCCGCCGAGGCCGTACACCACCTGGTGACCGGAACCGGATCCCGCTCGGCGGCGAGGTGCGCCGAGGCACCCTGGGACACCAGGTACGCAGTCAGCGGGACAACCAGCTCCCGGCAGAACCGGCTGAAGGCCTCCTCGTACTCGGTCATCGGCCCGTCGAGGGCCCGTGACGGCTCACGCCGTGCCGCGCTGGAGCCTCCCACCGTCATGGCGGCCGCCAGGCGGTCGCGCTCGCTCCTCGACCGATGCCGTGACCGGGTCCATGCGGTGCTCCTTCCTGCGAGCGGCTCCGGGCCCCCGCGATCGCCAACGCCTACGTCGCTAAAAGGCGCGCCGGGGCCCGGATGTGAACTGCGAGGGGAAATCGAGGGCCGCCAGGGGCCGTTGTCCGTACCTGCCCTTCCAGTCACCGGTACGGCGACTCTTCGGTCGAGTCCCACCAAGCGGTGTAGGCGACCGGCGTACCGCCCGTGGGTGTGAGCGCCGAGCGTTAGGTTCTGCTCGAGAGGGCCGCCATCGCGGCGGACCACCATGCAGGGAGGGCGGCTTGATGAACCGGAGACGTACGGAGAACGGGCTGCGCTGGATAGCCAATGCCTACAACATCAGCTTCACGCTCACACTCAGCGAGGGTCTCTCGCCGTACGAGCTGCTGCGCAGCATCGGCGCCGAGGAGCATCACATTGTCCCGCTGACCCGCTCCGCGGCACGCGAGCTGCTACTCAGGGATGAGGAGGACCACATCAGTGACCTCGACTTCCTGGACTGGGAAGACGAAGCGGCGGTTGCCCGGCTGACGAGCGCCGGCTTTCTGCCCGCCCCGCCGGTCACCATCGTCCGAGCGGGCTCGGTGGCGGGCTGGGCGTATGCGCTGGAGGAATCCCACTGCCATACGGCGTACTACCTCGCGGCGCTGTCCCAGCGGGGGCGGGCGTTTTGCATCCATCGCAACGCGAAGGGCTTCGGCCGCGTCGACTACGCCCTCCACGGGGAGCCGGTGACGTCCTTCGAGCCCGGCCTGCCGCACCTTACGAACGGCGCCCCAGCCGAAGTGGCGCTCGGCTTCGTTCATAGCGGTAACGAGGTGGGCGATGTCGCGTTCCTGCGGTTCCTGGAGGGCGAGCTTGGCATCTACCTCCCCTGGGAGGAGACGGAGGCAGAGCTGCCGGCAGCCGCGTTCACCTGACGATGCCTTGGATGGCCAGGTCCTGTTTTCCGCTGGTGGGATAGAACCGCGCTTGTCCCTCTGTTGTCCGCTCCTGCCGGGTCAACATCTGAGCTGACCTGTTGTTTTCTAACCACCTGGCTCCTCACATGCAACAGATGGAGACAGAACTGCCGAACTCGATGCCGAGCGCCCTACGCGGCCGGTGGCGGACCCTGGTCATCAACCGCCGCCACCGCCTACGCACTGGGCCCGTGATCGGAGCGACCGCTCCGCTCGAGGTGCGCCCCCGCATGCTGCGGCGGAGGCTGGAGATATGGATGTGCCCACGCAGGCGGTGTGGACCGGCTGGATCATGTTCGGCCTGGTCAGCCTGCCGGTGCAGTTGTTCCCCGCGACGCGACGGCACGGCGTGGATCTGCATGAGGTGCACGCCGCGGACGGTGCCCGCATCCGGCACCGGCGCGTCTGCCAAGCCGAGCGCCGTGAGGTGGACAGCCGGGAGATCGCGAAAGGATACGAGACCCCGGACGGGCGCACCGTGGTGCTGCGGGAAGAAGATCTCGAGGCGCTGCCGCTGCCCAGCAGGCACGTCATCGACGTGATCGGGTTCGTCCCCGTCGACGGCCTGGACCCGCTCCTGTTCTCCCGCGGCTACTACGCCGCGCCGCATGGACAGGCCGGGCAGCGGCCGTACGCACTGCTGGTGGCCGCGCTGGCCCGGGCCGAGCGCGCCGCCATGGCCAAGGTGACGCTGCGCACCAGAGAGCGCCTGGCCGCACTGTGGCCGCGCCGGGACACCCTGGTCGTCCAGACCCTCCTGTGGCCGGAGGAAGTCCGCGAACCCGGCGGCATCGGATCAACCACAGCGGTGACCGGGCAGGAACTGGAGCTCGCCTCCCTGCTGATGGCCCAGTTGCCCGGCGTCGACCTCGCCGCGCTGCACGACGAGTACGCCACGGCACTGGAGCAGCTGGTCGCGGCGAAGGAGTCCGGAGGCCAACTGGTGCGGCCTGCCGAGCCGGAACCGGCGGTGGACTTGATGACGGCGCTGGAAGAGAGCCTGCGCAAGGCCGCAGGCCACCGCCACACGCCAGACTGACCGACCGCTCCACTGTCCTGCGCCAGCGCATCGAGTGGTACATCGGAAAACCCGACGCCGAACTCCCCGAACGCCCGGCCCCACCCGCTCGTGCTGTGGCTGGACAGGTTCACCGGTTGCCTCCCGCTCGTTCCAAAGAGTCGCCGGGTACGCTCCTGCAGTCTTTGATCGAGAGGAGTTGCTGAGTGGCCCGGTTAAGTGGACCCGTTCTGCGCACCCAGAGGCTTGTGATGGAGCCGATCCGCCGTGGGGACAGCGACGATCTCTTTGAGGCTGTGGTCAGTCAGGACAGCGTCATGCGATGGCTGGCGACCGGCCGGGCGGACAGTCGATCTGCGGCCGAGGCCATGTGCGACGACCACGTCGCCCACTGGACCAGACACGGCTACGGCGACTTTGCGGTCAGGGATGCCGCAACGCACGCGTTTCTCGGCCGGGTGGGACTGCGCAATCGGGCCCAGTACGGGGTTGACCTCGGTTTTGCCGTGCACCCACGGGCCCAAGGCCGTGGGATCGCCGGCGAGGCGGGCCGTGCGTGCCTGGACCTGGCATTTCGCCGCCTCTCGCTCCCCGCCGTTTTCGCGTTCGTCCTGCCCGGCAATGCGTCCTCGATCGCGGTACTGCGCCGCCTGGGCGCCCAGGCGGACGGGACTGTCCAGTCCAGCGGCCGGCCTTGTCTGCGCTACCGGTTTGACCCCGCCGCCGCGGCCGCTGCGGAGCATGTGGTGGACGACGGTGGCGCGGACCTTCAGCTGATGCATGCGCTGGGCCCCGGTTCTCCGGAGGACAGAGCCGCACTCCGCGATGGCCTGTCCGACCCATCCGGGGTGAAGGGGCTCGGTCTGGTGTGGGCTGACAAACAGCACACCGTCACCGGTGTCTCCGAAGGCCGACCGGTGGCTTCCGCGGGATGGCTGCTTCGGGACATGGCCTTCGACGGATTACCACGCCGCGCCGCGGGGCTGGGCGGTGTGCTGGTGCACCCCGCCCATCGAGGGCAGGGCCTCGCCCGGACGGTGATCAGCGTGGCGGTCGAGCACGCACGAGCGGCCGGCGCCGAGACGATGATTCTGTTCTGCCGCCCGGACCTGATCCCGCTCTACACACAGCTGGGATGGAGCCGGCTCTCCGTGCCCGTCACCGTCCAGCAGCCCGACGGCGCGCGGACCTCGCCACTGACCACCATGATCTACGACCTGGCCGGCCTGCCTCATCCCACCATCAGCGTGGACCTGCGGGGTCTTCCCTTCTGATGCGCTGAGCAGGATTCACCGTGTGCTTCTCGCTGCGGATGCGGGCGCGCTCGCGGCGTTGGGCAGCCAGCACGTTGGGGTGACGGTCCTTGGCGTTGCGCCAGCGCAGGTAGCGAGGCAGGGCGTGGGTGATGGTGTGGTGGTGGGAGTTGGCGAGGGTGAACTGCCGCAGCGAGCCGAAGTGGAGTTGACCACGGACTCCTTCGCTTATCTGGGGCAGATCGCCATGCTCCGCGGTCTTGGAGGCATCCCAAAGCGTCCCCGCTCCCGGGACTCGCAGTCTTGGCCGGAACGCAGACCACCGGACTGCGCTGACCGCGAGTCCTCAGCCGTACCGGCTGAAGAGTGCTTGGAGGTAGTCCTCCAAGCGCTGGGTCAGCACGGACGACGTCAGGTCTTCCCTCCCGAGTTCCCGCCAGGGCTCGGCGACCTTCTCCGCGTCCGGTGCGAAGGCCAGCGCATCCAGCACGCGCCAGTACAGGTGGTCGGCCGGCTTGTCGCTGAGCGTTCCACCGGCCGCGATGTAATGATCCGCCAGCCGCATGCCGTCGCGCACTCCGTGCAGCAGAGCAAGCGCAGTGGAGCAGTGGGCTACGTCCAGGTCGGCGGGTCCCCAGGACGTCTCCACCCAGTCCACGACACCGGTGATCGCCAGGCCGGTTCCTTCTCCCGTGAAGAGCACGTTTCCGGGGTGGAAGTCACGGTGCAGGAAGCATGGTCGGTAAGCCGGGGGCGGGCGGCGGATCACATCCACTGCTCGCTGCCACACGTCCGGTCGCTTCGAGGTCTCGGGAAGCCGCACCCGCTCTGGACTGGTCCAGGCCTGATAGGTGCGCGGCCGGGTTCCTTCCGGAACGAGCAACCCGTGAATCGCCACGAGTTGCCGGGCAAGGAGCTCTGCCCTCCGCTCGATGTCCTCCGCGTCCAGCATGATGCTGCCTGGTAGCAACGACATCAGCAGCGACGGATGATCGCAGTGCTCAGCTGACGCATCAACACCATGAAGACGAGCGGCCGGCACGGTTGTGTCCGCGAGTAGCTGGAGGATGTCCGCTTCCCGCGTGAGCAGTCCCAGCGCGTGCTTCACGAAGAACGGTCTTACGAACGACCGGAGGACGAGAGAGTACGGCTCACCCTCCCCCTCGATATCGAGGCGGCGCATCTGTGACGTCCATCCCCCGCGCAGCGCTCCCACACCACGAATCCGGTCCCCGGGACGGAGACTCCGCTCCGCCCAGACACGGGTGTCGGACCAGCCCAGGTCATCGACATCAGCCTCAACAACCGCCGCGGTCTCGCCCTCAGCCATGACAACAGCCTAGTGATCACGAAGGAGCATCCCGAGGCGAACCTTCAAAAACAGGGCATCGACGTCGAAGTCGTCCAACGCGACTCCGGAGTCCAAGGATTCAAGGTAGTTCCCCGGCGCTGGGTGGTCGAGCGGACCCTCGGCTGGCTCATGCACCACCGCCGACTCGCCCGCGACTTTCGAGGCCGCTCTCGCGGACCTGACCGTGGACCCGTACGGCACGCTCACCAATGCCATCGAGCTGTACGGCGCGGTCGCCGCCCTGAGCGAGCGGCAGCGCGACGCGAGCGTCCTCTCCTACGACATGGGCTTCACGGTCGCCGAAGCCGCCGTACTGATGGGCCACGGCGAAGCCACCGTCCGCTCCCAGCTCCGCACCGGACGCGAACGCCTCGCCACCCTGCTCAAAGTCCACTGCCCGGAGCACCCTGACGGGAAGACCCCCTGATGAGCACCATGCCGCCCGACCCCCGCACCATCGACGACCTGCTGGCCAAGGCCCGCACCCGCAACCGCAATGCCGACTACGACGTCACGGCCGCCGAAGCCCGCCTGCGCAGCCGGCACGCCGCCCGGCACCGCCCGCCCCGCCAGCGCACCGCCGAGACCGCCCTCGCCCACACCGCGTGGCCCCCCGCTTACGACCGCACCCCCGACGCCGACGCGCCTGGTGGACTGACCGCCGTCAGTCTCCTGGTGCTGTTCGGCCCGAACGCCGACCGCCACCTGGACGACTTCATCGACAGCCAGTACGCCGACAAGACCGGCGCCCTGGTCTTCGCCTGCCTGCTGCACCTGGCCGGCAACAGCAGCGGCGCCCGCTTCTGGTGGCGCTTCGCCGCCGGCGTCGGCCACCTGGTCGCCGAATACTGCCTCTGGCTTCGCCGGTGTGTGCCACGGGGAGTACGGAGTTCACCACCGGGTCGGCCAGGAGACGGCCATCGGCCAGCGCCCGGAGCACCTCGGCCAGCTCGGTGTCGAAGCAGAAGGAGCCGACCAGCCCCAGCTCCCTCGTAATCACCGCGTTCGTGGCGACCGGGTTATCCCCGGGCGGGAGCAGACCGAGGCCCACCACCAGACCCTCCCGGGTCCACTCCGTACACGGAGGCGCGCAGCCCGGCCGGGTTGCCCGAGGACTCGATGGCGATATCCGCCGCGAGCGCCGGCGGGCAGGGATTCCGCGATGACATGGGCACGGGCGTCACGCGAAGGGGGCGGCGAGGACAGGGCGGCAGCCGTGGCGATACCGGGTACGGGCACTGCTGCCTGCGACGGGCCGCCGACAGCCGCGTGTGAACCCGAGGCCTCGGAACCCGGAGCCGGCTTCCTGCCGTGCATCTCGCGGTCCATCTTGGCCCGCACTGCCTCGTGCGTCCTGCCGTACATCTCGCGGTCCGTACGGGCCCGCATTCCGGATCGAGCCCGCCTTCGAATCGGGCTGGGACGCGTCGGGTACAGCGACTTCCATCCAGTCCGACCAGTCGGTATGTTCAGTGAAGCCGGGGCCGCCCTTCCGCGCCCGGTGTTCCCGGCGGACGACGGAGGACCCATGTCCCAGGTTCAGGGCCACTGCGAGACACGTTTCGAGGCGGTGCGCGTCGCGTTCGAGGAGAACTTCCGGGACCGCGACGAGCTGGGCGCGGCCGTGACCGTCACAGTGGGCGGCGAGACCGTGGTGGACCTGTGGGGCGGCTGGGCGGATGCGGCGCGGACGCGTGCCTGGGAGCGGGACACGCTGGTCAACGTGTGGTCGACCACGAAAGGGCCAACGGCGCTGTGCGCGCACATCCTGGCCGACCGCGGGCTGCTCGACCTCGACGCGCCGGTGGCCGCGTACTGGCCCGAGTTCGCGGCGGCGGGCAAGGAGTCGGTGCTCGTAGGGCATCTGCTGTCGCACCGGGCGGGCCTGGCCGGACTGCGTGAGCCGCACTCGCTCGAGCAGCTCTACGACTGGGAGCTGACCACGAAGCGCCTCGCGGCGACGGAGCCCTGGTGGGAGCCGGGCACGGTCTCGGGTTATCACGCGCTGACGTACGGCTTCCTGGTCGGTGAAGTGGTGCGGCGCGTCTCGGGGCTGCTGCCGGGCGCGTTCCTGGAGCGGGAGGTGACCGGTCCGCTCGCCATCGACTTCACCGTGGGACTGCCGGAGAAGAAGGCCGGGCGCACGGCCGAGCTGGTGCATCCGCCGGCCGCCTCGTCGAGTGAACAGGCGGCGATCTTCAGCCAGTTGGCGCCCGTGGCGCTGGCCGCACTGGCCAATCCCCTGGCGGGCGCGACCGAGGCCAATACGGCGGCGTGGCGGGCCGCCGAGATCCCGGCCGCCAACGGGCACGGCACAGCACGGGCGGTCGCCGCGCTGTACGGGATCTTCGCCGGGCGGGGGGCGTACGGTTCGCATCGCGTCCTCTCGCCGGAGGCTGCTGAGCGGGTCCGTGAAGGACAGGGCGCCTGCCGCGATCTGGTGCTCGGCGCCGGCTTCGAAAACGCGACGGAGATCGGCCTCGGCCTCTGGCTCAGCGGCCCCAACAACTCCTACGGTCCGAACCCGAGGGCTTTCGGACACGACGGATTCGGCGGCTCCTGCGGTCTCGCTGATCCGGAGGCAGGCGTCTCGCTGGGCTACGTCATGAACCGCATGGGGCCGCACATCGCCGACGACCCTCGGAAGATGGCGCTCATCGACGCCCTCTACAGCGTGCTCTGAGAGGCGGGGACACGCCGGCTGCGGGGTGGCGGGTCACGCGGCCCCGTGATGGTGGTTTCGGAACACCTGCAGGACAGGCCGCCACCGCCACAGCCGCGTTCCGAAACCTCCCCACACCTGCAGGACAGGCCGCCACCGCCACAGCCGCGTTCCGAAACCTCCCCGCACCCGCGCATCATGCGCGGGCACGCCACTTGACCCGCGTGGATGGCCGATGCGACAAGCCAAGCAAAGAAGCGTGCACTAAACGCCCTTCAGAACACGATCAAGTGCCGCCCGGCCTACAGGTCCCCAGTTCGGCTTGCCGCCGGGGAGGCCCCGGTCTCCGTTCTTCCCCATGAGCATCAGGAAGAGGCTCTTCATAGCGGCCAGCCCGCGGGCGCGCCGGATCGCCGCCTCGTCTGCATGCGTGTACATGTCGAAGAATCGTGAGGCCGTGCCCGCGGGTAGCAGCACCCATGCGCCGGCTAGATCCCATGCCGGATCGCCGGCGAACATGGCACCGAAGTCGACGATGCCCGAGAGCGTTCCGTCCGAGACGACGACGTTCGCGGGATGAAGGTCACCGTGCACCCACACCGGCGGGCCCTCCCACTCGGGGGCCGCAACGGCATCGTCCCAGACGGCCCGGACCTCGTCGGCAATACCGCCGGGGACAACGGCTTCAAAGAAGTAGTCGAAGCCGTCCGTGCACTTCTTGGGGTGAGCGCCGAAGTCCGAGCTGATAGGCGCCTCGGCGGGCGCCTCCACGTGGAGCGCCCTGAGGAAGCCCGCCAGTGTGTCGGCCGCGTGGGCGCCCCGGCTGATCGAGCCGTGGTCCAGCGGCTCACCGGGAACCCACGTCATCACGGTCCAGTGCTTGGGGAAGCGCTCGGACGGTTCACCGAACCGTACCGGGGTCGGCACCGGGAGCGGCAGGCGCGGGGCCAGCACGGGTAGCCACCGCCGCTCCTTGAGCTGGAGCTCCGGGGTGGGGTCCATGCGCTGCATGCGCACGGCCAACTCGTCCCCGAGGCGCCACATTTGGTTGCCCCAGCCGCCCGCCACCTCGCGGATGGCCAGCCCCGCAAGATCTGGATGTTGCTCCTGCAGCAGGTCGCGCACCAGGTCTGCGGTGATCTCGATCTCGGTGTCGGTCATGCGAAGTCACAGTACTGAGGCGGCAGGCGGAGCGGCTCTCGCTCTCCGGAGCATCTCGCTGTTGGTCACCATGCGTCTGCCTGAGGTGATGCTGGCCGCTCCGGCCGAGGACCTGCCGCCGGAGGGCTCCGACGCGTTCGAGGCGAGGTGGGACGGCTTCCGCTGTCTCATCGCCCGGACCGAGGACGGCAGTGTCCTCATGCGCTCCCGCAAGGGCACCGACCTCACAACGGGTTTCCCCGAGATCGCGTCCGCTGCCAGGCAGGACCTCCCCCATGCTGAGGTAGGCCCACAGGTGGGGGGCTTGTCGGCCCAGAGGGCGGGGCGGAACTGGCGGGCGGAGTTGGTGGATCCGCCGGTGAGCGGGCCGGGGGGGACGATGACCGCGGCGTAGCGGGCACCGTCACCCGGCAGGGGCCGAGCCGCTGGTTGTGGCCCTGGGTGGCGTGACGCTGATGGGCATGGCCGTCGAGCTGATCATCACCCGATGAGCAGGCTCCCGGGCGGCCGGACCGGGCCCCGTACGGGCGGGCGACACTCATGTCACGTACCGCCCGCGCGGGTGAGGGGCGGCGATTGCCTGCAGGACGATCGTCAGCTGGCGTCGTCGAGGACCTCGCGCAGCTTGCGCGCGAAGGCCTCGGGCTGCCCGGGGAAGCCGAACTCGCCGTCGACGAAGCCGCCGTGATGACTCGGGAACACCGTCGCCTGCTGTCCGAGCAGCTCGGCCGTCGCCACCGACGTGCGTCCGGTGAAGGTGTCCCGGGACTCCTCGCCCACGGCGATCACGACCCGCGTCGGCGCCGCCGTCAGCGCGTCGACGTCGGGCCGGTAGCTGCTGACCTCCCAGGACCGGTCGGAGAGCAGCGGATCGTCACGGGAGCCGTCATCCTCGGTCGGCATCCCGAAGGAGGCGGGATCCGGGGCGGGCTGGGCGAAGTAGTCGTCGGTGAACTCGCCCTGCCACGATGTCATCGCGATGAAGGCGGCCATGCCGGCACCCCAGCCCTTCTTCTCGTACGCATCCCGGATGCCGGCCCGGGCGCGCTCGGCGGCCTGGGCGTCGGGGAGCACCGCAATGAGCGGCGGCTCGTGCGCCACCAGGGTGGTCACGTCCTCGGGGTAGGCCGCCACGAGGGCGAGCGCGGTCACCGCACCGCCGCTGCTGGCGAACAGCTCGACGGGGCCCGCGCCGAGCGCTTCGACGACGGCGTGCACGTCGGCAGCGTGGGTCTGGGGGGCATGGTCGACGCGGCCGTCCTTGCGGGTGCTGCGGCCCAGGCCGCGCGGGTCGCAGGTGATCACGGTGCGGTCGGGGAAGTGCGACGCCAACGCGCGGAAGCCGCTGGCGTCCATGGGCAGGCCGATCATGACCAGCGGCGGGCGTCCGTCGGCGGTCGGCAGCGGGCCGTGGACGTCATAGGTGAGATCGGCCTCGGGAGTCTCGAGTATCTGCGTAGTCATGACCGTGTAGACCCCGTCCCCATCGAGAACTCATCGGCCCCGGTGCCCGCAGTGCCCCGACGGCCTTGGCGCGGACGGCGTCGGCTTGGCGGCGCCGCGGGTACCGTCCCCCTCCCCCAGCCACCCGTCGTCCAGCTGGTCCATGATCTCGGCGAACTCCCGGACGTGAGCGACGGTGCCGGCCAACTCCGGGCGGCGATCGAGGAGTTGCTTGAGGTGGAGGCCTTCCTCGCTGGTCAGGCCGTCGCGGTGGCGGGTGAACAAGGCGGTGGCCCGGCGCGCGGTCGGAGCTTCGGGAAGACCGCTCAAAGGTCTGCTTTGCCCCGCCGAAGGAGCCCCGGCCCGCTCCAGTCGAAGCCGCCAGGTGGGACCTGACAAGACCCGTTGACGCATGCCGATATCGGAATATGATGCTTTCATGGCACGAGCAGCGACGACGTCGGACGTCTTCAACGCGATCGCCGAGCCGCAGCGCCGGGACATCCTGGCGCTGCTGCGGGCGGGTGAGCGACCGGTGACCGAGTTGGCCCGGGAGCTGGGGATGAGCCAGCCGGGGGCGTCCAAGCACCTGCGCGTGCTCCGGGAGGTGGGGCTGGTGCGGGTCCGCGGGGCGGGCAAGCAGCGCCTCTACGGCCTGGACGCCCGCGGGCTGCGACCGGTGCACGAGTGGACCGGCGGGTTCGAGCGGTTCTGGAACGAGAGCTTCGGCCGGCTCGACGCTTACGTGCAGGAACTGAAACAGACAAGTCAAGAGGAGTAGTTGATGAGCGCGACAGAACAAGGAACGCCGGCGCCATCGGCGACAGCCGGCCGCGAGATCGTGATCTCCCGGGTCATCGACGCCCCGCGGGAGCTGGTGTTCGAGGCGTTCACCGAGGTGCGGCACCTGTCGCGGTGGTGGGGGCCGGAGGGGTTCACCACCACCACGCGGTCCTTCGAGTTCCGCGTCGGCGGGGAGTGGGTCTTCGTGCTGCATGGGCCGGACGGGACGGACTACCAGGAGTGGATCTCCTGGACCGGGCTCGCCCCGCCGGAGCGGATCGAGTTTCTCCACGGTGAGTTCCGCGACGACCCGAACGCCTTCGAGTCGGTCCTGACGTTCGAGTCCGACGGTGCGGCGACCCGGATCGAGATGCGAACGGTGTTCCCCACCAAGGAGCTGCGCGACGAGGCGGTCGAGAAGTACCACGCGATCGAGGGCGGCCGACAGACCCTGAGCAACCTGGCTACGTACGTCACCGAGATCGTTCGGAAGGGAGCGGAGGGCTGATGGCCGGGAAGGTGTTCTTCAGCGTGTCGATGTCGCTGGACGGTTTCATCGCGCCCGAGTCCCCCGAGGAATTGATGGGGCAGCTGTGGATGGAGCTCCAGCAGTGGGCCTTCCCGCTGCGGTTCTTCCGGGAGAACCTGAAGCTCGGCGAGGGCGGCGAGGAGGGGCGCGACAACGACATCGCGCGGGAGACGTTCGAGCGCACCGGCGCGAGCGTGATGGGCAAGCGCATGTTCGACGCCGGCGAGCAGATGTGGCCGGAGGAGGCGCCGTTCCGCACCCCCGTCTTCGTTGTGACGCACACCAAGCGTGACCCGTGGGAGCGGCCGGGCGGAACCACCTTCCACTTCGTCAACCACGGCATCGAGGCCGCGCTTGACCTGGCCCGCGAGGCCGCCGGCGACCGCGACGTCCGCATCGCGGGCGGCGGCGCGACGATCCTGGAGTACGTGAACGCGGGCCTGATCGACGAGTTCTCGATCGCGCTGTCACCCGTGCTGTTCGGCTCCGGGATCCGCCTGTTCGAGGGCGTGGACGCGGGCCGCGTGGCCCTGGAGCCTGTCCGCGCGGAGCCCTCCCCAAGGGTGACGCACCTGACCTACACCGTCCGGGAGCGGTAACTGTCCCGAACTCAGCGCTCTCCCACCGAGGTCAGCTGCCCGCGGACAGCCCGGCCCGCCCTGGCGGCGACGACGGATGGCGATACGTGCTCACCTATGGGGGCGGGGAGCTGGCCATGTACGCCGACACGGTGCCCGAACTGCTGTCCGCAGTGATCCCCGGCTACGACGAACTTTCCCAGCAACGAGAACGGCGACGAAGCAGCGATCGTGGGCTCGCTACGAGGCGGCGATCGAGCTGGCCAACCCGGTGCAGACCGCGGCTGGTGATCGACGCCACCGAGAACGACGGCTGATCACCGGAGCAGGTCACCGAAGACGAGCTGAATGCCTTGTTCCAGTCGAAGGTGGTGCCGTTCGTTCCCTGTGAGGGTGCCGACGGCACGGCGTCGGCTGAGTGGCGCGTCGATGTTCCCCTGGTGGTGATCGACACCGACTACGCCCCGTTTACCGGCTCTTCGATTTCAGCGGGGAGTGATGGTGGCGAGTAGGTCCCACCTTCCCAGATGGTGATCAATAAACCGTCTGCGGCCATGACGACAGACCAACCGCCTTCTCGGACTTAGTTCAGAGAAGGTCCGTGTACAGCTTGGTGGTCAGCTGATCACCAAAGCCTCCGAGCAACAGCCCGCACCAGAACGTGTCGTGCTCGTGCCGTCGGCGGAAGGCGTCCAGCTCGATCGCCTCCAGCGGCAGCGTCAGCGGCTCGTCGGAGTCCCCGCTTCCCAGCACCGCCGTCTGAATCTGCCGCCTGTCGTCCCGCAAGAAGCCCCCGCCTTTCGCCCCAACTCATCGTCCCCCCGCCCTGTAAAGCAGTGGCGCGGTCTTGCGACCCGCTACGACAAGACCGCCACCGTCTACCTCGCCGCCCTGCACATCGCGGGCATCTTCATCTGGTCCGCGAGGTGATCCGGAAGACCTAGGTGACAGGAGCCGACTTCGGCCTCAGGCCACCAGGGTGGTCGGCGAATGCCTTCTCCGCGTCGACCTCATAACACACGTTGACGCTCGAGTCACCGAGAGTTGTGTCGGCGAAGCCCTGGACGTCTGCTACGGATTTCGCCTCCCAGAGACACGTCACGACGGATCCGTCGACGTGCGGGTAGAACTGCAGCACCCAGGTGCCGTCGGGCGCTCCGGTGCCGTCGATAAGGGCCTGACCACGGGGAAACGCCGTCTCGGGGTTCAAGATCTTGTGCTGGACCACGACGTACATGGGGTCCTCCTCGTTCGGTGTCGTGTCGTTCGACGATTCGACGCAAGCGTTCGGAGGTGGGCGTCGCGTCGCACGTAGTCACCAATTCCATTGTGGACTGGATGGTCACGCCTGGCTAAACCTGCGTGAGAGGCCGACCGCCAGGCCTGTCAGCAGGACCGCGAGGCCGCTCGCGCGTTCCCCGCGCCTCTCCACGACCTCGTGGCGGACCGCGCCGAGGAGGTCAATCACTCGTGACTGAGGGCGGCGCTCCTGATGCTGCGGCCGAGGGACCGAAGCTCCGCTACACCGCGTCGACCACTAGGTCGTGTTTTAGAAGTGGCTCTTGGGTCTCGCCTTGTGCCGCGATGATCTCGGTGTGGGGCGAGGGGATTTTTTCGGATGGCCAGTGGGCCGCTTCAGAGCCGTTGTTGCCGGTCGCGGTGCTGGGTCGACCGTCGTCATGCCGGCGGAAGCTGATCGATGGGATCCGCTGGCGGGTGCGAACGGGTGGCCCGTGGCGGGATCTTCCACCGGAATACGGGCCGTGGCAGACGGTCTATGGACTCTTCCGTCGATGGCAGCGCGACGGGGTGTGGGCGACGGCACTGACCAGCCTTCAGGCACGGGCTGACGCAGCCGGTTGATCACCTGGGAGGTGAACGTCGACTCCACGATCTGCCGTGCCCACCAGCATGCCGCGGGTGCTCGGCGCGACGGGCAGAACCAGAAGGAACCGCCCGGTGGAAGCCGTACTGAGCTCGACGACCGTGGCCTGGGACGCTCGCGCGGGGGCTGGACATCGAAGATCCATCTCGCCTGCGAGCAAGGGCGGCGGCCGTTGTCTCTACTGGTCACGGCCGGGCAACGCGGCGACAGCCCACAGTTCGTCGCCGTGCTGGAAGCCATCCGAGTGCCAAGACTTGGCCCCGGCCGTCCTCGCGTTCGCCCGCTACGGGTGCGGGGTGACCGGGCCTACTCGTCTCGCGCCAACCGGGCATATCTGCGGCGCCGAGGCATTCGGTGCACCATCCCGGAACCGGCAGATCAGGCGGGTCATCGCAGGCGCCGGGGAGCGGCCGGCGGGCGGCCACCGGCTTTCGACCGCGAGGACTACAAGGCTCGGCATGCGGTCGAATGTGGAATCAACCGCCTCAAGCGGCACAGGGCCGTGGCGACCCGGTACGACAAGCTCGCAGTCCGCTACGAAGCCACCGTCCAGATCGCCTCAATGACTGGCTCTGAGCTCGTGAGTCAAACGGACCCTCGGCTGGGTCAGTATCCGATGGCCTCCCGGAGAAGCAGCACGGTGCCGCGCCCTGGGCGGGGTTCCGCATTGAGGATGAGCAGACGGTTGACGGCGCTGGGCATCCCGTACAGCGCTTGGGCGCGGGCGTTCTCCAGTGGGAGGGCGTGCTCCTCGATGCGGCGCAGGGCTGTGCTCAGGTCGGGCACCACCTTCTGCGCGCCGACGATCCAGATCGCGTGGGCGGCGCCGCCCGCGTTGGCGGGGAGTTGGCTGCCGCTGCCCGAGGCGAGAACGAGCGAGCCGGTCTCGGTGACCGCGGCGACGCTGTTGACGACGAATTCGGGGCTGGCGGCCAGCCTTCGGATCTCGTCGGCGCCGGTGGCACGGTCGATGGCCAGAGTGCGGGGCCTGATGGCGTCGTACTGGCCGCTGGCGTTGATGTCCTCGTCGATGCCGGACAGTCGGAGGGTCTCGCTGGCTCCGGTGAGCACGCTGGCGCCCTCGGGGACCAGGTCCTTGATGCGGGCGCGCGCTTTTGCCGCGTCGTCGAGGATCTCGGCGGCGAAGCCGCCCGCACGCAGCGCGGCGGCTACCCGTTCCAGTTGTTCGGCCGTTGCCGGGTCGGTGAAGGATGGGGCCGGAGCCGGGGTGGCCGTGGCGTGTGCTGGGTCGGTCCCGGAGCCCTGCGTCGCGTGGGGCGCCGTGCCCGCCAGCGGGGAGGTGTCGAGGTACCTGACCTCGTACACCCGCTCGGCGAACCTCCAGCCTTCCTCGGTGCGCTGGTAACGGTCGTGGTAGACGGCGTAGTTCAGACCCTCGCGTCCGTCGAGGGTGCGCGCGAGTTCCTGGATGTAGGCGCGGCCGGTCGCGGTGTCGCCGTCGAGCCGGATCGTGCCGGGGTGTGTGTTCTGTACGAAGAAGTCCCACTGGCTCTGCAGCCGCTCGCCCCCGGCGAGGATCTCCTCGCGGCCGATCTGCTCGACGGGGATGTTGGGCATGCGCAGGGCACCGTCCGGTGTGAACAGCGCCGCCAGGCGGGGTCGGTCGCGCATCATCACCGCGTCGGTGAACTCGCCGCGCAGTGCCTCGATCTCGACGCGGTCCGCGATGGTCTGGAGGTCGTTCATCAAAGTCCCCTCTCCGTCTCGTTGTCGCCCTCACCGGTACGACACCGTTACGACAACGCAGCGCTTCGGAATGTGAGGTGGCGCGTCGGCCTCACATTCCGGTGCGCTGTCTTGTCGTAGGGGGTAGCGGCACAGAAGCGAGCGAGGGAGACGGCCAGACCATGACCACGAGAACCGAGCCCGGGGACGGTCAGAGCGATCCGGGCCTCAGCGCGATCATGAGTGAGCGGCGCCAGCTGATCAACCTCGGCTATCGACTCCTCGGGTCCCTTGCCGACGCCGAGGACGTCGTGCAGGAGACCTACGCCCGCTGGTACGCCATGTCCGCACGCGAGCAGCAGGCCATCGAGTCGCCCGGCGCCTGGCTGATGACGGTCGCCAGCCGCATCTGCCTGAACCTGCTCGGCTCGGCGCGGACCAGGCGGGAGACATACGTGGGCGACTGGATCCCGGAACCGCTGCCCGAACCCACGGAGTGGATCACCGGGCGCTCCGGCGCCGGCGGGACCGACCCGGCCGACCGGGTCACCCTCGACGAGTCGGTGACGATGGCCTTCCTGGTCGTCCTCGATTCGATGACCCCGGCCGAGCGCGTCGCGTTCGTCCTGCACGACGTCTTCCGCTACCCCTTCGGCGAGGTCGCCGAGATCGTCGGCCGCACTCCGGCGGCGTGCCGCCAACTGGCCTCGTCTGCACGCCGACGCATCCGCACCGCGCAGAGCCCGGCGGGCCCGAGTGCCGGGCAGGCTGGCATCGTCAGGCAGTTCAGAACGGCGTGGGAGGCCAAGGACATCGACGCCCTGATCAGCCTGCTCGACCCCGACGCCACCGCGACCGCCGACGGCGGCGGGCTGGCCGTCACCCACCTGCACCCGATCGTGGGCAGCGAGCAGATCGCACGCGCCTACGCCGAGATCGCCCGTGTGTCGGGCGACCGCACAACGTTCCTGGAGTGCACGGTCAACGGCCTGCCCGGCTTGGTGACGCAGCAGGACGGCAACCTCTCGACCGTGTTCGCGTTCGAGATCGCGGGCGACCGGATCAGGCACATCTGGGCGGTGAGAAACCCCCAGAAGCTCCGTCCCTGGCGGATCAGCTGAGGAGCGCTCCGAGACACCGCAGCGATCGTATCGTGGCCAGTACCAGCCCGCACCGAGCCCATATCTCAAACACGCCCTAGACCCAATGCCGTTGCTTTTGCTGTGGGCGTAGGCTGGCTGGGAGTGGGTGCCGGGGGTGGTGCGGGTGGCTGCAAGTGCGTCTGACTTATCGGGTCTTGGGCTGTTGACCTGGGTGTATCCGCCGGGGTTGGT
>NZ_JBICUR010000032.1:0-58630 GCF_043198355.1 Streptomyces sp. NPDC048825
GCCCGCTCAGCCGTGCGCCGGTCCGGCATCCCCGCCCGGCGCACAAGCTCAACACGCTCGTCCTCGGAAAGAACGATCTCCACAGCAGCAGGGCCTCGATGCGCCATGAAAAGAAGGTACCAAGTAACCCTCAGGATTTCTGGCGCATCACACTAGTGCTGTGACCGCATAGGTTCGCCGGGTTGGTTGGTGCCCGCTTTTCAACTTCAACGCGGCAGGTCAGCCGCGTGGTCCCCTGGCGCAGAAGTCACCGTTTCGCCCGGACGTTTCGGTAAAGGACGTCCCAGACGGCGTTGCGTCCGTAGTGAGCGGCTGTCCACGGACAGGTCGACGATCACGGGCATGCCCGTCGTGGTCCGAGCGCCAGCAGCCACCAGTGCGGCCCGTCGGCCTGGCGCTCGGCAAGAGGCCCGTGATCACCATGCCGGAACGTGAGGGCCGCTGGTGTCGCAGCAGTGGTTGAGACAGCATGCGGCGCATGGACTGGATGCCTCTGCTCTCCACGCTGACAGGTGCCGCTATCGGCATCGCCGCCACCCTGATCGCCGATCGCAACAGGTGGCGGCGCGAGGAAGCACGACACGCTCTGGAAGTGCGGCGCGCCGTGTACACCGAGTACGCCTCCGCCCTCAAAGACGCGGGGGAAGAGATACGGGCTGTCGCCCTGGGCGATCACATGTCCGAGTCAGCGCGTGATACGGCGGTGCGCGAAGCCTTCCGTGGGACCGGCTTGCACACGGCAAGCGAGCAGCTCTGGCTCGTGGGCCCGCCGCTCGTTGTTGCGGCCGGGAACGAGGCGTTTCACAGCCTGCGTCGGATGCGCGACGCCTATGCCCGCGGGGTGGCGGTCGGCTCCGCCGAGGACAGGGCCTTCATCCAACAGCGCCGCACGGCCATGGCTGAGATGCGCCGCCGCATGCGTGAGGATCTGGGCATCGGACCCCTCGGGATCGAATGACCACCGGCCGGAGAAGATGTCAGGAATTGCGCCGACCGCGAGCAGTCACCAGTGCAGGCCGTCGGCCTGGCACTCGTCAAAAGGCCTGTGATCGCCGTGCCGGAGGCTGAGAAGCAGGCTGTCAGGCTGCGGTTTTGAGGAGGCGTCCGCCCCAGCGGATGCCTTTCTCGCTGCGGATGCGGGCGCGTTCCTTGCGTTCGGCGGCCAGGACGTCCCGGTGGCGGGCGTTGGCGTTGCGCCAGCGGAGGTAGGCGTGCAGGGCCCGGGTCTGCACGGTGTGGTTGGGCTAGTTGGAGTTGGCGATGGTGAACTGCCGTAGCGGTCCGAAGTGGGCCTCGATCGGGTTGGCCCAGGAGGCGTAGGTCGGGGTGAAGCACAGCTCGACCTTGTGCTTTTTCGCCCAGCGGCGGATGTAGGTGCCCTTGTGGGCGGACAGGTTGTCCAGGATCACGTAGATCGGGGCGCCGTCGGGCCGTGCGGCGCGGATGGACTTCAGCGCGGCCAGTGTGTTCTCGGTGCCCTTCCTGCGGTGATTGACGCCCCACAGGGTGTCGTCGCCGACCGAGTAGCAGCCGTGGAAGTAGCGCACGCCGTGGGTGCGGTGGTAGGTCGCCGGCACCCGGTCGGGCCGGGTCTGTTCGGCCCAGCAGCGGCCGCCGGTGGGCCGGATTCCCAGCGGTCCGAACTCGTCGAAGGCGAAGACCCGGTCCGCAAAGCGGTCAAGGACGTGCTCGATCCGGTCCAGCTTCGCCTCGCGCTCAGGATCCGGAGACTCCTTCCACGTCTTGGTGCGCTGGAAGGTGATGCCGCGGCGGGCGAGCAGACCGCGTAATGCCTCGCGGCCGATGCGGATCACCCGACCGTGCACTCTGCGCAGGTAGGAGACCAGCTTGCGCAACGACCAGCGGGTGAAGGGCTGGCCGAGCTTGACCGGTCGGGTAGTGGCCGTCGCGACGACGAAGTCCTCGTCGTCATCGCTGAGTTGGCGGGGACGGCCTCCCGCCCATTGAGGGTCCAAGCAGGCCAGGCCGATCTCGTTGAACCGGTGGATCACATCCCGGACGGTGTCCTCATCAGCCTGGACCAGCTGGGCGATCACAGGCACCCGGTTCCCGCCGGCCGAGGCCAGCAGCATCATCGCGCGCCGGTAGCGCACCGAGTTGGTGCTGCCCCGGCGCACGATCTGCTGCAGCTTCTGCCCCTCCTGGTCGGTCAGTCTGCGCACACGAACAGGCTCGGCCACCGCGCCTCCAGCAGTCGGATCGGACGTCACCCCACATCCAACCGCCACGACGACCACCCCGGCGAACCCATGCGGTCACAGCACTAGGGACGGAACTTGTGCGCCAGGCGACGGCTGCGGGCTGGGAGACGGCCGCGACGTACTGTTCCCGCCCCGGCAATCTTCCCGGAGCCTCGTGGTACCAGCCCGACCTTCGCGCCCCCGGACACGTCGACGAGGTGCTGGCCGCGGTTGCCCCCGGTGCCGTCATCAACGCGACGAGCGGACAGAGCGACTGGGCGGTCACTGCCGACGGCTCGATTCGCCTGGCAATGGCCGCGGTGAAACGCGGTTGCCGCCTGGTTCACGTCTCCAGCGATGCTGTGTTCTCCGGTTCCCGGGTTCACTACGACGAGACCTGCCTGCCCGACCCGGTCGCCCCGTACGGCGCGGCAAAGGCCGCCGCCGAGACCGCTGTGCGGCTCCTGGCGCCGGCCGCTGCGATCGCACGCACCTCATTGATCATCGGGAACGGCGGATCCGTTCACGAGCGAATGGGTACGCCCTGGCTGCCGGCACACACGACGGCGTCCCCGATCTGCGCGCTGGCCAGGTTGAGGTGCCCGGGCCCAGCCGAAGGCGATCAGCAGGTAGGCCAGCCACTGGAGGCTGTCGTTCAACCAGTACCAGGCCGTGCGCCCGCCGATGGGGATCAGGAGGTGGCCTGCACCGCACCCACCAGCGCCGGATTCAAGAACGCGGCGAAGGCCTGCGGCTGCTGTGCACTGCTAGGCATGTACGGCGCCGACGGTCAGTGCTTGCACCCGCTGCAGGAACTCGGGATGCCATCCCACGCGGGCTTCATCCGCCAGGCAGTGGTGCTGGCCGCGGTGAAAGAAGACCTGGTCGTACTGATCCCGAATCCTGACCGTGACGCTGTCCAGCACCTGCCACAGCAGTTCTTCTCCAGCGTCCTGCCGGTCCTGCTCGCTCGCATCCGCCGGCAGCCTTCGGACCATGCGGGCAAAGTGCCGCTCCCACTCGTCAACCAAGTCGGCCTGGTAGCGCTCCAGTTCGTCCAAGCCGATCAGGTCGTTGTCGGCCCAGGCCACTGCCTGGTTGTAGGCCCGGTAGTAGTCCATCATCGCCTTTTCCAGCTCGGGCCGGCCGAGGTTGACCCATCGCAGCTGATGGACGAAGTACCGCTCGCTGTAGTCCACACCCTCTCGCTGGGCAGCCTGCCAGTCGCTCCGCTCGACCAGGGTGGGAAGCCGGTCGGCGGCGTAGTCGTCCCGGATCTGCTCCACTCGCCGATGCGCCGTCCCCACCGAGACGCTCGTCCGGCGCTTCTGCAGCATTTCGAGGACCTGGTCGTACCACCACGCCCACAGCTGCTCCATGAACGTGGCCTGAGGGCCGTCGCCGGACGGGAGAGCGAACAGCAGCCACTTGCGCACAGCCTGGTCGAGGTCATCGATGCCGAGCGTGCCGTCGATGACGCGCATGCGCTGCACGAACGTCGCGCGCTCACCTGCCGACAGGGCGAGAAAGCGCGCCCGCGCCTCAGCGGTCTCCTTCGACTTCGACTCCGCCGCCGTCTCAAGCCGTCGCGGAGCCACACCAGGCTCTCGGCTCTCGCTGCGCAGCGCTGCCGAACCGTCGCGCGCGCGTTGGGTGGTGACCAATGTCAGCCACGGCCCCTCTGCATCACCGGGGTCATGGGTGTCCATCCACGACCGGATCGTGCGCCACAGATCGTCATCCCGGTCGCCCAGCGTACGGCTCGATCGTTGGTGGAGCTTGGTCTGCAGCAGGTCAACAGGACGGTCAGCCACCTCCCACGCTACGTCGTCGTGCAACTCGAGGCTGATCGCTCCGTCGGGCCGTTCGGACGACCCACGCAACAACTCCAACAGCGCCCACTTCGCCTGGTACAGATAGCCCAGAGCGGAGGCTGACGCGTCGTGAGATACCTGAGAGGCCATGATCCAGTTTCCTCACGTACCACGCACTGTGTCTAGCCGCTTGCACGCAGTGGACGTCCGAAAGCCTGCGCGGCAGCGGTCCCGGCCTGGGCGGTGGAGGCCCGTTCAGACAGGCCTGCGGAGTGCAGGCCGAGTCTCTGGTGCCGGGACGTCCTCGCCGCCGTCAGGGTCAGGGTCGAAGCGGGTATCGGTGCGTGCGTCCCTGCTGCGCGGCGGCCGGATGTCTCCGGTGGGGAAGTTCAGTGGCCACACAAAGGTGCTCGGGTCGTGCAGGTGGGTAAGCATGTGGGCGAGTGACTCGTAGCCGGCCAGAACCGGGTGGATGAGGACGGTGCCCTGGAGGTGTGATGCCCCTAAATGGACCGCGACGGTCAGTCCTGCGGGGTCTGACGGTCAGTGGATACCTCATCGTGCTCTCTGCACTGACCGGCAGCGCATCGGGGGACTGACGCGCCGTCCGCTGGCGAGTGTCGCGTCCTGTTGCCCGAGTGGCTGCCCGTGCGATTGGATCCAGTTCCACCAGAGCCATGGCGTGGACGGTTGAACAGATTCATTGAGCACGGGGAGCCTTGATGTCATCCGAGGGGGAGCGTCCGGAGGGCGGATCCGGAGAGCGCGACAGCTCTGAGGGGGACGGATCGGAAGAGAACCGGTCCTCAATTCAGATCGGAGACCTATCGGGCGGCAGCATCGCGTTCGGCGGTCATGCGTCTGCGTCTTTCGTGGTCAGCGCGGACCCCCGGAACCCGGCCGCGCTCGAACTCCTCGCTGCGATCCGGGAACTGCGGGCCGATCTCAGCAGGCTCAGGGCGACCGACGGCCTCATGGCGCTCGTCGCGGCGCTGGCCGAAACCGAAGGGGAGGTCTCCCGCACCGGTGCGGCTTCGCTCGACCGCCTCCTCAGGCTGCGCGAGGAGCTCGTGGCAGAGCAAGCGCTCCTCGGCGTTTCGGCCTCGACGAGCGCCTTGGCGCAGGCCCTCGCCACATTGCTCGACTCCTCGCCCTGGACGGACTCCACCCGCCCCAGGCCACCCGCCCCGGGCCCCGGATCACACGACGCCCCCAGGTCGGCTCCCCCCGCCGGCCACACCCCGCCCGGCCCGAGCCCCGGATCGGACGACGACGAGTGGCCCGAAACCGATGGGTGACATCGCCAAAGGGGCGTTGGGCGGAGCCTGGACCCTTCTGGTGGGCTGGATTCTGCCCACCGCCCTCAATCTGGCCGTCTTCCTCCTGGCCGTCGCTCCCAGCCTCCGGGGCCTCGGCCCGTTCGACCGGCTGCGGTCTGCCGGCTCCACCTCCAGCGGCCTGGCCCTGTTGACCGGCGCCCTCCTCCTCGGGCTCGTCGCCAACGCCTGCCAGAACTCGCTCTACCGCCTCCTGGAGGGCTACCTCCTGTGGCCGGCCAGCGCCTACGAGGCGGGCTGTCGCCGCAGTCGCCGGCACAAGGCCAACCTCGCCGACCGGCTGACGGTGCTCCGCCTGGAACGCCGCCAACGCGAAGAGGGCGCCCCTCAACCGGAGGCGAGCGAGCAGCTCGCCCAGCTTCTGGCCCAGCCGCGGATCGCCCGCGTCGCCGCCCGGGACCGCCGCCGTACGGCCGCGCAACGCGCGCTGCTCCAGGAGCGCCTGGCTCGCTTTCCCATCGCCGACGACCAGATCACACCGACGCGGCTCGGCAACGCGATCCGCCGCTTCGAGGAGTACGGCTGGGACCGGTACCGCCTCGACACCCAGCTCCTGTGGAACGAGCTGACCGGCTGTGTGCCCGATCAAGTCCGCCGTCAGGTCGAGATCGCCCGCACTAGTGTCGACTTCTTTGTCGCTCTGCTCTTCGGCCACGTCGTGGTGTGCGCCCTGGCCGCACTCGCTCTGGCCGCCGGCCAGCCGGACACCCCGCTCACCCTGAGCACGGTTGCCGTACTCGCCGCCCTCGTCCCCGTCTGGTACCGCTCGGCAGTCACCGCCACCGACGAATGGGCAGCGGCCGTGCGCGCCCTGGTCAACACCGGCCGCAAACCCCTCGCCGACTCCCTCGGCCTCGCCCTCCCCCGCACCCTCGCCGCGGAGCGTGACATGTGGGCGATGGTCTCGCGCCTGTCCCGCATCCCTTACCACGAACGTGCGGCCGCCCTCGACCCCTACCGGGCGGAGCCCACCTGCGATCCGCAATGACACGACCGTCACGGCGACTCGCCGTCAGCACCGCGTCCCTCGTCTCGCAAACGATCGCCCGGCGGCCTGGGCGGGCAGTGGGGCTGCCAGCTGGATAAGGTGCGGCTCGGCGGCCTAGGCCGAAGTCGAAGAGGACGTCGGTTCGCTCCCCTCAAGGCTTGGCCGAATGTGGCCAGGCCCCCAGGGATCATCCAGCTCGGCGATGAGGTCCGCATCGGGCAGCGGTGGTGCGTATACCGGGCAGGGCATAGCCCTCCCCGTGAACTCGCCGCTCAACCCACCGAGTTCATTGTCAGACCCACTCCCTTGAGGAGCGCTGGCCTCGCGGGGACCCTGCGGGACGTAGGCGCCCGGGCGGGGTGTTTGAGGGGGCTGGCGGGTCTGCCTACCGAAGGCATGCCGACGGCTTCTTGCGGGAAGGTCGGGCGACGCGTGGGTAAGGCGATACTCATGGACCCAGAGGGGCGATCGCGCCGGCCTGGCTCGGAAATTGGCCGTGGCTTCGGCCTCCTCGCGCCCCTGTTTGCCCGAACTGTAGAGGCCGTACACCTTTCCACACGGCGGAACTGGCGCCTTGCGCCCCTTCGTTGCGGGAGACCGGCTACGGCAAGATCAAGGCTGCCCCGTTCGTGCGGCTGCTACGTCGTCTCCAGGACGTTGACCCGCGGCAAGGAACGGTGCCGGTGGTGTGCACCGGCTATCTCCGCCAGTGAGGGGCGGTTCAGCGCGCGGTAGGCCATCACGAGGAGTTCGTTGGCGAGTGTCTCGCGGGCCGGGTCACCGCCCGAGGCCCAGTGCAGGTCGCGGCCCAGGACCAGGGCCTCCGCCGGATCGCCTGCCGAGCAACGGCGGCGGGCCTCCTGCAGGCTGGCCTCCAGGGCTGCGGCGTCCTCGAACAGGTCGTACATGTACGTCGCGAACTTGTACTCGTCGGCCTGGTTGTGGGCGGGGCGGTCCAGCGCGGTTTCGCCCGCCACGAGGGCGCCCGCGCCGTCCAGCGTGGTGATCCGGTCGAGGTCCACGGGTGGGATGATCGCGTCGTAGGCCGTGGAGTAGGCGATGCCCACCTCGGGCCGGTCCCCGGTCTCCACGACAGTCAGTGCATCGCGTAGCAGGCCCAGGCGAAACCGCCGCGCGGACGCCTCCTCGTCCTGCACGTCGTCGTCCAGGTCGCGCCAACAGCGTGGCGACCTGCGTGTTCAACTCCCGTACAGCCAGCTGTCGTACGCGGCGTTGTCGACCAGGTGGTAGAGCCCGAGCGCGCCGGGGAAGAGCACAAGGGCGAGGACTCCCGCCCGTACGAAAACCGGCGCCACGATGGTGGCGCTTTCGGACTGGCTGGTGATGGTGCCCCAGTCCCGCAAGCGTCTGATGTCACCCGAGCACGCCGTCCAGAAGCAGACTCCGACCACGATCCCTATCCCGGCGAGGACCATGGAGAACCCTGCCACCACGGCAAGGAACGTCTCGCGGTCATGATGGTCGGCGACGAAGAGTGTGCCGATAAAGAGCAGGGCGACGGCGGCGATACCCTGCGCTGCTCCTCGCACCACGACGTCCTTGAAGCGCAGCCGTGGCAGGCGTACGCCATCCTCGTCCGTGGCCCGTTGTGGGGTCGGTACTGCTCCGGTGCGCTGTGTACGCGTCATGGGCGGCAGGCTACCTGGGGGTAGAAAGTCAGCAGGACGAATCTTCCGGCCAGCCGCACCAGCGGCAAGCTGAGGGCAAAAGCCCTCGAACAATGACCACGTGGCGCCACACCGTGCCAGGCCGGCCACTCTGCGGAGGAGTTCACGGCGTGGATGGCGTCTTTGGCCCGGCGCGTCGGCCACGAAGGTGGCTCAGTGGAGCGTGGAGCCGAAGCTGGACGGTCTCGCGATCGCCGCCCGCTATACCTGCGGCCGCCTCACGCGGCTGATAGCCCGGAGGGGACGGGACGGCGGGGAGGACGTCTCGCACGCGATAGGCACCATCGAGGGCCTGCCCAAGACACCGGAACCGTCACGGTTACCGTTCGGCGAACGGCTGGGCTCCGCCCACCCTTCGGTGAATGCCCTGAGTCGCCTTCGTTGCCGTTCTTCCTCCGCGATGCGGTCGGCGAGTACGGCGTTGTCGATGTACGGGACGATCGCGGCGAGGACCAGGCGCTGAAGCTTGGTCGGGTCGAGCGCCTCGACCTCCCACTGCACCCGGCGAGCCAGAGGATCATGGGCGGCGGCCGCTGTTCATTGACTGATAGGGGGTTGCGGCTCACGTTCGAAGCGCGCCCACCAGGGCCTTTTCACTGGACCAGAGTGGGGCGCTTTGCTGCGCCGATACCTGACAATGAGCAGCAATGAGCCGACGGCGGCCATGATTCCGGCGGAGACGGCCCAGCGGCTCATGTCTGAGCTTTCGGGCAGGGCGCAGGAGAAGCCGCCGTTCTCCCCTTCCTGGGCGGGGGCCGTGTCGACGGCCACGCAGTCGTCCTCGCTGGCCGTGAAGTTCCCGCCGAAGCCCGTCCCCTTCACCTCGAGGTCGGTCCCGTCGTAGCCCTTTTCGGGCGCACCCAGGGCGGCGGGGCCGAACGAGGTGACGTTCGCGGTCGAGAGGCCCTTCGCCGTGCCGTTCAGAATCCAGACGGCACCCGACTTCTGCACCGTGCCGTTCTCGCCGGGGGCACCCACGGCCAGGTCGGGCTGGCCGTCGTGGTTCAGGTCCCCCGTCCGCAGCGCCGAGCCGAAGCCGTCGCCCTGCTCGCCCCTGCCCGGGACGCCAGGAGTGTCCTGGGTGATGACCGGACGCCGGTGCGGGTGAGGCCCTTCTTGCCGCCCAGGAGCAGGACGACCGCGCCCGTGTCGGAGACCTGGCCGGTGTCCTCGCCGGGGAGGCCGACCGCGAGGTCCGCGTAGCCGTCGCCGTTGACGTCGGCCGCCGCGAGGACATCGCCGAACCCGTCGCCCCCGCTCTGCTCGTCGGTGCCGGTCAGGTCCAGCGTTTTGAGGGTGATCCGTTGTGCGCGGGAGCCGGGGCCGTCATCCGAGCCGCGGAAGACGCGGAGTTCGCCCGGCCGGTCGTGGCTGTCCTCCGAGACCATGCCGACGTCGCGGACGACGAGATCGCTGTACCCGTCCCCGTCGAAGTCGGCGATCACCCCGTTCGAGCTGTACGAGTTGATGTCGTCGCTGGTCTGTTGTTCCAGGCCGTCTTCATCGCCCCTGAAGAAGCGGCCCCGCTCCTGCATCTCCTCGACACCCTGGCTCGTGACGAGGTCGTCCCGGCCGTCGCCGGTCAGGTCCCCCACAAGGATCCCGCGCGGGACGATGTCGTCGCCCCAGTCTGTGCCGAGAGAGTCCTTCCGCCGCGCCTTCCCGTCGCGGGAGAGCGGACCGTACAGGACGGTCGGCCCGTCGCCGTCCAGTCGGCGGCCCCCGTAGTAGCTGTCGAGCAGCAGGTCGGCCCGGCCGTCCCCGTCGAAGTCGCCGCCGTGCAGACCCCAGCCGCCCGGCAGCGTCGTACCGCCGGACAGGCCCGCGGACGACCCCCACAGCACGACCGTCCCGTGATGGTCGTCGGCGTCGGTGCTCACCGTCACCGCCAGGTCGGTGAAGCCGTCGCCGTCGAGGTCGCGCGCGACCGGGCTGTCTCCGAACCCGGTTCCGCGGGCCGCGAGCCGGCCGAGGGCCCCCTTGGTGGCCCGGCTGACCACCTGGGTGTGCTCGGTGTCGAGCCCGGACCGCGAGCCGTACACCACGGAGACGGCGCCCGCCCGTTGGACGCCGTCCACCGTGCTGAGCGTGCCGGGAGCCGCGAGGTCGGCGTAGCCGTCACCGTTGAAGTCGGGGACCTCCTGCTTCGCCTTTCCCGGCTTCGCCGTTCCCGGCGGCGAGTCGCAGGCCAGGGGAACGGCCACGAGCGCGGCCAGCGCGACGACGGCGAGTACTCGGCGTGAATTTCCGGGAAACATGGTCATATCCTCGTTGGTGGCCGCGCCACCGGGACGGCATCCGTAAGGTCTTCATCGGATGAGCAGGTCTCGAAGGGCCTTGGTGACATCGACGGGTGCTTTCTCGGCCGTGAAGTAGCCGCAGTTCGGGTCCATGACCATGCTCCGGGCTTGATGTCCGACGTGGGTCACGGATCACGTTCAAAGCGGGTGAGCCATCAGGCCGTTTTCGCTGGACCGGAAGGGGATTTTCCTGCGCCGGTACCTGACAACGAGTAGCACTGAGCCGACGATGGCCAGGACTCCGCGCCGACGGCCCAGCCGCCAACGCCGCCGCCGTGATCCTTGGGCAGAGCACAGGAGAAGCTGCCGTTCTCCGCTACCTGGACGGGGGCCGTGTTGTTGACCCGCTCGGGGTCCTCGACACGAGTGGCGCCCGGCGCGTATCCGGTGGTCATGGCAGAGGCTGCCTGAGATCCCGCCGAGGACGGCAGGCGTCCCCTTGAAGAGGGTCACCAGGCCATTCGCCCGGCCACCGCCAAAGGACCTCCTTTCAGCCATTGAGTTAGACGAAGCTCCGTTCCGGCGGACCCGCTGGACAACGCTGACGCACGAGGGCCGTCCGCTGGACTGACTCCGTCTGTGCGGGCACTCTTTCGACCTGGGGGCGTCCCGACCGACCTCGCAGATGACGAACGTGACGCTGATCAGCAAGGCCCAGGAAACCCACTTGGACACCGAGACCGGCTCCCAGCCATGAAGCTGGGACGGGTACCTCCAGGCCCCGAGATAGGTGGCGACGTTCTCGGCCAGCCACAGGAAGAAACCGATCAGGGCGAAGGACAGCGCCAGTGGCATCCGGTGCCGCCGTGCACCGATCGTGTAGGACACCCACGTCCCTGTCGTCACGACCAGCAGCAGCCCACCGAGCAGCCAGCGCAGGTCCGGCAGCCAGTGATGACTGAGGAAGTTGACGTACAGACCGACGGCCAGCACGGCGGTACTGCGAGCCCGGTAGCCGCTCAGCGTCAGATCGAGCAGCCGCCAGGACCGGCAGACGTAGCTGCCGACCGCGGCATACAGGAACCCGCCATACAGCGGCACACCGGCGATCTTGGCCAGTCCCGGCTCGGGATAGCTCCACGAGCCCGCGTGCACCTTCACCACTTCGAACGCGAGTCCCAGGATGTGGCAGACGGCCACGACCCCCACCTCCCGCCGGGTCTCCCACCCCAGCAGAAAGCCCACGGCGGTGAGCAGCACCCCGTACGCCACCAGCAGGTCATAGCGCGCCACCGGCAGCGGCGGGAGCAGTTTCGAGGCCGCCATCCCGCCCAACAGCGCAACCGCGAACGCGCAGCAGCGCGCCTGTAACCACGCGAACCGGACCATCTGCCGGCTGATCATTCCGGCGCCGTACATGATCGTGTGCATGTTCAGCTAGAGCGGTCTGGTAGCGAGAAGGGTTGTGACCCTTTACCTTTCCTGCACCTTCTGCCCTCCATATCTCCCCACCAAAGGGCGTGTAGATCATTAGCTCATGGCTTTCCGCTCGGTGGCTCGTTGGCCCGGCATGAGCAGGTTGGAAGGGCAACGGGCCGTGCTGGCAGCCAAGTTCGGGCGACTCTGCCGCACCTCGACGAGCGGCAGCGTCGCCTGTTGACAGGGGCGGAAGCCCAGTCCCTCGGCCACGGCGGGACTGGAAGACCGAAACTCTCCCACTTCGTCGCCGAGGCCCAACTGGCGGTTCAAGCGCGAGAAGCGCGAGGTTCTGGGTGGTCCCGGTCACGCTCACCGAGCGATGAGTTCCCGCGGTGCCGGGAGTCCTACGGGGGCGAACGCTGTGGTTGAGTGAAGGAGAAGCCAATGAACAACGATGTCTGGCCGATGGTGCATGCGGAGCGTGCGGCGCTGATCGATGACCTCGCGCACCTTGATGACGAGCGGTGGGGGCAGCCGTCGCTCTGTGAGGGGTGGACCGTGCATGACGTGGCCGCCCATCTGGTCGACACGGCTCGGACGACACGCCTTGGTTTCGTGGTCGGCCTTGTCCGGGAGCGGTTCGACTTCGACCGTCAGAACGCACGCGGTGTGGAACGCGAGCGTGGTGCCTCACCGCAGGAGACGTTGCAGTGGCTTCGTCAGGTGGCGTCGCGGAGGTCGACCCCTCCGGCGCCCCTGGACAGCCGGCTCGTCGAGGAGGTCGTCCACGGTGAGGACATCCGCAGGCCGTTGGCCCTCACCCGCTCCTACCCGCCGGAGGCTGTCGCCCGATCGCTGCGCCTGCAGGCTCGTACTCCTGCGTCTTTCGGCGGCGCCAAGGAGCTGACAGCCCGTGTCCGGCTCACGGCAGTGGACACCGACCTGTCCATCGGAGACGGTCCGGAAGTCAGGGGACCCGCGCTTTCCTTGCTGCTGGTCGTCTCCGGGCGACGGGTGGCGCTGGAGGATCTTGACGGGCCGGGAATCGCCGCGCTCGTGACACCGTGCCGGTGACGCTGCAGTGCGGGTTCAGCTCGCGGGCTGGGACTTCTTGCCCCAGCTGTCGGTTCGGGTGCCTTTGCGGGTGAGGCGCTTGGTCATCAGCGAGAGTGACCAGTTCAGGTGAGCCTCGGAATGCTGCGGGAGGCGTTCATAATCCCTCGCGTTGCGGCGGGCGTTCATAATCCAGCCCAGCGTGCGTTCGATACGCCAGCGACGCGGGAGGACGACGAACCCTTTGGCGCCCTTGGGGCGGGAGACGGTTTTGAGGGTGATGTGGAGGAAGTCCTCGGCCCGGGTGACGAGTCGGCCGGCGTAGGCGGAGTCAGCCGCGAGCTGCTCTGGCGCCTTCGCCTCACGCACCCTCAGATCACCCAGGTCTGGGCTCGCTGATCCTTGACGCTGACGAGGAGTCGGCCGCCGTAGCCATAGACCTGGGTGAGCGCGCTGTAGCCGTCCCGCTTGATGTCACAGGACTAGACCCGCTCGCTGCCGTAGTAGTACCAGCCCTCAGCGCCGCCACCGCGGGAGAAAACACGGCCAGAGCTATCCGCAGAGGCGGGCGTGGCGGACAGACCGGCGGTGAGAGCGAGACCCAGAGCCCCTACGATGGCGCCGGCGCGGGCATATGGGTTCCTGATCAGCGGTGGCATGACGTGTCCTCCGGGATCCAGGCGTGGATGTCTTCAGCCGAGGTGTGGAGGAGGTCATCCCTGATCCAGCCGACCTTGCCCTTCGCGGCGGCCTGCGCCGTACCGGCGGCAGTGGTCAAGCCAGGGCCCGCGGCGGCGGCGGTCAGCGACAGGGCGGTTACGGCTCTGCGTATATGCATGCCTTACCCCGAAATTTCTCGGCATCCCCTCGTGAATGCCTTTGCGTTAAGAACGAGGCGGAAGTCAATTGGAGCCGCCTGCGCATGTCAACTTTTTACGCATTCCGCAATGGAGGCCACCTCTGCGGAATTCCGCGAGACGCAATTATGCAGTTCACGACCCATGCCTGCGCGCTATTTTGCGCCGAGCGCAACGGGCCTTTTTCGCGCGGCGCAAAAACCATCCACAATAACAGATTTGATGCATTATGAAGCCACTAGCCTTTTCGCGCCGCGCATGTACGATGCGCGTCTCAGGGTCGAGTGGTTATTCAGGAGATCAAGGGCAAGGGGGTGAGTGGCGAACGCGGACCGAGGCCGGAGACTCGACGGCGGAACGCCAGGAGGACGACCTGACGGGGACAGCCGCTCAGTACGGACCTGGAGAAGGCGGCGTGCCTGGGCGAGGGAAGACCACATTGTTCACCGCAGCAAGCAACACGACCGCAGGAGACCAAACCACTACGGATTCACGACCAGCGGGCGGAACCGCTCATGGCCAGCGGGTCAAGATGGTCGCGAGAGCGTTGCTACTCAAACCGGGATCGAAAACAGGCACTCAACTTGCCGTTTAACGCCCGGGCATCGAACGCGCTCGAACTTGTTCGGGGTCTTCCCAGTTCACCAGACGTGCACCGGTCGGCGTACGCAGCCACGAGGGCGGGCGCGTCGTAAGCCCAGGAGCGCAGTCGCATCAGTCCGCTGCACACATAGGGTGAGTGAGATGCCACAGTTAGTGACAATCATTCCCTTTCTTCCTAATGTCTCGTCCGGCACCGAGTGAAGGGACGATGGGATGAGACGACGGCTTTCGGCGATCATCGCGGCCGGTGTGGCCGCGATCCTCGCGCTGGGTTGCGGCACGACCGCTGCCGCGGATACGAACCCGGACGGAGGCAAGGGCGGCAAGGGGCTGTGCGCCCCGGGCGTACCAGTCGGGCCGGAGGGCGAGAAGTTCTACGATCCGCCGTCGCCGCTGCCCGAGGGCGAGCACGGGGACCTGATCTGGGCTCGCCGCGTTGATGCTCCCGACGGTGCGCGGGCCTGCCGGATCCTGTACCTGTCGAAGCTTCAGAACGGTACGCCGGTGGCCGTCTCGGGCATCGTGGCCTGGCCCGACGCCCCCGCGCCCGGCAACGGCCGCAACGTCGTGGCCTGGGCGCACGGCACCGTGGGCGGAGCGCGGATGTGCTCGCCGTCCGCCGTGCCGAACCCGGCGGTCGACCTGCTGAACTACTACAGCTACGAAAGCCCGTTCGGCATCGACGTCGGCGTGCCGGCACTGACTGAGTTCCTCGATTCCGGCAACGTCGTAGTCGCCACCGACTACCAGGGTCTGGGCACCCCGGGCGTGCACCAGTACACGGTCGCCGTCACAGAGACGAACAACACCCTGGACTCGGTGCGGGCGGCCCGTCAGATCACCGACACCCACGCGAACCGCAAGACGGCCGTCCTGGGCTGGTCGCAGGGCGGCGGTGCGGCGCTGTTCATCGGCCAGAACTACCGCTCGTACACGCCGGAGATCGACCTCGTCGGCGTCGCGGCACTGGCGCCCGCCGCCAACCTCGGGCCGGACTTCGAGGGCCTGGTCCTGCCTGGGCCGACCTCCCCCACCTCGCCCTCCCACAATGCGGCGCTGCGGATCAACGTCTACCGCGGCTTCCTCGCGGCCTACCCCGAGCTGAGGGCCGAGGACGTGCTGCAGCCGGCCGGCCTGGACGCGCTCGAGGGCCTCGACGTGCAGTGCATCGAGCACTTCGCCGACGTGATCCAGGAGAACGTGGGGAACGCCGGGCAGCTCGACACGCTGTTCAAGCCGCTGTCGGAGGTGCCGGCCGCATGGCACCAGCGCTTCCGCGAGAACACAGCGGGCCTGGCCCCCTCGCTCGTTCCGATTCTCGTGATGCAGGGGACGGCGGACACCGTCATTAACCCGAACTCGACCACCGAGTACGTCAGGCGGGCCTGCACTTTCGACCAGCCGGTCCAGTACACGAAGTACGAGGGTGCGACGCACCTGACGATCCCCATCGTCGCCCAGCAGCAGTACCTGAGCTGGATCGCGGACCGATTCGCGGGCCGGCCCGCTCCCTCCAACTGCTGAGCAGGAGGTGACGTACAAGGCTCCCGGCGGGTGGAACGTAACCACACCGACCGGGGGCCTTCGTACCTTCAGGGGTCAGCTACCCACGAGGACCGGTGCGGGGTTCGCGGGCCCGGTCGCCGGCGCCGGGGACGCGGGCTCCGTGTCCGCCTCCACGTCCGGGTCCGAGTTGAAGTCGCACATCAGCATCTGGTGTATTAAGACCGTGTCCTACATGGTCAGTTTGAGGAACCGCCTGTAGCAGCAGAGGGCGGATGCCAGCCCGAGAAAGGCCAGGTAGTTGCCTGGTTTCCGCTCGTAACGGTGGTTGAGACGGCGGTAGCCGGTCAGCCAGGACATGGTGCGTTCAATGACCCACCTGCGTCGGCCGAGTCGCTCGCTGGAGTCGATGCCCTTGCGGGCGATGCGGACGCCGATGCGGTTGCCCCATAGCCATCGTCGCAGGTGAGGGATGTCGTAGGCCTTGTCTGCATGAAGGCGCACGGGTTTGGAGTCGGCCGCGTGGGATTCGTGTCCCATGTGGAAATGGGACAGCATCGGCTTCAGGGCGAGGCTGTCGTGGGTGTTGGCCGCGGAGAGCCCGACCCGTAGGGGCAGTCCGTTCGCGTCGGACAGGACATGCATCTTGGAACCGCGCTTACCCCGGTCCACGGGGCTCGGACCTGCAAGTTCGCCCCCTTTTTAGCCCTCACGTGGGCTGAATCGAGGACCGCACGAGACAGGTCGACCAGGTCCTGCTCGTCCAGGAGCTGGAGAACCTTCTGATGCAGCCGCCCCCATACTCCGGCGCGAGACCAGATGGCGAAGCGGCGATGCACGGTCGACTTCGACGCTCCGAAGCACGGTGGCAACGCCCGCCAAGCGCAGCCGCTGACCAGAACGTAGATGATCGCGGCAAACACCGCCTCATCATCGATGTTCGCGACCCCGCCGCCCTGCGGACGCACCCGCGCCGGCGGCAGCAACGGCCTTGCCAACTCCCACAAGCCGTCCGGAACGATCCATCCCCACCGTCCACTCCCCATGCCCAACACAACGCCAACTGACCATGTAGGACACGGTCTTAGAACCACCGCGGATAGGTGCTCTCGACGGCCAGCTTCAGGATCTTGGAGTGCTTCAGGCAGGGCCGGGAGAGGCCGTCCTCGAACACCATCTCCCCGTCGTCCTTCACCAGCTCCTTCGTCGCCAGCCACTGCACCGGCGACATCCCCTCCATCTACTACGTGATACCAGGGCGGCGACGCCGGCTACATCGAGTACCCGAGCCACCAGTGCTCAGCGCGTCACCGGCCTGCCTACCCCTCATCGACCTCCTGGTCGGCGGCTTCGTTGGCGCGGTTGATCTCGGCCATGTGCTCCTCCGCCCACGTCCGCAGCCCCGCAAGCGCGACTTCCAGCGACAGCCCGAGTCCGGTGAGTCGGTAGAAGACCCGCGGCGGCACGGTCGGTTCGACCCGGCGCGACACCAGCCCGTCGCGGGTCAGGCTTCGCAGCGTCACGGACAGCATCTTCTGCGAGACGCCGGGCATCCGGCGTCTCAGCTCCGCGAAGCGCACCTCGTCCGGTGCGGCATTGGCGAGCGCCTTGACGGCCATGGACGTCCACTTCGTACCGATGCGGTCCAGCAACTGCCGCGTCGGGCACCGGGGATCGAACAGATCGCCGCGCACCCCGCGACCGGCGGTCCGGGCTTCTTGGGTGGTCACCTGTGGCTCACCACCTTCCCTGAAAGTGCCGTCTAGGCACCGGTCGGACAGGTACCTATCGTTTTGTGGTCACCAATGGTAACCAGCCGGAGGAGCCATCATGCCCGCCACTGCCACACACCGACTGCGTCGCATCGCGACGAACGGCGTCCAGCTCAACGTCGCAATCGCCGGGGACGGACCTGCGGTTCTCCTGCTGCACGGCTTTCCGCACACCTGGCAACTCTGGAGCGGCATCATGGGC
This sequence comes from Streptomyces sp. NPDC048825, assembly GCF_043198355.1. Taxonomy (NCBI): domain Bacteria; kingdom Bacillati; phylum Actinomycetota; class Actinomycetes; order Kitasatosporales; family Streptomycetaceae; genus Streptomyces; species Streptomyces sp. NPDC048825. The sequence goes on from NZ_JBICUR010000032.1 coordinate 17,678, forward strand.
CGACTGGCCGGGCAGTACCGGGTCATCGCCCCGGACCTGCGGGGCTTCGGTGCCAGTGCACGTGCCGTCGAGGGTTACGACGCAGGCACCCTCGCCGCCGACGCCGAAGGGCTGCTCGACGCACTCGGCGAGCCCTCCGCAGCGGTGGTCGGTATCGACGCGGGCACCGCCCCCGCCGTCCTGCTCGCGCTGCGCCGGCCCGGCCTCGTCCGGCGCCTGGTCGTGATGGAGGGACTGCTCGGCCGCCTGCCCGGAGCAGAACACGTCATCGCGGGCGGCGCCCCGTGGTGGTTCGGCTTCCACGCCGTCCCCGGCCTTGCCGAGACCGTCCTGGCCGGCAACGAGGCCCCGTACATCGACTGGTTCCTCGACTCGGGGACGCTCGGGCGAGGAGTACCCGACGACATCCGGGCGGCCTTCGTCCACGCGTTCACCGGGAGCGAGGCCCTGCGTTGCGCGTTCTCCTATTACCGGGCCCTGCCCACCAGCGCGCAGCAGATCCAGGACGCCGTCGCGACGGCTCGGCTGACCATGCCCACCATGGCCGTCGGCTCTCACCCCGTCGGCCCCGGGCTCGAACGCCAACTCCGTCCCATCGCCGATGACCTGGTCGGACACCATCTCCAGGACTGTGGCCACATCATCCCCCTCGACCGCCCCGACGCATTGTTCGCGCTCCTTGCTCCCTTCCTCTCCGCCGATCTGCCGAAGTGAGCCAACGCGGGATCATGGTCGGCGGCTCGGACGTTCGTCCCAGCGGTGAGTTGTCCAGGACCGGCGGATCAGGCTGCGCACGGTGATGATTGTGTCGGCGAGGTCGAAGAAGGCATCAATGACAGTGACGCGACGCTCGTAGCACCGGGCGAGACGGTGAAAGGCGTTCTGCCACGCGTGAGTGCGTTCGACGTGCCAACGCCGACTGGCCTGAATGGGCGCCTTCTCCCCCTTGTGTGCGATGCGTCCGTGCACGCCGCGTTCGCTGAGCAGAGCGCGGGTGGTGTCCGAGTCGTAGCCGGCGTCGAGGTGCACGGTGATGGTGTCGGGCAATGGGCCGAGGCCCTCCAGACGGTCCAGAGTCGGGGCGAGTAGCGGAGAATCGTGGCGGTTGGCACCGGCCAGGACACGGCCCAGCGGAATGCCGTATCCATCGCCTCGGGTGCACGGTGAGCATCACTGTTGTGTCGTTTGGTGTGAAGGGCTGCCGCATCTGTTCGTGTGGTGCGCGTTGATGGGGTAGTTGGGTAGGTAGCTGCATGGATGGGGATGTCACAGTTTGGTCCAGGGGCGGGGTGTGCTGCCGGTCAGTGGTGTCCATACGTCTGTGGTGGGGCTGTGTTCTTCGAGGTCGTTGAGGATGGCTGCTCCCAGTGGCGCTTGGTGGGCCAGGTCGGTTACGAGGGGATGGTGGGCGGCCATGGCTTTGAGGTCGCTGATGCGGTTGTTCATTGCCTGTCGTCCGGCGCCGGTCGGTATGAAAAGGATCCGGGGGAATACGGGGTACCAGCGCAGCCAGCCGGGCCCGGCTGGTGGGCGGCGTCGGCGGGCCGGTTGTGGTTCGTACGACCACAGCCTTGCGTATTCGATCAGCTTGGCTGCCAGGCGCTCGCTGCTCATGGTGGCCCGGTCGATTTCGACGAACGCTCGTAGTTTCCGCCGTTGTTGGCCGTTGATGAGGGTGTAGTGCATGACTGCGTCGGCTATGACCTTCTCGCCGTCGCCGATTGAGTGGCTCACCTCGGGGGTCCGGTCGAGGTGGCCGTGTTCGTCGCCGCGGCGGCGGGCATCGGCGACGAATGCCAGGTGGGTGCGCAGGACGGTGAGGGTGTGGGGGGTTTTCAGTGAGGCGGCCGTGGTGGAGGTGATCGGATAGGGCGGGCGGCCGCGCAGCGCGGGCCAGTTCCTGGTGAGGCGGGCGCCTTTCGGGGTGAGGTACCAGACCCGGGTGCGGTGCGACTGGGGCAGCACGACGAAGTCGACCAGGTGCTCGCCGAGTAGCTGGTTCAGCCGCTGGGAGACCGACTGGCGGGAGCGGTCGGGCCGCAGCAGGACGTGCAGTTGATGGGTGGTGGCCATGCGGTGTTGGGCGAGGGTGGCCAGGAGTTGATGGATGAGGGGTTCCGCGGGGCTGGGTGTGAAGCCCGCCGTCGTATGGTCGTTGGGCTGGGCGGTGGTCAGTTCCATTCGTTTTCCTTCGACAGGGGGACGGCGGTGGCGGCGGCGGGGGAGTGTTCGGTGAGGAAGGCGGCGACGCGGCCGAGTTGCTGGGCGGCGTGGTCGGTGAGCTGGTTCAGCGGGAGCGCCCCGGCGTTTGCGTGGGCGGCCCGCTCCAGCGCGGGGAGGTCCTTCGGGCGGGCCTGGGCGGCGAAGACGTCGTCGAGATGGGGGCCGCGCAGCTGGACGGGCCCGATGCGGCGGCCGTGCACGTTCAGGGAGACGTAGTGCTCGAACCGCTCCATGGTGGCGACCCGGTCGGGGCTGGGGTTATCGCCCCACTCGGCGGTGATGGGCGCGATCGCGGACTTCGATCCGGCGGTGGTGGCCAGCGTCGACGCGTTCTGCACCAGGGACAGCCGCACCGGGGTGGGCAGGCGGGACAGCAGCTGGGTCATGCCGTGGACGTGGCACCGGTACTTGCGGAAGTCCTCGAACATCGCGGCGATGGTCTCCGGGGCCGCGCCGGTCAGGGTGATCAGCTCGTCGAAGTAGGGGCGGAACGGCACCCGCCTGTTCTCGGGCGTGTCGCGGCGGGAGCGTGCGGCCCGCAGCAGATCGCGGGCGAGCAGTGCCATCACGAGGCGGTCGGTGGGTCCGTGGCCGCCCGGGCACACCCACACGATCATCTTGGAGTCCATCGCCGCGCGGATGTTGTAGACGCCGGTCGGCTGGCCGAGGAAGGCGCGGGTGAGGGGGTTGGCGGCCAGGCGGGCGATCGGGTTGAGGACGACGGCGAACGCGTCGGGCGGCAGGGTGGGGAACACTGACTGCCACCACGCGCGGGTCTCCTCATTCAGCCGGTCCGCCACCGCGGCGAGCGCTGCCGTGCGGAACCTGGCGTCGGTGAGCAGGGCCCGTACGTGGAAGATCGTGGCCTGGTCTTCGGGCCGGCCACTCTGGCAGGCCGCCTCGTTGACCGCGACCAGGACCGTGAGTGCGGCGGTGAGGATGGTGAGCGCACGCGGGGCACTCGCGTCGTCCCAGGCCAGTGCGGAGGCGTAGGCGTCGGCGATCGCCTCGACGACCTCGTGCGCCGCCTGCCCGTGGTGCATCCCGAGCGGATTCCACGAACTCACCCGCGGGTTGGGGCCGAGACCGTTGAGGTCGATCAGCGCGATCCGCTCCATCAGGGTCTCGTGCGCCAGGAACGTGGCGGCCCGCGGCCACGAGTCGCGGTGCGGGTCGACGAAGACCAGGCCTCCGCCCGCGTGTGCCCAGCCGATCGCCTGCGCCAGGGCGCGTTCCGTCTTGCCGCCGCCGGCCTTGCCGACCCCGACCTCGAACAGGGTCTCCTCGGCGTAGGTGGCAACCAGACGCTCCCTGCCGTCCGGGCCCCGGTAGATGCCCTGCAGCAGCAACTCCGGCTCACCGAAGGCGAAGGTCGGCAGGTCACCGGCGAGCACCGGCAGACGGCAGTGCACGGTGGGGGGCTTGAGCAGGCCGGTGATCTCTTCCAATCTGACCCAGTTCGCGCGGGGCGGCTGACAGTGCCCCAATTGCCAGCGGCGCTCGAAGCCGCGCCGGGTGGGCCAGTGGTCGGCGCCGATCCGCCACGGTCCCAGCCGCCATCCGCGCATCGCCCACCGGGACCGGCCGCCGAACACATCGAACGCGGCCTGGAGTTGGGCGAGCCGGGCCTGGGCGCGGCCCTCGGTGTTCGAGGCGCACATCACGAGCAGCTGGACCCTGACCAGGTGGTCGTCCTCGGCGAGCTTGCCGAGCGCCTCGGCTGGCTCCACCCGGCGGGGCACCGGCGGCATCACCAGCCGCCGGCCGGATCGTGAGCCGGATGCCGCGCCAGGAACGCACCGTCGAACTCTTCGACGCCAAAGACGGCACCTACCTGGGCCCGGCCGTCCTGCAGAACGAAGCCAGCCCCCAAGAGCGACGTGATGTACGGCGCGCGGCCGACCGCGAAGCCGACCGCCTGCGTACCGCCCTGGACAAGGCGAAGCGCCAGCGCGAGGAACGCTTCGAGGCCGACACCGTCGCCACCACCCCCCGCCCGGCCAGCGACATGACCCAGGAACAGGCAGCCGCATTCCTCGCCGGCCACCGCCAGGACGAACTCGCCCACGACCGCTGCCCGACCCCACCGACACCTGGAACAACACCCAAAGCCCCGCCGAAAGCTGCCCCGGCTCCACTGCCCCTCTGCTCCCGCCACTGCCCGACCCCACCACCTCCTGGAACCCCGCCCCTCTGCCCAGCCCGCCCGAGGAGCCCACCGATGAACCACACGATTGACACCACCGCCCCAGCCAACGACCACTACCTCGGCCTCGCCGGAGCCAGCCACCTGCCCACCACCGCCTCACGTCTGACCCAACGCCACCTGACCACCGTCATCAAGGCCCGCGCCCTCTTCTGCATTCACGGCGAGGTTGGGCTCGGCAAGACCTTCGCGGTCAACACCAGCCTGCGCGACCTCGCCCCCGACAACACCCTCTGGCTCGAATGCCGCAAGGGAGCCCCGCTCGGTACCCTGCGCAATGCCCTCTTCCGCGCACTACGATGCCCGGCGACCCACCCAAAGGCGACGAGCTCGACCAACTCATCCTGCAGGCCTTCGCCGAGCAGCACCGCGTCCTGGTCTGCGACGAAGCCCAGGGCCTGACCAAGAACTCCCTGGAGTACCTGCAGACTCTCTGGGAGAACAAGCGCACCCAGCTGACCGTCATCCTCGCCGGCGGCGACAACTGCCTCCAGCGCATCCGCAGCTGCGCCGGTCTCTTCTCCCGCATCCCGATCTACCAGCAGTACCAGCCGCTCACCCCCGACGAAGTCCTGGCACTGATGCCGACCTATCACGCTCTGTGGCAGAACGTCGCCCCCGACGACCTGATGTGGGTCAACGACGCCGCCTGCCACGGCAACTTCCGCAACTGGGCCAAGGTCACCTTCCACATCCAGGACATCCTCGAACAGCACCCCGAGACCGCCTGGTTCAGCCGCGACACGGTCCGCATGGTCCTCAGCTTCCTCGACAGCAGTATCCGTAGCTGACCCCGGCATTGCTCTTGCCCGGGGACTCTGCCCGAACTTCTGCGCAGCGGAGAAATGCGCTCCGAACCGACCGTGCCACACAACACGTCCTGGTATGCCCAGTAATGGCGCCCCGGTGATCAGTTGGTCTCGGGGTGCTCCTCGGCCGGGGCCGTTGCGGTTGCGGCCGGTTCCGGGGTGTTGGTGGTGTAGTAGACGGAGCTGCCTTGCTTGGTGCGTTGGGCGTGGCTTTTGGCGACGAGTCCTTCGACTGTGGTGCGTACGACGGTGGTCTTGATGGTGCGGTCGGGGTGGGCCTGGCCGAGTGCGGTGGCGATTTCCGCTGCGGAGCGGGGTTCGCTCTGATCGGCGAGGTGGCGGCGGATCAACTCGACGAGGGTGGGCTGGTTCGCCTTCGCGGTCGTCGTCTTGGCTGCGACCTCGGGCTTCTTCGCGGCCGGCTTCTTGACCGCCTCGCCGCCTTGCGCGGCGGCAGTCTTCTTCGCCCCTACCCGCTTGCCCGCACCGGGCTGCGCGGTGGCCTTCTGCCGCGGTACCGAGGGCGTCGCCGCCGCTTCGGGGGCAGGCTGCGCGGCGGTATCTGTGGCGCCAAGTGCCTTTTGCATGCTCGTCAGCACGGTGTGGTCGTGTTGCAGGGCGCGCAGTTGTTCCTGCAGCGCGTCGATTTCCGCGCCGATGCGGTCCTGCTCCTTGGCATTGCGCTCAAGGTCGCTTGCCACCTGGGCCGTGTATTGCGATGTCAGTTCGGTAGTGGCGGTCTGGGCGTCAGGCATGATGCTGGCCTTTCCTCGGGGCGCGGCCGCGGACTGAAGCAACCCCCAGAGCGGGCGCCTGGGCTGGGAGGTGAGTCCGCCGGGCTTGATTGAGTCATGGGTGGCCACACCTGGTGCGGTCTGTCCCCGTGTAGCGATAGTACGGACAGGCGGAGTCGGTTGTTCCGCTCGGGCGATGTCCTGCGCTCAGCCGCCCTGTCATGCATGCACCGCAGTCAGTGCCGCCGAGGCTCGCTGGCCCGTGCTGGGGCGTGCTGTTGAGGCAGGTGCCAGAAGACCTCATCAGTTTCGCGGTTGTGGTGCCAGATGGTCAGTGTGTGTGATGCGGTCAGCCGGTCGAGGAGTTCGGAGGTCTGGTGGGGTGCGTGTCCGCACAGGCGGGCGAGCACCTCCATGTCGGTACTGCCGGCATCGCCCGAGGTGAGGTGCGTGGCCAGGGCAAGTGCGGTCAGTTGCATCGCCGGAGGCGGTCCGGCCGGCAGTGCCAGGGGAGTGGGGCGCAGGGCCCAGTGTGCGGCGCGGGCCCGTGCTCGGCTGCCTGGTTGCTGGGAGAGGACGGCGGCATCCAGCAGCAGCGCCTCCACGTGAGGAGGCCTGCGTCCCGTACGGCGCAGCCAGTTGGCGTGCTCCAGTTCCTCCCACAGCTCCTTGCGGCCGCGCAGCCGCATGCCGCGCAACAGGCCGCCGGGCAGCCGGACATGGCCATAGGTGTCGGCACGCAGGGCGCACTGCAGGGTGAGGAGCCGGGCGGTGGGGGAGGTGAACTGGGGGAGGGCTGCTGCCAGGTAGGTGAGCATCTCCCGCACGCGGGTGCGTTCGGCCGGGCCGCCCAGTGATGCGGGGTGGCGCCCGCTGTATCCCGGCCGGCGCGGAGCGAGCAGGGTGGCGGGGACGACGGCCGTGTGACTGGTGGCGGCCGCGCAGGCCGCGCAGGCGTCGGCGAGACGCCAGGTGCGGCCGCTGCGGTCGCGGGTGAGGGCGAGCAGTACTGGCCCGGCGCAGCCGCGGTGACGCGGATGCCAGGAGCAGCCCCGTGCCCGGCACTGACAGGTGCGCAGATACCCCGGCAGCGCGTCGATGCGCGCATGGCAGGCCAGATGCGCCAGGGCAGCGGACCGCGGAGGCGGCCTCGAGGGGAGTGGCGTGCACAGTGCAGTGGGGGCAGACGAGACTCGGACCGCCCGCCCGTGAACGCAGTTCCACCGTCCAGATGCGCCGCACCGTGGCAGGCGCGCCGGCAAGCCTCATCGGCCTCTTGTCCTCCCGTCTGTCCGCGCCGCTGTGGCGGGTGCTCCCGCCGGAAGCACCCAGGACGCACGCACGGTAGTGCAGATCCCTGCACCGTGAACGTCACTCCCGCCCCGCCAGATAGTGCAGAGATCTGCACTGACAGGGCAGGGTCCTGCACCGTCGGATGGTGGAGTGACGATCTTGCCGCCCGACCCCGACCTCACCGCGCTGCGCGTGACGCTGGCGCGGCTGAGGAACGAGCGCGGCTGGACCTTCGACGAACTCGCCCGCCGCAGCGGCCTGGCCCGGCGCACCCTCATCGATCTCGAACACGGCCGCACCACCGGCAGCGTCACCACCTGGCACGCCCTCGCCCACGCCTTCGACGTGCCGATCGAGCACCTGCTGGGCACCCTCTGCGCCGACCACACCCTGCCGGGTACGCCGAACTCCTGACCACGCAGCACCCGGTCGCGCACCGCTGTGCGAATCACCCGAACCGGCGAGTACACAACGAACGCCTGGGCGCTTGCTGGCGCAGGTGTTCGGGGTTGCTGGGCCGCCCGGGGGACACCGCCCTGTCCCTCCCCGTCATCGCCGGGTGCGGCCTGGCACGGTCCCTGCCATGCACCCCAACCCCCTATCCACCGGCCGCCACTGGGACGGCAGCCCCCGCACCACGCACCCCCGCCGCCCGCTGCGGGTGGCCGCCGCCAGCCCCAGCCGTCTACTGCGCACTGGTCAGAGCGGCCGCTGCCGCCGGTGTGGCAACCGCATCGACTTCTACCAGCGCGCCGACCAGCGGCCCATCGCCATGCACCCGGCGGAACTGGCCACTGCCCACGTGCCCGTCTCCTGCCGCTGGCACCTGAGCAGCGGCATTGCCCTCCCGCACGGCGACGGCAGCGCCTGGTGCCGCATCCCGCACGCCGTACTCTGCCCGGAGCGCACACCCACCGCCCCGGTCGGCCCGCACATCCAGGCGGTACGCCGCCAACTCGCCGTCCGTACCCGCCGCCTGATCGACACCGGCGTCTTCACCCCCGCCCCGGCCGCCGCCTGCGAGCCGCCCGCCGGCCGGGCGGGCCGCCCCACCCGGCCCATCGTGCAACTGCTGCTGGTCCGCTACCTCGCCGAGACCGCCCTCGAGGACATCCGGTGTGTGGCCCAGACCCGTCAGCGCCGCCGCTGCCCGCATCCCGTACTCGCCCCCCACACCACCCAAGGCATGTGGACACTGCTGCCCGCGAGCCCGCAACGCGGCCAACTCACCCTGCCCGCCACACTGATGGCCGTCTACGACCTCAGCCGCCAGCCCTACACCGAGCAGCTGCGCTGGCGCACCCAGCGCTGCCCCGCCCATGCCGCAACCCCGGGCGCCGCCGATCTCGCCCTGGCCGGATGACAGGTCTTCGACCCCCTCCTGCACACGGCGCACATCCACACCCGCCTGCCGCACGCCACACCCGGCCACCGCGGGAAGGCATGACGATGCCGCACCACGCCGACATCACCCTGACCCGGCCCCTCACCCCCGCCGAACTCCACCAGGCCACCCGCACGATGCCGCCCGCGGCCAACCACGACGCCACCCACCTCCTGACCCTGGTGTCCGCCAAGACCCCGGACAAGGCCCTCAACCGGCTGCGCCACCAGATCGACGGACGTCTGCCCATCGACGTGATCACCACGCACTACCCCGACTCAGACGGCCGGACCCTCCTCAACGTCGCCTTCCCGCCCGCCACACACACCGCCTTGAGGTCCGCCGCCGACGAAGCGGGACAACCACTTCCTGTCTTCCAGCAGACCCTCCACCGAGCCCCCGCCCGGCACAGCAGCGAGGAGGCCAACCGCCTCGACCAAGAAGTCCAGCACCTGCTCGCCCACACCCCCGGCCTCCCACCTTCTGGCAGCCGTCGGGCGCGCCCTCACCCACACCCCCGGAGTCGCGCCATGCTGAACCCCACCGACGAACAGCAGGCCGCGGCCGACGCCTTCCACACCGGCCACCACCTGGCCCTCCAAGCCGGAGCAGGCACCGGCAAGACCACCACCCTGGCCCAGCTCGCCCACGCCACCACGCGCCGCGGCCGCTACCTCGCCTACAACCGGGCCATCGCCCAGGACGCGCGCTCCCGCTTCCCCTCCACCATCAGCTGCAAGACCGCCCACGCCCTGGCCTACGCCGCCGTCGGCCACCACTACACCCAACGTCTCAACGCGCCCCGCCGCCCGGCCTGGCAGACCGGACAAGCCCTCGGCATCACCAAAGCCATCCGCATCGGCGAACGCGACCTGTCACAAAAAACCCTCTCCAACGCCACCCTGCGCACCGTCGCCCGCTTCTGCCACACCGCCGACCCCGCCATCACACGCCACCACGTCCCCCACCTGCGCGGCCTCGAAAACCACACCCTGCACGCCCAACTCGCCGCCCACATCGTCCCCTTCGCCCGCAAAGCGTGGGGCGACCTCCAGCACCCGGACGACGGCTGCGTCCGCTTCGACCACGACCACTACCTGAAAATCTGGGCCCTCACCCAGCCGAAGATCGACACCGACTTCCTCCTGCTCGACGAGGCCCAGGACACCAACCCCGTCGTCGAACAGATCTTCCTCGACCAGCGCGACCACGCCCAGCTGGTGATGGTCGGCGACTCAGCCCAGGCCATCTACCACTGGCGCGGCGCCAAAGACGTCATGACCGGCTTCGACGGAACCCAGCTCACCCTGTCCCAGTCCTTCCGCTTCGGCCCCCACCTCGCCGACGAGGCCAACCGGTGGCTGGCCATCGCCGACGCCCCGATCCGCCTCACCGGCACCACCACCGTGCCCACCGAACTCGGCCCCCTCACCCGGCCCGACGCCATACTGTGCCGCACCAACGTCGGCGCCATCGCCCAGGTCATGGACCTGCTGACCGCCGGACACCGCGTCGCCCTGGTCGGAGGAGGAGACAGCCTGCGCGCCCTGGCTCTGGCCGCCCGCGACCTGAAGGAAGGCCGCCGCACCACCCACCCCGAGCTCGTCCTGTTCCCCTCCTGGGGAGACCTGCAGGACTACGCTGCCCACGACCCGGCAGGACGGGATCTGCAGCCACTGGTCGACCTCGTCGACACCCACGGCACCGACGCCATCCTCTCCGCCGTTGCCCAACTCGTCCCCGAAAAACAGGCCGAAGTGACCGTTTCCACCGCCCACAAGGCCAAAGGGCGCGAATGGGCGCGGGTGAAAATCGCCGACGATTTCACCCCGCCCAAGGACAGCGACCAGCTGGACGACACCGGCCGCGCGGTGCCCGGCCCGATCGACGACGGCGAAGCCCGCCTCGCCTACGTCGCCGTCACCCGCACACGCCGCAGGCTCGACATCGGCGGCCTGTCCTGGATTGAGAACCACCCTGCCGTACCCCTGCCACCGACACCGCGGGCCGAGGACGGGCCCACATAGACCCCGGATCACGAGACGGAGGGCGAAGAACTGCTCGGAACCTGGGCGAACAGCTTGCCGATTTTGGCCCAGACCGCCTCAGCTTCGACGGGTGCACAGACGGTCTATGCCTGATCTCGCAGGGCGTCCAGTTCCGCACGCAACGCCTCATTCTCGGCCACCAGTTCGGCCCTGCTACGCCGATCTGCGGGCGGCTTCCGGGTGGAGCGGCTGGGCTTCCGGGAGCGCTTCTCCGGTGAGGGATCAGCGACGGGCCCGAGAGGCTCGAAGGCGACGATCACGGCAGGGTCCAGACCGCACTCCGGGCAGCGCTCCTTGTCGCAGATCCCTCCATCCGGCCGCGGCCTTTCCCGGAGACGGGTCGCCTCGATGACATGCCCGCAGTACAAGCGCAGGCGCCACCGCTGCAGTTCCCACGCAGAAGTCGAAGGCCCGAGGAGTTGGCGCATCTTCTCCCAACGCTCGTCCGACCAGCGAGGGGCCTGGGCAAGCTGGCGTTGAACCCACTCATGGACCTGCACCGCCTCGTGCTGCCGGCGGTGGTCGGCCTGGGACAACTGGTAGCCCGTCAAAGGCACGCCATGGCGTAGGTATTCGGCCTCCATCTCGGTAACGGTAGGCAAGGCAGGCGTCGGTCTGGGGCCAGCCTTCAAGGGCTCACCCGTTCGGATGGCCTGCCGCCTTTCTGTCGTTGGAGGGCACCCACCGGCACGGTGTACCGCAGTGCGCCGGGGTCAGCCCGAGCCAGCCCATGACTGACGTTTCCGCGTGACACCGCGATGCGTAAAACGCATAAATAATGCGTATGGCGTGCTATTATGCGCAGCATGGGTATGAGCCTCGATGAGCGAGTGCGGTCCGCCGTAGCGGCACTCCTTCACGCGACCGGCGAGTCTCAGACCGACCTCGCCGCCGCCGTGGGAGTGAGTCAGGCGCAGGTGAGCCGCCGTCAGTCCGGCACTGCCGCATGGAGTCTGGCCGACTGCGAGGCGCTCGCCGCGCACTACGGCATCGATGTTCTCGAACTCCTTGCGGGACCGACCCGGGCTACGGAGTCGTTGCTCGAAGAACGCCGGCGCGTTCCCAGCCGCCATACCGCTACCGCACGCCCTGCGGCTGTAGACGGGGGAGCCTGATGACGGAATTCGACGCGATCGACGCCCTGCTCGCCGGAGCCAAGCAGGAGATCCCGCTGCCGCCCGCCGAGGAACGGCGCTCCCTGCGCGAGGAGCTGAACCTCTCGCGCGTACAGCTCGCGAAGGCCTTGGGCGTCAGCGCGTCCACGGTCGGAGGTTGGGAGTCCGGCCGGGACCCGAGCGGCGAAGTGCGGGCGAAGTACGCGTACTTCCTCGAGGGAGCCCGCACCAAGCTGGACGCCGCCGCGGCCGCGGAAGCACCCGCCGACGACCCCGGCCCCGGAGACAACGGCCCGGCGGAAGTAGACCAGGCCGTCGGCATGGACGATGTCGATGCCCTGCCCGTGCCCCAGTCGTGCGTGCTGTGCGGGCAGCCCGCCCGCTACCAGGTCGAAGGGTTCCCGCAGCACCTGGACCCTGCCGAGTGCGGCACGGCCGGGCCCACGCAGCCGAAAAAGCCCGCGCCCCCGGCGGCGTCACGGCAGCCGGCGCCCGCCGGACGGCAGAGCCGGGCGGCGTCCGGCGTCAAGGTCGTGCCCGTCGGCCGCCGGGTGCGGGCGGCATCCGAGACCCCGGACCTGATCGGCTCCGCCGTCGCGGCCGTCCTCGCGCAGCACGCCGGTGATGTCGAGACAGCGACCGCGGCGCTGGTGAAGCGGGCGATCCCGGACGCGATGGCGCTGCTGGACCACACCCGCAAGGGCGGCCGGTACGACGTCGTCGCGCACCCGTGGCTGCCCGACATCCTGCGCAAGCAGACCGCGCGCGGCGCCGACCAGATCTGGGAGGCCCGCCCCAAGTGGACCCGCCCCGAACTGCCCGCCGGCCAGCACGAGGTGACCGCGCTCGACATCAACGGCGCCTACCTGTCCGCGCTCAAGACCCACCTGCCGATCGGCCAGTTGGAGCACTCCACCGGCAACGACCACGACCGCCGCCGCGCCGGCGTCCACCTGATCACGCCGCCCGTCTGGGATCACGACGCCTACCTGCCCAACCCGATCGGCAACCGCGACGAACCCGGCCCCCTGTGGGTCACCGAGCCGACCCTGCGCCTGCTGCTGCGCCTCGCAGGCCCGAAGTACGGCCTGTGCGACCCACCGGAGATCCACGAATCCTGGACCTCCGGCGCCACGGAGAGCCTCCTGGAGAAGTTCCGCATCGCCCTCAAGGACGCCCGCGACCGGGCGATCACCGAGGACGACGACGTGACGCTGGAGTACGTCAAGCAGATGTACTCCAAGTTCGTCTCCACCCTGGGGGAGTCGAACTACAACCGGGAGCTCTACCGCACCGACTGGATGCACCTCATCCGCTCCCAGGCCTTCGTGAACCTGTGGTGGAAAGCGCACCGGGCGTACGACGAAGGCCTGATGGTCGTCCGCGCCATGGGCACCGACGAACTGCACGTCACCGGCGACTGGCGCGCGGTGTTCCCCGAAGGCCGCAGCGTCACCGAAGTGAAGGTCAAGGACGTCTACACCGTCGGCACCGAACAGACCCAGCCCCCGCAGCCCCCTGAGACCCCCTCCTGAGGTCGATCACCTGTCCCGGCGTCAATTGCCCCGCGGGGGCGGGTGATCGGCCCGCACGAGCCCGTACAGTGATCCACCGACCGAGGACCGGAAGAGACAATGCCTGAACGGAACATCGAGTTCGGCAAATACGGCGCCCGCGGCATCAAAGGCCACGAAGCCGTCGCGCGGCAGCTGGACGCGCTCGCCGGCTACATCGCCACCCCCGTCACCGCCCGCCGCGGCCTGCTCGCCCGACTGCACTACCTCACCCGCACCGACCACGCCCGCGCCGCCGCCCGCACGGCCGGCCTGACCGTCACCGACCGCACCCTGCGCGCCTGGCTGGCCGGCACCCGAACGCCCTCGCGCAAGAACCTCGAGCGCATCGAGCAGGCCTACCGCACCGTGCGGCGCGAGAACATCGCCCGCTACCTGACCGCCCGCCTCAACCGCGAGGGCCGCGGCACCCGCGTGGAGATCCACCCGATCAACCAGTCCCAGGTCGACCGGCCCCGCCAGCGGGTCGTGGAGTTCCGCACGATGAACGTCCGCCGATGGGATCGCATCGTGCAGGCCTGGGTGGCCGGCGACGACCAGGAGCTGGACGACGCCTGGGGCGACCAGATCGTCGACCTCGGCTCCCAGTGGGGCCAGTACGAGTACGTCACCAACGTGGGCTTCGCGGCCTGAAACCTGTGTGGTGCATTGGCTTTGTCGTTAGCCTCGATCTTGCATGACGGTCCGCCGACGGAGTCGGTGGACCGTTTCGCTTTCGGTGGCTGACGGTGGGCATGGTGGCGGCCCGGGTGTCGCGTCGGGTGGGCGCCGGGTTCCACTGCTCCGGGTGGGGTGGTGCTGGTCGTCGGGACGGGTGGACGGCTGGTCAGTCGGGGCGGGGAGTTGGGCGAGCCGGTCGAGTGCTGCTGTGATCTCGTGGGTCCAGGGCCAGTGAGCCGCGAGGCGGAGGATGCGCCGGCGTCCGGTGTTGACGAGTTGTCCGGCCGTGGTGAACAGGCGGAGTCGCAGTCGGCGGGGTTCCCATAGCCGGGCCTTGCCGGTCAGGGCGAGCATGGGCATCCAGGCCAGCAGGTCCAACGCGATCTGCACGATCTCGAGCCAGATGTGGTTCTGGGCGGTGTCGTGCAGGGGCAGGTTGCGCAGGCCGGTGGCCCGGGCGGCCCGGATGCGGTCCTCGGCCCGGGCACGCAGGCGGTGGCGGAGCTCGAGTGCGGCGATCGGCAGGCCGGTGGTGTTCGTCGCGAAGCACGTGAGACGCATGCCGTCCGCGTCGGTGAGCCTCAACTGGGCCCCGGGGTGTGGTCTTTCCTTGCGGACGATGAGCCGCATACCTGTCGGCCAGCCGGTCAGGACATCGCCGGTGAGTTCGGCGACCCAGGCGCCGTCCCGGATCTCGCCGTCCGCCTCGGTGGCCGATGTCCAGGCGGATGCGGGGACCTTCAGCACGTGTTGGTGGATCGCGTCGGTGATCACCATGCCGACCGAGTAGGACAGCCAGCGTCCTCGCTTCGCGAGCCAGGCGACGAAGTCGTGGGTGCCGCCCGCGGAGTCGGTGCGGATCAGGGTCTGCCGTCCGCGCCGGTGCTCCTTCGGCCTCCTGGTGCACAGGCATCACTTCGCGGACGAGCCGGGTGCTCCCACCACCGTCGACTTCATGGAAGACGGCGAACCGCTCTTCTGGGACGACAGCGAGGACAGCTTCACGTTCCTCGGCCTGTACTCGATCCAGCAACGGGCGGAACAACGCATCGAGCGGGCGCGCACCCTACCCGGATTCAGGGACCATCCCAACGGCTTCCACGTGCACGAGTACACCGTGGGTCAAACCCACTGGGCCGAAGGATTCCTCGTCGGCGAACAAACCGACGGCTGAGCAGGCACCACCGCAGCAGGACCGAACCGGCCTGCGAGGCCATCTGGGGGCCGTCTCCCTGGACACGGACCCGCGGGTGCAATCCGGTGGGGTCTGTCACCTGGAAAGTGCTCTTTTCCTTGCAGTCGAGAGGACCCTCAGCAAGTCCCATCGTTGCAGGTCAAAAGCACTTTCCGTTTTCTGGTCAGCCCTCGGACAGCCTGCTTCGTGAAAGCGCGAGGTTAGGTACACCTCGGAGAGAGCGCCGACCCGTCGGCGCCTAAATCTCCGTCACCTGGTGTAGAAGCAGTCCCAGGCATCCTCGACCTTCGTCCCGTACACGTTGAACACACGGTCGAGAGCGGTTTCATCGAATTGGGTCGCGCATACTTCGTCCATGGGGATTCCTTCGACCCTCGTCCTGGACGAATCTGCGCAGAACCACCGGTATGCCTGGTATGTAATCTCAGGCCTGTTAATGAGCTGCAGCCCTTTGGCCTGACACCAGGCTTTAAGGTCTGGAGCCCCAGCGTACGACCCGTACTCGGCGCATTCCCAAGCGCTATAGGTTCCGTCCATGGTGGCGAGGCGGTCGGTTACTTTCACGTCTGTGTAAGTGTCCTGACATGCCTGCCCGACGAAGGCGTGAATGTCATCGCGCGGCCTGAACGTCTGAAGGCTTCCGTCTTCATTGACGCAACGAATTGAGTATGGGTCAGCCCCTTCCAGAGTAACGCCTTGGGAGTATCCCTGCGTTTTGCATGCTGCATCAAAGGTCTGCTCAGACATTGGATACAGCACGGACGGCTCTGGTACCTTCGCTGCCTCAGCAGAAAACGATGCTGTGGGAGGAGCCGCTCCGGCAGCAATGGGCAGATAGAAGCCGAAAGTGAAAGCCGCCGCAATAACAACAGCGGCAGATGTTAGGCGTCCAGGCATAGTAACTCCTGACGCAGTAACGGAATTACCCTGACGTCCGATTAACCCCTCACTTACCGTAACCCTTCAACGATCTTATAGTGCATCACAGTGGCTCGCATCTGGAGGGTTGGAGGACGGTACCAATTCGCGCTGCATCCAAGCGTGTCTCTACGATGCCATTGCATCGCCGCCGTGGCGGGTGCGTGATCCTGACGTCCTGTCACCCGCGAAGCCGTATCCCTTCGCTGTGCCCAGCGGCTAGGTGTATTGACCCGCAGCGTTGTTGACGCGGCTGATGGGTGGCTGGCCTCCGAGTGCGGTGTGGCAGCGGTGGTGGTTGTAGGTGTGCAGAAAGTCTGGCAGGGCGTCGGTGCGTTCGGTGTTGCTGGTGTAGGGCCGCAGGTAGGCCCACTCGTCGAGCAGGGTGCGGTTGAAGCGTTCGACTTTGCCGTTGGTCTGCGGCCGGTAGGCACGGGTGAGTTTGCCGACCGCACCGAGGTCGGCCAGCGTCTGCTGCCAGGCGAAGCTCTTGCGGTAGGGCCAGGCGTTGTCGGTCAGGACCCGCTCGAAGCGGTCGATGCCCGATGCGGTGAAGAAGGCCGCCGCCCGGCGCAGGAAGGCTGCGCAGGTGGCGGCTTTCTCATCCGGGTGGATCTCGCTGTAGGCGAGGCGGCTGTGGTCGTCGACGGCGAAGTCGAAGCCCATGGCGCTGCGTGTGGCCCGGCCGGCCTGGCGGCCCAGCGCCTTGTGCCCGCCGCCGTCGGGGATCCGGCCGAGCTTTTTGACGTCGACGTGGACCAGTTCGCCGGGCCGGTCGCGTTCGTAGCGGCGGATGACCTGGCCGGTGGGCCGGTCCAGGAAGGACAGGCGGTTCAGGCCGTGCCGGGTGAGGATGCGGTGAACGGTCGAGGCGGGCAGGCCCAGGATCGGGCCGATGCGGGCCGAGCCGAGCTTGCGGTCCTGCCGAAGACGGCACACGCGGGCCTCGATCGCCCCCGCCGTGCGGTGCGGTGTCGTGCGCGGACGGCTGGACCGGTCGTGCAGTCCTTGCTCGCCTTCGGTCCGCCAGCGGCGCATCCACTTGTAAGCGGTGACGCGGGAGATGCCCATCTCGGCGGCGACATGCGCGACGGGGCGTCCGGTGCGGACACGTTCGACCAGCAGCTGCCTGCCGTGAACGGTCAGCCGGGCATTACGGTGGGACACGAAGACCTCCGTGCGGTGAAGACTCGACACCTCCACCACACCGGAGGTCTTCGCCATGATCAAGCACGGCCAGTGTCAACAACGCTCGTGATCAATACAGCTAGGGCCTGTGTGACGTCGTGATCAACTGGTTGCCTTCAGCAGGTCGTTGATCCAGATCATCGAGGCGCGGAGGTGGAGGCCGGCGAGGTAGCTCTCGGGCCTCTTGTCGTATCGAGTCGCGATGCCCCGCCAGGCCTTCAGCTTGTTGATCAGGCGCTCGACGGTGTTCCGTTCCTTGTAGAGATCAGCGTCGTGACCTGTGGGCCGACCGCCCCGGCTGCCTTTCTTCTTCCGGTTGGCAGCCTGGTCCCTCTTCTCCGGAATGACTGCCTTGATGTTGCGTTTCCGCAGGTAAGAGCGGTTGGCGTGGGATGAGTAGGCCTTGTCCGCGGCGACAGCGTCAGGCCGGGTCCGGGGACGGCCAGCAGGCAGACGGACCCGCACCTTCTGCAGCACGGGGACGAACTGCGGGCTGTCAGCAGCCTGTCCTGCGGTCAGGACGAACGACAACGGACGGCACTTGCGGTCCGCGGCGAGATGAATCTTGCTCGTCAGCCCACCGCGGGACCTGCCGAGCAGGGCCTCCGTCAGACGGAGCTTGCGCCGTCGCCTGATGTGCCGCCGTTCTTCCCGGCCGGGGTCGTCGCTTCCGTCTTGTCCGTTCTGTTCCGGCGGGCCGCCCCCTTTTGCCTGGCCCGTTCCTGGTCGGCGGCGGCTTCCTCAAGGGCATCCATGACCTCCTTGCCGATGCACATCCCGGCGGCGTCGTGGTGGGCACGGGCGGTGGTGGAGTCCACGCTGACCAGGGACAAGTCCGTCTGCCCCTGGCGGGCGGCCTCAGCGATCACGCCTTCCAGCAGTGCGGTGAAGACGCCGGCGTCCCTCCAGACCCGGAAGCGACCGTAGACCGTCGGCCACGGGCCGAACTCGCCCGGCATTTCCCGCCACTGACTGCTGGTGCGGAACCGCCAGATCACCCCCTCGAACTGCTCCCGCAGCCGCTCAGGGTACGGGCCGTACTCGCCTATCGGCAGGAACGGCTCGATCAACTTCCACTGCTCGTCGGTGAGCGCGATGAGGAAGGCCATCGCGGCCTTCCAGCGGGCAGCCAAGCGCCGCCCGGGGATGTTCGCACAGTGGAGGTGGACCAGTTCCCCCTCCTTGGCCTGGTGATCAGGACGACAAGAGCCGTATGACGAGAGATCGTCACGTACGGATCTGTGGGAGCCGGAGGGTGCGAATCCCTCCGGCTACCCGACCTTCGATGTGCCTGGCGGAAAGTGACAGACGGTTACCTGGAGGCCCGTCTCGTGGGCGAAATCGGCGAGTTCCTTCTTCCAGGCGCGGACGCGGTAGCCGTTGGATCCCCCGGCATCGGCGGTGACCAGCAGACGGGAGGCCGTGGGGTAGCGGTGCTGTCCCTCGCCGCTCCACCAGCGGCGCAAGGTGGCCACCGCGAAGGCGGATGTGTCCCCGTCGCAGCCAACCGACACCCAGCCGGCGTCCGCGCCGATGTCGTAGATCCCGTACGGCACCGCCTTCTGGGCGCCCTTTTCGGGGAAGTCATGCGCGCGGACCTCCACCGGTTGTCCGGCATGGTGCCACTCGCTTCCGATGACCGCGTAATTGCCCAGGGTTTCCTTCTTCTTGGCATCCACGCTGATGACCGGCTGACCGTCCGCGAGATACGCCATTGCCTGGTCGTTGATGTAGCGGAACTGGGCGTCCCGGTCCGGATGCCGGGCCCCCTCGGTTGTCCGCGAGGTGCCCTGCAGAGAGAAGCCCTCCGCCTTCAACAGCCCGGCCACCGTGTCCGAACCGACCTGGTTCCCCTGGCGCGTCAGCTCAGCCGCCAGTTTCCGGGTGGACTTCACTGTCCACAGCAGCGGAGATTCCGGGTCACCCCGCTGGTCGGGCTCGACCAGAGCCAGCAACGCGGGCAGCAACCCGGGATTAGCCTCCCGCAAAGATTTCCGGCCCGCGCCCGGCGCCCGGACCCGGCCCACAGGCTCTTCCCCACACTCCAGTTCCCGTTTCCCGCGCGACACCGTGGACTCCGCGACCCCGGCCGCACCGGCCACCATACGGATCCCGCCGTAGCCCAGGACACGGGCCGTTGCCCCCAGCGCCAGGCGCTGCTGCCGCTCGTCCAGATGCGGCAGCAGCAGACCGAACACTTCCGCCAACCCCGCTTTGTTCCCCTCGGACACATCCGCATCCTACGGCCCAACGACCCGGAGAAACCGAGGAGTTATTAATCGGCAGCCCCCTGCCGGGGGTGTCGGCATCTGCCCCTGACTCCCGAGGCCAACCGGAGTCGTTGTCGCAGGTCATCGACACAGCGGACTTCTGGATTGCTGACCATGTCCAGCTCTCACAGAGAGACGCACCGAACGCACGATTTGACACGACCATCGCAGTATGGATAGCTGGAAGGCAGTGGAACAAATCACAGACTCGTGGGCTTTCAACGCGACTTCCAGTTCTCACCGAATTATATCGGTGACGTCGGAGCTAATCTTTGAGCACACGTCATTGCTTGCTATTCCCTTGAATCCGGTTTACGGGAAGGCGAACGGCCCGGAACGTGCCGCTTCGTGGAAAAATTGCAAGCGAGGTGAGTTGCACAGTGAAGGCGCGAGTAAAAGCACTAGTCGCAACCCTGGCTACGTTGTGTCTATTCCTGGTGGCGGCCCCGGAGTCGGCCCACGCGCAAGAAAGCATTAGCGTAAACCCTTCGAGTGGACCTCCAGGCACAGTTGTGACCGTAAGCGGCGTCGGCTGGCAGGATTTCGCGTCGCGGGGATGGACGGTTTCAATCCAGATCAACGGTTCAACACTGGCCACAGGGGTGCCGGGACCGGATGGGGAGTTCAGCACTCGTCTCACCATTCCAAGCAATAGCGACAATGGGAAATTGCGAATTTCTGCGATCTTGGGGAATGGGGGAAGCGCCGATGCGTGGTTCAACGTGACGACGACTCGTGCGGAGGAGTGCCCGGTGCACTTCATTGGGGTCCACGGCATGGTGGGTAAGGGTGGCCGTGACGGAAGCGAGTTCATTGATGCAACCTGGAAAGAGTTCCAGCAGAATCGAACCACCAGCATCGAGCCGACCAAATACAACCTGACCTACAACTCTGTACATCTCTCGGACCTCAGCGAGATATTGGGCGAGGTAATCAAGGATCCAAGGACGCTTAAGGGCACCGCAGTTGCGGTGAAGGGCCTGTTCGATAGCTCTAATGGGGCAGGTGTCAGTGAGATCGGGCTTAATATAGCCGAGACCCTCCAGTCGTGCGCCGACACGCAATTTGTGCTGGTGGGATACTCGCAAGGTGCGTGGGTCATCGACAAGTTCCTGCGCTCGACTCGCCCTCAGGTACTGAACCACATTGCCGGTGTCGCGCTCTACGGGGATCCGCAGTGGGATAACGGCAGGAATGGGCGAGGCATAGCGAGGCAACTGTCAAGGTACATCTCTACCTTGAGGCTCGGCGGAGACTATCCGGGATTCGGCGACCGCATTCAGAGCTGGTGCGCTGCCAGGGACCCCGTTTGCGGGGAGGGTTACCGCCCCGGTCTGTTGTCAGCGGGTCAGGAGGTCGGACCCCAACTCCGAGATGCTGTTGGTTGTGACAAGCCAGCATGCCCGCACAACTCTTACTCCGGGGTTACCACGAAGGGTGGGGAGTTCCTAGGGCGCAAGGTCTATCCGAAGTGATCAACCGACTGCCCCGCCCGATGTTGAGTCGGGCGGGCCCCGTATGCAGGGCTTCGGCGTAGTCGCATGAGGTCCGGTTCGTGATCACGCGTGTTCCAGGAGGGCGAGCGGGCGCCGTGCGTCGCGGGCGCTGGGGCGCGGTCCGGCAGTGATGTTCGTACACGGCCTCCACCTTCCAGTGGTAACGCACGAGTAACGCCAGTTGCACGGGGCCGACCTGTTTGCCGTTTGTCCCACTCGCACAACGTGCACCAGTCCCGCGTGCCGGGCTCGTTCCGGAAACGCACCGTCGGCTCGCCACATCGCGGGCAGGGCCCGCCTCGTTCCAGCTCGCCGGCATGCGCGTCGATGCGCCTGGGCCACCTGCTCAGTCAGCGCCGGAAGGGCGGTTTCTCAGTGAGTGTTTTTGAACAGTGAGTGCGTCAACTCGGCTGCCACACACCTCAGTTGAGGAGCCGCTGGCTGATCGGTGTGCTTGACTTGCGGTCATGTCGACAACTCTTGGTGTCTCCCGACCGGACCAGGCCTCTTACATGCTGCGAGCTGCTGACGGCGCTGGGCGGGGGTACAAGCAGCAGTTGATCGATCTGCTGAACATTTCCCCAGGCCAGACTGTGCTTGATGCGGGGTGTGGCCCGGGTGCCGACCTTCCGACACTGGCGGAACGAGTGGGCGAGCTGGGCACAGTGATCGGTGTCGACCGTGACCCTGTCATGCTGGCCCGGGCCCGGGAGCGTACGAGCGAGCTGCCTGGAGTGGAGCTTCGGGAGGGTGACGTACACACCTTGCCTGTTGATCCGGGCTCGGTGGATCGGGCCAAGATTGACCGGGTCCTGATGCACGTCGCTCAGCCTGGGGACGTGCTTGCACAGCTGCATCCCGTCACGCGGCCGGGTGCCGTTGTCGGTCTCGTAGAGCCGGACTGGGACACGCTGGTGGTGGACGCGGAGGATCTTGAGACCAGCCGTGCCTTCACCCGGTACACCACGCACGAGGTGGTCCGGCATGCCACGATCGGACGCAGCCTCGCCCGGCTGGCACACACGGCGGGCTTCCGTGTCGAAACGGTGGTCGCTACGACACCGGTCTTCCGAGATGCCGAAGAGGCGGACCACACGCTGGGGCTCGGCCGCAACATGCAACAGGCCATCGCCGAGGGTCGCATCGATCGCAATCGCGGTCAGCGCTGGTTCGCCAGCCTTTCCGAAGGTCCGTTCTACGCGTCGTTCACCCTCGTCACCGTGGTCTGCTCTCGCTGACTGATCTGCCCGGCATGCTCGGTTCACCAGGACGTACGGAGTGTCAGGACATCGCCTTCGGCTTCTTTGCCCAGCCGGGGGCGGGTTTCTTCCGGGTCAGTCTCCTGGTCATGAGGGTGATGAGTGACCAGTTCAGGTGCGCTTCGCTGTGCTGGGGAAGCCGTTCGTAGTCGCGTGCGTTGCGACGGGCGTTCATGATCCACCCCAGGGTGCGTTCCACTCGCCAGCGGCGCGGGAGGACCACGAACCCCTTGGCTCCCTTGGGGCGGGAGACGGTCTTGAGGGTGATGTGGAGGAAGTCCTCGGCCCAGGTGACGAGTCGGCCGGCGTAGGCGGAGTCGGCCCAGACCTGGGTGATCTGCGGGTGCGTGAGGCGAAGGCGCCAGAGCAGCTCGCGGGCGGCGTCCCGGTCCTGCATGTCGGCGGGCGTCACCATAATCATCACGGGGAAGCCCTTCGTGTCCACCGCGAGGTGTCTCTTCCGCCCATTGATCATTTTCGCGGGATCGAAGCCGCGCGTCGCCCGGCTCACCGTGGTGGCGCCCTTGACCGACTGCGAATCGACGATCAGCGTGACCGGGTAGGGGCATCGTCCCAGGCCAGTGCGCAGACGACGGCGGAGCTGGTCACGGATGAAGGTGACGACGCCCCGGCGGTTCCAGCGGGCGAAAAACCCGTAAACCGTCTCCCACGGAGGGTAGTCGGACGGCAGCGCGCGCCACTTCGCGCCGTTGTCGGTGATATAGCGGATGGCATCGACGATCTGGCGCCGGGGCCACTTCTCGGGGTGCCCGCCGGTCTTGGTCTGGCAGGCCGGGACAGGCAGGAGCGGTTCGAGAAGGGCCCACTCGGCAGTCGTGGTGTCGGACGGGTAGCGGCGACGGCGGTCAGGACTCGGCATGGCGGACTCGTCGATGGCATGGAAGGAGCGGACAGGAGTTACTTCGACAGCTGGGCGAGGGTCGCGGACACCCCGGTGAGCTGGGCGGCCACCAGCTGGGCCCACTCGTCGTCGGGGCAGCGTGCCAGATGCGGGGCGAGCGTGCCCGTAATCATCCGTGTGAGGCGGCCGAGGACCTGGGCGAGTTGCTTCTTCTCGTACTCGATCCAGTCCGCAGGGTCGTCGGAGAACATGTAGCCGTCCTTGCGCCGCCAAATGATAGGAGTGAGGTTCTCCGCGGCGCCGACATCGCGAAGATGCCGGATACCGCGCTGGACCTGGGATTTCTTCAGCCTCGTGGCGGCAACGAGCTGGACGGTGTGCAGGCCGGCTGGCCTGGCTTCCATCAGCGCGACGCGAGCCAGGTCGCCGTAGTGCTCCGACAGCGGCTGGCCGGTGCGACGGGCCATCGCCTACTCGCCCTTGAGGAGCTGGGTCAGCTGCTCGTCCAGCGTGAACTCGCCGTTGTCGAGAGCGCCTTCGAGCCAGTCCGCCGCGGCCCGGACACGGCCGATCTGCCGCCTCACGGTCTCGCGCTCCTCGTCGGTGAACTCCTGCCCCCGCAGCTGCGGGACCAGCCGGCCGAGGGTGGCCACGAAGCTGTGGCAGGAGCCCACCAGGTCGAGGTACTCGATGGTGTGCTCGATCTTGCGGATAGCCGGGGTGGTCTCCCGGATCCGCTCCCTGGTCTCCTCGGAGTTGTCGAACTGCGCCCGGTTGACCAGCATGCGCGCGCTGTCGTCCCGCATCACCGACCGGGCCACCGTCGGCCTGCGCAACAGGTCGGCGGTCACCTGCTGAGCGACGGTGTCGTCCCTCGTCAGCTCCGTCACGACCCGCATCCTCTCCGCCGGCGTGACGTGCTCGGTGACCTCCGGTCGTTTGAACAGGCCGGCGGCCACCTGGGCGGCGACCTCGTCGTCGCGGGTCAGGTCGGTAACGGCCTGGACCTTCTCGTCGACCGTGACGGGATGTTCGACCCGCTGGCCGACGACCCGCTTGGCGCCGTCCGGCGTCCACTGCCGGGCCCCGGTGCGCGGGTTGAACGGGGCGTCCTCGATCGCCGCCCACCGCTCGTCCTCGTCCACGACCGAGGCCAGGATGCGGTGAACGGTGAACGACACGCCTTCCTTGCGCCGCTCCTTCGGCCACCGGTTGGCGGTGTACCGCCAGTCCTCCACCGTCCGGCGCTCGACCCCGATGTCGTCCGCGAACAGCTGCAACGACTCCGTCACGGTGAACAGGTCATCCGTGCCGTTCGGCATCGACCCGCCCACCGCCCTCATGGGTTCAATCTCCAACGCCATGTCGCCCAAGGCGAACTGCGCGGGAAACCTGCGCGATCAGCTCTTTCGCCCGGGTGACGAGCTGTTCGTAACGTTGCCGGGTGACGTTCCCGATCCGGTCGGTCATGATGGTCACCGCCCTTGTCCGGGTCCGGCCCAGTCACCCACGCGTGACCGAGAAGGGCAGCCGACCCCGGCCACCACTCACCGTGGCCCGGGCGCGACACCCGGAGGCAGGGCGTGAACCGGGGGCGCTCGAAGCACCCGTCATCCGCCATCAACTCGCCTGCAATACAAGGGGTGTTGATGGGGGCAGCGAGGCGTTCGCCTACGGCGTTTCCGTAACGCCCTTCCGCGACGCCTGCCGCTGCCGGCGTATGCCCCACAGGCCCAGGGCGAGCGTCAGCGCCATCGGCGGCAGGACTGCCGTCAGCGCCCGGCAGACGGCGGACCAGCGGAGTGCGGACGAAGTACAGGCGTTGGCGTACCTGCGGCTGTGCGGTGGGGATCGCGGCCTCCGGGAAGGGAAAGCCGACACACTGCTGGCCGCCGGGCTGGGGGGACGGCGGCCGGATCTGTGCCGTCCGCCGTTCCCGACCCTCTCGCCCGAGGGGTGAGGACCGCCTCGGACGAATGGCCACTTCTCCCCGGCCCGGGACGCGTCCGCATCGTCCGATCGGCCACTTCTGGAGCCGGAACCGTGGACACCCGGCCGGATGGCCACGGCGACCGCAGCAGTGTGTGCCCGAGCGGGCGGCGCCAGAACAGTGGCCTGTCGGCCGGGGCATGTGCGGCAGCCCGGAGGGCGGAGGAACCGGCGAAGACGTCGGCTCGGTGTGCTTCTTCCTGCGGCCAGGGGGCAACCGCACGTGCGACCCACGGGAGTCCTCAGGCTTCGCTCCTGGCACACTGTCGCCTCTGCACACATCGGCGCGGCGATGAGACAGGGGGACGGGTGCCTTCACAGGACGTGCAGCAGCGGCCGGATGTGGCCGTCGTCGTGGCTGCGCGCGCCAGGGACCGGCAGGCGTCGGAACAGCTGATTCGGGACAGTCTGCCGCTGGTCTACAACATCGTCGGGCGAGCGCTGGACGGACACAGCGACGTCGACGACGTGGTCCAGGAGACGATGCTGCGCGTCCTGGACGGGTTGCCCGGGTTGGAACAACCGGACCGGTTCCGCTCGTGGCTGGTCGCGATCGCCGTACGGCAGGTCCGCGACCGGTGGCGCAGCCGGCAGAGCCGGCCGGTCGCGGCACCACTGGAGGAGACCGTCCATGAGGCGGATCCGCAGGCCGACTTCGCCGATCTGGCGATCCTCCGGCTGACGCTTTCGGGCCAGCGTCGCGAAGTGGTGGAGGCGACCCGCTGGTTGGAGGACGAGGAACGCGAGGTGCTCGCGCTGTGGTGGATGGAGGCCGCCGGTGAACTGACCCGCGGCGAACTGGCGGCGGCCTGCGGCCTCACCCCCCAGCATGCCGCGGTGCGCGTCCAACGGGTCAAGGAACGGCTGGAGACCGCCCGCGCCGTGGTACGGGCCGTGGCCGCCGCGCCACGCTGCCCGGAACTGGCAGCCACGCTCACCTCGTGGGACGGGCGGCCGGTCGCGCTGTGGCGCAAGCGGCTCGCACGCCACGTCCGCGACTGCCCGCAGTGCCTGTCCCGTGGCTCCGACCTGATACCGGCGCAAAGACTGTTGGGCGGCTTCGCACTGGTGCCCGTGCCGATCGGCCTGACCGGGCTGGTGCTGACAAAGGCCCTGACGGCAGGTTCGAGCGGGGCGACGGCGGGCGCGGGCGCGCCTGCGGCGGGCGGTGCCGGGCGGGTGGCGCGCCACCTCGGCAGGCTGGCCTCGAAGCCGGTGGCTGCGGCGACCGCGGGTGCGGTGGTGGTCACGGCCGCCGCAGTGGCCTGGTACGCCGGCACGGGATCGGACGAGCCGGCCCCGCGCCCCGCCGCAGCGGCCCCGCAGTCCCCTCCTGCCCCGAGCGTGTCCGCCTCACCTACGGCGTCGGCCTCGCCCACCCCGACCCCATCGGCCGCTGCGCGGTTGTCGGGGCGCCATGCCCTGCGGTCGGTCGACGTCCCCGGCCACTACGTCAGCCAGGCCGCCGCCCGCTTCGGTGTCCTGACTCCGGTCGACTCCACCAGCTCCACAGTCACCCGACAGAACGCCACTTTCAGGTTCGTCCCCGGTCTCGCCGACCCGGACTGCTACTCACTCAGGGACGCCAAGGGCCGATACCTGCGGCACTACGCCTTCCGCATCAAGGTGGACACCAACGACGGATCCGCCCTCTTCCAGAAGGACGCCACCTTCTGCCCCCGCTCCGGTACCGCCACCGGGTCACTCTCCCTGGAGTCGTACAACTACCCGGGCCGCTACCTTCGCCACCGGGACAACCTCCAACTCTGGCTCGACCCCTCCGAGAACACCGCCGCATACCGAGCCAGCCGCTCGTTCCTCGTGGTCGGTCCCCGGGGCTGACACCCACAGCGACCGGTTACTGCGTACGGCTGAGCAGCCGGTGCCGCCTGCCCAGCCGCGGGCAGTGGTGCCGCCGGGGCCCGGTCGGCCGACTACTGCGTGCCGTCGCGCCGTATCCGGTCGCGGCGGCGCAGGAACAGCAGTCCGCCGGCGATCGCCGTGACACCCGCCGCAGCGGTCCAGCCGACTATGTCGTCGGACCCGGTCACGGCGAGATCACCGTCCGTCGGCGGGGAGGCGGACGTGGACGGCGTCCCCGTAGCACCCTGCGGCCGCGCACCGGAGCCCGAGCCGGAACCGGAGCCCGACCCCTCACCCGCCCCGCCGGAGGCAGCCGCAGCCGACCCGGGCGAAGCCGCCGTATCCGCCGCCCTGTCCCGCGTGAACGCCAGTGTGCCGAACCCCAGTTGGTCGAATCCTCCGCTGTTTCCCCCGTAGTCCCCGCCCCCGCCCTCGGGTGCGACCTTGGCGGCGGCCTGGGTGACGTACGTGGCGGACAGTCCCCGCCGCTTGGTGTAGTGGTTGGCGATCATGGCCCAGACCGGCCGCGTCATGGCCGGGTCGGCGGGGGCGACCTCTGAGGTGGTCTCGGGCACCGACCGGCGGATCATCGGGCCCCTCTCGCGGGTGCTGGGCGTGTACGGCACATCACTCCCCAGGCTCCACTTGGCCACGTACTGAGCGCCCTTGAGGAAGCGGTTGTCGTCGTAGCCGTACAGGTCGATGCCCTGGTTCCAGGCCATCTCGCAGACGGTGGCCATCAGCCCGACGCCCATCAGCGAGTGCCCCTGGTCGCGCCCGGCCTCATGCCACTCGGCGAGCCCGTCGTCGTGCACGACCGGGATGGCGTTCTTGACCGCGGCCAGGCCATCGCCGTTCTTGAAGTACTCGACGGCCTGCTCGAACCTGGCCCGGTCGTCGCAGAAGATGCCGGTGGCCATCACGCAGGCGAGGTTGCAGAGGTCCCAGTTGGCCCAGTAGTGCTTGGGGTAGGTGCCGTTGTGGTCGACGATGAATGCCTGACTCACCTCGCAGAAGACGTCGAGCATCGTCTTCTGGAATCTTTCGAGTTCGAAGTCGTCGTGGTCGCGGACGAGTTCAGCGGCGTTGGCGGCCTGATAGCCGTATATTCCGGCGGCCAGGAACCGGTCGGCGTCGCCGTCGATTTTCGTCAGCTTCGCCGACCAGGCGTTGAGGATCGCCACGGCGGTGTCGGCGTGCGCGGTGTCGCCGCTGACGTGGTAGCGCAAGGCGTTCTGGTAGGCGGCGTGGATGTCGTTGTAGAGGATCGTGTAGTTCTGGGGGCTGGGGCTGTTCAGCCCCCGGTACACGATGGTCTGGGGGTTGGCCCCCCAGCTGCTCTGCGCATGCCGGTTGGCGGTCAGCTTGGCGAAACCGGCCGTGTACGGTTCGGCGCCCGCCTTCACCTTGGCGGCCATACGGTCCAGGTCGGCGCGGGCGTGCAGCAGGCCCGGGTGGGCGAAGGCGGCGGCGCCCGCCGCGCCGGCGGGAGTCGGGGCGAGGGTCGCACCGATGGCGACGGCCCCGACTGCCGTGCCCGTGGCTTTCAGCACGCTCCGGCGGCTGATGGGAGGTGTCACGTTCACGTGCCCATTCCTTGTCGTCGCGGTGGGGGGACGCACAGGAGACGTGAGAGAGCGACCGCCGATAACAGAAACTCGACGCCCGTTACGAGCTGTTCGTAACGTTGCCGGGTGACGTTCCCGATCCGGTCGGTCATGATGGTCACCGCCCTTGTCCGGGTCCGGCCCAGTCACCCACGCGTGACCGAGAAGGGCAGCCGACCCCGGCCACCACTCACCGTGGCCCGGGCGCGACACCCGGAGGCAGGGCGTGAACCGGGGGCGCTCGAAGCACCCGTCATCCGCCATCAACTCGCCTGCAATACAAGGGGTGTTGATGGGGGCAGCGAGGCGTTCGCCTACGGCGTTTCCGTAACGCCCTTCCGCGACGCCTGCCGCTGCCGGCAGGCCCGCACCCGACAGCGGTCCGAGCAGTACACCGCCGCCTTCGAGCGCTCCACCCCTACCGTCCACGACCGCTCGCACACAGGGCACTCGGCATGCTCTCCCCGCTGCATCGCGATCACCCTTTGCCGGGTCCGCAGCAGCCTCCGCCACCGCCGTGACCTGCACCGACCCGAGCAGAACACCGCCGCTGCCGCCATCGATACCGGCAGCGGATCACCACACTCCCGGCAGTACCGCCGAGCCGTCCCGCCAGCCGCCACAAGCCAGATCATCCAGCCGTACCCACCTCACGGCCAGAGTTCAAAAACACTCACTCAGGATGTCTTCGGGGTTTGCCGCCCTCGCCGGTCCGCGTCCTGTCGGCGAAGGCCCTCGAGGATGACGTTCATCAGAGGCCGTGCTGTTGGTTCCCATTCACCTCGGTCCAGTCGGCCGAGGTAGGCGATGAGCAGGAGGACCCCGCGGGCATCCACGTCCGTGCGGATGGAACCAGCTGCTTTCCCGGCGTCCAGCAGGTGGCTGAGAGCGCCTTCGATGGGGTTCTGGCTGTGGGCGACAAGGTCTTGCCACGCTGCCGGCTCGAGCACCGCCAGGACGCCGTACTTGATCTCGGCGTAGTCGATCACTCGGTCGAGCCAGTGGCGCAGGGCTTCCATGGGTTCGTGTTCCGCCAGTAGCGCGGAGGCGGCGGTCACGAGTTCTTCGACGTCGCGCCGGTAGACCTCGGCGAGGAGCGCTTCGCGGTTGGGAAAGTTCCGATAGAGCGTTCCCTGTCCCACACCGGCGCGCTTGGCGATCTCCTTGAGGTGGACGTGGTCGGACTCGGCGAGGGCTGCGCGGGCGGCCTCCACGATGCGGGTCCGGTTCTGCGCTGCGTCCGGACGGCGTGCCGGTGTGTTCATAGGCGTCTCCTGACGTTCCGTCCATCACAAGTGGACATGAGTCCGGTAGGGTGGGTCACGCACCGGACACGTGTCCAATTTATCTGGAGGCAGTAGTGCCCTCTCTTCATGACAAGATCGTCGCGGTCACCGGAGCAAGCGGCGGCATCGGTGAAGCCACAGCCCGTCTCCTCGCCCAGCGCGGTGCCGCAGTCGTCCTCGCGGCGCGCCGCAGTGAGCGCATCGAGGCCATAGCGCAGGACATCCGGGAGGAGGGGGGCCGTGCTGCCACGTGCGTCGTCGATGTCACCAAGGCCGAGGACTTGCGGCGCCTGGTCGCCACCACCGTCGATCGGTACGGCCGTATCGACGTACTGGTGAACAACGCCGGTATCGCCCCGATCAGCCCGATGGCCGACCTCGACACCGAGGGTTGGTCGGCAATGATCGACGTCAACCTTCGCGGCACGCTCAACGGCATCGCCGCCGCGCTGCCCGCCTTCCGCGAGCAGGGGTCGGGCCACCTGGTGAGCATCGTCTCCGTGGCCGGCCTGTCCGGCGTGTCCCCCTCGATGGCTGTCTACGCCGCGACCAAGAACGCGGTGCGCACCGTTCACGAGGGGCTGCGCAGGGAGTCCACCGACGGGGTGGTGCGCACGACAGCCATCTCGCCGGGATACATCCGCACCGATCTTGCTGACTCCATGGCAGATCCGAACATCCGCGAGCAGACGCGCAAGAACATGGACGCGGTGGGCATCCCTGCGGCGGCGGTCGCCCGCGCGGTGGCCTTCGCCATCGAGCAGCCCAGCGACGTCGAGATCGGCGAGATCAACGTTCGCCCCACCGTCCAGGCGTGACACTTGCCGTCACCGGTCAAGTGAGACGGCCGCCAGCCGCTTGCACAACGCCACTGTCTGGCCGGGCGTCCCGACGAGCAGAACACAACTCCGGACCTGGCTCCCGGCCTCAACGGGAGCGACGCCTCCCGGTGAAGTGAGTCCCAGAGCGGTCAGCCTGCCTTGCCGTCCTGGGCAGCTGCCCAGGCTTGGGTTATGGCGAGGCGGTAGGAGTCGGTGCCTGTCTGGATCAGGTTGCCGCCGAAGGTGAGCCGGTCGACGATAGCCGCGCAGAGCCTGGCCCGGAGCAAGAACCAGCTGCTCGAAGGGATGGCAGAGTCAACGCCTCCGGTCCCGCGGCCCGATGAGAACCGCGAGAGCCAGGAGCAGAAGAGGGCAGCCCGGCGGACCCTAAGCGAAGATGCCCGGGAGCGACTGCTCAACGAGGTGGCCTTCCTGACCGTCGCGGAAGCGGCCTCCGTCATGCGGGTCCACAAGATGACGGTCTACCGCCTGGTCCACTCCGGTCACCTCCCCGCGATCCGCGTCGGACGGTCGTTCAGGGTGCCTCAGCAAGCCGTCCGCGAGTACCTGGGAGAGACCTACATCGAGTCCACCGATCAGCAGTGAGGTGCGCTTCCCGGGCGAACCCTCGTCCGGGAAGGCGGGGAACCGACGAAATGCGGAGGGTGGGGTGACGAAATGAGCGACGGGCTCAACACCGAGAGCTCGGCGGTGCTTCTCGGCCGACGCGAAAGCATCGGTCGGCGATTCGGGTGGGAACCTGCGGCCTCCGGGCCCCGTCCTTCTGGGCGTGACTGAATCGCCCGGCCTCCCCAGCCCTGACAACTGCGCGAGCTCTGATGGCGACGAAGCGTCCCTGCGGCCTGGTCCGCTATGGCGCCATGCCTTGTGGGTGGCGGGCGTCACCATTCTCGGAGTCGGCCTGGCCTGGGCCAGCGCGTCGTTCCGTGCCGGCCCCGATGAGTTCGGGATGCCGCTCGCCGCTCCGGGGCAGGTGCGGCCGTATCTGCTGGCCTGGACCGCGACCGGTCTGACGGCGGCAGCCGCGCTGCGGGCTGTCGCCGCCAGGGTTCCGCTCCACGGCCCGGATGCGCTCGTAGTCATACTCACCTTCATGGGCACCCGGCTCTCCCTGGGCTTTCGGCCGGAGCCACCGGTGCTGGCTGCCTCCGCCGCAGCCGCACTGACGGCAGCGTTCATATGGTGCGCCCTTGCGCTGCGCCGCGGCTTTCGTGGCTACCGCGGACGGCGAGCTACTTCTGGCGGGCGAGAGGCCGGGTAAGCATGGGCTCCGCACACCCGACCGTCGGCGGAGCTCCAGGTCAGCTCATTTCGTCAGTTGGCCAACCGGGAGGTCCCGTGAGCGGAGCGAAGAGCGACGTGCTCGGCAGCCGTCAGGGGCAGCGTGAGGGCTTGGGCGTGCAAAGGTCCATGCGGGGACGGTAGCAGTGCCCTACGGGCCGTCAGGGGCCGTCTGATCGTCCGCCGTCAAGGCAGTCGGCTCCTCTGCCTGTTCCCGGGCTTCGAGGATCTTGACGATGTCATCGGCCGACATATCGCCCTTGATCTCGGCGAGCTTCTTGCCGTGCCGCCACAGGGTTACGGCGTTGCCCTGTCGGCGATTGATACAGGTCCGGACGGTCATCGCTATGGCAGTGACGGCTGCGCCAGCTCCGCCAGCATGGACCCACAACCAGAAGGCCCGCCTGCGGCCCGGCCGTCCTCGATCGCCTTCAACTGTCCGGCGTCGGCCTGCTCGCGAAGCTATTGCCACAGCGTTGCGCGCAGCACCGCGACACCTCGCCGACCACGTTGACCGGGCTGTCCTGCGGCTGCTTCAACTTGCCAGCCCACGTCTGTACGTGGTTCAGCACGAGCTGCGGCTCCCGCCCCGAAGCGGGCCAAGATCCTCGGCGACCTGGTACGCGTGGAACGCATCGTCTTCATCCGGCCTGTACCGAAAATCGCGCCAGCCCACTACATCATCCGTACGGGTAGCACTGCTTGTTGCCCGGTGTCACGGCAGAGTCGGCGCTTCCCGGCCGACGGTGGGGTCCGGTCGTGCGTCCGGCGGAAGTTTCTCCAGGCGGCGGAGTCTGCCCCGTATCTCCTCGGCGTCCGGGTGGTCGACCTTCTCGAGGATCGCCAGTGCTTGTTGCCAGTTTGTGCGAGCCGCTTCCGGGTCGTCGGCGGCCAGGTGGACGTCACCGAGGTTGCCGAGCGTGTGGGCCTCTCCCGACCGGTTGCCGATGTCCGCATGGGTGTCGAGGGCCTGGTGGAAGTACGCAACCGCGTCGTCGTGGCGCTGGAGGCGGTGGTGTGCGGTGCCGAGGATGTCGAGCGCAATGCCTTCGGCCCAGCGGTCACCGATGCTGCGCAGGACGGTCAGCGCCTGCTCCAGAACGGCGATGGCCTCGTCGAACCGCCCGAGCTGCTCGCGAGGCGGCCGGCGAGCGCGGCCGCGTCGAAGCCAGGCCGACCGCACCTGGATACCGATGCGGTCGGCCGCCGTGCGGATGTTCTTCTCGATGGTGTCCTCAACGGTCGCCGGGGCGAGCGTCACGCCCTGGTGGGCGAGTTCAGCCAGGGTCTAGGCAACGGCTTCCTTGAACGCCTTCGTGTTCCGCACGACCAAGCGTCGGGGAGCTCCGCCGGTCCTCCCTGCCGGAACTGAACTGTGCACGCAGGGGTGTTGTCAGTGGCTGCTGTCACTATCCGGTTTATGCCGATCAGCCGACCGAAGCGCGGTGACCGGCAGGCCGTGACGTCGTTGCACACGGCGTCGCCTGAATGAACCTCCGATCCCCGCGGATACGCGAGCGAGTCCCGGACCGGCGGTCCGGGGGTCTGCGCTAAGCCCGGACCGCCGCCGCAGGCCGCCAGTCCGTCCGATGGTCGGCGAAGTACTGCTGTACTTCGTCGTACGAGGCGGTGCCGCCCAGCTCGGTGATCCGACGCAACACCGCCCGGGCCCCGGGCATCAGCGACGCGATCACGCGGAACAACGCCTGATCGCTCCAGCCGTCCCCGATATCGTCGCTGCTCAGGTCCTGCGGGCCAGGGCGGGGTTCCACGTCTGGGGCTTCGGGCCAGCTGGCGGGAGTGACGGGGCGCAACCCGTAGGCGGCCTGGACAGCGGCAATCGCCTGCTCGTAGGAGTCCGTCTCGGTGTCGATCGTCAGCCGCATGCCTGTCCTCCCAGTGATCGACGCCATCATCGCGCGCCAACAGGCGTTCCCTGTCCCCGCGTTCGCCGACGACAGGACGTGCGCGAGGCGTCGCGGCTGCGGGCCGCCGGACGGCGGGGCCGAACCTCGCAGAGGACTCGATGACGACTGCGGTACTGATCTCGTGGGTGGGGGCTGGCGCTCTGCCAGGACCAGCCCTCACCCACGTTGCGGTAAGGCCCGCGTGCGGCCTACAGATGATCGCGGAGCCAGGCGGCCAGCGCTCCGACAGCGAGCGCCCCGAGGGTGCCGGCAGCGCCGCGGACGAATCCGGCGAGAGCGGTGCGGGACAGCTGTCGGCGGGCTCGGTTCTTACGCGGTTGTGCTCGCCTGTCGCGGCACGCGGTCATGCGCATGTCCTTCCGGTGGTGGTGCTCGCCCGCGGCGCTGTTTCCGGCCTCGTCGCACGTCAGTGGTGAAGAGTTGACGGATCGACACCGCAGGGCGGCCTGTCTCTGGGAGCATGCGCTCACGGCGGGTTTTTGCACAAACATCAAAAAGCCCTGTGACCTGGGACTTTGTCACGGAGGAGCTAGCGGTGGACATGCCAGTCGGTACGCCGGGTGGCGCCGGTGGGGGTGCGGAGCAGGGTCGGCCGGGCCGTCCGGCGATGAAGCCGGACCCCTTACTGGGAAGCGAGATGACGGCCTGGGTCAGCTGGCTGAGTGAGCTGGTGGACCGGACATGGCCGACCCGGCGAAAGGCCGCACGGGCGCTGAGGACGCGGGAG
The DNA here is from genome assembly GCF_043198355.1 of Streptomyces sp. NPDC048825. Taxonomy (NCBI): domain Bacteria; kingdom Bacillati; phylum Actinomycetota; class Actinomycetes; order Kitasatosporales; family Streptomycetaceae; genus Streptomyces; species Streptomyces sp. NPDC048825. The sequence goes on from NZ_JBICUR010000032.1 coordinate 52,435, forward strand.
GATGAGCTGTCCCGGATACTGTCCGGCAGGCGCATGCCACGGCGTGAATGGCTGGACGCCCTGTTCCAAGCCCTGCACGCACATACGGGACACACGGCGACCGCACACGATCGCAGACAGGCCCGCGCCCGGTACATGGACGCCCTCAGGCGTTTCGAGGAACTGGAGCATAAGCAGCCCGGCAAGCGCCAGGACAGGCGGCCGAGCTGGCGGGAGTACGCCCTGCGCGACAGCGTGGAGGAGGCCTCGCGCACCGAGCAGCTCATCCGCGAGGAGCTCAGCGAGGCGCGCGGACAGCGGCAAGCTCTCAACGAAGAGCTGGAAGAGCTGCGCGCACGCTGGAAGCTCGCCCGTGCCGAGCTGGAGCGGGCCGAACAACACAGCCGTGCCCTGCAGATGCGGCGTGAACAGGACGAACGCCAGCTCAAAGCGGCTGCCCGGCTCGTGCGGGAGTTGGAGGAGCAGATCGATGCCCGGGAGCTACAGCGCACCACGATGTTGGAACGCATCCGTAGCCAGCAGGACAGCCTGCTGGAAATGCACGCGGAGCGGGAAGAGGTGGAAAACGAGCTTGCCGAGCTCAAAGGGCGCTACGCCTGGCGCCGCGAGGTCGAGCAGCGGCTGAAGGAACAGCTTGACCCCGGAAGACGGGTGCAAGTCCTGGTCGGGGTGAGCGCGGGCATCTGGACGGCCGTCTGGCTCTTGGACGGCTTCACCATCCAGGGCGGCTTCCGGCAGCAGGCGGTCACTCTGCTCACGTGCGGGATCGCCCTCAGCCTCTCGGCGGCGGCGCTGAAACTGCTGGTCGTGCCGTTCTTCATGGCCGTCGCGGTTCCGGCGAGTGCGGCGGCTCGCCGAAGTGATGAGCGCCGCGCGCAGATGATCGTGTCCGCCGCGCTCTTCTCTGCGAGCACCGCCGTGCGGCTCGCCCTCAGCCCGTACGTGCTGTATCTGTCCATAAATGTGCTGTGCCACGAGTGGCTCGGCTTGCCGATCACGCTACAAGGCGGGGTAACGGCAGTCGTCGCCGTGCCCCTCATGCTCATTGGTGGGCTGCTGGCGCAGTTGCCTCTCATTGTCCTGTCGGCTCTCACCGTGTTCGCCTGGATGAGCACCACCGGGCGTCGGAAGGAGGGCGTCGTCCGCAAAATCGGCTCGCTGTACTGAGGTTTCCATGGACGACTGATCGACAGCGACGACACGCCGCGGCCGGATCCCGCAGCAAGGTCCTTGACGGCGTGGTGCGCGCGGAGCGCACCGTGTTCACTCGCCCGCGCCGAAATCCGCAGGCGCACAGATGAAATTCCTCCTCACGCACGCGGCTCCACGCTGGCGCCGTGGCCGAGAGCCTGGGCGTCTCCCGCAGGACTGGTGGAGCACTACCGCTCCGGCGCCTCAAGAAGCCACAGAAGTGTCTCTAGACGGCCCTGTAAGGGTGCCAGCACCTCAACCACTCACACCCCCAGATCCACTGACCGCCGCCCGTGATCTCACCGCCGGCGCTCCCGGTACGCCTTCTGACGGCAGGCATTCGAGCAGTATTGGCGGGGGCGGCCGCCCTCGTTCATCCGTGGGCCTCTAGCGCGTTCGAGGGTGTAGTGGCGGCCGCACTGGCGACACTTGGGGGCGAACATTTCCTCCAGCCGCCATTCCCGGATCAGGGCACGCAGCCCCTTATCGATCAGCAGAGTCTGCCCGTCGGTGTCGAAGTAGTCCCGCAAGAGCCCGACGTATGCCGGATGACGTAGCGATGATGCCCCCAGGCTGACCAGCCGGCGCGCTCGCTCCGGCGTCACGTCGAGCCTCTCGCCTATCACCTCATCGGACGCACCGTAGAGCACCCAGGCAAGGAAGGCTTTGGCTCGCTGTGGGGAGATAGAGCGCAGCGCCTCCTCCGGCCCGGAGACGCGCTCCACCCAGGGACGATGCTCGCTACGGTCCCGCCAGAGCCCGCTCACGCCTTCTCCCGTTCGACCAGAGGGCCGCCACCGACCGTTTCACCCCGGACCACGAGCACAGTCGGCACAACTGGCGGTTCCATGTCCGGTTCTCCGCCGCGCGGCTGCGGCAGCGCGGGCGGCGGCATCGGCTTGCCCCATGGCAGGAGCCCGCACAGGGCAGATATCACGTGGGCCAGTCCCAGCAGGGCGACCGGGAGATCGGCACGGTCGACTCGGCGCAGCACGACCCAGGCCACGACTGCGACGAGCAGCACGATGACCACCAGTACGACAACGACGCAGAGCGCCAGCGAGACCGGCACGCCAGACACGGTGCCGGGAACGAGAGCGGACAACAAGGTGGAGGCCTCCGGGAACGAGAGAGGCCCCCGGGGCATGGCTCCGGGGGCCTGGTCGGCAACGCAAAAAGGCCCCGCTTCTCAACCGAGAAGGAGAGCCCCAAACAGGAATGGGACACACGAGTGGCGTCCCGAAGGAGAGGATCCCACACTCTTGATTACCCGTCAATCCCCCTATTGCCGCTGGTCATTGGCCTTGGGCGAATGCTGCATAGGGTTTCGTAACGCAGTCCCTCCCGGTCCCGCCTGGCCTTCCAAGTTGAACGCCCTTGTCGTACGAGGGAAGGCAACTCTGGCTCGAGGTGGCGCCGTCCCGGCGTATCTGTCCATGAACCGATCGGTTAATGGACGCCCTCTCCCGACGGGCAGTCAGCTGCCATGCTAAGCAGCTGAACTCCCACCCAGCCCCCTTGGAGAGCAGCGTGGACGCCACCGGCGAACCCGTCATCGTGCAGGAGGACACCCAGGTCCACGTCGGCGTCGACCTTCGGCCGGGCACTCTCACCCTCACCCGGAACGGCAAGGATTTCGCGGCGTACCACGCCTTGGTGCAGTTCGCCTCTGTCCGCGCGAAACCGTGGGCAGCGCAGGAGGTCAAGTTCTCGGCCAAGGGGCCGGACGGCAAGTCCGTCGAATTGACCGTGGATCTCCTCAACGACGCCGGCGACGGCCCCCGGGCTGGCGTTCCCGCCGCGATCTGGAAGGTCGTGGCCCTCGCCGCGACCTCCGCCGGAGACGTCGGCATCACCTACGCGCCTCCTGGCGGCGCCTGATGTAGGGATGTCGTGAACGGCGTGTCGGCGAGAACCGACTCCGCTGGCCCCCCGACTGTCGTCTCCTGGCGTCCGTGCGGTCCGGCCATAGGACGACAGCGGATCGGTCAGCAGTGCTTACCAGCGCATGCCGAGGGCGTCGAGTTCGGCCCATCGTTCGGGGGTGAGCTTGGCGGCCCTGCGGCGAGTGTTGTCCAGGAACGAGCCCAGCCGGATCTGCTCGCCGTCGACGGTTTCCACGTGCTTGCGGGGCACTCGCAGGTGGCCCTCACGGGCGTGGAACTGCCTGGCGGCGGCCAGGTTGGCCGCCCACTTGTCGCCCTGCGTGCGCTTCACGGGCCGCTCGTCCTCGTCTGCGGGTTCTAGCCTCAGGGCGCTGTCCAGGAGCCACTGCTGGGCAGGCAGCAGTTTGTCCCACTCGAGGCGTTGAGCGGCCGCCCACGCTCCGAGGTCCTCGCCCTGGACGATCACCTCGCCCGCACGGAGCGGGAGCGTCCCGCCGGCCTGTACGTGGGCGAGGGCGAGGCGGAAGGCGCGTTGCCATCCGATCTCCCATACCGGACACCACCCCGGATCGATCCCCTCCAGCGCCTCCAGACGGCTCTCTGGCAGTTCCCCGGCGCTGGGCACGCCCGTCTCGCCCGCCGCCCGGCGTTCGGCGTTCTGAAGGGTCCTGCGGGCTGCTGCCCTCAAGTTCTTGCACCAGGTCCCGATGGGGTAGTCCTCCCACACTGCCGTGGCCGGCGGCAGCAGATGGGAGTGTGCCGCTGCGTACGAGCGAGCCACGGACAGCCCCTCTGCCCACGCGGTGTCCTGGTGGGACCACACCATCCCGAGCGTCTCGAGCTCGGCCACGCGTTCCGGTTCCAGCGTTCCGGCTGCGTAGTAGCGCCGTTGATCGGCGATCCACACTCCCAGCGGATGACCAGCAACGCCCGGCCAGGTCTCGGGGGTGACGTATGTGTAGGGCACCCGCAGCTCGTTGTTGCCGGTCTCCCGGCGCCACCGCGTCGCCGCCTCGATCCCGCGCCGCCAGTAGGCGCCTTCGGGGTCGATGATCCGTAGCCGGACGAACTGGGTGAGTGCGGCGGGGTCGCGTTCCTCGCTGAAGCGCAGCACCCCGGCCGCCGCCCCACTCACCCGCGCGCCGGCCTCGTCCAGGTCCTGGTCCTTGTCGCCGTCCGCGTCGGTGAACTCCCCGTCGCCGCTGTCCTGTTCGTGTGCGGGGCGGCTGTTGCGGACGCGTGGATCGGCGAGCGCCTCGATCGTCTCGGTGTCGTGCGCCCGCAGCGCCCCGAGGACCTTCGCGAGGGTCCCGTACGCGTCCGAGGTGAGCAATTCGTTTACGTCCTCGTCCGGTCCGAGGAATACCAGCACGATCAGTGTGGCGATTTTCCCGCCGCCCGGATGCATCCGCAGGGCACGCCCGACCATCTGCACAATGTCCACCATGGACCCGCGCGCGTCCGCGAAAAGCACAGCGTCACATTCGGCGGTATCGACACCCTCACCGAGGACACGAACGGAACTCAAAACCCGCAACGCTGCAGGAATGTCCCGGCCTTCGAATTCCTCACCACTGACAAGATCTGACGCGAACTCATCCAGCACCCACCGCCGATGCGCGGGCGGATGCTCGCCGTAAAGCCAGTTGGACCACACCCGCTCTGCGGGAGGGAACGTCTCGGGGTCGTCCTCGGCGAGACGGGCCGCAACCGCCGGCACCCCGGCCGCCATCGCTTCTGCTTCCCCGACCCGGCTGTGGAAGGACAGCACCCGCCGGAACCGCTCCTCCACGGCCGCGCGCATCAACCCTGTCTGTACCGCCGCCAACCGTGCCCCGCGCACGGCCGCTGAGCCGGTGTCCTCGCTGGTCAGTGCCGCGTACAGCTCAGGATCACGGATGTCCAGGCACAGCACCTGATAGGGCGCCACCAGCCCCAGCTGGATGGCATCGGTCAGCTTCAACTTGTACGCGACGGGCCCGAAGACGGGGGAGTCCTCGTCCATGCTCGCCACCAGCCGCGGCACCCCGCCCTCGGCTTCCCACACCCGCGCCGTGGCCGTCATGTACAGCCGCCGTACCGCCGGCACCCGCGCCTGGTCGTTCACCGCCGCCCACGGCTTACCTGCATCCCCACTGACCCTGTGCGCTTCGTCCACGACCATCAGGTCCCACACCGGTAGGCCGATCTCATGCGCCCGCTGGAGGATGCCGAGTCCCACCGCGGCGTAGGTCGCGAACACCGTCACCGTCTCCAGGCCGGAGACCCACGCGACCAGCTCGTCGGGATCGGTGGTGCAGGGCACACCGTCGCTTTCCTCCGCCCGCAGCGAGCACACCCCCACCATCGCCCCGCGACGCCCGCCCCGCCGCCACGCGGCAGTCATCTGCGTCAGCAGGTCCAACGTCGGCACCAACACCAGAACCCTGCGGGCAGAAAGCCGAGTTGCGGACTCCACGCCGATCAGGGTTTTACCGGAGCCGGTAGCGGCGATTACCTGTGTCCTCAGTCCCTCGGAAGGCATACGGCCACCGGGCGGGTTCGCGAGGTTCCGAAGAACACCGTCGACCGCTTCAATCTGATGCGGGCGCAATTCCATGTGCGGCATACCGACTCCATTTCTTTCGCCGTGTCAGATGTAATCGCGAGCCCAATTTCAGGCCTGAATTGAGGGAACCAAGCAGGGACTTCGGTCTAACCGAAATCCCCGGCGCTCTTGCTGGGGAGGCACTCAGCTACCATCCCAGAACCTATCCGCTACGCCAAAGTGACGCACATGGGTACGCGAAGATGGTGACATGTGGTCGACTCTGAACCTGCCTCAAACCCCGGGTGAGATATTCCGCCTGACGGGCAATCGAGAGCGGTCCCACACCCTCCCCCCTTACTGCCAGCTTTGTTGGCGCGCACGGAGTGTGCGTCAACTCCCGTACGGGACTGCGGAGCAGGCCTGTACGGGCCCAGGATTCGGCGCAGCCGGATCCGTCCGGATCGCGGAGCGAGCCGGTAGGCGGGACGGAGTCCCGCCGCATTCCGAACGGAGTTCGGAATGCTTCCGCGCGAAGCGCGGATAACGCCGCGTAGCGGCGTCGCGTCGTGTCTGCGGAGCAGACCGCGCG
>NZ_JBICUR010000033.1:0-54155 GCF_043198355.1 Streptomyces sp. NPDC048825
GGGGGGCCGTGCGGTGGGGGGGGGGGGGGGGGGGGGGGTGCCCCGGGGCCGCGCGGGTGGGCTACGGCGGGGGGGGCCCCGCCCCCCGTAGGGGGCCCGAGACTGTGACATGTGCGGCTCCGCCGCGATGGTGGTCCCCCCGCTCGAGCGAAGCCGAGCGGGGGGAGCGACCAGCCCCCACCGGCCCGCAGCCCCATCACTGCACTTCCAGCGGAGCGCTTTCGCTCGACTACTCGACGGTGAAGCCCTGCTCCTTGCCGTACTTGACGGAGGCGTCCTGCCAGGACTTCAGACCCTCGGAGAGCTTGGTGTTCGAGACGTACGCCTTGCCGACGGTGTCGTTGAAGATCGAGTTGGCGTACTGCTGGAAGGGCAGGTACGACCAGTCGTCGGACACGTTGGCCGCGGACTCGGCGAATATCTCGTTGGCCTTCTGCCCGCCGAAGTACTCGAACTCGGTGTTCTGGAAGTCCTCGGACTCGAGCTCCGCATTGGTCGCCGGGAAGGCGCCCTCCTTGATCCGGCTCTGCACACCGGCACCGGAGTTCGCGTACTCGACGAAGGCGTAGGCGAGTTCCTCGTTCTCGCCCAGCTCGGGCAGGGCGAGGGAGCTGCCGCCGTTCTCCGCGCTGGCCTTGTCGCCCTTGGTCCAGGCCGGCATCGGCGCCGCGCGCCAGTCGCCGGCCGCCTGCGGCACGCCGGTGACGAAGTTGGCGGGCATCCAGGCGCCGGTGACCAGAGTGGCGATGGTGCCGTCGCCCAGGCCCTTGTACCAGTCGTCGGTCCAGCCGGTGATGGGCGCGAGGAGCTTCTCGTCGATGAGCGGCTGCCAGGTTTCGGTGTACTTCTTGGCGCCCGCGTCGGAGAAGTCGACCTTCACATTGGTGCCGTCGACCTTGTAGGGACGCGAACCGGCCTGCCACAGCATGCTGGTGGTGCCGCCCGCGTCACCGGCGTCGGCGGCGATGAAGGCCTTGGGGTCGGCCTTGTTCAGCTTGCGGGCCGCCTCGACGTACTCGTCCCAGGTGGCGGGCACCGTGATCTTGTGCTTGTCGAAGACCGCCTTGTTGTAGAACATCGCCATGGGGCCGGAGTCCATCGGCAGGCCGTAGACGGCCTCACCCTCGCTCACGGCGTTCCACGGGCCCGGGGTGTACTTGTCCTTCAGCTTGTCGGCGCCGTAGGGCGCCAGGTCGGCGAGGCCCTTGGTGAGGGCGTACTGGCTCACCGCGAAGTACTCGACCTGCGCGACGTCGGGGACGCCCTTCTCGGCGGAGATGGCGTTCGTCAGGGCGGTGTAGTGCTTGTCGCCGGACCGCTCGCCGACGAGCTCCACCTTGACCTTCGGGTACTTCTTCTGGAAGTCGGCGGCGACCGTCTTCAGCGTGGGCTCCCAGGCCCAGACCTTGATCGTGCCGCCCTTCTCCAGGGCGGCCTGCATGTCGTCGGCGGAGACCGGCTCGTTGCCGGCGCTGTCGTCGGAGTCACCGCAGGCGGTCGCGCCCAGGGCGAGGACGGAGAGGACTGCTATGCCGCGCATCAGGCGGTTTGTGGTTATGCGCATGGAGGTGCTTCCACTTCTTCGTGGGTGGGACAGGGCGAGGGTTTTGACGTTGTGTGGGGGCGTGGGGCCTTCGGGGACGGTCACTCCTTGACGCTTCCGGCGGCGAGCCCGGACTGCCAGTACTTCTGCAGCAGCAGGAACGCGGCGATCAGCGGCACGATGGTGAGCAGCGAACCGGTGATCACCAAGTTGAAGATCACGTCACCGCCGATCGTCTCGGCCTGGGAGTTCCAGGCGCTCAGCCCCAGGGTCAGCGGGTACCAGTCCGGATCCTTGAGCATGATCAACGGGAGGAAGTAGTTGTTCCATGTGGCGACCGTGGTGAACAGCAGGACGGTCACGATGCCGGGGGCGAGCAGCGGCAGGGCGACCTGGAAGAAGGTGCGCGCCTCACTCGCTCCGTCCACACGGGCGGCCTCCAGCAGTTCGGTGGGGATCGCCTCGGTGGCGAACACCCACATCAGATACAGGCCGAAGGGCGAGACGAGCGAGGGCAGGATCACCGCCCACGGAGTGTCGGTCAGCCCCATCTTGCTGAACATCAGGAAGGTCGGCACCGCGAGTGCGGTGCCCGGGACGGCGACGGCACCGATGACCGTGGCGAAGACGCCGCGCTTTCCGGGGAAGTCGAACTTCGCCAGCGCGTAGCCGCCCAGGATCGCCAGGAAGGTGGCCCCGCCGGCGCCGAGGACGACGTACAGCAGCGTGTTCAGCAGCCAGCGGGTGAAGATGCCGTCGTTGTACGTGAACGTGTCGCTGATGTTGGACCAGAGGGCGAAGTCGTCTGCGAACCACAGCCCGGACGAGTCGGCCAGCCCCTCCTGGGTTTTGGTGGCGCTGATGACCAGCCAGATCAGCGGCACCACGGTGTAGAGCAGCATCAGGCCGGTGAGCACGGTCAGCAGCACACTGCGCTTGGGGCGCCCGGGGGTGTGCTTCTTTCCGGGCGTACGCAGCCGGGGCGTGCCCTTGCCGGAGCCTGCGGCCGGAGCGGTCGGAGACTTGGCGGCGGCGGTGAGAGGGGTGCTCATCGGGTCACGCTCCCTTGCGCATGCCGCGAAGCTGCACGATGTAGGCGATCACCATGGTGATCAGCCCCATGATGATGGCGACCGCCGCGGAGTAGTTCTGCTGCTGGCCGTTGAAGGACAGCGAGTACGTGTAGAAGTTCGGCGTGTAGTCCGTCGTGATGGCGTTGCGCGCCAACTGCCGCAGGATGTTCGGCTCGTTGAAGAGCTGGAAGCTGCCGATGATCGAGAAGATCGTCGCGATGACGAGGGCGCCGCGGATGGCGGGGAGCTTGATCGCGGTGATGACGCGGAACTGTCCGGCGCCGTCGATCTCCGCGGCCTCGTAGAGCGAGTGCGGGATGACCCGCAGCGCGGAGTAGAAGATCAGCATGTTGTAGCCGACGAACTCCCAGGTGACGATGTTGCCGATCGACGCCAGGACCAGATCGGTCGAGAGCGGGTCGGGCAGGGTGACGCCGAAGGCGTCGTTGATGTCGCCGACCAGGCCGTAGCGGGTGCCGTACATGAAGCCCCACATCAGAGTGGCGACCACGGCGGGCACCGCGTACGGCAGGAAGATCGTGATCCGGAAGAAGTCCTTGCCGTACAGCCGCCCGCTGTCCAGGGCGAGCGCGATGAGCAGGGCGATGCCCAGCATGATCGGCACCTGGACGACGAGGAAGAGGGAGACCCGGATGAGGGAGTCCCAGAACCGGTCGTCCTCGAGGGCCTGGGTGTAGTTGTCCAGGCCGACGAACTGGTTGCCGCCGATCAACTGGTCACGGAACAGGCTGAGATAGATCGAGTACGCGATCGGCGCCAGGAAGACGAGGGCGAAGACCGCCACGAAGGGGCCGATGAACCCCCAGCCCGTCCAGGAGCGGCGGCTGTGTTTCGCCGAGGGCCGGGGGCCTGGAGGCCGGTCCGCGGCCACCGGCGGTTGTAGCGTCGTCATGTCGTTCCTCGTTCATCCATCCCGGAACCGGCGTTGTGCGCCGCCGAAGATGTTTGCGTAAACATTCCGCTTTGCAAGTGTCCATGGGCTGTTATGTTTACGTAAACATCTGATGGCGGAATGTCTACACTGCCCCGATCACGACGGTCAAGGGTCGGCAGCGGAAACTGCGCCCCGAGCGACAAGGGAGACGGGTGGACACTGCGGACAACGCATCGGCGCCGAGAGCACGAGTGCGTACCAGGACAAGGGCAGGTCGCCGCACCCAGAGCGCGTCCATGGCGGATGTCGCCCGGCTGGCCGGCGTCTCCTCACAGACGGTCTCCCGGGTTTCCAATGGTTATGAAGGCGTGACCGAGGAGACCCGCCGACAGGTGCTCGCGGCCATGGAGGAACTGGGCTACCGCCCCAACAGCGCCGCACGGGCCCTCAAACGCGGCGAGTTCCGCACCATCGGGGTCATCACCTTCGGCCTGGCCACCACGGGCAACGTCCGCACCCTGGAGGCGATCGCCACCTCCGCGGCCCACGAGGGCTACGCCGTCACACTCCTGCCCGTCGCCGTCCCCACCCAGAACGAGGTCCGCGGCGCCTTCTCCCGCCTCGGGGAACTGGCGGTCGACGCCGTCATCGTCATCCTGGAGGTGCACCTCCTCGACGCGGTGACCCTCTCCCTGCCACCGCACGTCCGCATCGTCGTTGCCGACTCGGACGCCGGAGACCGCTACACCGTGGTCGACACCGACCAGGCCGGCGGCAGCCGCACCGCCGTACGCCACCTCCTGGATCTAGGCCACCACACGGTCTGGCACCTGGCAGGCCCCGAGGAGTCCTACGCGGCAGAGCGCCGCGCCCAGGCCTGGCGCACCGAACTCACCGAGGCCGGACGCCCCACACCACCTCTCGTACGGGGCGACTGGTCGGCCGAGTCCGGCTACCACGCCGGTCTCGAACTCGCCCGCCAGAAGGACTGCACAGCGATCTTCGCCGCCAACGACCAGATGGCACTCGGCCTGCTGCGCGCCCTGCACGAACAGGGCCGGAAGGTACCGGACGACGTCAGCGTCATCGGCTTCGACGACATCGCCGAGGCCGGCTCCTTCCTGCCTCCCTTGACCACGGTCCACCAGGACTTCGCCGAGGTGGGACGGCTCTGCGTGGAGGGCGTGCTGCGGCAGATGCACCATGACGAGACGGAGCACGGCACGACGCTGGTGCCAACGCGGCTCGTAGTACGTAGCAGCGCGGGGCCGCTGAGCGCTCGGCTGGAACGGGGATGAACCTGCGGGTTCGTTGTGCCTGATCGCGCCGTTCCCCGCGGGGTGCCTCCGGCGGTTGGGCGGCTGCGGGGGCTGGTGGGTGGCTGGTCGCGCCGTTCCCCGCGGGGTGCCTCCGGCGGTTGGGCGGCTGCGGGTTGGTGGGTGGCTGGTCGCGCCCCGCGGCGGAGCCGCTGATGTCACAGCCCCGCGCCCCTGGGTGGGTGGTGGGTGCGGGGCCGTGGGCCGGTGCGTCAGCCCGTCGCAGGCCGGGCATACGGCCCTGGCCTGGTACAGGGTGCGGGTTCTCCGAGACAGAACCTAAGCGACGGGCATACGACGCACCGGCCCACGACCCCTCCCGCCGGAGGGAGGCTGCGGGAGCGTTGGGGTGCGGGCTTTCCCGGGGTGCTGGAGTCGCAGGTTTTTAGGGGCGCGGGGAACTGCGCGACCAGCCACGGCGGACCCGCAGGATCAAACCGCGCCCAGCGGAGCGCTATCGCGCCGGACTTCGCCAAGGCCGCTCATCTGCTGGGGGCGCCTCAGTCCCTCGGTAGCCCGAGGATCCGCTCGGCGACCACGTTCAGCTGTACCTGCGTCGTGCCGCCGGCGATGGTCAGGCAGCGGGAGAGCAGGAAACCGTGTGCGGCGCGCTTCCCCGCTCCCTCACACAACGCGCCCTCCGGGCCGAGGAGTTCGAGGGCGAGTTCGGCGACCTTCTGCTGGTGCACGGTCTGGACGAGCTTGCGTACGGAGGCTCCGGCGCCCGGCTCGACACCCGACACCTGCTGCATGGTCGTACGAAGCCCGATGCAGGCCAGCGCGTGCGCCTCGGCGATCAGCGCGCCGAGCCGGAGCCGTACGGCATCGTCCAAGTCCCTGGCCAGGAGCGCCTCGATGCCGGTACCGAAGGTCAACTGATCGGCCATGTGGACGCGTTCGTTGCCAAGGGTGTTGCGGGCAACCTTCCACCCGTCGTCGACGGACCCGACCACCGCATCAGCCGGGAGGAGGGCATCGTCGAAGTAGACCTCGTTGAACAGTGATTCCCCGGTGATCTCCTTCAGCGGACGGACATCGATACCCTCCGTGTTCTTCATGTCGACGACGAAGTACGTGAGCCCCTTGTGCTTGGGCGCCTCCGGATTCGTACGGGCGAGCAGGATCCCGTAGTCCGCCCAGCGGGCCGAACTGGTCCACACCTTCTGCCCGTTGACCCGCCAGCTCCCGTCGGCGGCCCGCTCGGCGCGCGTCCGCAGCGAGGCGAGGTCGGACCCGGCGCCGGGTTCCGAGAACAGCTGGCACCACAGCACGTCCCCGCTCAGCGTAGGCAGCAGATACCGCTCCTGCTGCTCCCGCGTCCCGTAGGCGATGAGCGACGGTACGACCCAGGTGGCGATCCCCAGATCACTGAGCCGTACGCCCGCAGCGGCCAACTCCTCCTGAACGGCAAGCTGTTGGACAGGCCCGGCACCGAGCCCGTACGGGGCGGGCAGATGCGGGGCGGCGTACCCGGTGGGCGCCAACTCCCGTCGTACTGCAGCCGGTTCGAGACCACGCACACGCTCAACAACCTCACGGGCGTCCGCACGGTGGGCCGCTGCCTCCCCCGGCAGATCCAGCCTCAACTTCCTCCGTACGCCGCCCTCCGCGAGCCGCACAGCACGCAGCCGGTGCACGTCGCCCGAGCCGAACAGCTGCCGCGCCACCACCGCCCGCCGCAGATACAGATGGGCATCGTGCTCCCAGGTGAACCCGATCCCGCCGAGAACCTGAATGCAGTCCTTGGCACAGGAGTACGCGGCGTCCAGGGCCTCGGCGGCAGCGAGGGCCGACACCAACTCCCGTACGCCGTCCGGCTCCTGAACCGCCCGAGCCGCGTCCCAGGTGAGCGCCCGGGCCCGTTCGACCCGTACCAGCATGTCGGCGCACAGATGCTTCACGGCCTGGAACCGCCCGATGGGCTGCCCGAACTGCTCGCGAACCTTGGCGTATTCGGAGGCGGTGTGCAGCGCCCAGGCAGCGGTGCCGCAGGCGTCCGCGGCGAGGACGACAGCTGCCAGGTCGCGCACGAGCGCTGAGTCGACGGCCGCGATGGGCAGTACGCGGTCGGCGGGTACACGCACCCCATCCGCCCGGACCTCGGCGGTGGCCCGCGTAGGGTCGACGCCCTCGTGCGCCCGTACAACGAGATCGGCGGCATCGACGGCCGACCACACCACCCCGCCCACCCCATCCGAGGCGGCCAGGATCAGCAGGTCGGCGTCGGCCCCGGACAGCACCGGCGGGGCGGTCCCGTCCAGGAGGTACCCGCCCTCCTCACGCGGGGCAGCGGTCAGCGAACCCGCCCCGAACGCCACGGCCCCCACCCGCTCCCCCGCCGCCAGCGCCCGCACCAACCCGTCCGCCTCCGCACGGACGAGCACCAGCGAGGCGATCAGGCTCGGGACGTACGGCCCCGGCAGCGCGGCCCGCGCAGCCTCCTCCACCACGACGGCCAGGTCGAGGAGGTCGCCGCCACCACCGCCGTACGCCTCGGGCAGATGCACACCGAGCAGCCCCTGCGCGGCGAGCCCGTCCCAGTACGGAGGTCTGCCCTCGCCGGGCGAATCGAGGAGTTTACGCACTTCCTCGGGCGGCATGGCCCGAGCGATCCAGCCGCGCACGGCTTCGGCCAACTCCCGCTGTTCACGCGTGATCCCGATCCCCATGCAGGCCTCGCCTCCCCAAGGTCGGCGAAAGAGTAGAACACGTTCCAATCTGATGGAAGGTCAGACACTGCCCGGATGCTGACGATGGGTCAGATGGTCAAGAATTCGTTAGGGACCCAAAGCAATGGAATAGTTGCCTTGGCGCACGGGGTTCACCGTGCACGTACCGCACGCACGTCCCCCGGAGGCACGACCCGATGTCCCAGCCCCAGACAACGACGGACCAACGCCCCATGCGGAGGCCGATCGGCAGCGATTCCGGCACCGGCGCCGGAATCGTCCCGGTACTGGCCTTCGCGGGCATCGTTGTCGCGGTGATGCAGACCCTGCTCGTGCCGATCATCAAGGACCTGCCGGAGCTGCTGAACACCTCCCCCGGCAACGCCACCTGGGTCATGACCTCGACCCTGCTCGCCGGCGCCGTGGCCACACCGATCATGGGCCGCCTGGGTGACCTCTACGGCAAGCGGCGGATGCTGCTGACGAGTCTGGCCGTGATGGTGGTGGGTTCGCTGATCGCCGCTTCCACCAGCGAACTGCTCGTGATGATTACCGGCCGCGCCCTCCAGGGCTTCGCGATGGGCGCCATCCCGCTCGGCATCGGCCTGATGCGCGACGCGCTGCCGCGCGAGAAGCTCGGCTCGGCGATGGCCCTGATGAGCTCGTCGATCGGCGTCGGCGGCGGACTGGCGCTGCCGCTGGCGGCGCTGGTCGCACAGAACGCCGACTGGCACGCGCTGTTCTTCGGCTCGGCAGCCCTCGGTCTGGTCTCGATCGTGCTCACCCTCGTCTTCGTACCGGAGTCCCCGCTGCGCGCCAAGGGCACCTTCGACGTACTCGGCGCACTCGGCCTCTCCGCGGGCCTGGTCCTCTTCCTCCTGCCGATCACGAAGGGCAGCGACTGGGGCTGGGGTTCGGGCACGACGCTCGGCTTGTTCGCAGCGGCGGCGGTCGTCCTCTTCCTCTGGGGCGTAATGGAGCTGCGTGTCCAGGCCCCCCTCGTGGACCTGCGCACCACGGCACGCCGTCCCGTGCTCTTCACCAACCTCGCCTCGATCATGGTCGGCGTCGCCTTCTACGCCGTATCCCTTGTCCTGCCCCAACTGCTCCAGCTGCCGACGGCGACCGGCTACGGCCTCGGCCAGTCGATGGTCGTAACGGGCCTGTGCGTGGCACCGCTCGGCCTGACGATGATGTTCACGGCTCCGGTGTACGGGCGCCTGTCCGCCAAGTACGGCCCGAGGACCACGCTCATGATCGGCATGCTGATCATCGCGGTCGGATACGGCGCCGGCCTCGGCCTGATGAGCGCGGCCTGGCAGACGGTCGTCATCGCGGTGGTCCTCGGGGCGGGGATCGGCCTCGCGTACTCCTCACTCCCCGCGTTGATCATCGGGGCCGTGGACGCGTCCGAGACGGGGGCGGCGAACGGTCTCAACACGTTGATGCGGTCGGTCGGTACGTCCGTATCGAGCGCCGTGATCGGGATGGTGCTGGCGAACACGGCGAACCAGGTGAACGGGGTCGCGATCCCCACGATGCACGGGTTCAGGGTCTCGTTCTTGATCGCTGCCGGGGCTGTGGCGGTGGGGCTGCTGTTCGCACTCCTGCTGCCTCGCCAGGCCAGGACGCGCGCTCCGCGGGTGGAGCGGTTCGAAAGCCGCGGGTCGGTTGTGGCTGAGCGCGCCCACGCCGCACGCTCCGCCGGGTAGCGCCGTACGACGGTGCGGGTGATCTGTGGCTGAGCACGCTCACGCCACAGGCTCCGCCGGGTAGCGCCGTAGGCCGGTGCGGGTGATCTGTGGCTGAGCACGCTCACGCCACAGGCTCCGCCGGGTAGCGCCGTACGACGGTGCGGGTGATCTGTGGCTGAGCACGCTCACGCCACAGGCTCCGCCGGGTAGCGCCGTACGACGGTGCCGGTGATGTGGCTGAGCACGCCCCGCGGCGGGCGCACCCCCGAACACCCGCTTACGGCACCATGGGCGCCCACAGCCCCGTACAACCAGGAGAATCCATGCCCGCGGCCCCCAAGCCCGAGACCCTCGCCGCCTTCGAGCAGGCCAAGGGCTTCATGCCCACCCGCGAGGGCCTCGCCCTGCACGCCGCCGCAACCGAAGCGGCAGCACTCGGCCTCCCTCTCCTCGAAGTAGGAACGTACTGCGGCCGCTCCACCATCCTCCTCGCCGACGCCGCCCGCGAGACCGGCGTCACCGCGATCACCATCGACCACCACCGCGGCAGCGAAGAGCAGCAGCCCGGCTGGGACTACCACGACCCGGAGACGATCGACCCCGACCTCGGCCGAATGGACACGCTCCCCACCTTCCGCCGCACCCTGCACAAGGCCGGCCTGGAGGACCACGTGGTCGCGATGGTCGGCCGCTCACCCCAGATCGCGGCCTTCTGGCGGACACCCCTCGGCCTCGTCTTCATCGACGGCGGCCACACCGACGAACACGCGACCGCCGACTACGAGGGCTGGGCCCCCCATATCGCCGAGGGCGGCCTCCTCCTGATCCACGACGTCTTCCCCGACCCGGAGGACGAGTTCACCGGCCAGGCCCCGTACCGCGTGTACCTCCGCGCCGTCGCCTCCGGCGCATTCACCGAGGTCTCGGCCACCGACTCGCTGCGTGTCCTGCGGCGGACGGGAGCGGGGATCTGAGGCCCCCGCGATTTGACTGCAAAATGACGACGCCGACTATAGAATGCAGTCATGACGACTGCATTCACCGTACGGGACGTCCCCGACGACATCGCCCGCACCATCAAGATCCGCGCCGCCGAGGCCGGCCAGTCCATACAGGGCTACCTCCTCGGCCTCATCATGCGGGAGGCATCGAAGCCCAGCCTCGCCGAGATGGTCGCCCGCGCCGAGCGCTACGCGAGCGACCAGGTCACCCACGACGACGTCCTCGCCGCCTTGGACGAGGGACGGAGCGGCCGGTGATCGTCGTCGACGCCTGCGCGGTCACGGAGTTCCTCACCTCCAGCGGCATGCTCGCCCGGCGTGTGCGCGAGCGGATCGCGACCGAGGACGAGATCCACGCCCCGTACCTGATCGACACGGAGGTGGCCTCGTCGGTCATCGGCATGGGCAAGGGCACCAGGGGCGGCAAGCCGAAGCTCGGCAAGGGCGAGGTCGACCACTATCTGAAGGAGTTCGCCGACCTGCCCCTCACTCGCCATCCGGCACTTCCCCTCACTGCCCGCGTGCGTACGTTGGCCGCGAACCTGTCGGTGTATGACGCGACGTATGTGGCGCTGGCCGAGGTCCTCGGCCTCACCCTGGTGACCACCGATTCCCGTATCAGGCGAGGCGTCGGGCGGATCGCCAAGTGCGACATCGTCGACTTCGGCACCTGAGCGTGAGTCCACGCGGCAGAGCCGCGCGTTGACGCAGACCCGCCCCTCTTTGGAGCGCAGCCACCGCACCGGACTCCGGCGAGTCCGCTTAGGGTGGCAGGCGTGTCGTATGTAGGTCCGGACTTCGATCCTCCCCGCCCGCCGCGCCGTTCCTGGCGCAGACCCCTGACCGTCGCCGTCGCCGCGCTCGTACTGGGCGCGTTGGTGGGGTGGCTGGTGTGGCAGGCAGTGGGGGATTCGGGAGGGGACGGCTCGGACGGATCGGTGGCGCAGTCGTCGCCGTCGCCAGCGTCGCCGGATACGTCCGCATCGGACGCACCCTCCTCACCCATCACCGGGACGGACGACGGCGACGCCAAGGAGCCCGGCAAGTCCCCCGCCCCTTCCAGCTCCTCGACCTCCCGCCCCGCCGCCTCCGGCCCCCTAAAGGGCAAGGTCTTCGTCATCGACCCAGGCCACAACCCCGGCAACTTCCGCCACACCACCGAAATCAACCGCCAGGTCGACATCGGCACGAACTCCAAGGAGTGCGACACGACCGGCACGTCCACCAACGACGGCTACACAGAAGCCCGTTTCACCCTCGACGTCTCGCACCGCCTCCGCACCCTGCTCGAACAGCAAGGCGCCACGGTCAAGTTCACGCAGGACGGCGACCGCCCCTGGGGCCCATGCGTCGACGAACGCGCCCGCATCGGCAACAAGGCAAAGGCGGACGCCGTGATCTCCATCCACGCGGACGGCTCAGGGCCCGGCAACCGCGGCTTCCACGTGATCCTGCCGGGCGCCGTGAACGAGGGTGAAGCCGACACCCGCCCGATCGTCGCCCCGTCCCGCGAACTCGGCGAACGCATCGCCGGCAACCTCGTCAGCGCCACCGGCAGCGCGCCCTCCAACTACATCGGCGACGGCACCGGCCTCGACGTACGCACGGACCTCGGCGGTCTCAATCTGTCAACGGTTCCCAAGGTGTTCATCGAGTGCGGCAACATGCGCGACAGCAAGGACGCGGCGCTGCTGACCAGCGGCGCGTGGAGGCAGAAGGCGGCGCAAGGGATCTCTGAGGGAATCGTCAGTTTCCTGGCGGAGTAGGAGGTTCGAGGCCTCACAGTCGCCATGCACACCTCAAATCTAGCTCAAGACCATTGCAGAAGCACACCCCCTCTTGATCAGCTGTTCTCGACCGGAGGCGATCAAAGCTTTCTCTTTTCCGATCATGGGGGATCACTTGAAGTTCCAAACAATCCGACGCGGGGCCACCGTTGCCACCTTGTCCATGACCCTGATCGCTGTGGGCGCCTCGGCAGAGGCTGCGCCAAGCACGAAGAACACCAATGTCGCGAGCGCGGAAGCGACCACATCCAGCCTCAAGAGGATGATCAATATTCGCTCAACCGGGACCAAGTGCGGCAAGACAGTTATCGCGGAGGCTTCGGGCAGAGGACGCATGACACTGCGTATAGACGAGACCCGAAGCACAGGCTCGGTGCTCTCGAAGAACATCGAACTTTCGAAGGGTGCCATCAGCGCGGGTGTCGGCTGGGACGTGACGAAGTCGCGCAGCATCACCGTGAGCGGCTCCAAGGAGGTGCCTCCCGGCAAGTACGGCACGCTCAAAGCCTACGTGAAGTACACCGGGAAGAAGTTCGACGTGGAGGAATTTCGCCACGGAATCCCTGATGACTGGGTGACCATTCGGAAGAACAAGACGGCCTACAGGCCGATCGGCGTCTGCTTCAAGTACAGCGAGCGATAGCCGGGCCCGCAACACGCCCCAGTCCTTGACGAAGCGGCTCGCCGGGGACGTCCCCGGCGAGCCGCTTCTCGCTATGGGAAACGCAAGCCTGCCCCATAGCGAGCGCACAGTTGAACCTTATTGATCAGACTTGATCAATAAGATGAGCATCACGGTAAGCAACCTGCGCCAGCACCCATTTCCTTGACGCAAACCGAACAACTGAAGCGGCCCACACAGGCGATATCGTCGTCCAATACGCGTAGCAGCGCCGACAACGCGCAATACGACCGACGAGCCATACCCTGGATGCCCTGCGTGTCGGGCTGCTTGAGAGCGTGGCACGTCACCCTGCAACCATTCTTGCGGTGACGTCGACCGGACGCGGAACCTACCGTCGTACCGCTCCCGACCGGTACGGCTTCCCCCCACTCACCCTGCGCCGCACCAAGCAACACTTCGGCTACGCCACCGGCGATCTTGTACGCGCAAATGCCCCCACCGGCAAGAAGCAGGGCAGCCGCAAAGGCCGCGTCGCGTCCGCACTACCGGCAACTTCAACATCAAGACTCTCCACGGCCTCGTCCAGGGCGTTCACCACCGGCACGTCCGACTTGCTCCAACGAGCCGACGGCTACGCCTACACGCCCCGGACGGAGGCGTCATGCGCCTGACCTGTGCGGTCTCAATCTGTCAACGGTTTCCGAAGCCTTCGACAGCCAGCCAACTGCGCGACAGCAAGGACGCGGCGCTGCTGACCAGCGGCGCGTGGAGGCAGAAGGCGGCGCGTGGGATCTCTGCGGGAATCGTGAGTTTCCTGCGGGGGTAATGATCTGCGAACGGATCCGGCCACACACCCCTCGCAGTCGGACGATAGTGTCGCCCCTACGATGAGGGGCCACCCCCGCGCTTCACACCGCGGCCATACGGCGACATGGTGACAGCGACGCCTCCACCGAAGACGAGACGACGACTGATGAAGGACTTGAAGTGAATATCCGCTCCCTCACTCGAGGCGACGGCGTGGTGATCGGAGCAGCGGTGTTGCTGTTGATCGCGTCGTTCCTTGACCTCTATTCGCTCGACGGGGCCCCTGACGACTACGCCATCCCGAATGCCTGGGGAAGCGCGCCGGTGCTCATGGGCGTCGTACTTGCCGGCATCATCGGCGCCGCGCTCATCGTCGTCGCCCACGGGCTGCCGCAGGCACCCAAGGTCGCGGGCCTCGACATCGCTCCGTTCGGCATCGCGTTCACGGTCTTCGCCGCCTGGAGCGCGCTCGGCAACGTCTTCGACCCGGCCGGCGGCGCGGACAACATCGGCCCCAACGCCGGTGACGGCGGGGTCGAGGCCGGCATCGGCCTGATCCTGGCACTCATCGCCACCCTCCTCCTCGCCGCCGCCGCGATCGCCACCCCCCTCGTCCCGGCCCTGAAGGGCGCCCTCCTCCCCGCCCCCAAGCCCGCCGCCCCCCAGCCCTACGGCGCCCAGCCGCAGGGTGGTTACGGCTACCCGGGCGCCCCCGGCGCCCAGGGCCAGCCGGGTCAGCCCTTCGGCGGTCAGCCGGGACAGCCGCAGCCGGGCCAGCCGTTCGGCGCGCAGGGCGGCCCGCAGCCCGGTCAGCAGCAGCCTCAGCCGCAGCAGGCCCAGGCGCCGCAGGCTCAGCAGCAGCCGCCCGCCGCGGAGTTCTCGCCGTTCTGGTTCGCGGTGCCGGTCCCGCGTCCGCTGTACGGGGAGGACGGCTCCCCGACACCGATCGCCGAACTGGCGCCCGGTACCTGGTACTTGGCCGTCGAGCAGCGCGGCCCCGGTCTGGTGGCCCAGACGCAGGACGGCCGTCGAGGCGTACTGCAGGACACCAGCGGAATCCAGCGCGGCTGACCCGCCCGCTTCCGCCCACACCTCACGGCCAACGGCCCTTCGCTCTTCCGAGCGAGGGGCCGTTGTCGTACAGTCACCGTTCTCGGCTGATGGCTGACGGACCGTCAGGAGGCGGCTCATGCGACTCGGTCTCGCACTCGGCTACTGGGGGCGCGGCCCCAACGCGGACCACGTCCCGCTGGCGCAGGAGGCGGAACGCCTCGGCTACGACTCCGTGTGGACCGCCGAGTCCTGGGGCTCCGACGTCTTCACCCCGCTGACGTGGATCGCGGCGCAGACGTCCCGCATCAAACTCGGCACGGCGGTCGCCCAGATGGCCGCCCGCTCCCCCACGACGACCGCCATGCACGCGCTGACCCTCGACCACCTCTCGGGCGGGCGCATGATGCTCGGCCTCGGCCTTTCGGGCCCGCAGGTCGTGGAGGGCTGGTACGGCCGCCCGTTCCCGAAGTCACCGCTCACGGCAACGAGGGAGTACGTCGATGTCATACGCCAAGTCCTCCGCCGCGAGGCCCCGGTTGAGCTGAACGGCCGCTTCCACACCCACCCGTACCAGGGCCCGGACGCCACAGGCCTGGGCAAACCCCTCAAGCCCATCACCCACCCCCTGCGCCCCGAACTCCCCGTCCTCCTGGGCGCGGAGGGCCCGAAGAACATCGCGCAGACGACCCGGATCGCGGACGGCTGGCTCCCGTTGTACTGGTCTCCCCTGCGCCCCGACGTATACGAGGCGTCGCTGACGGACGTACGAGACGACTTCCTGATCGCCCCCATGGCCCAGGCCAGAGTGTGCGACGACGTATCGGAAGGCCTCCTCCCCGTAAAGACGATGCTCGGCTTCTACATCGGCGGCATGGGCCACGCGAAGCGCAACTTCCACGCCGACCTCATGGCCCGCATGGGATACGAGGCGGAGGCGCGGCGAATCCAGCGCCTGTTCCTGGAGGGCCGCCGGGAGGAGGCGGTCCTGGCCGTCCCCGACGCCTTCGCGGACGAGATCTCCCTGGTCGGCCCGCGTGAACGGATCGCGGAACGCCTGGAGTTGTGGCGGAAGGGCCCGGTGACCGACCTGCTGGTCCTGTCCCCCGACCGCCACACCCTCCGAGTCCTGGCGGAGCTCAACGAGGCCTCGGCGTAAGGAAAATCGCGCCGCCGGGCGGTTTCATCCCGGATTCAAGGGCTACTCGGCGAGCATGTCCCCTCGATATCGCACCAACCAGGCAGGCAGGGTCATCGCGATCGTCGCCGACATCATGGCGTTGATCCTCGGACTGTGGATCCTGATGTACCTGCTGGACGCGAACCGGGCGAACGACTTCGTGCAGTTCATCCAGGACGCGGCCCGCTGGCTCGCCGGCTGGTCCCACGACCTGTTCACCTTCGACGAGGACTGGGCCCGGGTCGTCGCCGGGTACGGCCTGGCCGCCGTCGTGTACCTCTTCGTGGGGCACGTCATCGCCAACCGCATGTACCGCCACCACTGACACCACTGAGGCGCTACGCCCAAGGCGTTACGCGCAAAGCGTTACGAGCACAACGCTACGAACAGCAGTCGGCGTCCAGCCCCCAAGGCAACCGCTCCCCGCTGAACACCGCACACGTCGCCTCGTCCCCGCCCAGTGCGGCCACGGCGAGCAGCAGCGAGCCCGCCGTCCAGGCCGTCAACTCCTCGGGCCAGACCGCCTCGTCCTCGAAGACGTAGCCCGTCCAGTACAGGCCGGTCTTCGGGTCGCGGAGGTGCTGGATGGACTGGAGGATCTCCAGGGCCCGGTCGGACTCGCCCACGGCCCAGAGCGCCAGGGCGAGTTCGGCGGACTCGCCGCCCGTCACCCAGGGATTGGGCACGACGCACCGTACGCCGACTCCCGGCACCACAAAGCGATCCCAGTCCCGCTCGATGCGTTCCTTCGCCTCGGGCCCGGTGAGCGCCCCGCCCAGCACGGGGTAGTACCAGTCCATGGAGTAACGGCTCTTGTCGAGGAACCGCTCCGGATGCCGCCGTATCGCGTGCCGCAACGCCCCCACCGCCAACTCCCAGTCCGGCTGCGCCTCTTCCCGCTCCTCGGCGATCGCGAGCGCGCAGCGCAGGGCATGGTGGACGGACGAACTTCCGGTCAGCAGCGCATCGTCGGCCCCGGTCCCGTCGTCCTCGCACCGCCAGCCGATCTGCCCACCCGCCAGCTGGAGCCGCAGCACGAACTCCATGGCCGAGTAGACGGTGGGCCACATCCGGTCCAGGAAGGTGTCGTCGCCGGTCGCCAGATAGTGGTGCCAGACCCCGACGGCGACGTACGCGCAGAAGTTGGTCTCCCGACCGCGGTCGGTGACGTCGGCGGCGTCCCCGTCGGCATAAGCCGCGTACCAGGATCCGTCCTCGTTCTGATGCCGCGCCAGCCAGTCGTACGCCCGCTCTGCCGCCTCGTGCTCGCCCGCCGCGTCCAGCGCCATCGCGGCCTCGGTGTGGTCCCACGGGTCGAGGTGGTGCCCGCGGAACCACGGTATGGCGCCGTCCGCCCGCTGCACGGCGAGGATGCCCCGCACCGTCTCGGCGGCCTGCTCCGCGGTGAGCACCCCGGCCAGGACGAGGTGTTCTGTACGGGGTGTCGTCACGAAGCGTCCACCGAGGCGTCGGTCGAAGCGGCCTCAACCGGCAGATGCGGCTTGGTCGCGTACGCCACGAAGGACTTGCCGATCAACGGGTTCAGCGCCTGCTCGGCGACCCGCGTGGCGAGCGGCTTCTTCATGATGTCCCAGACCAGAAGCTGGTGATACGCCCGCACCGGCAGCGCCTTGTCGTTGTCGACGCCGAACGCGCACTTCAGCCACCAGTACGGGCTGTGCAGCGCGTGGGCGTGGTGCGTGCCGTACGGCTTCAGTCCCGCCTCTTGCATCCGGCCGAGCAGTTCATCGGCCTTGTAGATGCGAATGTGGCCGCCCTCGACCTCGTGATACGCGTCGGACAGCGCCCAGCACACCTTCTCGGGCCCGTAGCGCGGGACCGTGACGGCGATCCGCCCGCCCGGCTTCAGCACGCGCACCATCTCCGCGAGTACGCCCTTGTCATCGGGTATGTGCTCCATGACCTCGGAGATGATCACGACGTCGAACGACTCGTCGGGGAACGGGAGTTGAAGCGCGTCTCCCTCCATGGCGACGGCGCTCGCGCCTTCCGGCGCCTCCCCCGCCTCCTTCATCGCGGCAAACCAGGTCGCGACCTCGCGGATCTCCTCGGCGTTCTGATCCAGCGCCACGACCCGCGCTCCGCGCCGGTAGCACTCGAAGGCGTGCCGGCCGGCTCCGCACCCGAGGTCCAGTACGCGGTCGCCCGGGGCGAGCGGGAACCGGGAGAAGTCGACGGTCAGCACGTGGCCCTGCTTTCGCGATCGGTTACGACTACTTCTGCGGCTGCTTGTTCGACAGCTTCGGCCTCAACAGCGCTGACGGCGGCGGGCCGACGGGCTCCCCCGGCGTCGGCGATCGCCTCGCGATACCGCGCCACCGTCCCCTCGGCCGCCCGCGCCCAGGTGAACCGCTCAAGGACCCGCGCACGCCCGGCGGTTCCGAGCCGCGCACGCAGCGAGGGGTCTCCGAGAAGCCTGCTCAGGGCGCCGGCCAGCGCCCCGGAATCACCCGGCGGGACAGCCAGGCAAGTCTCACCGTCCCTTCCCGCCACCTCGGGAATCGCCCCGCCGGTGGTGGCCACGAGCGGCGTCTGAGTCGCCATCGCCTCGGCGGCGGGCAGCGAGAAGCCCTCGTACAGGGAAGGCACGCAGGCGACCTCGGCGGACCGTACGAGGTCGACCAGTTCCTCGTCCGAGATCCCCTTCACGAACTCGACGGCGCCTTCGAGCCCGTATCGCTCGATGGCCTGGGCGACCGGTCCGTCCTCGGCGCGCTTGCCGACGACGACGAGGTGGGCGGCGGGGTGCTCGGTGCGCACCTTGGCCAGCGCCTCCAGGAGGAAGACGAGCCCCTTCAGCGGCACGTCCGCGCTGGAGGTGGTGACGATGCGTCCCGGTGTCTGCGGCACGGACGGATCCGGCGAGAAGAGGTCGGTGTCGGCGCCGATGTGCACGACGTGGATGCGTTCGTCGCGTACGCCGAGGTGGTCCACGATCTCCTGACGGGACGTGCCGGAGACGGTGAGGACGGACGGGAGGCGTCGCGCGACGCGCTTCTGCATGCGGGTGAAGGCGTACCAGCGGCGTTTGGAGGCGCGCTCCCGCCAGCCGTTCGCCGCGTCCAGCTCCAACTGCCGGTCCACGGTGATGGGGTGATGGATCGTCGTGACGAGGGGCGCGCCGATGCCGCCCAACAGGCCGTAGCCGAGGGTCTGGTTGTCGTGCACGACGTCGAACTCGCCGCGACGGGCGCGGAGATGGCGCCGGGCCCGCAGCGAGAAGGTCAGCGGCTCGGGGAAACCGCCGGTCCACATCGTGCCGACCTCGAGGGCGTCGATCCAGTCGCGGAACTCGCCGGGCTTCGGGGTGCGAAAGGGGTCCGAGGGACGGTACAGGTCGAGGCTGGGCAGCTCGGTGAGGGAGAGCCCGCCCGGTGCCTCAGCCGCGTCGAGCACGTCCACGTCGAGTACGGGGTACGGCTGGGCGCCGATGACCTCGATCCGGTGGCCGAGGCGGGCGAGCTCGCGCGAGAGGTGCCGTACGTAGACGCCCTGGCCGCCGCAGAACGGGTTCCCTTTGTAGGTGAGGAGCGCGATGCGCAACGGTCGGTCGCCGTCGGCGGCCGAGCCCTCCTCGGGACCCGCCTCCATGGCCTCAGCGGTCACTCCGGGCCCCCTTCTTCCAGCAGTTTCCCGCGAGATTACTTCGGGACGGTAATCTAGAACAAGTTTCAGACTTGATCGTTCAGGGAGCACTGAATCTACCGGCAGGTAGCCCTCCTGTGAGCGGTGGATCGGGTGATTCACGCCACGGCGAGGCCCTACTCTGCTGTCGCTCCCCCCGCCCCCCACCGACCCTCTGCACGAACGTCACGGAACGGGACACATGCCAGCGGAAGCCAAACCTTCGGCGAAGACGGCACAGCCGAAGACCGCGCAGCCGACGACGAAGGCCGAGCGTTCGGCCGCGGACGCCGGGCGCTCGGCCACGGGCGCCGAGAAGCCCGCCGCGCGGAGCGCGCACGCGGCACTGCGAACGGTCCAGCCGGACTCGCCGCCGCTCACCGAGCGTCAGGAGGCGCGGCGCCGGCGCATCCTGCATGCGAGCGCGCAACTGGCCAGCCGGGGCGGCTTCGACGCGGTGCAGATGCGCGAGGTCGCGGAGTCCTCGCAGGTCGCCCTCGGCACGCTGTACCGCTACTTCCCGTCGAAGATCCACCTGCTCGTCGCCACGATGCAGGACCAGCTCGCCCACATGCACGGCACCCTCCGCAAGAAGCCCCCGGCCGGCGACACGGCGGCGGAACGCGTCGCCGCGACCCTGATGCGCGCCTTCCGCGCCCTCCAGCGCGAGCCGCACCTCGCCGACGCCATGGTTCGGGCCCTGACGTTCGCGGACCGCAGCGTCAGCCCGGAGGTGGATCAGGTGTCCCGCCAGACCACCATGATCATCCTGGACGCCATGGGCCTGGACGACCCCACCCCCGACCAGCTCTCCGCGGTCCGCGTCATCGGCCACACCTGGCACTCGGCCCTCATCACCTGGCTCTCGGGCCGCGCCTCCATCGCCCAGGTCAAAATCGACATCGAGACGGTGTGCCGCCTGATCGACCTGACGGAGCCAGGCGGCAAATCGACGTGACGGAGCCAGGCGGCGAACCCGCCTGACCGAGCCGGGCGGCGAACCGGCCTGACCGAGCCGGGCGGCGAGGAGTGACTCACTCCTCCGGCGGAAACACCGGCTCCCCCGACCCCACCAGGCTGATCATGATCGCCTCCACCGGGCAGCCCTCCGCCGCCTCCAGGACCTTCTCGTTGGCATCCGTGTCCGGGTCCAGGGGGTGGGACTGGCGGGCGGAGTCGAGGTGGAAGGCATGGGGAGCCTGGTTGACGCACTGGGACGAGCCGATGCAGACCGAGCGGTCGACCTCGATGTGCCAGCGGTCACCCATCTTCTAGGCCTCA
Organism: Streptomyces sp. NPDC048825; assembly: GCF_043198355.1. Taxonomy (NCBI): domain Bacteria; kingdom Bacillati; phylum Actinomycetota; class Actinomycetes; order Kitasatosporales; family Streptomycetaceae; genus Streptomyces; species Streptomyces sp. NPDC048825. The sequence goes on from NZ_JBICUR010000033.1 coordinate 20,567, forward strand.
CCCTCATAGCCGTTGGGCAGGTGGATCATCTTGTGCTCGAAGTACTCGCCGTACCCTTCGGGCCCGAACTCCCGCCCCAGACCGGAGTTCTTGTAACCGCCGAACGGGCCGAGCATGTCGAGGCTGAAGGTGTTGACCGAGTACGTGCCCGTACGGACCTGACGCGCGACCTCGATGCCACGCTCGACGTCCGCGGTCCACACGCTGCCGCTCAGCCCGTAGTCGGAGTCGTTCGCGATCTTCACGGCCTCGCTCTCGTCGCCGTACGGAATGAGGCAGATGACCGGCCCGAAGATCTCTTCGCGGGCGATCCGCATGGAGTTGTCGACGTCGCCGAAGAGCGTCGGCTCGACGTACCAGCCCTTGTCGAAGCCGGCCGGACGTCCGCCACCGGTGAGGATCTTGGCGCCCTCCTCCTGGCCGATGCGGATGTAGTCGAGGGAACGCTGCTGCTGACGCCGGGCAACCAACGGGCCGAGTTCGGTGGCCGGGTCGAGCGGATCGCCGATCTTCAACGCGCCCGCGACGGCGGCGAAGGCCTCGGCGAACTCGTCGTAGCGGGTGCGCGGCACGAGGATGCGGGTCTGGGCGACGCACGCCTGCCCGTTGATCATCCAGGCGAAGGGGGCGATGCCGCCCACCGCCGTCTGCGCGTCTGCGTCCGGCAGGATCACCGCGGCCGACTTGCCGCCCAGTTCGAGGGTGACGCGGGTGAGGTTGCGCGAGCAGACCTCCATGACGCGTTTTCCGGCACCGACCGAGCCCGTGAAGGACACCTTGTCGACCCCCGGATGCCCGACCAGGTACTCACTCACCTCACGGTCGGCGGGCAGGATCGACAGCACACCCTCCGGCAGCCCGGCCTCGGCGGCGATCTCCGCCAACAGATAGGCGTCCAGGGGGGTTTCGGGCGACACCTTCAGGACCGCGGTGCAGCCGGCCAGCAGCGCGGGAGCGAGCTTGGCGGCGGCGGTGAACTGCGGCACGTTCCACGGCACGACGGCCGCGACCACGCCGACCGGTTCGCGCCGCACCAGGATCTTCCCGAGGACACCGTCACGCTGCTCCTCGTACGTGAAGCCGCGCGCGGTGGTGATCGCCGCGTCCCACACCATCATCGAGGCGAGCGCCTGCACCATCACGGAGGAGGTGTACGGGGTGCCGTTCTCGGAGGAGATGACGCGGGCGATCTCCTCGTGCCGTATGGCGAACGCGTCCTTGATCCGGCCGACGACCTCGATCCGCTCGTCGAGCGTCATACGCGGCCAGGGGCCCTCGTCGAACGCCGTACGCGCCGCCGCCACCGCCCGGTCCACATCGGCCGCCGAGGCGTGCGGCACCCTCCCGATGACCTCCTCCGTGTGCGGCGAGACCACCTCGATGACGTCCTGGCCCAGCGGGTCCGTCAACTCCCCGCCGATGAACAGCTTTCCGTGTTCCACGAGCTCGGTCATGAGCTACTGCCTCCTGCGGAGCCGGGCGATCCCAGTTGCTGATCCCAGTTGCTGATCTCAGTCACTGACTTCCTGACGCTGTTTCAGATACACACGAGGAACTGATACCAGTTCTAGTTATAGTGAGCAATGGCCATGCCGAAGAGGACCGAAGCGGACCGAAGCGGGCCGCACAGGACCGGGCTGAGAACCAGGACGGGGAATCCATGACGCAAGTGACCGACCACGGCGGCGGCGTACGGTCCATCAGGGTCCCCATCCCTGACAACCCGCTCGGCTACACACTGGTGTACGTCCTCGACACCGACCGCGGCCCGGTCCTGGTCGACACAGGCTGGGACGACCCGGAGTCCTGGGAGACACTGGCCGACGGCCTTGCGGAATGCGGCACTTCGCCATCCGAGATCCACGGGGTCGTCATCACCCACCACCACCCCGACCACCACGGACTGTCCGGCCAGGTACGGGAGGCCTCCGGCGCCTGGGTCGCGATGCACGAGGCGGACGCGTCGATCGTCCGGCGCACGCGCGGGACGCGGCCCCAGCGCTGGTTCACGTACATGACGGACAAGCTCACGGCTGCCGGGGCACCCGAGGAACACGTGGCGCCCCTGCGCACGGCCCACCCCCGCACCCTCCCCGGCCTGTCTCCCGCCCTCCCCGACCGCGAGATAGTCCCCGGCGAACTCCTCGACCTCGCGGGCCGCCGCCTCCGCGCGATCTGGACGCCCGGCCACACTCCGGGCCACGTCTGCCTCCACCTGGAGGAGAACCACCCGGCCCAACTCCCCGGCAGAGGCCGTTTGTTCTCCGGCGACCACCTCCTCCCGGAGATCACCCCGCACATCGGCCTGTACGAGGACCCGGACGACGCCACGGTCATGGACCCCCTCGGCGACTACCTCGACTCACTCGAACGCATCGGCCGCCTGGCCCCCGCCGAGGTCCTCCCCGCCCACCAGCACGCCTTCACCGACGCCCCTTCTCGCGTACGGGAGTTGCTGACCCACCACGAGTCCCGCCTGACCGACCTGCTCTCCCTCCTCACCGCTCCCCTCACCCCCTGGCAGCTCGCCGAACGCATGGAGTGGAACCGCCCCTGGGACCAGATCCCGTACCCCTCAAGAAACATCGCGGTCTCCGAGGCGGAGGCCCATCTGCGCCGACTGGTGAAGCTGGGGCGGGCGGAGGCGGTTACGGGGAGCGATCCGGTGACGTACGTGGCGGTGTGAGGGCGGGGCTAGCTCAGCAGCGTACGGATCAACTTGTCTGCCTCGGTGAGGAGTTCGAGTTCGTGGGAGCTCATCGTCGGTTGGGTCGCCCGGCGTTGGAGTGCCTGGGGCAGGGCTCGTAGGAGGGGTGGGGCGGGGCAGGGGGTGAGCAGGGCGGTCAGCATGGTGTGGGCCAAGGGGGCTCGGGGGTCGTCGTCGGCGACGGCCACCTGGGCCAGGATTACGGCGGACATGGCCCAGTCGAGGCCGGGTGGGCCCTCCTCGGTGTTGGCCCAGTCGATCACCATCGGGCCGGATGGGGTCACGATCACGTTTTCCGGGTGCAGGTCCAGGTGCAGGACGCGGGCCGTGGGATTGGAGGAGAGGCGGGGCGAGATCGTGTGCAGGTGGGTCAGGAGGTGGGCGATGGTCGTTCCAGCCGCACTGGCGGTGAGTTCGCCCGCCGCCACCGCTTCGAGCATGGTCGGGCCCGACAGGCGCTCCATCACCAAGTCGGTGCGCGCGTCGGCCGTCCGTACGCGCGGCACCGGATAGCCGTGGCCGCGTACGTGTTCGATGACGGCCGCCTCGGCGGGCGCGTCGCCGTACCCCTCGCGGTAGCGGCGTAGCACCCACGCCCCGTCCTCCGGATCGTCGAGCGCGTACACATCCGCCGTACGGCCGGAGCCGAGCAGGGCGCCGAGCTGTAAGTGGCTTCTCATGCGCCGAACCTATCGGCGGCCCGCAGCCGGGCCTCAGCGTCTTCTTACGTGCCGGTACAGTAAGCAGGTCGTCATCACACCCGTACGGGGGGAAGCCGGTGCAAAACCGGCGCTGACCCGCAACCGTGAGTCGTCCGCAGTCTCGACAGCGGGCGGTGAGCCGGAATGCCCCATACGGAAGTGACTGGCTCGACGTCACCGGGGAACGCCGGTGGCGGGCACCGTCGAGGCATACGGAGCCGAGCCGCCCGGGGCTCTGGGCTGCCCGGCTCCCCGTAGGGAGAAACCGCCGATCATGAAAATTCGCCGTAGCGCCACCGTGCTGGCCGCCACCGCCGTGATCGGTGCGGCCTGCGCGCCGGTCGCCCTCGCCGCCGAATCGCCCTCCCCGTCGCCGTCCAAGACGTTGCCGTCCGGGCTGTTCGGCAGCACGGATCCGACGTACGACGGCGTCTGGCGGCAGTCGCTCGCGCTGCTCGCCCAGCACACCGTGGGCGTGAAGCCCGCGGAGACGGCCGTCAACTGGCTCGTCGCGCAGCAGTGTGAGAGCGGTGCGTTCGCGCCGTACCGCGCGAACGCGAGCGCGAAGTGTGACGCCAAGACGCTGGTCGACACGAACAGTACGGCCGCCGCCCTGCAGGCCCTGGAGGCGCTCGGCGGACACGGCGCGGCGCCGGACAAGGCCCTGGCCTGGCTGAAGTCCGTGCAGAACAAGGACGGTGGCTGGGGCTACGCGGCGGGCGGCGCGAGCGACACCAACTCGACGTCTGTCGTGATCGGCGCGCTGGTGGCCGCGGGCGAGAAGCCTCAGCAAGTGCTGTCCAAGGACGGCGAGTCCCCGTACCAGGCGCTGCGGGCGCTGTCCGTCCCCTGCGACGAGGACGGCGGGGGCGCGTTCGCCTTCCAGCCGGACAAGAAGGGGAACCTCGCGGCGAACGCGGACGCGACGGCGGCGGGCGTGCTGGGAAGCCTGGGCAAGGGGTTCGTGACGGAATCCGGGAAGGCCGCGGCGGGGGACTCCGCGTGTGCCGACGGTGGCGACAAGTTCACGCCCGAGGACGGTGCGCGGGGCGGCTCCGCGTATCTCGCGAGCGCGGTCGCCAAGGACGGCTACCTGAAGTCCGCCCTCGCCGGCGCCGAGGACCAGCCCGACCACGGCAACACCGCCGACGCCGTCGTCGCGCTCGCCGCCGCGGGCCGCACCACCGAGGCCGCGAAGCCGCTCGCCTGGCTGGAGAAGAACTCCCGTTCCTGGGCGGCGCAGAGCGGCCCGGCCGCGTACGCCCAGCTGATCTTCGCGGCGCACGCGACCGGTACGAACCCGCGCGACTTCGGCGGCGTGGACCTGGTGAAGCAGCTCGGCTCCAGCGGCCCGGAGGGCGGGAACGCCACCGTCACCGACACCGCCGTGCCCAGCAAGGAGAAGGAGCAGGATGAGGACGGCGGCGTCAGCGTCTGGTGGATCATCGGCGTCGGCCTTGTCGGCGGCATGGGCGTCGGTTTCCTGATCAGCAGCCGCAACAAGAAGCAGCCGAAGCAGTGATCCGCCTCCGCCGCCGTAGGGTCCTGCTGATCCTGGCCCCACTGTTCGCCGCGCTCACCATGCTCGGCTCGACGGGGCAGGCCCACGCGGCCGGTTACCGCTACTGGTCCTTCTGGGACCGCGACGGCGGCACCTGGGTGTACGCGACCCAGGGCCCGTCGACCGCCCGCCCTTCCGACGGCGACGTCCAGGGCTTCCGCTTCTCGGTGAGCGAGGACTCCCGGGATGCAGCGAAGCCGCGCGGGGCCGCGGAGTTCGCGACGATCTGCGCGAAGACGCCCGCGCGGGACGGTTCGAAACGGGTCGCCCTCGTACTCGACTTCGGCACGAACGCGGACGCGCCGTCCGGCGAGACGCCGCCCCGTGCGCGTACGGCCTGCGCCCGCGTCCCGGAGGACGCGACGACGGCGGACGCGCTCGCCGCGGTCGCCAAGCCTCTGCGCTACGACACGAACACCCTGCTGTGCGCCATCGCGGGCTACCCGCGCACGGAGTGCGGCGATCAGGTCTCGGCCGCAGAGCCGACGACGACGCCTTCGGACACGCCTCCCGATACCAGCGATACGAGCGCCTCCGGCGAGAGCGAGTCCGGTGGCGACTCCGGTGGCGACTCCGACGCTCAGGGCCCGTCGCTGGGCCTGCTCGCGGGCATCGGGGCCGTGGCGGTGCTCGGCGCGGCGGCGGTCTGGCAGACGCGTCGGCGGCGGCGCGACTGACGGGCGGAGGGTGCGCGATGAGCGAAGCCAGTAGTGCTGCGGGCAAGGCAGCAGCCCAGGATGCGCCAACCGGCAACTGGCCGTCCGACAACCGGCCGTCCGACAACCGGCCGTCGGACAACCGGCCGTCCGGCAAGCTGCCAGCCGGCGAACGGCCATCCAGCAGCCTGCCAACGGACAGTCAGCCACCGAGCCACCGGCCTGCCGGCAACCTGCAAGCCGGCAAACGGCCATCCGGTAACCCGCAATCCAGCGAACGACCCTCCAGCAATCCGCCAGTCGGCAACCCGCCGTCCGGCAAGCTGACAGCCAGCAACAGGCCCGCCGGTAACCCGACAGTCGGCAACCCGCCATCCGGCAACCCCCGCCGCCGCTCCCTGCTCAGCCCGCCGCAGGCGACCCGCTCCAACGCCCTCCCCCCAGGCGCCTGGTGGCTCTGGGCCCTCGGTCTCGGCACCGCCGCCTCCCGTACCACGAACCCCCTCCTCCTCGCCCTCCTCATAGCAGTAGCGGGCTACGTAGTAGCCACCCACCGCAGCCAATCCCCCTGGTCCCGCTCCTACACCGCCTTCGTCAAACTCGCCCTGGCCGTACTCGCCGTCCGCCTCGCCTTCGCCGTCTTCCTCGGCTCCCCCATCCCCGGCACCCACACCCTCGTCACCCTCCCCGAACTCCCGCTCCCCGACTGGGCGCAGGGCATCCGCATCGGCGGCCGAGTCACCGCGGAGGGCCTGCTCTTCGCGCTGTACGACGGCCTGAAACTGGCCGCGCTCCTCATCTGTGTGGGCGCCGCGAACGCCCTCGCCAACCCTGCCCGCCTCCTCAAATCCCTCCCGGGCGCCCTGTACGAGGCGGGAGTCGCGGCCGTCGTAGCGCTCACCTTCGCCCCGAACCTGATCGCGGACGTCCAGCGTCTGCGCGCCGCACGCCGTCTGCGTGGACGGCCCGACCACGGGATACGCGGCCTGCTCCAGGTCGGACTCCCGGTCCTGGAGGGTGCGTTGGAGCGTTCGGTCGCGCTCGCGGCGGCGATGGATGCCCGCGGTTACGGCCGTACCGCCGAAGTAGCGCCCGCCGTCCGCCGCACCACCGCCGTACTCACCCTCGGCGGCCTGGTCGGCGTCTGCGCGGGAACGTACGGCCTGCTCACCGCCGAAGGCGGCACCTACGGCCTGCCCGTGCTGCTCGCCGGACTCTGCGCGGCCCTCGCCGGGCTCTGGCTCGGCGGTCGCCGCTCGCTGCGTACGCGATACCGGCCGGACGTGTGGGGCGTACGGGCGTGGCTGGTCGCCGGGTCTGGTGCGGGGGTCGCGGCGCTGCTGATCCTGTACGCCGCGTACGACTCCGCCGCCCTGCACCCCGGCGTCGTACCCCTGGCGGCCCCCACCCTCCCCCTCTGGCCGGCCGCCGCGATCCTGCTCGGCCTCGCCCCGTCCTTCATCGCCCCCACTCCCCCCACTTCCTCTGCCTCCAAGGAGCCCTCATGATCCGCTTCGAGGATGTCTCCGTGACGTACGACGGGGCGACCGAGCCGACTGTCCGGTGTGTCGAACTCACCGTTCCCGAGGGCGAGTTGGTGCTGCTGGTCGGGCCGTCCGGCGTCGGTAAGTCGACGATCCTGGGTGCGGTGAGCGGGCTGGTCCCGCATTTCACGGGCGGCACCCTGCGCGGACGCGTCACAGTGGCGGGCCGTGACACCCGTACCCACAAGCCGCGCGAACTCGCCGATGTCGTCGGCACGGTGGGCCAGGACCCGCTCGCGCACTTCGTGACGGACACGGTCGAGGACGAACTCGCCTACGGCATGGAGTCGTTGGGCCTCGCGCCGGACGTGATGCGTCGCCGTGTCGAGGAGACCCTGGACCTGCTGGGCCTCGCGGACCTCCGCGACCGCCCGATCTCCACCCTCTCCGGCGGCCAGCAGCAGCGGGTCGCGATCGGCTCGGTCCTCACCCCGCACCCCAAGGTCCTGGTCCTCGACGAGCCGACCTCGGCGCTCGACCCGGCCGCCGCGGAGGAGGTACTCGCCGTCCTCCAACGCCTCGTGCACGACCTCGGCACCACGGTGCTCATGGCCGAACACCGCCTCGAACGCGTCATCCAGTACGCCGACCAGGTCGCCCTCCTCCCGGCTCCTGGCGCCCCGCTCGTGCTGGGGTCTCCGTCCGAGGTCATGGCCGTCTCGCCGGTGTACCCGCCGGTCGTCGCCCTGGGGCGACTGGACGGATGGTCGCCGCTGCCGCTGACGGTGCGCGACGCACGCCGGAGGGCGGGGGCGCTGCGGGAACGGCTGTCAGAGGTGGCGTACGAGGACGAGTCCTCGAGCGCGGCTCCGGCCGCGGCGCCCGCACCCCGTCCCGTACGACCCCGCTCCCGCCTCTTCCGCAGGCGTGACATCACAACTCCCCTGCCAGGGACCTCAGTTGCGGCCGCGATCGACAGCCTCACCGTCCGCCGAGGCCGCACCGAAGTGCTCCACGACGTCACCCTGACCGTCGCCCCCGGCGAGACCATCGCCCTCATGGGCCGGAACGGTGCCGGAAAGTCCACCCTGCTCAGCGCACTGGTCGGGCTGGTCGAGCCGGCGTCGGGTTCCGTACGGGTGGGTGGTGCCGTACCGCACCGGACGGCACCCCGTGAACTCGTCCGCCGCGTCGGCCTCGTACCGCAGGAGCCTCGCGATCTGCTGTACGCGGACACGGTGGCCGCCGAGTGCACGGCCGCGGACCGGGACGCGGGCGCAAAGCCGGGCACCTGCCGCGTCCTGCTCTCCGAACTGCTCCCCGGAATCGCGGACGACACTCACCCCCGCGACCTCTCCGAGGGCCAACGCCTCACCCTCGCCCTGGCCCTCGTCCTGACGGCCCGCCCACCACTGCTCCTCCTGGACGAGCCGACCCGCGGCCTCGACTACGCGGCGAAGTCCCGCCTGGTGACGGTCCTGCGGGACCTGTCGACGGCGGGCCACGCCATCATCCTGGCCACCCATGACGTGGAGCTGGCCGCCGAACTCTCCCGCCGGGTGGTGATCCTCGCCGATGGCGAACCGGTGGCCGACGGCCCCACCACTGAGGTCGTCCTCGCCTCACCCTCCTTCGCCCCGCAGGTGACGAAGATCCTGACTCCGGAGAAATGGCTGACGGTCTCGCAGGTACGCGCGGCCCTGGGCGTAACGGAGCCGGAGACGGCAACCCCGGAGACAGCAGAGCGGGGGACGGACACGTGACTTCCCAGGCGCAGGCCCAGGCTCGCGCGATCCGTCTCGGCCCCCGCTCCATCACCGCCCTCGCACTTGTCAGCGCCATCGGCCTCGCGGCCTTCGCCTGGCCCCTGTTCGCCGGGCCGACGTCCCAGGTCAGCGCCCATGCGCAGGACGCGCCCTGGCTGTTCGCGGGGCTGCTCGTGCTGCTGGTCGGGGTGGTGGGCGCGGCGGTCTCGGAGTCGGGGATCGGAGCGAAGGCCGTGGCCATGCTCGGGGTGCTGGCGGCGACGGGGGCGGCGTTGCGGCCGATCGGTGCCGGGACGGCCGGGATCGAGCCGATGTTCTTCCTCATGGTGCTGAGCGGCAGGGTGCTGGGCCCCGGCTTCGGCTTCGTGCTCGGGGCGGTCACGATGTTCGCGTCCGCGCTGCTCACGGGCGGGGTCGGGCCATGGATGCCCTTCCAGATGCTCTGCATGGGCTGGTTCGCGATGGGCGCGGGCCTCCTCCCGGGCCCCGACCGCCTACGGGGCCGTGCGGAGTTGGCGATGCTCGCCGCGTACGGCTTCGTAGCGGCCTTCGCCTACGGCACGCTCATGAACCTGTCCGGCTGGCCCTTCATGAACGCACTCACGTCGAGCGTCGCCTTCGACCCGGAAGCGGACGTCGCCACCAACCTGACCCGTTTCCTCGCGTACTGCCTGGCCACGTCCGTCGGCTGGGACCTCGGCCGAGCGACAGTAACGGTCGCCCTGACCCTCACCCTGGGCACGACCGTCCTCAAGGCGCTGCGCCGGGCCACCCGCCGGGCGGCTTTCGAGACGCCGGTCACGTTCGAGCACCCGTAGATCGGGGGCGGTTCTCTGCGACACCACGAGCACGCCGGCGTCGGCGCTCGCGCAGCCGTCGCGGTCGTTGCGGTCGTCGCGGGTCGTTGCGGTCGTCGCGGCCAACGGGGTCTCCCTGACCGCCTTCCTGTGGCATCTTTCGGCCATGTGCGGTGCGTGCGGAGCCCTGCTGGTTCTGGACGGCCCGCCGCACGACCCAATGAGCCCATCATGCAAGGGAGTTCAGGCAGGTCAGGAGCGTAATCGGGGCCGTCCGCCACCCTCGATGCGGCCCTGTGCCTGTTCGGTGCGCTGGGACCGGCGACCGTATTGATGACGCTTTTGCGGTAGTTACTGGTGGATCAGGCGGCATGACGAGCTGCGTCGGCGGGAAAGGTTCAGGCCAGGTAAGGGGAGTGTGAAGCACTTGCGTGCAAACGGGGCTGGAACCCACACCGCAGTACTTTGAAGCCTCACCGACCTCCGGCAAGGCCCCCCTTGGCGTGATCTGTTTGTCAGGCGACCGTGGCGTGATCTCACCCCTCGGGCCTCTGGTTGCCGGCGGCACCACCGTGCGCGCTGTGCTGTCCACGCGGCGGGCGAGAGGGGTTTCCCCATGGGACATATGGACCACTTCAGCGCCGGATGGGTCACCCCCGTCCTGTCCTACGCCATGGCCTGCGTCGGCTCGGCGCTCGGCCTGCGGTGCACGGTCAGGGCCCTTGAGGCCGACGGCGCCTCGAAACGGAACTGGCTGCTGCTGGCCTCGTTCGCGATCGGCTCCGGCATCTGGACCATGCACTTCGTCGCGATGATGGGATTCGGCGTCGAGGGCACCCCCATCCGCTACGACGTCCCGCTCACCGTGCTCAGCCTCGCCATCGCCATCGCCGTCGTCAGTGCCGGCGTCTTCACCGCCGGGTACGGGAGCTCGCGCGTGATGTCGGTGGCGCTCGGCGGGCTCGGCACCGGACTGGGTGTCGCCGCCATGCACTACACCGGCATGGGCGCGCTCAACCTGCACGGCGCCGTCGACTACGACCCGCTCCTCGTCATCGCCTCCGTCGTGATCGCCGTCGTGGCCGCGACCGCCGCGCTCACTCTCACCCTCATCGTGCGCGGCCCCGTCCTCGCCGCCGTCGCCGCGCTCGTCATGGGGCTCGCGGTCAGCAGCATGCACTACACCGCCATGTACGCCGTCGACGTCAGCCTCGCGCCCAGCAGCGCGGAGCTGTCCGGGGCCACGGCCACCGAGTTCCTCTTCCCGCTCGCCGTGCTGCTCGGCTCGTTCCTCTTCCTCGCCTCCGCGTACGTCGCGCTCTCCCCGACCGGCAAGCGCGACGAGTCCGCCGTCGCCGCCGAACTGCTGCGCGACGTCGAGGGCCCCACCGCGCCCGCTACCGCCACCACCGCGACCGCCTGAGCCGGACGTCCGCAGAGCCGCAGACCCTCGAAGAGGTATCCCATGCGTGTTACCCGTACAGCGGAACGGCTGCGCCCCAGATCGGTCCGGGCCAAGATCGTCGCCCTGCTCATGCTGCCCATCATGTCCCTCATGGCGTTGTGGGGCTTCGCCGCGGTGAGCACGGCCTCCAGCATCGGCGACACACAGCGGGTCAAAGAGATCAACGCCGAACTCCTCGCCCCGGTCGACGAGTTCGTCACCGCGCTGCAGACCGAGCGGACCGCCGCCACGCGCCACGCGGCCGCGCCGGACAAGGCCGGCCTCGACGCTCTCAAGGCAGCGGGCAAGGCCACCGACAAGGCCGCCGACGCCTTCCGCGACGGCGCCAACGCCTCCACCGCGGACGCCGGGCTCCTCGACTCCGGGCTCCCCGTCCGCATCGACCGTCTGAAGGCCGAGGCAGCCGGACTCGCGGACCTCCGCGCGCAGACCGACGCGAAGGGCACCGCCCAGAAGGCATTCACGGGGTACTCGACGGTCATCGAGCAAGCCTTCGCCGTCACCGGCGCGCTCACCGGCGAGAACGGCACCGACGCCGCCTCCGAGGCACGGGTCGTCCTCGAACTCGCCCGCGTCCGCGAGGCCGTGGCCCAAGAGCAGGCACTCCTCGCCGCGGGGAGCGGGGCCGGGACGCTCACCACGGAGCAGTACACGCTGTTCACCGGCGCCGTCGCCACCCAGCGGGAGCTGCTGAAGCCCGCGGTCGCGGACCTGAAGCCGGCGCACGGGACGGCGTACAACGCGGTGCTACGGGGCGCGAGTTACGGCACCCTCGCTGCCGTCGAGAACCGGGTGCGCAGCGCCGGGCCCGGCACCTCGGCCGTCTCCGCGGGCTTCCTGAAGGACTGGGACGAGGCCGTCGACGCCGTGCTGAAGGGGCTCACCGAGGCCGAGTCGGACGCCGGCACGGGCGCCACGGCCAAGACGAACCCGCTCGGCTCGGACATGCTGGGCGCCTCCGGTATCGCCGTCGTCCTCGGTCTGGTGGGCGTGCTGCTGTCGCTGCTCGTGTCCGTGGTCGTCGGCCGCGGACTCATCGTCGAACTCCTCGACCTGCGCAACGACGCCCTCGAAGTCGCCGGGCGCCGACTTCCGCGGGCCATGCGCCGCCTGCACGCCGGGCAGGGCGTGGACATCGACGCCGAGGCCCCGATGCGCCGCCTCGTCGGCGACGAACTCGCCCAGGTGGGCACCGCGCTCACCGCCGTGCAGCGGGCCGCGCTCAAGGCCGCCGCCGAGCGCGCCGAACTGCTCAGCGGCATCTCCGGGGTGTACGTCGGCCTCGCCCGCCGCAGCCAGGTGCTGCTGCACCGCCAGCTCGACCTGCTCCACCAACTGGAGCAGCGCCCGCGCGACCCGGCCGAGGTGCAGGAGCTGTACCAGGTCGACTACCTCGCCACCCGGATGCGCCGTCACTCCGAGAGCCTGCTCATTCTGTCCGGTATCGCGCCCGGACGCGGCTGGCGCGACCCCATCCCGCTGTTGGACGTCCTGCGGGCCGCCGTAGCGGAGATCGAGCAGCCGGGACGGGTCCAGATCTGGGCCGCACCGGCCGCGTCCATCAACGGCGGCTCCGTCGCCGACGTCATCCACCTGCTCGCCGAACTCGTCGAGAACGCGGCTTCCTTCTCACCGCCCAGCTCCATGGTCCAGCTGCGGGCCACCCGGCTGCGCGAGGGACTCCTCATCGAGATCGAGGACAGCGGCTTCGGCATGAACGAGGAGGGGCTGGCCGAGGCCAACCGCAAGATCCAGTCCGAGAAGGTCGACCTGCTCGACCCCAAGCAGATCGGACTCTTCGTGGTCAACCGCATCGCCGCCCGGCAGGGACTGGGCGTCGAACTGCGCTCCTCGCCGAACGGCGGGGCCACGGCGGCCGTCCTCATCCCCGAGAACCTGATGAGTGACGACATGCCGGCGCACGACGCCGCGTTCTCCGCCGGCCGGCACGACGGCCGGTCACTGGCCCCCGCGTCGGCGTTGATCACGCGGCAGCGGGGGTAACGGGCGCGGCGGTTCCCTGAAACGGCCGGTCGGGGTCGTGGCCGCGGCGGTCTCGGAGTCGGGGATCGGGGCGAAGGCCGTGGCCATGCTCGGGGCGCCGGCGGCGACGGGGGCCGCGTCGCGGCCGATCGGGGCCGGGACGGCCGGGATCGAGCCGATGTTTGCGGACTGTTTTCAGGAGCCGGCGTGCCGCTCCAGCAGGGGCCGGACGCTGAACGGCTGCACCTCGAGCAGAACCATGACGGTGTTGGACCGGACAACCCCCGGCGCTTCGAGCAAGAGGTTCGTGATGCGGTGCAGGTCCTCGGTGTCCCGGGCGACGACGCGCGCGAGCAGGTCGCCGTCGCCGGTGGTGACGAGCAACTCCACCACCTCGGGAATGCGCAGGATCGCCTCACGGGTGGGCCGCCCCACGCGCTGGCTGATCGACAGCGTGATCAGGGCCAGCAGTGGATAGCCGAGACCCGCGGGTGCCACGCGCCGACTGGGCTCCCTGAGCTGACCGCTTTCTTCAAGTCGCTTCAGACGCGCCTGCACGGTGTTGCGGGCCAGCCCGAGTCGATCGGCCAGGGCAACCGTCGTGGCCCGTGGGTCCGCGTCGAGCGCCAGGAGGATCCGGGCGTCGAGGCCGTCGACATCTCGCATAGTGCTCAGTGTGACACAGCATGCGCGCACCATATTGAGCATTCTGCTTATAAATTCTGCCGCATATTGCGCATTCCGATGAGCCTTTCTAGGTTCCCGCCATGCAAAGAGCGCAATGTGACAACACCTCGGCGAACCAGGAAACCCATGTCGACAGCCGGGTGTGGGGTGATGAGGACGAGATCGTGGCGGCCGCCATGGACTACGCCTGGCGGCGCATCCTGCAGGCTCCGGATCCGACGGCAGGGGCCCGCCCCGCCGCCGACCTCGCTCTCGCGGCCGGTACGGCCATCACCGCCTGGGGGATCGGCGGCGCCGCGGCCCTCAAACTGTTCGACCAGGTCCTGGCACCCGCCACCCGCGCCCAGAGCGGATCGATGAACCTCGCGTACATCCCTGCGGCTCCCACCCGTGCCGCACTCGCCTTCGACGCGGTCACCGGCGCGGCGAACATCTTCGCGGGCACCTGGGAGGCCGGAGCCGGTGCCATTTACGCCGAGAACGAGGCACTGAGCTGGCTCACCCAGCTGCTCGGATGGCCCAGCACCGCAGCAGGATGCTTCGTCAGCGGCGGCACCATGGGCAATCTCTCGGCTCTCATCACGGCACGCGCCGCTGCCGCCGCATCCCGGCCCCGGCCGACAGACGGCTGGAAGATCGTGTGTGCCGACAGCGCCCACTCCTCGATCAGGTCCGCAGCACAAGCAATGGACGTCGAGGTCGTCACCGCACCCGTGGACCAGCGGGGACACCTCACCGGAGCCGCCGTGAACACGGTCCTGGACTCCACGACCGGTGTCTTCGCCGTGGTGGCGACCGCCGGGACCACCAATGCCGGTCTCATCGACGACCTCGCGGACATCGCCGACGCGTGCGAACGCCACCACGTGTGGCTGCACGTCGACGGTGCCTACGGCGGAGCAGGCCTGGCCGCCCCAAGCGTGCGGCACCTCTACACCGGCATCGAACGCGCCGACAGCTTCATCGTCGATCCCCACAAGTGGCTCTTCGCGCCCTACGACTGCTGCGCACTGCTCTACCGGGATCCCGCAGCCGCACGCGCCGCGCACAGTCAGTCGGCGCACTATCTCGACGCCATCGATCGCGACGTCCACAATCCGGCGGACCTGGCCCTCCACCTCAGCCGCCGTGCCCGCGGTCTGCCGTTCTGGTTCAGCCTGGCCGTCCACGGAACCGAGCGGTACTCGAATGCCGTGGAACAGACGCTGAACACCAGCCGGCTGGTCGCCGATGCCATACGCGCCAGTGACCATCTACGCATCACGATCGATCCCGAGCTGTCCGTGGTCCTCTTCGAGCGCCCCGGGTGGGGCCCGCAGGACTACGCGTCATGGTCCGCCCGGGCGGCCGAAACGGGCGCCATGCTGTGCGTGCCGACACAGTGGAACGGCGCAACGGTTCTGCGCATGGCCTTCGTCAACCCGCACACCCGTGCCGACGACGTCATCGACGTACTTCGCATGCTCCGCTAGTGCTGTGACCGCACAGATTCGCCGGTTCGCTCAGGCCGCGGCGACGAAGGGCCGTCCGCCCCAGCGGATGCCTTTCTCACTGGCTGCTCTGTGGGCTGTAGGGCTGGAGGAGTTGGTCGACGGGTGCGTAGTCGTCGGTGAGCAGTTGGGCATCGTCGATCCAGGAGGTGAGGTCGTCGCCGGTGGCGATCTTCCAGCCGGTTTGCCGGGCGTCCAGCGCTTCCTGGGTCGCGCGTAGGTCGACTGGCCGGTCGGAGGCGAGCACCACCATATTGCCGCCCCCGGAGGTGGCGGTCGGGTCGAGACCGATATCGGCGGGTTCGCCGACGAGGGCGACGTGCTCGAAGGTCTCGCTGAGGGTGGCTACTTCGGCACGTGCGAAGTCCATGCCCCCGTGGTCGATGAGGTTGGCAACGTACAGGCCGTCCTCGCCCAGCACCCGCCGTACGTCAGTCATCGCTTCCATCGTGGTGAGGTGCCACGGCACGCTGACGCCCCCGAAGGCGTCGCCGACGACGAGGTCACGACTGTCGGCGTCCAGTCGCCGCAGGCCGAGCCTGCCGTCCTCGACGCGTACGTCGATACCGCGTCCTGATCTCAGACCGAGTTGCTCACGGTTGATGCGTACGACCCCGCCGTCGATCTCGGACACCAGGCTGCGCGTCCCGGGCCGCGTGGCCGCGAGGTAACGGGGGAAGGTGAGCCCGCCGCCGCCCAGGTGGTGGGCCGCAAGTGGCTCACGTTCGGGAAAGGCGGCATCGACCACCGACGCGATGGCGCGCACATACTCGAACTCCAGGAAGGTCGGGTCATCGACGTCGACGTAGGAGTGCCGCAAGCCGTCCAGTACGAGTGTGCGGCCGCCGTCCCGGTCGGGGTCTGCGACGACCCGTGCGCAGTGGTATTTGGTCTCCGTGTCGCAGGCACCGGGCGCGACCGTGGTGGCGAGGCCGCCGGCGATGACCACGAGTGTGAGGGCTGGGGTGCCGGTCCACCCGCGTGTACGCCACTCGGTCAGCGCCGCGCCGACCACCAGCAGCGTTCCGAGGCCGATCAGTATGCCGCTGACCGGCAACCGCGATACGAGGACGAAGCCGGTGAGGACGGTGCCGACGATGGCGCCGACGGTGCCGACGCCGGAAAGCCGGCCGACAACCGTTCCGGTCTCGGCGAGGCTGGTGAGACGCAGCTTGGTCACGATCGGCGTCACCGCGGAGAGCAGCGCGCCCGGCACGAGGATGGTCCCCGCCGCGATCAACAAGAGCAGCGGTGCTGCCCACTCCGCGGTGGTGCGCAGCACGGCAGGGGTGAGCGCCACGACCGCTCCCGACACCCCGAGCGAGGGGCCTATGAGCCGGCGTGGATCGACCTGGTCGGCGATGCGCCCACCCAGCCAGGAGCCGGCGGCGATCGCGGTGAGGGCGATGCCGATCACCATGGTGCTGGTCTCGAGGGTGAGGCCGAGGTAGGGAGCCAGCAGCCGCAAAGCGACGATCTCGACCACCAGGACTGCGGCCGAGGACCCGAACACAAGGACGGCAGCGGCACGGGAACCCAGGCCGTAGCGGCCAGGCGTGCCCTCGGCAACAGACGAGGAAGACGACGATCCGGTCACGGGCGACATCCTTGCATGCGGCTCAGCGACCGAACGGCAAGGCGAAAATTGTGGGCTTCGCCCCGGACTTGGCGGCTGAGGCCACCGGCACGTCCAACCGGATACGCGGCCTGCTCACCCCCTTCCACCCCAGCTTCCGAACCCATGTTCGGGCCGTGTCCGGACCACCAGGCCGTGACCTGCCTGCTGGAACGCCACGGCTCCCCGGCCGCGCTGCGAAAGGCCGGTCGAGGCCCTGCTGGAGGAGCACTGGCTGGGGTCTGGGTCAGAAGCTGCCGGCGGACGTGCGGATCCGGGTCCATCCGGCGGGAAAGACGGTGACGGCGATCGTGCCGTGTCCCACCGCCGTCTGCCGCAGGACCCGACTCGGCCGAGTCGGCTGCCTTTGGACTCATAGGTTCCGCGGAGCAGAAAGTGGTACTCGGGGGAGCAGGAGGCCACGCTGCGCCGACGGTTACACCGGCGTCAGGCAGTGGTCGCACTGGAGGTGTTTCTTCGGATGTTGGACTCCGTCGCCCCGGTAGCGCAACGAGATGACGACCGAGAGGCCACGGGCCTTGCGAAGGAACCCCTGATGAGCGCCGACGACGCGTACGACAGCAGCGACATCACCCAGTGGCTGCTGGAAACCGACTCACTAGAAGACTTCCTGCAGACGTTGGCCGACGCAGCCGTCGAACTGTCCCGCGCCCAAGGCGCCGGCCTCACACTGGAACGGGACGGCCGCCCGCTGACCGTGGTCAGTGCCGGCACCGCCGCGACAAAGCTGGATGAGAAGCAGTACGGCCAGGACGACGGCCCCTGCCCGCAGTCGCTGCGCACCGGCGTTGAACTGCTCATCAACGACATGACCGAGGAGACCCGGTGGGGCGACTACCCCACCTATGCCGTCGCCTGCGGGATCCGTTCCTCCCTCTCCCTGCCGATCGCCGCCCACACCCACACCGCCGGCGCTCTCAACCTGTACGCCGCGCCTCCGAAGGCGTTCGAGCAAGCCGATGTCACCGCGTTGCGCGCACTCGCCTCGCAGGCCACCGGCGCCATCGCACTGGCCCAACGCCTCACCGACACGCAGGAATTCGCCACCCAGCTCCAGGACGCCATGAAGTACCGCAGCGTCATCGACCAAGCCCTCGGCGTGGTCATGGGTCAACGCAAATGCACCGCCGAGGAAGCCTTCGGCATCCTGCGCTCCGCCTCCCAGAACCGCAACATCAAACTCCGCGACCTGTGCACCGAACTGCTCACCAACCTCACCGGCGAGCCCCCCACCGCACCCGAACTGCGCTCCCGACCCTGAGCTCGGCCTGGGCCCGGAGCCGAACAAGGGATGGTGGGCATGGTGCCGCCGCCTACGGTCCGGGAGATCTGGGGCAGGTCAGGTGAGGTCGACCGGGATTCGATGGTCCGGCTGCCCGTCCTTGGCCAGGATCGAGTGCTCGTTGGCCACCGCGCGGTACAGCCTCAAGCCGACGGCGTCGTCCACGTCGGCGGCCGTCCAGACGCCGCCGCCGTGCGAGAGCGAGCGGCGGGAGAACACCTCGAGCGCGTGCTCGGTCCCTGGGCCGTCTACCGGTTCGGCTACGGCGGGCACGTACACGCCTTGGCCGGTGCCGATCGGAGCCGACGAGTCGAAGATCGCGATGCCCACCTCGGGGCGCACCGCGATGTTGCGTGAATGTACGGCCTGGGGCGAGGAGACCCAGAAGAACTCGCGGCAGTTCAGGTGAGCGAAGTAGACCGGCGAACTCCACGGCCGTCCGGACGCGTCGGCAGTGGCGAGCACCATGTACAGACTCGCGTCAACGATGCCCCGCGCGATCTCGGCAGGTGATGCAGGCGATCCAGGCGATGTATCGGGACTCATCTCAGCGGCTCCTGCGGTACGTGAAGTCGAAGTCCTTCTCCCATGCGGCCGAACCGTCGGCGTCCGAGCCGTCGTACGCCTTCTCCCAGACGCCACGGATCGTGTTTCCGTCCTCACTCACATGCCCAGTGAACCGCTGCCGGAACGCCGACGGCGAGAAGTCCGGCGTCTCCCGCAGCAGCCGCCGCCTGGAGATCGCCGAAACCCCCAACACCGCCATCGCCATACGCGACTCAAAGAACCCGACGGGGACCCCATCGACCCACCATCGCCCCGTGGCGTGATTCCTTCGTTTCTTGTGGAGAGTTCAGGCGTCCGCCGTTCACTTCATTGACACGAGTCATCTCCGGTCATAGTTTCCGCTGCGTACTCGTGGCACCTGATGGCACGTCAATAACCCTGGCCCCCCGGTGGGTTCAAAGGTCGAACGTCGACTGCTGATGGCACGTGTACACGAGGTCCCACAACGACGTGCCCGCGCACCGAAGGAGTGACGGCTCATGCCCGACACCGCGTCCCGGCGATCGACCCTGCGTCTGCTGGGCGGCGCGATACCAGCGGCACCAGCGGCTCGCAATGCGGGCGGGAGAGGAGCGCCGGGTCACCGTACGCGTCGACGAACGCGCCCTCTCCTCATGGGACGCCGAACGCCACGACTGGGGGCTCCGAACCGGCCGCCGCACCGTATGGGTCGGAGCCTCGCGGGCGAGCTGCGCCTGCGTACGGTCGCGGAGGTGCACACGTGATGCGCCGCCTCACCATGCGTCGTCTCGCTGTCGTGCTGACCGCACTGGCCACCACCGTCCTCACGGCCGGGTCCGCCGCGGCGGCGCCCGCCCCGACCGCGCAGAACCCCGCCCTCGTCCGGACCGAGTCCGGCTGGGTCCGCGGGGAGACCACCGCCGAGGGGCGGCAGTTCCTCGGTATCCCCTACGCGAAACCGCCCGTCGGCGACCTCCGCTGGCGAGCCCCACGGCCCGTCGAGCCGTGGTCCGGCGTACGCACCGCGGAGGACTTCGGCAATCGCTGTGTACAGACGGCGAGTTGGGACCCCGGCTACGAGAATCCCAGCCACACCGAGGACTGCCTCGACCTGAATGTGTACGTCCCCGAGGGCGCCGGAAAGCGGCCGGTCATGATCTGGCTGCATGGCGGCGGGCTCACCGCCGGCGCGGGCGAGGACATCGTGCCGGACACCTTCGCGCGGCGGACCGGCACGGTCGTGGTGACCGTCAACTACCGCCTGGGCGCGATGGGTTTCCTCGCCACCTCCGGCCTCGACCGCGAGACGCGCGATCGCGTCTCGGGCAACTTCGGGATGCTCGACCAGCAGGCGGCCCTGCGCTGGGTGCGGGCCAACATCGGCCGCTTCGGCGGTGATCCGGGCCGCGTCACCATCGCGGGCGAGTCCGCGGGGGGCCGCTCGGTCTGCACGCAAATGGCCTCGCCGACCTCAAGGGGCCTGTTCCGCGCGGGGATCGTCCAGAGTGGTGCGTACGCGGACTGCGCGGCCCGCACGCACAAGGAGGCGGTGGCTCAGGGCGCGGACTTCATGGAGAAGTTGGGGTGCGCGAGCGTCGCGTGTGTGCGCGGCAAGCCCGCCAAGGAAGTCCTCGCCGCCCAGGCCGACTTCGACTGGGGGCCCGTGGTCGGCGGCGACTTCCTGCCGGTGCAGCCCTTCGAGGCGTATGCGACCGGGGCGGCCGCCCGTGTCCCCGTACTCAACGGAGCCAACCAGGACGAGGGGCGGATGTTCGCCTTCGCCCAGTTCGACGCGAACGGGACGCCGCTCACGGCCGAGCGCTATCCCGAGGTGGTGCGAGCCGTGTTCGGTGCGGAGCAGGGCGAGCGGGTGCTCCGGCGCTACCCGGTGTCGGACCACCCTTCGCCGAGCCTCGCGTACGGCACCGCCTTTGGGGACTTCCTGATGGCCTGCCCGGCGCTCCGACTCAACGACGTGCTCGCGGCCCGCGGACCGGTCTACGCGTACGAGTACGCCGACCGCACCTCGCCGCCCTTCGCCTCGCTGCGGAACCTCGGCACGGACTTCGACTTCGGCGCGACCCATGTGAACGAGGTGCAGTACCTCTTCAAGCATTTCGGTCTGAAGTCTCCGCTGAACGCCGAGCAGCGGGTGCTCTCGCGGCAGATGATCCAGTACTGGGGGTCGTTCATCCGGGACGGCGTGCCGCGTGCCGACGGGCAGCCGACGATGCCGGACGGGCAGGAGAAGGTGCTCTCCCTGCGTACCGCCTCACAGGGCGGCAACAGCCAGAGCACGACTGTCCACCGTGAGCATCAGTGCGACCTGTGGGACCGAGACCGTCCTTAGAGACTGTGGCGGCGGCCTTCGATCCGTGGGCCGCCGCCTTCCCTCTACAGGCGCTGGATGATCGTCCCGGTCGCCAGCGCCCCACCCGCGCACATAGTGACGAGCGCGAACTCCTTGTCCCTGCGCTCCAGTTCGTGGAGCGCGGTCGTCAGGAGCCGCGCACCCGTCGCGCCCACCGGGTGACCCAGCGCGATCGCGCCGCCGTTGACGTTCACCTTCTCCAGGTCCTGCTCGAAGACCTGGGTCCAGCTCAACACCACTGATGCGAAGGCTTCGTTGATCTCGACGACGTCGATGTCCTTCAGCGACATGCCCGCCTTGCCGAGCACGGCGCGCGTCGCGTCGATCGGCCCGTCGAGGTGGAAGTGCGGGTCCGAGCCCACCAGCGCCTGGGCCACTATGCGTGCCCGCGGGCGGAGTTTCAGCGCCCGGGCCATCCGCTTGGACGCCCACATCAAGGCGGAGGCACCGTCGGAGATCTGCGACGAGTTGCCCGCCGTGTGCACGGCCGTCGGCATGATCGGCTTGAGGCCGGACAGCGCCTCCATGGACGTGTCGCGCAGCCCTTCGTCCCGGTCGACGAGGCGCCACATGCCGTGACCGGCGCGCTGCTCGTCCTCCGTGGTGGGCACCTGTACGGCGAACGTCTCGCGCTTGAAGCGCTCCTCGGACCAGGCGATCGCGGCCCGCTCCTGGGAGATCAGCCCCAGCGCGTCCACATTCTCGCGTGTCAGCCCACGGTGACGAGCGATCCTCTCCGCCGCCTCGAACTGGTTCGGGAGGTCTACGTTCCACTCGTCGGGCGTCGGCTTTCCCGGCCCATGCTTGGAGGCCGACCCGAGCGGCACCCGGGACATGGCCTCGACGCCACAGCTGATGCCGACGTCCACGACCCCGGCAGCGATCATGTTGGCGACCATGTGCGAGGCCTGTTGCGAGGACCCGCACTGGGCGTTCACGGTCGTCGCGGCCGTCTCACAGGGCAGCCCCATGGCCAGCCACGCGGTACGTGCGGGGTTGCCCGACTGTTCGCCGGCGTGGGTGACGGCGCCGCCGACGACCTGCTCGACACAGTCGGCGGGGATGGCCGTACGGCCCAGGAGTTCACGATAGGTCTCGCCCAGGAGATAGGCGGGATGCAAATTGGCGAGCGCGCCACCGCGCTTGCCGATCGGAGTGCGTACGGCTTCGACGATGACGGGTTCCGCGACCATGCTCTCGCCCCTTCCTCGCGCCGAACTAGAACGCGTACTAGTTCTCAGTGCAGTCTGCTGAGCAGACGCCCGCCGCCGCAAGGGTCTTGCACGCTCCGAAGTCGCGATCTGCACGATCTCCGCACGCAATTAGCCCTGTCGCGCCTCTTGCTACTTCTAGAACCCGTTACTACCTTCACGGCAATTCGCATTTCCTGATGGACCGTCAGAACCTCGATCGCCCCGAGCGCTTCCGACCTCCAGAGCTCCAGAGCTCCAGAGCTCCAGAGCAGCAAAGCTTCAGACCGCCAAAGCTTCCACCCTCCAGAACCCGACCGTCGCACGACCCGGAGTTGCCGATGCCCTGTCCAGCGCTGCCCGACGGGTTCGATTTCACCGACCCCGATCTGCTGCACCACCGCGTGCCTCTCCCGGAGTTCACCGAGCTGCGTCAGGCCGAACCGGTCCACTGGATCCCACAGCAGCCCGGCATCGCGGGCTTCGAGGACGAGGGCTACTGGGCCGTCACGCGGCACGCTGACGTCAAGTACGTCTCCACGCACCCCGAGCTGTTCTCCTCCTGGCTCAACACCGCGATCATCCGCTTCAACGAGCACATCCCGCGCGACGCCATCGAGGTCCAGCGGCTGATCCTGCTCAACATGGACCCGCCCGAACACACCCGCGTCCGCGGCATCGTGCAGCGCGGCTTCACCCCGCGCGCGATCCGGGCCCTGGAGGACACGCTGCGCCGGCGCGCCCACTCGATCGTCCAGGAGGCCGTCGCTCAGACCGGTCCCTTCGACTTCGTCACCCAGGTCGCCTGCGAACTGCCCCTCCAGGCGATAGCCGAGCTCATCGGCATCCCGCAGGAGGACCGCCTCAAGATCTTCGACTGGTCCAACAAGATGATCTCGTACGACGATCCGGAGTACGCGATCACCGAAGAGGTCGGCCAGGAGTCGGCCACCGAACTCATCTCGTACGCCATGAACATGGCCGCCGACCGCAAGCAGTGCCCGGCCAAGGACATCGTCACGCAGCTGGTGGCGGCCGAGGACCAGGGCAACCTCACCTCGGACGAGTTCGGCTTCTTCGTGCTCATGCTGGCCGTCGCGGGCAACGAGACGACCCGTAACGCGATCACGCACGGGATGCACGCCTTGCTCACCCACCCCGACCAGTGGGACCTCTACAAGCGGGAACGCCCTTCCACCACGGCCGAGGAGCTCGTCCGCTGGGCGACCCCCATCGTGTCCTTCCAGCGCACCGCGACCCAGGACACGGAACTCGGCGGACAGCAGATCAAGAAGGGCGACCGCGTAGGCCTCTTCTACTCCTCCGCGAACAACGACCCCGCCGTCTTCGACTCCCCGGAGGTCCTCGACATCACTCGCGACCCGAACCCCCACCTCGGTTTCGGTGGCGGCGGACCGCACTACTGCCTCGGCAAGTCCCTGGCCACCCTCGAGATCGACCTCATCTTCAACGCCATCGCCGACGCCATGCCCGGCCTCCGCCTCGTCGGCGACCCACGCCGGCTGCGCTCCGCTTGGGTGAACGGCGTCAAGGAACTCCAGGTCAGCGCCAGTTGACCAACGGAGTCTCGCAGATCAGGAGGCGGGGGCATCCCCCCTACGCCCCGCCCCCGCCTCCTGCCACCGCGTCGATGAAGGCAGTGCGAGAGGAAGAAACACGCCAATTGACCGGTAGCCGTCGGGCCTATGTCTGAACAAATACCCGTAGCCGCGATCCGGCTCATTCTGTGATCGGAGTCACGGACTCACTTTGAGTGGTGGAGATCGCGGGGAGAAGACGTGACAGAAGTTCACATCTTCGCCTGTTGATCAATACGCATCGCTACGGCTGGCGCGGCGAGCCTTACAGTTCGCTGCCGGATGACTGGTAGGAACCTTTCCCTTCGGGGCCAACCTGTGCGTAAGTTGTGGCGGCTTCGCCCGCGGGACCTCATGCGCTCCGCGTGCAGCGGGCGGTGAGCCCGGTTCGCCGGGCTGTTCAGTCATCCATGTGCAGACAACAGGGGGATACCTATGTTCATCTTCAAGAGATCGACCATGTGCGCGACCGTCGCGGCGGTCGCGATGGCGGCCTTGGGGCTGGCGGCCCCGCAGGCGTCGGCCGCCTCTGAGGCAGCTGCCGCCAATGTGTGCGGCTCCGGATACACGCTGAGGAAGGCAATTCCTCTGCCGGTCGGAACTGCTCCCGCAGAACGCCTCGCCACCCTCTTCGCCTACGAGAACGGCGGAAAGGGCTGCGCCATCCTCGACAACAACGCGGGGAACTCGGAGTACATGTACCTCAAGGTCTGCAAGGTGGACGGCACCGGCTGCGACACCGACTCGGGCAACTTCAGCCAGTACGCGGGCCCTGTGTACGTCTCCAGCTTCGCCTGCGCTCCGGTGACCGCCAAGATGGGGCAGACGTCCAGCAGCCTCTACATCGACTACAAGTCCAGCCGCGTGTTCCCCTGTGGCTGACGGTACGTCCAGCCGGTCCCGGAACCGGAACTCCGTACGCTCTCTCCTCCTCGCCGTGGTGGCGGCACCGCTCGTCCTGACCGCCTGCGGAACCCAGGACGAAGGGGTGGCGGAAAGCAGGTTCACGGCGAAGTCGGCGGCTGCCGCCGAAGGCGAACCCGTCGGGCCCAGGAACACCGACGTTCCCGAGGCCGGCGACTACGGCTTCGGCGCCCCGGCGGCCACGGCGCACAACGGAGAGGTCGTCGCCTACGTGCCGCGCCTGGACCGCAGCCGCGTGGTCGTGCCGCTCACGATGCACAACACAGGCGAAAAGCGCGCCTCTTACACGGTCACGGTCACGGCCGACAGAGGCGAGAGGGGTGCTCCGGTGACAGTGACGAAGAAGGCCCTCAACGTGTCCTCCGGCACGACATGGCCGGCACAGGCCGACATCACCGCTCCGGGGGTCTGGGTCCCCGAGGACACGAAGATCAGCCTGACGGTGACCAAGGACGACTACCCGTTGGGCGACTCTCGCTGACCGACCGGTGGCCTTCCGACGGCCCTTGGGCGGCCCGCTCTTCGTCGGCTCTTCGTCGACCGCAGGTCAGCCGAGCAACGCTGCCCTCACTCCCGCATGGCCGTATGGGCGGGGTGGGGGCAGTTCTTCCCTCATGAACGCCCGCCCGGGAACTTGAGATTCCGAAGACGAACGCAAGCGTCCCTGGCCGTGTCAGCGGCCGGCGGGATGCTGACGGGGCTGCTGCAGGCCACCGCCTGGGCTGCCGATCCGCCGGCCGCCGGCGCCACCGCCTGGGCTGCCGATCCGACGGCTCGCTTCGCCGAGAACATGACGCCGTAGCGCGCGTACGCACGCCGTAAGACCGCACACGACCGGGGCCGCCGCACAGCGGCCCCGGCACCGCACTGAAAGGGAATCATCCATGGGGTCCGGCGCAAGCGTCATCATCGCGATGCCGCTGTTCCTCTATCTCTCTCTGATGGCGCTGCTCTGCCTCAAAGTCGGTACCAAGACCTCATGGAAGGTGGGCTGGCTGATGGCCGCCGGCTCCGTTTTCATGCCGCTCGCCTTGTTCGTCGCCTTCCTGATCCCTTGAACCTCACCGGTGATTCGGGGTATCGGCTGGTGACCACGGTTGGGATGAGTCGTTGCACGGCTCGTGAGCCCCCGGCGCCCGCATCCCAGTGACCCAGTGAACGTTTCCGTGCCGCTCGACGTCTTCGCACGTGACACAGCACAGACACAGCCTCGAAGACTTCGAACGGAAACGCTGACCGTGGTCTCTGCCGCCGAGCTGTCCCCCACCCGTCCGCCTTCCGGTCCGGTGGAGCCGGCCGGTACGCGGAAGGAGTCGTTCCGGGAGCTCAAGGGGTTCTGGCGACGGCATCGTGTGCCGTTGCTCGCCACGCTCCCGACGGTTCCGTTGTACGGGGCGTGGTTCGTGTTTCTCGCCACCGGCGGCGGGGATCTCGCGGCGCAGCAGGCGTGGGCGGAGTTCGCGTCGCGGCACGGGGGCTCGGCGTACAGCCTCTTCTGGTACGGCGGGATGCACACCGCCAACTACAGCCTGATCTCGCCGTACTTGATGGCCACCTTCGGCGTGCGCACGGTCACGGTCGTCGCCGGGCTGCTCGCCGCCTGGCTGGCCGCGGTGCTGCTCGTGCGTACGGGGATCCGCCGCCCCCTCGGCCCCGCGCTGCTCGCGTCGCTCGCCCTGTGGTGCAACGTCGCGTCCGGCCGTACGACGTTCGCGCTCGGCGTCGCCTTCGGGCTCGCGGCCTGTGTGCTGCTCACGCGGGAGCGGCGGCTGCCGCTGGCCGTGGCGTACGCGGCGCTGGCGACCATGGCGAGCCCGGTGGCCGGGCTGTTCCTGGTGGTGGCGGGGGCCGGTTACGCCCTCGTACGGGACCGGGGGCGGGCCTGCGCACTCATCGCGCCGCCGTTCGTGGTGGTCGCGGTGACCACGCTGCTGTTCCCGTTCCGAGGCGAGCAGTTGATGCCCGCTGACCGCATCTGGCCGCCCGTCCTGTTCGGTGCCGTGCTGTTCGCCCTCGCTCCGCGCCGCTGGCTGGTGCTGCGGTGGGGCGGTCTGGTGTACGCGGCCGGGACGGTGCTGACGTATCTCATCCCCTCGCCCATCGGCACGAACGTGGAGCGGCTCGCCGAGCTGTTCGCACCCACCGCCCTGCTCGCCGCGCTCCTCACGCAGAGGGAGAAGAAGGGGCCGAGACACAGGCTCGTCGCCCTCGCCGTGACCCTGGTCGTCTCCGTGGCCTGGGTCGGCACGAAGACCGTCGACGATCTGCGGATCTCCACCAAAGTGCCCGCCTGGGCCGCCGACACGCGCGGTGTCGTCCGCGCCCTGGACCGGCTCGGCGCCGAGCGCACCCGGGTCGAGGTGGTCCCGGCCCGCAACCACCGCGAGGCCACCGCGCTCGCCCCGCATGTGAACCTCGCCCGCGGCTGGAACCGGCAGCTGGACATCGAGCGCGGGCGGCTCTTCTACGACGGAACGTTCTCGGAGTCGACGTACCGGGCCTGGCTGGACCGCTGGGCCGTCGGCTTCGTCGTCCTGCCCGCCGGGAAGCCGGACGGCTTCGCCGAGGACGAGGCGCGCCTGGTCAGGAGCCGGCCCGCCTGGCTGGAGCCGGTCTGGCAGGACGCGAACTGGCAGGTGTACCGGGTGCGCGGCGCGGTGCCCCTGGTGTCGTCGCCCGGCTCCGTCGTACGGGCCTCCAGCGCCGAGGTCGTCGTCCGGATGAGGAGGCCCGGCTCGGTCACCGTGCGCGTGGCCTACTCGCCATGGCTGTACGCCGAGGGCGGCTGCCTGGAGAAGCGCGGCGAGTTCACGCGGCTGACGGTGACCGAACCGGGCGCGTTCCGGATCAGCTCGGGGTACGGTCCTTCGCCTGGTCAGGCTCCGCGATGCTGATCTCCGCGGGTTTGGCACGCGAGCTGACCCGGGGTCCCTGGAGCAGGTAGGTCAGCGCGAAGCCGGCACCGACGACGGCCGCGCCGCCCGCCGCGTCCAGCACCCAGTGGTTCGCGGTCGCCACGATCGCCGAGACCGTGAACAGCGGATGGAGAAGCCCCAGCCCCTTCATCCACAACTTCGGCGCGAGGATCGCGATCACCAGACCGCACCACAGTGACCAGCCGAAGTGCAGCGAGGGCATCGCCGCGTACTGGTTCGTCAGTGCGGTCAGCGTCCCGTAGTCCGGCTGGGAGAAGTCCTGCACGCCGTGCACGGTGTCGATATAGCCGAGGCCCGGCATCAGGCGCGGCGGAGCCAGCGGATAGAGCCAGAAGCCGAGCAGCGCGAGGATCGTCGCGAATCCGAGCGCCGAGCGGGCCCAGCGGTACTCGGCGGGGCGGCGCACATAGAGGATGCCGAGGACGCTCAGCGGCACCACGAAGTGGAACGACGTGTAGTAGAAGTCGAAGAAGACCCGCAGCCAGTCGACGTTCACCACCGTGTGGTTGACCCAGTGCTCGATGTCCATGAACAGGAACTTCTCGATCGCCAGGATCTGCTCGCCGTGCTGCTCGGCGGTGGCCCGGGCCGCCTCGTTCGAGCCGCCATGCGCCTCCAGCCTGACCTGCTGGTACGCGGAGTAGCCGACGCGGATCAGCAGCAGTTCGAGGAGCAGGTTCGGGCGGGAGAGTACCCGGCGCAGGAAGGGCAGCAGGGGTACGTGTTTCCAGCGGGCCTCGACCGGTGGCGCGTACTGCGTGGGGATCGGGACCTGGTAGTGCGGAGAGGTGCGGGACAGGAACGGAACGGCGCAGGCGGCGGTGAGCGCGGCGAGCAGGACGACGTTGTCACGCAGCGGGTGGAGCACCGGCATGTTCGGCAGCATCATCTTCGCCGGGAGCGTCATCACCAGGACGACGGCTACCGGCCATACGTACCGGTCCGAGGCCCTCTTGCCGACCCGGCCGACCAGCGCGAGCAGCACCCACAGCAGCTGGTGCTGCCAGGTCGTGGGCGACACCGCGATCGCCACGCAGCCGGTCAGCGCGACGGCGAGCAACAGCTGCCCGTCACGCGCGTAGCGCACGGCACGGCGGAGGCCCAGGACCGCGACGGCCGCGCCCACCAGCAGGAACAGAGCGATCTCCAGCGGCCCGGTCAGGCCGAACCGCAGCAGCGCGCCGTGCAGCGACTGGTTGGCGAGGTCGTCGGCGGGCCGGCCGAGGCCGACTCCGGCCAGGTGGTGCACCCAGTACGTGTGCGAGTCGTGCGGCATCGCCGCCCAGGCAAGGGCCGTGCACGCGGCGAAGGTGACGCCGGTGGAGAGCGCGGCCCGGCGGCGGCCGGTGAACCACAGCAGCGGAGCGAAGAGCAGCACGGTCGGCTGGAGGGCCGCGGCGACGCCTATCAGCAGCCCGCTGGTCCGCTCCCCCCGGACCGCGAAGCAGCCGAGCAGCACCAGCAGCACCGGGATGATGCTGGTCTGGCCGAGATACAGCGTGTTGCGCACCGGCAGGGACAGCATCAGCAGGCTGATCGCCACGGGTGCGGCGAGCAGGGCCGTGCGTCTGCTCACGGGCTGCGGCAGGGCACGGGCCGCGACCAGGCCGAGCGCGACGACCAGCAGCAGGGTGCCGAAGGTCCAGCCCCAGCCGAGGGCCTGCTCGGCCGCGCGCGTGAGCGGTTTGAGAACGAGTCCGCCGAATGGCGTGCCCGTGAAGCGCGTCGAGTCGTACAAGGATCCGTTCACATGCAGCACGCCGCCCGGACCGACCCAGGTCTCCAGATCCGTCAGGCGTTCCCCCTTCGGCGTGCTCAGGACGACGGTGACCTGTCGTACCGCCAGTACGGCGGCGATCACCCAGAGGGCCGCGCGCACCACGCCCAGCCGTGCCTTCGCCGTGCCCGCGGCTCCCGCCGCGAAGGCATCGCCTGGTCGTCCGCTGTGCTCCACATTCGCCACGCCCCGTCGGCCCTCCCGCCCCGTTGGTCACCCGAGTCCCATGGGTGTCATCTGTTCGTTTTCACCGTGCGAACACTATGAGGCTCGCACTACCCCCGTGGAGAGACGCAGGCAACCCCCGCTTTACCTGACGTCCTTCCATCTTTTGTCCGGAAGAGGGTGTGGCGCGACCGGAGGTTGCGGTGGCGTCCCTCCGGTTTCGCGACCCCGCGTTATCGCCGGGCGGATACGGCGGCAGCGGGCTATATTCGACGGAGAACTAGTTAGCTCCTCTAACTAGGCAGACGAAAGGCATGGTGCATGACCGAGCCACGGCTCTGGAACGACGTGGACGACTACCTCACCGCGCTCCTCGCCCCGCCCGACGACGCCCTGTCCGCCGCACTGCGCGACAGCGACGCCGCCGGCCTGCCGCACATCAACGTCGCCCCGACCCACGGCAAGCTGCTCCACCTCCTCGCCGTGATCCAGGGCGCCCGCCGCATCCTGGAGATCGGCACCCTCGGCGGCTACAGCACCATCTGGCTGGGCCGCGCCCTCCCGGCGGACGGACGCCTGATCAGCCTCGAGTACGCCGAGAAGCACGCGGAGGTGGCCCGCCGCAACCTCGCCCGGGCCGGCCTCGACAAGATCACCGAGGTGCGGGTGGGCCCCGCCCTGGACTCGCTGTCGAAACTGGCCGACGAGGACCCCGCTCCGTTCGACCTGGTCTTCATCGACGCGGACAAGGTGAACAACCCGCACTACGTCGACTGGGCCGTCAGACTCTCCCGCCCCGGCAGCCTGATCGTCCTCGACAACGTCGTACGCGGCGGCGCCGTCACCGACGCCACCACCGACGACCCGGCCATTCGAGGCACCCGAGCGGCCCTCGAACTCTTCGCCTCCCACCCGAAGCTGGACGCCACGGCGATCCAGACGGTCGGTGTGAAGGGGTACGACGGCTTTGCGCTGGCGCGCGTACTGCCGTAGGCCTCGCACCGCCCGGCCTCACGCCTCGTGGTAGAAGCCCACGTTCACGCTGCGTGGGGCGGTGCGGTCCCGGACGATCAGTTCGCCGGACCCGTTCCGGGGCAGCTTCGCCGTCCCGCCGTACGGCAGCGGCTGCGGGGTCCCGCCGACCAGCACGAGCCGCACCTCGGACGAGGGGTCGGCGTGCGAGCCCCGCAGCCACGTCACCTGCCACGTCCCGTCGGGCCCGCACAGGAACTCGAGGTGCACCCGCGAGACGAACAGCCAGTCGTCGGGCGTCGCGAGGCGGCAGAAGCCCCGGTCCCGCCCCACCCGCAGCACAGCACCCGGTTCGCTGGGCGAGTCGGCCATCTGCATCCCGGCCGTCGCACCCGCGTCCGCCTCCGACACCGTGGCCATGGTGAGTTCGAGCACGTGCGCTCCTTCGGTTCCCGCAAATCCAGTGGTTCGGCGCCGCAGCATGGTGGGGCCTGGGTGGGCCCCGCGCTCCGGCGACGTATTGCGGCCGAATGATAGATCGCCCGGGTGACATGCCGTCCGGCACACTTGACGCATGACCGAGCGAAAACCTCCCGGGGTCAGCTTCGAGTCCTGGGTCGACAAACAGATCCGCGAGGCGGAGGCGCGTGGGGAGTTCGATCACCTCCCCGGCGCGGGGAAGCCACTGCCCGGCGGCAGCGACACCTCGTACGACGAGTTGTGGTGGATCAAGCAGAAGATGGCTCGCGAGGGGCTGTCCGTGCTGCCGCCGACGCTGGCGTTGCGCAAGGAGGCGGAGGATGCGGTTGCGCGGGCGTTGGACGCCCCTTCCGAGCGGGTGGTTCGGGAGATCATCACGTCGATCAACGTGAAGATCCGGGAAGTGATGTTCAAGCCGCCGCCGGGGCCGCCGTTGGGGCTCAAGCCGTACGACGTCGAGGCGGTCGTACGGGACTGGCGGGAGCGTCGCTCCGCCGGGAGTGCGGATTGAAGCTGCGGGTTCGTCGGTCGCTCCCCCACTCTCGGCTTCGCTCGAGCGGGGGGACCCCCATCGCGGCGGAGCCGCACATGTCACAGCCCCGCGCCTCTGAAGGGGCGCGGGGCTTGCGGTGTGCGGGAGTTCAGATGCGCAGTAGGCGTTCCGCCAGCTCTCGGTAGTCGCGTAGGGCCAGCCGTAGCTGCTCGGTGTCGGCCTTGTCGTCGCCCGTTCCCTGCCAGGACGTGCGCAGGGTGCGGCGGCGTTGGGTGACGGCCTCTGTGAAGCGGGCCGCCACCTCCTCCAGGACCTGGTCTGCCTCTTCGAGGGACTCCCGCGGGCCGTCGACGAAGCCGGTGACCGCGTGCTGTAGGCGCAGGGTCCACTTGTCGGCCTCGTCGTGGGCCATCAGGCGACCGCCGGAGACGCCAACTGCCGGGTTGTCAGTCATTCGACTCAACTCCCCTTCGCGTGGTGGCGCCTGTTGAACGCCCACGGTGTGTGCAGGCGTTCGCCGAGGCGGTTCGAGCGGGTGGGGGCGGGCTCGTCGGCCGCGCGGTGGTGCGTTGTGTCCTCGCGGACCGGTGTCACCAGGTCCTCGAAGAGCGCGCGGGCCTCGATCATGGCCTCGCGGAGTTCCTCCGTACCGGTGCGGCTCTCGTCGCCGTCGGCGAGGGGCGCGTGTGCGGCCCGGTGGATGCGCCGGTAGCCGTGGACGTGGTGTCCGTGGTGCACGGAGAGCGCGGAGAGCTGCTCGTCGTAGCGGTTGCCGTCGGGGAAACCGCGGGCGCCGGCCAGTTCGCCGAGCAGCCGGTCCGCCTCGGCCACGGCCTCCCGTGGCGAGTCGACGAACCGCTCCTGGGCGGCGGCCCAGCGCGCCTCGTACCGCTCCCGCGCCGCGGGCTCCAGCGGCTGCCTGCGCAGCGAACCGTGCCGCTTCACACGGTCCGCAAGCTCGCGTTCGGCGGCCTTGGCGTCGCCGTCGTGCTGGGCGACGGCCCGGTCGTACTCGGGCCCGAAGCGCCGCCGCAGATTGCGCCCGCCGCCCGCTCCGCGGGGCATGGCGAGCCAGACGGCCGCGCCGATGATGATCGCCGCGACCACGATCAGAACGATGATCACGCCTGTGGACATGGAATACCTTCCGGTTACGGCCCGTTGGGGCCGGCTCCCTGCCCGAGTTGCCCTCAGAGCGCCGCCCAAACGACTCGGCCGCGGGCCGGGGGCTCGGGTAATTGGCTTGCGGACGGCGGACCGTACGTACGGACAATGCCCACCATGACCACTCGTACGACGACGCCGACGTCCTGGACCGTCGCCCCCGAGCCCTTCGACTCGCCCGCCGCGGCTGCGCTCTGGCGGGCGTACTACACGGAGGTCAGCGACCGCTGGTATCTGCTCCACCGCGGGCACACCACCGACCCGGCCGAGCTGGAACGCGAGATCGCCGCCGAAACCGGGGCCGAACTCGCCCCGCCCACCGGAGTGTTACTGCTCGCCCGGTACGACGGCGAGTCGGCCGGCACAGCGGGCGTGCGGCTCCGGGACGCGGGCACGGGCGAGCTCAAGCGGGTGTTCGTAAGGCAGGATCTGCGCGGCAAGGGCGGCGGTGCCGTACTGCTCACGGCGGCCGAGGAGGCGGCCCGCGGCCTCGGCGCCGAGCGGGTCGTCCTCGACACCCGCGGCGACCTGGTCGAAGCACGCGCGCTGTACACGCGGCACGGCTACGCGGAGATCGAGCGGTACAACGACGAGGAGTACGCCGAGCACTGGTTCACCAAACGGCTCCACTCCGCTTGAGCTCCGCTGTGGCAGGGCTCACCAGCCACGACGAACCTTCAACTTGCCCACCGGCGGGAGGGGACGTGGGCCGGTGCGTCGTATGCCCGTCGCGTAGGTTCTGTCTCAGGAAACCCGCGCCCTGTGTGAGCCGGAGG
>NZ_JBICUR010000034.1:0-52584 GCF_043198355.1 Streptomyces sp. NPDC048825
GTACGTCTTCGTCAGGAGTTCGGCGCCGGACGCGTCGTACGCCCAGAGCGTCATGCCGTTCGCGTGGTACGGCAGCGTCTTGCGGCGGTGCAGGACCAGGTCGTCGTCGAAGGAGAAGGGGATCTCCTGAGCATCGCCGATCTCGACGCCCAACAGCCGCAGCCTTCCGGTCGACTTGATCCGCTCGACCTCGTGCTCGGCCTGGAGGACGTCGACGGTGTGCGGCTCGTTGCCCTCCAGACCGAGCAGGACGGCCTTCGGGGTGCCGTGGCCGTGGCCGGTCGCGCCCAGGGAGCCGTACAACTCGGCGTGGACCGTGGTGGTCTCGGCGAGTACGCCGTCCCCCTTCAGCCGGGCGGCGAACATGCGTGCCGCGCGCATCGGGCCGACCGTGTGGGAGCTGGACGGGCCGATGCCGATCGAGAACAGGTCGAAGACCGAGATGGCCACGGTCACTCCTTACTGGTTGAGACCGGGGTACAGCGGGTGCTTGTCGGCCAGCGCCTTCACCCGGGCCTTCAACGCGTCCGCGTCGGCCTCCCCGAAGGGAGAAGCCGCCTTGAGCGCCTGCGCGATGACGTCCGCGACCTCGGCGAAGTCCTCGGCCTGGAAGCCACGGGTGGCCAGGGCCGGCGTGCCGATGCGCAGGCCCGAGGTGACCATCGGCGGGCGCGGGTCGTTCGGGACGGCGTTGCGGTTGACGGTGATGCCGACCTCGTGGAGGCGGTCCTCGGCCTGCTGCCCGTCCAGCTCGCTCTCGCGCAGGTCGACCAGGATCAGGTGCACATCCGTGCCGCCCGACAGCACGTTGACGCCGGCCTCGCGGGCGTCCGGTGCGGTGAGCCGCTCGGCGAGGATCTTCGCGCCCTCGACCGTACGGCGCTGACGCTCCTTGAAGTCCTCGGAGGCGGCGACCTTGAAGGAGACCGCCTTGGCCGCGATCACGTGCTCCAGCGGGCCGCCCTGGAAGCCGGGGAAGACCGAGGAGTTCAGCTTCTTGGCGAAGTCCTTCTTGGCCAGGATGAAGCCGCCGCGCGGGCCGCCCAGCGTCTTGTGGGTGGTGGAGGTGACCACGTCCGCGTACTGGACCGGGTTCGGGTGCAGGCCCGCGGCGACCAGGCCCGCGAAGTGCGCCATGTCGACCCACAGGTACGCCTCGACCTCGTCGGCGATCCGGCGGAACTCTGCGAAGTCCAGCTGCCGCGGGTACGCCGACCAGCCCGCGATGATCACCTTCGGGCGGTGCTCCTTGGCCAGCCGCTCCAGCTCGGCCATGTCGACCAGGCCGGTGGCGGAGTCCACGTGGTAGGCGACCACGTTGAACTGCTTGCCGGAGAAGTTCAGCCGCATCCCGTGGGTGAGGTGGCCGCCGTGGGCCAGATCCAGGCCCAGGATGGTGTCACCGGGCTGGGCCAGCGCGAAGAGCGCGGCCTGGTTGGCGGAGGCGCCGGAGTGCGGCTGGACGTTGGCGTACTCGGCGCCGAACAGTTCCTTGAGCCGGTCGATCGCGATCTGCTCGGCCACGTCGACGTGTTCGCAGCCGCCGTAGTAGCGGCGGCCCGGGTAGCCCTCGGCGTACTTGTTGGTCAGCACCGAGCCCTGCGCCTCCATGACCGCGACTGGAGCGAAGTTCTCGGAGGCGATCATCTCCAGGGTGGACTGCTGACGGTTCAGCTCGGCGTCGACCGCGGCGGCGACCTCGGGGTCGAGCTCGTGCAGGGGCGTGTTCAGAACGGTCATCTGCGGCTTCCTCGTGTTGGGGCGCAGGGTGCGCCGTACGCCTCGGCGGGGGAGAAGTGCTGCGCCGACGTGCTCGGCGGCGTCCTCAGCGGAAGACCACGGTGTGGTGGCCGTTGAGCAGGATGCGGCTCTCGCTGTGCCACTGCACGGCGCGCGCCAGTACCCGGGCCTCGACGTCCCGGCCCATGGTGACCAGCTCGTCGGGGTCGTGGGAGTGGTCCACGCGGACGACGTCCTGCTCGATGATGGGCCCCTCGTCCAGGTCGGGGGTGACGTAGTGGGCGGTGGCCCCGACCAGCTTGACTCCTCGTTGGTGGGCCTGGAGGTAGGGGCGGGCTCCCTTGAAGCTGGGGAGGAAGGAGTGGTGGATGTTGATGGCCCGGCCCTCGAGTCGTTTGCACAGGTCGTCCGAGAGGATCTGCATGTAGCGGGCGAGGACCACGACGTCGATCTCGAACCGCCCTACCAGATCCAGCAGTTCCGCCTCCGCCTCCGCCTTGGTCTGCGGTGTGACGGGGATGTGGTGGAAGGGGATGCCGTGGCTGTGTGCGAGCGGCTCGAAGTCCCGGTGATTGGAGACAATCACAGGCACCTCGATGTTGAGTGCGCCGGTGCTCTTGCGGAACAGCAGGTCGTTCAGGCAGTGGCCGTACTTGGAGACCATGATCAGGGTGCGCGTGGGGGCGGCCGCGTCCCACAGCCGCCACTCGATCCGGTACGCCTCGGCCACCGGGGCGAAATCGGTGCGCAGGCGTTCCAGCGACGCCCTGGGGTCCGAGACGTCGAAGTGGACGCGCATGAAGAAGCGGCCCTGCAGGCGGTCGTCGAACTGCTGGCTCTCCAGGATGTTCCCGGAGTGGTCGACAAGGAAGCCGCTGACGGCGTGGACCAGGCCGGCCTGGTCGGGGCACGAGAGAGTGAGGACGAACTCGCGGCCGGGGTCGGGGCGAGGTGACATGACATCCTCCAATGGTGCGTAATGAGCAACAGAGCGAGCAATACGCAACATGGTCCAAGGGTGAGGGTGTCCGGTCAAGGGTGTGTCTTGACAGAAGTCCGCCAGCCGGGCTTTCGTGGCGCCGTTGTGTAATGAGAAATTCGCAGCGTGATGAGCAACCCACGCCAAGCGATCGCGCCACCGTCGCCCGGATGGCAACGCCCGATGCGGCGTGCGTCGCCAAAACGCCCCCACACCGGGCGGCTCTGCCGAGACAGGTCCAGTCGGACGGCGGCCGCACCGGAGCGGGGAGTTCGGCGGCGTCCGGCGAGAACCGGAACTTGAGCGGCTCCGTGTGTGTCCAACAGGCCACCCGCGGCCGGACTTATGGCACGCCGGGTGAAGCGACCGCCTCCCGCACCGAAGAGCGCTGTCGACTCTCGGGAGTTGGCCGCTGATTGAGGGCCGGCGTCACGACGGCGGTTTCGGCTGCGTCTGGGCGGCCTGAAGGTCGGCGAGCAGTTCGGCCTGGCCGGCGAGCACGCCGGACAGGATGGTGCGGGCGACCCTGAGCAACTCGGCGATGTGCGGGCTGGTCAGCGAGTAGTACACGGTCGAGCCCTCCTTGCGGGTCACCACCAGGTTCGCCCGCCGCAGCACCGCGAGCTGCTGCGACAGGTGGGCCGGCTCGATGCCCACCTCGGGCAGCATCTCCGCCACGGCGTGCTCGCGCTCGCTCAGCAGCTCCAACACCCGGATGCGTGCGGGATGGCCCAGTGTCTTGAAGAACTCGGCCTTCAGTTGGTACAGCGGGGTCGTCATCGTGCCGTCCTCTCCCCGGCGGAGCAGTACGGCGGTATGGGCCGGTCCTCGGCGCATCGCATCCACGCTCCACCCTTCGGGCGGGGGGACCTCCATCTCGCTTCGCTCGTCACACACATGCGGCCCATCCTCGCGCGCGGCGGCGGCCACACCGAATCTGTGCACCGGACGACAGTCTGCCGCCCGCGCTGGAGGAGCTGTTCGGGGCCGGTGGTCTCATCTGCGAGCTGCGTGCCCGGGGCGGGGACCGCTGTCCGCCGAGGCGGCCGCTCGTGTCCTGTGTGCCGCGAGCGCGCCGGACAGGTCGGGGTGCACGGGGATGGGCGGGCAGTCACCGACGGGGACCAGGGATCCGTCGGCGGGGATCGCGGCCAGTTCCAGGCTGCGGCCCGCTTCGGCAAGGCGGCGCGCGGCCTCGGTGATCGCCAACTGGCCCTCGGCCGACCAGCCGCGCAGTCCGGTCAGGTCCACGATGACCGGGCCGGTCCCGCGTCCCACGACCCAGCCGACGGCACCCGCGAAGCGGCGAACGGCGTCCAGACCCAGGTATCCGGAGACGGACAGGATGCCGAGGTTCTGCTCGACGGTGTAGCGCCACTCGATGGTCATGGGCGTCAACTTTCTTGCGCGATCAGCCTGTTCGGTTCAGAGGGGAGGGCGATCCAGATGTTCTTGGCGGAGTACTCGGCGGAGTACTCATCCGACGGGTTCCTCCGTTTCCTCGCTGACGGGCCGGGACGTCTGGGCGGGGAGGGCCGGCATGACGCCGGCGCACTCCAGGTGAGTACGGGCGCCCTGGATCGCCTCGGGCGTGGTGGCGTACTCACGCCCCTCCAGGCGCAGCAGCTCCAGCGCGCCGACCGAGTCCAGGACCTGGCGCTGACCGGCGCGGATCCCAGAGGTCATGACGACGATGCCGCGCCGGTGGAGCTTCTCCACCGCGTCCTTGAGGACGAGGGCACCGGTGGCGTCGATGGTCGTCACGCGGGACATCCGCAGGATGACGACGCGTACGTCGGCGACCTCGGCCAGCTCGAGAAGGAAGCGGTGGGCGGCGGCGAAGAACAAGGGCCCGTCGATGCGGTAGGCCACGATGTGCTCGGCCAGCAGCGCATGCTCCTCGGCGCTGTGGTCGCCCCGGTCCAGGGGGACCTGGTCCAGGCGGGCCTGTACGGCTACCGCACGCAGGGCCAGCGCACCCGCGACCACCAGGCCGATGATCACCGCGTACACGAGGTCGAGTGCGAGGGTCGCGACGGCGGTCAGCACCAGGATCAGCGCGTCGGAACGGGTGGCCTTCGCCATCGCCCGGAGCGAGCCGACCTCGACCATGCGGATCGCCGTGGCCAGCAGGACGCCCGCCAGCGCGGCGAGCGGGATCCTGGAGACCAGGGGCGCGGCGGCGAAGACGATCACGGCGAGGACCGCCGCGTGGGTGAGAGACGACAGCCGGGAGCTGGCGCCCGTACGGACGTTGACCGCCGTCCGCGCGATCGCGCCCGTCGCCGGCACGCCGCCGAACAGCGGGGCCGCGATGTTGGCCAGACC
Organism: Streptomyces sp. NPDC048825; assembly: GCF_043198355.1. Taxonomy (NCBI): domain Bacteria; kingdom Bacillati; phylum Actinomycetota; class Actinomycetes; order Kitasatosporales; family Streptomycetaceae; genus Streptomyces; species Streptomyces sp. NPDC048825. The sequence continues at coordinate 5,048 of NZ_JBICUR010000034.1, forward strand.
CTGCCCGAACAGCTCGCGCTCCGGGTCGTGCTTCTGGCCGACCGTCATGCCGTCGGCGACCGAGGCCGACAGCAGTGACTCCAGGGCGGCCAGCGCCGCCACCGCGACCGCGGGGGCGAACAGGGAGCCGAGCGAGCCCGGGTCCAGGAAGGAGAGAGACGGCGCGGGCAGTCCTGACGGCAGCTCGCCGATCGGCTGCGCGGCGTCCAGTCCGGCCACCTGCGCAACGACGGTGGCGGCGATCACCGCGAGGATGGAGAAGGGGACCGTGGGCCGCAGGCGGGCGCCCATCAGCATCACGGCGGCGACCGCCAGGGCGAAGGCGGCGGCGGTCCAGTTCGGGTGCTTCGCGAACTCCTCCAGGGCACGCCAGGTCACCACGAGGACGCGGTCGCCTTCCGGCTTGGGCACCCCCAGGGCATTCGGGATCTGCTGCAGACCGATCACGCAGGCGATGCCGAGCGTGAAGCCCTCGACGACCGGGGCAGGCACGTACTGCATGTACTTCCCGGCCCGGAGCAGGGCGAGCGCGACGAGCATCACGCCTGCCATCAGCCCCACGGCCAGAACCCCGGACGGCCCGTGCTCCGCGACGATCGGCACCAGCACCACCGTCATCGCGCCCGTCGGCCCCGACACCTGCAGATTCGAACCGCCGAACACCGCGGCCAGCGCACCGGCGATGACCGCGGTCGCCAGCCCGGCCTCGGCACCGAGCCCGGAGGAGACGCCGAACCCCAGCGCGAGCGGCAGTGCGACGATCGCCACCGTCAGCCCGGCCAGCAGGTCCCGGCGCGGGTCCCGGCGCATCTCCGTCAGATCGGTACGGCCGGGCAGCAGCGCGGTGAGCCGGGCCCCGGCCCGGGCGAACGAGCTCCTCATCGCGGGGTCACCTCGGCGTCCCGCAGCTCGGCCAGGAGCTCGTTCCGCCCAGCCAGCATCTCGGTCAGGATCCGGCGTGCGGCCTTCATCAGGTCGGCGACGTCCCCGCTGGCGAGCGCGTACACCACTGTCGAGCCCTCGCGCCTGGAGCTGACGATGCCCGACCGGCGCAGCACCGCCAGCTGCTGCGACAGGCTGGAGGGCTCCACCTCGATCCGGGCCCGCAGCCCCCGTACCGGCATCGGTCCGTCCTGCAGCAGCTCCAGCACCCTTATCCGTACGGGGTGCCCCAGCATCCTGAAGAACTCGGCCTTGGCCTGGTACAGCGGAACGGACACGGCTTCTCGACTTTCCCGACAGCGCCCCACCCGGGGCAAGCGAAGGCCGTGCCGGCGGCTACCTGCGAACACAGCCAACACAGCATCTAACCAATTGCGAAATTTTGCAATTCCGCATCAGGTGGCACTGAACGTTCCTCCCAGGACGGAGTCGTGGGGCAGGGCGAGTCGGGCGCGCTGCCCAAGGGCTCGACTGCGAGCCGAACACAGGGGCCGAATGGCCCAAGCCGTGGACGAACCGCCCCTCCCGCCACCCGGCCATGGATGCAACGGTGAGGGGAACCCGTGCTGCTGCACGTCTGCACAGCCCGGCGAAAGGTGGTGAGGGACATGGAGCTGCCCCTGATCGTGGGTGTCGACGGATCGAGTTCGAGCCTCGTCGCAGTCGACTGGGCGGTCGATGAAGCGGCCCGGCACGGACTGCCGTTGCGGCTGGTGTACGCCTCCCTGTGGGAGCGCTACGAAGGGGTCGCCCCGTCCGGGAGCGCTGCTGAACACCCGTCCGAGGAGGTGCTGGCGGACAACATCGTCGGTTCCGCGGCGGAGCGTGCCCGGCGGCGCAATCCCGAGGTGAAGGTCTCCATCGAGGTGGTGCCCGAGGACGCGGCGTCCGCCCTTGTGCTCAAGGGCCACAATGCCTCCGCCCTCGTGACGGGATCGCGTGGCCGAGGTGAGCTGACGGGCCTGCTCCTCGGGTCGGTCTCGCTGGCCGTGGCGTCCCGAGCCCACTGCCCGGTGATCGTGGTTCGCGGCGACAAGGCCGGCCTGGCGGGTAGCCACGAGCGGATCCTGCTCGGCGCGGGCGAGTCCGCGACCGGTGGTGAGGCGGTGCGGTTCGCGTTCCGTGAGGCCGAGGCGCGCGGGTGCACCCTCGATGTCGTACGTGCCTGGCGCTGCCCCGCGCACGAGGCCGCCGATCATCCGCTCCTCGCCGGGGATCCGGCGCACTACCACGAGGAGCAGGCGTCCGCCGTGCTCGATGCCTTGCTCCACGACCCGATGGCGGACCACCCCGGGGTACGGGTGCGCCGTCACACCGTGGAAGGACCGGCCCGCAAGGTGCTGTTGCACCGGTCGGCCGCCGCGGATCTGGTGATTGTCGGGGCGCACCGCCGGTCCGGCCATCTCGGGCTCCAGCTCGGCCGCGCAGGGCACACGCTGCTGCACCATGCGGCGTGCCCGGTGGCGATCGTGCCGCAGCGGGCGTGACCGTGAACCGCCCACTCGCCCCTGGGACGTCCCGCGAAGCGCTCGCACCGGTGCTGCGGGACGTGCAGGCCGTCGTCTTCGACACCGACGGAGTGATCACCGATTCGGCCCGGGTGCACGCCGCGGCCTGGAAAGCGGCCTTCGACGCCTACCTGCGCGCCCACCCGCCCGAAGACCCCGAACGGCGCCGCCCGTTCGACGTACGGGACGACTATCTGCGCCACGTCGACGGCAAGTCCCGCCTCGACGGCGCCGCCGCGTTCCTGGCCGCACGCGGCATCGAGCTGTCGGATGAGACGGTGCGTGCCGTCGCCGCGGACAAGGAGCGCCTGTTCGTGCAGCGGCTGCGCGAGCACGGCGTCGACGCCTATCCGGGGACCATACGGCTGGTGCATGCCCTGCGCCGGGCGGGGGTACCCCGAGCGGCGGCCTCGGCGTCCCGCCACGCAGGTGAACTGCTGGCCCGGGCCGGGGTACTCGACCTGTTCGACGTCCTCATGGACGGCGGCGAGGCGGCCCGACTGGGCTTGGCGGGCAAGCCGCAGCCCGACCTGTTCCTGGAAGCGGTCCGCCGGCTCGGCGTCCCCGCCGACCGCGCCGCCGTCGTGGAAGACGCCCTCGCGGGCGTGGAGGCGGGCCGGCGCGGCGGGTTCGCCCTGGTGATCGGCGTGGACCGCACCGCCGGTGAGGACACCGGGGCGCGGCTGCTGCGGCACGGCGCCGACATCGTCGTACGAGACCTGGGAGAACTATGTGGGGGAGGAGCGCCGAAGTGACGGGCTGGAGCTGGGAGTACGAGGGCTACGAACCTGCCGACGAGCGCCTGCGGGAGTCGCTGTGCACCCTGGGCAACGGCTATTTCGCCACCCGTGGCGCGCTGCCGGAGTGCGCCGCCGACGAGGTGCATTACCCGGGCACGTATGTGGCCGGCTGCTACAACCGGCTCACCTCCGAGGTCGCGGGCCGCCAGGTCGAGAACGAGGACATGGTCAACGTCCCGAACTGGCTCCCCCTGCGCTTCCGCCTCTCCGACGGGCCATGGCTCACCCCCGACACCGCGGCCGTGCTCGACCACCGTCAGATCCTGCACCTGTCGGCAGGGCTGTTGGAGCGCCGGACGCGGTACGACCTGGGCGAAGGACGGGAATTGAGGGTGCGTCAGCAGAGGTTGGTGCACATGGCGGACCCGCATCTGGCCGCACTGCGCACCGAGTTCACGGCCGAGGGCTTCTCGGGCGAACTCCAGGTCGAGGCAGCCCTCGACGGCGGCGTCACCAACTCCGGCGTGCCGCGCTACCGGGACCTGGACGGCCGCCACCTCACCCACGTGCACACCGGTACCGCCGCCCCGGACACGGTATGGCTGCGCTGCCGCACCCGCACCTCGGACATCCGCATCGGCATGGCGGCCCGCGTCACCGCCGAGGCGCCCGTCTCCATCAACCATGAAACCCCGTACGCCCTCCAGCAGTTGACCCTCGACCTGGCCTCTGGACGCACCGCGACCGTCGACAAGACCGTCGCCCTGCACACGTCCCGCGACCCCGCGATCAGCGACCCGCTCCACGCCGCCGTCGACCGGGTGGGCCAGGCACCCGGCTTCGACGCGCTGGTGGAGTCGCACCTGACCGCCTGGGACCAGCTGTGGCGCCGGGCGGAGCTCGACGTTCCCGGCGAGGCGGGCCGCATCCTGCGGCTGCACCTCTTCCACGTCCTGCAGACCCTCTCGCCGCACACCGCCGAGCTCGACGTCGGTGTGCCGGCGCGGGGACTGCACGGCGAGGCCTATCGCGGGCACGTCTTCTGGGACGAACTGTTCGTCCTGCCCTACCTCAACCTGCACTTGCCCGAGGTCTCCCGCGCCCTGCTCGGCTACCGCCACCGCCGCCTCGAACAGGCCCGGATGAATGCCCGGGCGGCGGGCCGCAGGGGGGCCATGTACCCCTGGCAGAGCGGCAGCGACGGACGCGAGGAGACCCAGCAGCTCCACCTCAACCCGCGCTCCGGACGCTGGCTGTCCGACCATTCCCGGCTCCAGCACCACGTCGGCTCGGCGATCGCGTACAACGTGTGGCAGTACTGCGAGGCCAGCGGCGACATGGAGTTCCTGCACACCAAGGGCGCCGAGATGCTGCTGCAGATCGCCCGCTTCTGGGCGGACGCCGCCGTCTACGACGAGTCCCTCGGACGGCACCGCATCAGGGGTGTGGTCGGCCCCGACGAGTACCACGAGGCGTACCCCGGCGCGCGGGTGCCGGGCCTCGACGACAACGCGTACACGAACCTCACCGCCGCCTGGGTGCTTGCCCGCACACTGGAGCTGTTGGAGACCCTCCCGGAGCCACGCCGCCGCGAACTCGTCGAGCGCACAGGTCTGGACGGGGGCGAACTCGAACTGTGGGAGGACGTGTCCCGCACGCTCCACGTGCCCTTCCACGACGACGTCATCAGCCAGTTCGAGGGCTACGGCCGGCTGGAGGAGCTCGACTGGGACGGTTACCGCGAGCGGTACGGCGACATCCGGCGCCTGGACCGGATCCTGGAGGCGGAGGGCGACAGCGTCAACCGCTACCAGGCCTCCAAGCAGGCCGACGTCCTGATGCTCGGCTATCTCTTCTCACCGGCCGAACTGCAGAGCCTTTTCCGCCGGTTGGGCGTACATCTCGATGAGGACACCTGGCAACGCACCGTCGACTACTACCTGCACCGCACCAGCCACGGCTCCACCCTCAGCGGTCTCGTCCACGGCTGGGTGCTGGCCCGGGCCCGTCGGGCGGAGGCCTGGAAGTTCTGCCAGGAGGCCCTGCAGGGCGACATCGCCGACCTGCAGGGCGGCACCACCGGCGAGGGGATCCACCTGGGCGCCATGGCCGGCACCCTCGACTTCGTCCAGCGCGGACTGACCGGCCTGGAGACACGGGGCGGTGCACTGTGGCTCGACCCGGTGCCGCTGCCCGAGCTGTCCTCGTACGGCTTCGCCCTGCGCTACCAGGGGCACTGGGGCGTACGGCTGCGGCTGGAGCGAGAGCTGCTGCGGATCGAGGTGCCGTCGTCCGACGCCTCGCCGATCGACGTACGGCTCCCGGACCGCACGGTGTGCCTGCAGCCGGGGGAGACCGGTCGACTGCTGCTGTCGGAGTGACGGCACTCCCGGGCGCCAGGGGGCCGGGGCTCACGCCGCCAGGTGTGGCCGCGACCCGTTGGGCCAGCTTGTGCACGATGGCTGGCGTACTGCCGTGGGGTCGGGCGTGGGCACCGTCTCGTGCTGTGTCAGTGGTCGTGTGGTCTGGCTGTGGCGGCTGGTGAAGACGTAGAGGCGCAGGATGGCGAAGCGGGCTGTGCCCGCGAGGGCGGAGGCACTGAGGTAGACGGTCTGCTGGGTCAGTGTGCCGGGGGAGGGCTGGGTCAGGTGCAGGACGTAGATGGCGATGCTGGTCGCCAGGTACGCGGCGGTCGCTGAGCCGGCGGACTGCCAGTGCTCTTGCCATCGGGCGCTGCGTCCTTTGGCGAAGGTGAGGCGGGCGTGGAGTTCGGTGCACAGCAGGGTGGAGGCGACGGTGATGATCGCGTTCGAGATTGCCCAGGGCATGGTCATGGCCAGCAGCGGTACCGCGAAGCTGGAGAGGACCCCGACGCCGCCTCCGGTGATGGCGAACCTTAGGAAGGAGGCGACGGGGCCAGGGGCGGCCGAAGTCGCCATCGCGGGCTTGTGTGCGAGTGGCGACTTCATGACGGTTACTCCTTTGGTGACTTGGAGACTGCGGGCTAGAGGCTGCGGGCGGTGATGTCGCCGTAGGCGGTGGTCGCCTGGATGTTCAGGCCTGCGGCGGCGCCTTCGGTGTTCTTGAGCGCGTTGCGGATCCGGCCGTAGGAGGTGCCGGCGTCCAGCGAGGCGGAGACTCCGCGGGCGGCGCCGACCGAGATCTGGCCCTGCTGGGTGCGCAGCGTGACCGTGCCGCGGACAGCCTCGTCGATGCGGATGTCGCCCTGCTGGGTGCTGATCTCCGCGGGTCCGCCCAGCCGGCCGACCGAGACGTCCCCGGCCAGGACGGTCAGGCGGGCGCCTGCGGTCTCGTCGAGCTTGACCGGGCCCTGCGCGCCCTCGACGGCGACCTCGCCGAGCCGTCCGACCCCCCGGAACTCGGCGCCGGCCGACTTCGCCTCGATGCGGGATCCGGCGGGCAGCTGGACGGTCACCTCGACCGAGCCGGACGGGCCCAGGATCCGGTTCTTCGTCGCCGCCGTGGCCGTGATCCGCAGGGTGCCGTCGGCGTATTCGACCGTGGCCTGCTCGGCCAGCTTCACATCCCGGTTCTTGGAGGGGTCCGCGGGCCGGATCTCGACCGTGGTGTCGGTGCGGTCGGCGGCGATCACCTGCACCCGCCCGGCCTGGATGTCGAGGACGGCGGCGATCGGGGCGGGGGTGTCGAACTTCTGCATCATGCTCTCCTGGGACTCGTCGTTTGCGATGACGGAAAAGCTACGTTGCATTCATGGAGTCGGCAACAAAATCATTGCGATGAATTTCCATTTGTGCAGGTGGAAGGCGAGAAATCGTTGCAACGAGTCTCGAGATTAATGCAACGACGGTGCCCGGGTCGTTGCAATGGATTGGGGGTGAACGCTATTCTGGGGCGCCACGGAGCATGAAGGAGACCGCGATGCCGGGAGGCAGACTCACCCAGCAGGAGCGCCAGCAGATCGCGCTGGGGCTGGCCGACGGCCTCGCCTACGCGGAGATCGCCAGACGTCTCGAGCGCCCGACCTCGACGATCACGCGTGAGGTGATGCGCAACGGCGGCCCCACCGCCTACCGCGCCGACCTGGCCCACCGCGCCACCGAACACCGCACCCACCGGCGCAGGCAGGCCACGCCCCGGGGGACCGAGGCACCCGAGCAGGCCTACGGACGCGACGCCGAGGCGGTGCGCGAGTACGAGGAGATGTTCACCAGCGTCATGATGGCTTCGGGCATGACCACGATGACGGCCCGGGTGATGGTCTGCCTCACCCTCACCGACTCCGGCAGCCTCACCGCGTCCGAACTCGTCCAGCGCCTCCAGGTCAGCCCGGCGTCCATCTCGAAAGCGATCGCGTTCCTCGAGAGCCAGGCCTTCGTCCGCAGGGAACAGGGCGAACGCCGCCGCGAGCGCTACGTCGTCGACGACGACGTCTGGTACCAGTCGATGGTGGCCAGCGCCCGCTCTCTCGCCCAGGTCGTCGAGATCGCACGGCAGGGCGTCGGCGTCCTCGTCCCCGGCAGCCCGGCTGCCACCCGCCTGGAGAACATCGCCCGCTTCCTCGACTTCGTCGCCGAGAGCACCGCCCGCGCCGCGGAACAGGCCCGCGAGATCCTCCACACGAAACCGGCAACGACCGCCGACGACACCGGCACGCCACGCTCAGGCCGCGAATAGGTATGGGGTCGTCAACGTAGACGGTTGACCAGAGCGAATGCTTCCTCGGTCTTGGGGTGGGTCTTGCCCAGCTGGGTGTGCAGGATCTCTGCACCCCGGCGCGCGAGGTCCGCTGCGGTCGGGTCGTTCAACGTGTGCAGGACTCGGGCCTTGAACAGCAGGACGTACCCGATGTACAGGTGGTCCGGCGCGTACCTGGCCTCGCGGATCCTCAGCGCCCGCGAGATCAGCGGCACGGCCGTGGCGTGGTCGCCCAGGTCGACGTGGACGTTCGCCAGTGCTATCAGGTCGAAGCTCACATACGGGTCGTCCGGCCCGTACGCCTCCTCGTCGATCTGCAGCGCCCGCTCGGCCAGTGGCTGCGCCGCCCGGTGTTCACCGAGAATGCAGAGTATCCGCGCCAGATTGGCCAGGTCCGTCGCGATGGCGGGACTGCCCGCCGGCAGGCTGGACTCGTGCAGGCGCAGCGCGCGCTCCGCCAGCGGGCGTGCCCTCTCCGCCGCGCCGAGGTCCTTGTGGATCTGCGCCAGTGCTATGAGGTCGAAGCCGGCCTCCGCATCCCGGCCCTCGAGCGACTCGTCAATCGCGAGGGCACGTTCACACAGGGGCAGCGCCAGCGAGGGATCGCCTATACGGAGGAGGAACTCCGACGCGAGCCTCAGCAGCACCGCCGTCTCCGCAGCGCACTCGGCCGGTGGATCGGCCCTGGTCACCGCAATGACGTGCGGGAGCAGCTCCTGCCACCGCGGCCCGGCATCCGGGTCACCGTGGATGTCGTGCGGCACGGCCGCGAGCAGCGCACGACACAGCTGGACCCGAGCGGCAGTGTGCACCTCGTCCGGCATCGCGGCCCGGATGGCGGCCTGAACCAGCCGGTGCAGCACCAGGGACGCGTCCCCGCGCCTCGCGAGCCCCAGCCCGGCTAGGGCGCCGACCGTCGTGTCCCACGCCAGCGGGTCGGCTGCGGCTCCGTTCAGCATCTCGGGTCTGCCGGTGAACAGGTCCAGCGGGATCGGCTCCGGCGCCAGCAGGGCACACAGCTCCAGCAGCCGCACCGCCTGGGGCTCGTCCGTCTCCAGCCTTCGCACACTGAGCTGCCACAGGGTCGCGACCACCACCGCAGGCCGGTCGGTCAGCTCGCCCCGCGCGATCATGTCCTCCAGCCGCGTCGTCAGCAGAGTCAGGTACTCCTCGGGCGCCGTGTGGTTGTAGCTCATGTACCCGGCCGCCTGTTCCAACGCCAGCGGCAGGTCCCCCAGTTGCTCGGCGATCCGGTCCGCCACCGCCGCGGTGATGCCGGGCACCCGCCGGACCAGCAGCTCCACCGACTCTCGCCTGGTGAACACATCCAGGTCGATGACGCCGCCTCTGCTCGACCAGCCACTCACCCTGGTCGTGACGATGACGTGGCCGTTGCTCGCCAGGCCACCCGACGGCAGCGCGTGCGTGAGCGTGGCCGGCTTCTCCCCGTTGTCGAAGATGATCAGCCAGGGCCTGCGGTCCACCAACTTGCCGTACACGTGTGGGATGACCTGGTCGGAGCTCACCTCCGACAGCCCCAGCTCCCTGGCCAGCGATACGAACTGCGACGCCACGAGATCGGACTGCTCGGCGTCCACGAACGCGACGAACCGGTACTTCGACTGGTAGCGGTAGGCGTACTCGACCGCGAGCTGGGTCTTGCCGACGCCACCCAACCCGTGCACGACCAGCATCGCGACGTCGTTCGCCGAGGTGAGGTGCTGCCGCAACTCCCGCAGCGTGGCGTCGCGGCCGGTGAAGTTGGTGTTGCGCGGCGGCAGCCGGTACGCCATGGGTGCGGGCGGGTTCTGCGCACGGACGCGGCGCGGCCCCTGCCACAGCCCGATCAACGACAACGGGATCAGGATGAGGAGTACCACCCACGGGTGGACCCGCACAAAGTCCAGCGGCCCGGGCCAACGGCTCTGGCCGGACGCCGCGTTGAAGGCAAGACTGCCGACGAACAGAACGAGCAGACCGGCCACCGCGCTGGCCAGCGTTCGCCACATGGCTTCCTCTTCGGTATGACGGCGACCGCGATGATCAACAGCCAACGTGATCTTATCCCAGGAACTGCACCGCCCGAGGGGAATCGTCGACGAACGTCAGCGGGCCGGCAGCACCGGTTACGACGCTGACCAAAGAGGTTACGACGCTGACCAAAGAGACAGAACCGAGAACGCTTCTCTCCGCGCTTTCACGGAACCTGTTGTCCCACCGCCGTAGGGCTTCGAACAGGAACTGAGGGCTGACCGGCCCACCTTTCGGCCCCGGTCAGCCCATGTGACCCTGCCCCGTTCCGCTGGACGCTCGTGGTGTCAGGAGATCTGGAGGAGACCCGCGATGACGGACGACGCGCTCAGCAGGCTCACGGTTCACGCACTGCTCGCGGACGGCACGACCGTGTGCATCCGCCCGGTGGTGCGGGCCGATCACGAGCAGTTGCAGGGGTTCTACGAGGAGATGTCCCCGGAGAATCTGCGGTTGCGGTTCTTCGCTGCGAGCCGCCGGTCGGCCGGCCTGGCCGCCGACCGGGCCTGCGGTCCGCCGCGTCCCGGGTACCGGGCCCTGCTGGCCGAGACGCTGGGCCGGGTCATCGGCCTCGCCGAGTACGACACCGGCGGCACCGGAGACACGGCCGACATGTCTATCGCGGTCGCCGACGGACTGCACCACCGGGGCGTCGGCACGCTCCTTGTCGAGCACCTGGTCTCGGCCGCCCGCGCGGAGGGCATCACGGCCTTCACGGCCGACGCGCTGAGTGAGAACAACGAGGTGCTGCGGCTCTTTGCCGACCTCGGCCTGCGCACGGCCCGCCGCTTCGAGGGCCCGGAGGTGCTCTGCACCATCGCCCTCGATCAGAGCGACACCTACCTGACGGCCGTGGAGGAACGTGGCCGTGCCGCCGATGTCGTCAGCCTGGAGCCGCTGCTGCGGCCGAAGGTGGTCGCCGTCGTCGGCGCCGGTCGCAAGCCGGGCTCGGTGGGCCGGGCGGTCTTGCACCAGCTGCACGCGGGCGGCTACACCGGGCGGCTGTTCGCGGTGAACCCCGCCGCGCACTCGATCCTCGGCGTGCCGTGCCACCCGTCGGTCAGCGCCCTGCCCAAGACCCCCGACCTCGCGGTGCTCGCCGTGCCCGCCGCCGCGATCCCGGACACCGCCGAGGAGTGCGGCAAGGCGGGCGTACGGGGCCTGCTCGTCATTACCGCCGGCCTGGACGCGGACCAGGCGCAGGCCCTGCTGGCGGCCTGCCGCTCGTACGGCATGCGGCTCGTCGGCCCCAACTGCCTCGGCATCTCCCACACCGACCCGGAGCTGCGCCTCGACGCCACCTTCGCCGCCAGGCATCCGCGCCCAGGGACGGCTGGCGTCGCCGTACAGTCCGGTGGTGTCGGCATCGCCCTGCTCGACGGGCTGTCCCGGCTCGGCATCGGCGTCTCGTCCTTCGCTTCCCTCGGCGACAAGTACGACGTCAGCGGCAACGACATGCTCCAGTGGTGGGAGAGCGACGGCCGCACCGAACTGGCCCTGCTGCACCTGGAGTCGTTCGGCAGCCCGCGGGCGTTCTCGCGTACGGCCCGGCGCGTGACCCGGCGGATGCCGGTGCTGACCGTTGACGCCGGCCGTACCGAAGCCGGCCGGCGCGCCGCTTCCTCGCACACCGCAGCCGCCGCCACCCGCACCATGACCCGCGAGGCGCTGTTCACCCAGGCCGGCATCACCGCCACGCGTTCGGTGGGCGAACTGCTGGAAGCCGCCGCCCTGTTGCACTCCCAGCCGCTGCCCGCCGGGCCCCGCGTCGCGATCGTCACCAACGCGGGCGGAGCCGGTGTGCTCGCGGCCGACGCCTGCGCCGAGGCCGCGCTCCAGCTCCCGGCGCCCACCCCGGAACTGATCGACGACCTGCTCGCAGTCCTGCCCGACGGCGCCGCCGTCGGTAATCCCGTCGTCGCCACCGCCGCCGTCACGGAGGAGCAGCTGGCGAATTGCGTGAACCGGATCATGGGGCACAGCGGTGTCGACGCCGTCCTCGTGGCCCTCGTCCCCACGGCGGTCGCCGCGGCGACCGGCGACGACCTCGTCCGGGCCCTCACCCACGCTTCTGGACGACGTGCCAAGCCGATCGCCGCGGTACGACTCGAACAGGCCCTGCCCGTCGAGCTGTTGCCCGCGGCCGAAGGCGGCACCGTTCCGTCGTACGCCGAACCCCAGGCCGCGGCACGGGCGTTGGCCCACGCCGCTCACCGCGCGGCCTGGCTCGCCCGGCCCGCCGGTACCGTTCCCGACCTCGACGGCGCCGACACGGCACGCGCCCACGCGGTCGTCGAGGCCTACCTCGACGCGCACCCGGACGGCGGCCTGCTCGAGCCGCGCGAATGCGCCGAACTCCTCGACTGCTATGGCATTCGGCAACTGCCGTGGGCCTGGGCCGAGACCGAGGACGACGCCGTCCTTGCCGCCGACCGGCTGCGCGGTGCCGACGGCCGGGTCGTCATGAAGGGCCACTGGCCGGGCCTGCTGCACAAGACCGTCGAGCACGCCGTCCACCTCGACCTCCGCGGTGACTCCCAAGTTCGCGCCGCCTTCCGGGACTTGGAGATCCGCTTCGCCGACCTGCTGACCGGAGTCGTCGTGCAGCCGCTCGCCGACCGCGGCACCGAGTTGTTCGCGGGCGTCGTCCAGGACCAGGTCTTCGGCCCGCTCGTCCTGTTCGGACTCGGCGGCACCGCTACAGAGGTACTGGCCGACCACGCCGCCCGCCTCGCTCCGCTCACCGACCACGACGTGCACGACCTGATCACGGCCCCGCGCTGCGCCCCGCTCCTGTTCGGCGCGCACGGCGCCCGGCCCGTCGACCTGGAAGGCCTCGAACAGCTCCTGCTGCGGCTGTCCCGCATGGCGAGCGACCTGCCGCAGCTGGCCGAGGCCGACTTCAACCCCGTTCTCGCGACCCCGGACGGCGTCACCGTGCTCGACGCGCGCGTACGTCTGCTGCCCCGCAGGCCCCACGACCCGTATCTGCGCCGGCTCCGCTGAGGAGGAACAATCATGAAACAGAACAAGGTCGGTTCCGTGATGACCACGGAGGTGGTCCGCGCCGCGTACGGCACCCCCTTCAAAGAGGTCGCCCGGCTGCTCGGCCGGCACCGCATCAGCGGGCTGCCGGTGGTCGATGACGACGAGAAGGTCATCGGTGTCATCTCCGAGACGGACCTCATCATCCGGCAGGCCGAGACCCCCGACCCGTACGAACCGAAGAAGCGCTTCCGGCTCACCGACCTCACCCGCGACGCCCGCAGCCGGGCCGCGAAGGCCAGGGCCCGCACCGCCGGCCGGCTGATGACCGAGCCGCCCGTCACGGTCCGCGCCGACGACACCATCGTCGAAGCGGCCCGGACCATGGCGCGGCACCGTGTGGAGCGGCTGCCCGTCCTGGATGAGGAGGAGCGGCTCGTCGGCATTGTCACCCGCCGCGACCTGCTCCAGGTCTTTCTGCGGCCGGATGCGGAGATCCGCGACCAGGTCGTCGAGGAGGTGCTGGTACGGGCACTGTGGCTGGCGCCGCGCAGCATCGACGTCATGGTGGTGGAGGGCGTGGTCACGCTCTCCGGGGACATGGAACGCAAGAGCGAGACGAAGATCGCTGTCTCCATGACGCAGCGGATCGACGGGGTGGTCGCGGTTGTCGACCAGCTCACCTACCGCTCTGACGACGCTGGGCTCCCAGGGCCGGACGAGCGGGCATTTCACGGTATGGCCGCCAACTGGCTGCCCAGAGTGTGAAAGGAGGCGGACCCTCATGACCGGCAACGTGCTGGTCGCCTACGGGACGACGAACGGATCCACCGCGCAGATCGCCGAGGCCGTGGCCGCGGTGCTGCGCAAGGAGGGTTTCACGAGCGAGGCGCTGCCGGCCGGCTCCGTCACGCGCGTGACACCGTACGACGCCGTCGTGGTCGGCGGTGGACTGTACGCGGGGCGCTGGCACAAGGACGCGCGCCGCTTCGTGCGCCGGCATCGCCGCGAGCTGGCCGAGCGTCCGCTGTGGCTGTTCAGCAGCGGCCCGCTCGACGCCTCGGCCTCGGAGCGGGACATCCCGCCCGTGCCCGGCGTCAAGAAGGCCATGACCCGGCTCGACGCCAGGGGACACGTCACCTTCGGAGGGTGCCTCGAGGAAGGCGCGAAGGGATTCATCGCACGGAAGATCGTGTCCTCCGGAAAGGGCGGCGACTTCCGGAACTTCCCCGAGATCGAGGCATGGGCGGCGCGTGTCGCCGGAGAGTTGGCGAAGACACGGGAGACGAACTGAAGCCCCCAGGGGCCGGGCCGGGTTTCCCGGCCCGGCCCGGTGCGGCCGTTGGCCGATGCCATGGCCAACTGGCCCCGGCTCAGGTGGTCTTGCGGGCCCACTGCGGTCCGACCTGGTCCCACTCCCGGCCCCATTGGTCGATGCGCCGCCGGTCCAGGTGCCCTCGTGCGATGCGACCGACCGCGTACGTCACGCCGCCGACCCCGAGTGCGGCTGCGGTGGCCGCGTAGCCCGCGAACACGGTGGCCTGGGCGGCAGTGACCGGCTCGTGGTGAGCTGCCCCTGGTTGTCCGCCCAGACCCGGACCTTCGCACCGGCCTTGTGCCCGGTGTCCACCTTGGCCCTGCCGGTGTGCGTGGAGCCGTCCGCGGTGGTCCAGCGGACCTTGGCGCGGACCTGCTGGCGGCTGGGGCCCGCCTCCGTGACGAAGACTGCCGGGCGCCTCGTAGTCGTCGAGCGCCTTGAGCCCGCCTGTGACCAGCCGGTCCACCGCGATGGCGGTCTCGGACGGCGCACCGCCCGAGGCGGCGGCTCGGGGTCGAGCGTCCTGTCGGGTCATGAGCATTACGCCTCCATCGTCGAGGTCGTCGAGGTCGTCGAGGTCGTCGGCCGGAAGGCCGGCAGCGGGCCGTACGGGGAGCCGCACCGCGAGGGACCGGTACCGCTCCCACGACCACCGTCCCGCACGCGGGAGTCACCCCCCAGGCGCCGAAGGTCCCGGTCAGGGCCTGGCCGGGACGGGGCACCAGGGCCGGTCGGCACCTGCCCGGAGTCGGGTGCGCCATCGCGCCCTTTCAGGGGCGCGGGCAACTGCGCGACCAGCCACAACGGACCCGCAGCTTCGTACCCCACCCAGCGGAGCGCTACCGCTCGGGAAGCCAGTGGTGGGCGACCCGGCGCGAGGGGTGTTTCTCGGGCGGGCGGGTGTCGTCGATGCGGAAGGTGAGGCTGTTCATCACGCCCACCACGCCGTCCACCCGCCAGGTCAGCTGGACCACCAGCGGAATGTCGCTGCGGCGTTCCAGGCGCCCCTCCAGCGTGGCCGTGCCGTTCTGGACCGAGACGATGACGGTGTGGGGCGGCAGGCACATGGCGCGGGTCAGGACCTCGTCGATGATCTCCTGACGGATCTCCTCGTCGGTGCGCAGGAAGACCCGCAGCAGGTCGCGACGGGTGGCGATGCCGATCAAGCGGTCCTCTTCGTCCACCACGGGCAGTCGTTCGATGTGGTGGCGCTCCATCACCCGTGCGGCGTCCGCGACGCGCTGTTCGGGATGCACGGTGATCGCGGGTGTCGACATCAGCTGTCCGGCGGTCAGGGCACGGGCCTTGGCAGCAGTGGTACGTGCCTTCCGGCGCAGTGCCGGCAACCGGAAGGGGCCTACCCGGTCCCGTTCGGCCTTCGCCGCCTGCCGGCGCATCAGGTCGGTCTCGGAGATCACGCCGAGGACCTTGTCGTCGGCGTCGACGACCGGCAGCCCGCTGATCCGGTGCCGGGCCAGCAGTTGCGCCACGTCCTTGAACGGTGTCTCCTGGCGGGCCCCGATGACCTCGGAGGTCATCACCTCGCCGACCTTGCAGGTCTTCACGGCCGTTCCCTTCTCCACGGTGCGAGCGGAGCACGACCGGTTTCCCCTGTGTACGC
Source organism: Streptomyces sp. NPDC048825 (assembly GCF_043198355.1). NCBI lineage: Bacteria > Bacillati > Actinomycetota > Actinomycetes > Kitasatosporales > Streptomycetaceae > Streptomyces > Streptomyces sp. NPDC048825. The sequence continues at coordinate 20,870 of NZ_JBICUR010000034.1, forward strand.
CCGTGCACACCGTCCCGTATCCCCGCGGAGCGATGTGCTCCTGCGGTGGGGCATCGGGGGCCGGAACTCGCGGGTGAGGGCGGCCGATCCGGCCGCTGTTGTCCCTTTGGACTGTCCCGGGCAGCCGGCCCTCCGATGCCTCTTCAGCCTCCCGCACACCGGCTTGACGATGCAGGGGCCAACTGGTCCCGGTCCCCGGGCCGAACCGCCCTCTCATCAGCACACCGGGGCGGCCCTGTGTGTCACCGGCTGTCGCCGGTATCGGTCTCGGGAAGCGCGGCCCGTCCGGCCTCCAGGCGGGCGACCGGGACGCGGAACGGGGAGCAGGAGACGTAGTCGAGGCCTGCCGCGTGGAAGAAGTGCACCGAGTCCGGATCCCCGCCGTGCTCCCCACAGACGCCGATCTTCAGGCCGGGCCGGGCGGCGCGGCCCTCGGCGACCGCGATCTCGACCAGCCGGCCGACGCCGTCGCGGTCGATCGTCTCGAACGGGGACACCTTGAAGATGCCCTTGTCGAGATAGGCGGAGAAGAACGCCGCCTCCACGTCGTCGCGGGAGAAGCCCCAGGTGGTCTGGGTCAGGTCGTTGGTGCCGAAGGAGAAGAACTGCGCTTCCTCGGCGATCCGGCCGGCCGTCAGGGCGGCCCTCGGCAGCTCGATCATCGTGCCGATCGGGCAGTCGACGGGGACACCCGTGCTCTTGGAGACCTCGCCCAGGACCTGCTCCACTTCTTCGCGGACGAGCCGGAGCTCCTCGACCGTGTCGATGAGCGGAACCATGATCTCCGCCCGCGGGTCTCCGCCCGCGCGCTTGCGGTCCGCGACCGCCTCGGCGATGGCCCGTACCTGCATGGCAACCAGTCCCGGTGCCACCAGCCCCAGGCGTACGCCGCGCAGGCCGAGCATCGGGTTCTCCTCGTGCATGCGGTTCACGGCGGCCAGCAGCTCGGCGTCGTGTGCGCTGGGCGGGGTGCCGTGGGCTTCGGCGGCGGCGAGGCGTACGGCGAGTTCGGTGCGGTCGGGCAGGAACTCGTGGAGCGGTGGGTCGAGGAGACGGATGGTGACCGGCAGGCCGTCCATGGCCTCCAGGATGCCGATGAAGTCCTGCCGCTGCAGGGGCAGCAGCGCGGCGAGGGCGCGTTCGCGTTCGGTGTCGGTGCGGGCCAGGATCATCGCCTCGACCAGTTGCCGGCGGTCGCCGAGGAACATGTGCTCGGTGCGGCACAGGCCGATGCCCTCGGCTCCGAACCGGCGGGCACGGGCGGCGTCCTCGGGTGTGTCCGCGTTGGCCCGGACGCCCAACCGCCGTACTCCGTCAGCTTCTTGCATGGCGCGGGCCACGGCGTCGACCAGTCCGGCCGAGCGCTCGCCCCGCTCGTCGGTCTCGAAGTACCGCATCACGGCGGAGTCGACCAACGGAGCCGCGCCCGGGTAGACCGCGCCCTCGGAGCCGTCCACCGAAATGACCGTGCCCTCCTCCACGGCGGTGCCGCCCACGATGAAGCGACGTCCCTGCGGGTCCACGGTGATCTCTTCGGCCCCACAGACGCAGACTTTGCCCATGCCGCGGGCGACGACGGCCGCGTGGCTGGTCTTGCCGCCCCGGCTGGTCAGCACGGCCTGGGCGGCGACCATGCCCGGCAGGTCGTCGGGGGTCGTCTCCTGGCGTACGAGGACGACCTTCTCCCCGGCGGCGGCGCGGCGGACCGCTTCGGCGGAGTCGAACACCGCGGCGCCCACGGCGGCGCCCGGCGAGGCCGGAATGCCGTGTGCGAGCGCCTGGCCGACTGCCGCGGTGTCGAAGCGGGGGAACATCAGCCGGGCGAGGCCGTCACCACTGACGCGCGCCAGACCCTCGTCCGGGGTGATCAGATCCTCGTCGACCAGCTCGGCGGCGATGGCGAACGCGGCCTCCGCGGTGCGCTTGCCCACGCGGGTCTGCAGCATCCACAGCTTGCCGCGCTCGACGGTGAACTCGATGTCGCACAGGTCCCGGTAGTGCGACTCCAACGTCCGCATGTGGTCGCGGAGTTGGGCGAACGCCTCGGGGTTCAGGCGGCCCAGTTCGTCCAGCGGCACGGTGTTGCGGATGCCGGCGACGACGTCCTCGCCTTGCGCGTTGGACAGGTAGTCGCCGTATACGCCGCGGGCGCCGGTGGCCGGGTCGCGGGTGAAGGCGACACCGCTGCCGGAGTCGGGGCCGAGGTTGCCGAAGACCATGGTCTGTACGTTGACCGCGGTGCCCAGGTCGTCGGGGATGTGTTCGCGGCGGCGGTACAGGCGCGCCCGTTCGCCGTTCCAGGATTCGAAGACGGCGAGGACCGCGCGCCGCAGCTGCTCGGCCGGGAGCTGGGGGAAGTCCTCCCCGGTCTCGTACTTGATCAGGTTCTTGTACGTCTCCACGAGCTGGGCGAGGTCGCCCGCGTCCAGGTGCAGATCGTCCGGGGCGCCGCGCAGCTCCTTGAGCTGCGTCATGGCCTGCTCGAACACTGCGCTGTCGACGCCCATGACGGTGCTGCCGAACATCTGCACCAGGCGCCGGTAGGAGTCCCAGGCGAAGCGCTCGTTCCCGGAGGACTTCGCCAGACCGAGCACGGAGTCGTCGCCCAGGCCGATGTCGAGGATCGTCTCCATCATGCCGGGCATGGAGAACCGGGCCCCGGAACGGACGGACAGCAGCAGCGGGTCGTCCGGCTGCCCCAGCCGTCGTCCGGCGGCCTGCTCCAGGACGGTCAGGTGCTCGGAGATCTCGCGGGCCAGGCCGTCCGGCTCCCTGCCGGTGGTGAGGAAGGCGCGGCAGGCTTCGGTGGTGACGGTGAACCCGGGTGGCACGGGCAGGCCCATGCGGGTCATCTCGGCCAGGTTGGCGCCCTTGCCGCCGAGCAGGTCGGCCATGTCACGGCCGCCCTCGGTGAACTCGTACACGTAACGGACCATGACGGTGCTCTTCCTTCCGGCTTCCCGGGGAATCGTGGGGCCCGGCCGTCTGCCGCATGCCGTACTGAGGTCGGCACGCGGTAGCCAGGCGGTGAGTGGGTCACATCTCGAAGACGATGCGTGCCTTGATCTGGCCGTTCAGGACCTCGGCGATGCAGTCGTTGACGGTGTCCAGGGGACGGGTTTCGTAGATCACCTTGGTGCGGCCGGCGGCGTGGAGCTGGAAGACCTCGTCCAGGTCCTGTCGGGTGCCGACGATGGAGCCGATGACCGAGGTGCCGTTCAGGACGGTGTCGAAGATCGGGACCTGGATGGTTCCGCCGGCGGGCAGGGCGACCATGACCAGCTTGCCGCCGCGCCGCAGTCCGCCGTAGACGGAGGCGAACGCCTGCTCGTTGACGGCCAGCGCGATCGCGGCGTGGGCGCCGCCGTGCTGCTTCAGCACCTCGGCGGGGTCCTCCTTGCGGGCGTCGATGAGGATGTCCGCGCCGAGTTCCCGGGCGAGTTCCAGCTTGTCGTCGGTGACGTCGATCGCGGCGACGGTGGCTCCGGCGATCTTCGCGTACTGCACGGCGAGGTGGCCGAGACCGCCGATGCCGGAGATCGCGACGAGTTGGGTGGGGCGTACGTCGGCGACCTTGAGCGCCTTGTACGTGGTCACACCGGCACAGGTCAGCGGGGCCGCGTCGCGCGGGTCGATGCCGTCGGGGACCACAGCGGCGAAGTCGGCCGGGGCGAGCATCTTCTCGGCGTAGCCGCCGTCCACGCTGTAACCGGTGTTCTGCTGCTTCTCGCACAGCGTCTCCCAGCCGGACAGGCAGTGCTCGCACCGCCCGCAGGCCCAGCCCAGCCAGGGCACGGCCACCCGCCGGCCGACGGCCAGGTGGGTCACGCCTTCGCCGAGCGCCTCGACGATGCCGACGCCCTCGTGGCCGGGGATGAACGGGGGGTTGGGCCTGACGGGCCAGTCGCCGTGGGCGGCGTGGATGTCGGTGTGGCACAGCCCGGACGCCTCCAGCCGGATCCGGACCTGGCCGGGGCCGGGCTCCGGATCGGGCCGCTCCTCGATCACCAGCGGCTCGCCGAACGACCGGACTACTGCTGCCTTCATGGCATGCTCCCCAAGCTCTGTCTCTGTCGAAGCTCTGTCTCTGTCCGTGCGGTGCCAGCATCGATCCGGGGCCGAGTGCGGCGGCAGGTGCTGGAAGTCCTCGTGGGTAGGGCCGATCGGCCCCACCCACGAGGGGCGCTGAATCCGCGCGGCGAGCCGCTGGGCCGAACGTCCCTCACTTGGCCCCCGTACGGCCCATGCCAGATGCGATCCGCTGTCAGCAGGCTGGCAGCGCACCAGCCGCGGACCGACCGGGAGGACAACGGACATGAGCGTGCGCGTGGGCATCAACGGCTTCGGCCGCATCGGACGCAACTACCTGCGCTGCGTGCTGGAGCGCGCGGAGACCGCCGCCGGCACCCCGGTCGAGGTCGTCGCCATCAACGACATCACCTCGCCCGAGGCACTGGCCCACCTGTTGGCGTACGACTCGACGTACGGGCGTATCGGCCGCACCGTCGAGCACGACGACACGTCGCTCACGGTCGGCGGGCACCGGATCGCCGTGACCGCCGAGCGTGACCCGGCGGCCCTGGCCTGGGGCGACCTCGGCGTGGACATCGTGATCGAGTCGACCGGCCATTTCCGCACCCGCGATCAGGCCGGACAGCACCTGAAGGCCGGGGCGCGCAAGGTGCTGCTGTCGGTACCGGGCAAGGGAGTTGACGCCACCATCGTGATGGGCGTCAACGAGGGCACGTACGACCCGGAGAACGACCACGTCGTCTCCAACGCCTCCTGCACGACCAACTGCGTTGCCCCCATGGTGAAGGTCCTCGACGAGCACTTCGGCCTCGTCAAGGGGCTGATGACGACCATCCACGGCTACACCAACGACCAGGTCGTCCTCGACGGCCCCCACAAGGACCTGCGCCGCGGCCGCAGCGCCGCCGTGAACATCATCCCCACGTCCACCGGAGCTGCCCGCGCCGTCGGCCTGGTCCTGCCGGAGCTGGCGGGCACCCTGGACGGCATCGCCGTGCGCGTCCCGGTCGAGGACGGCTCCCTGACCGACCTGAGCGTGGTCCTCGACCGGCCCGTGAGCGCGGACGAGGTCAATGCGGCGTTCCGGGAGGCCGCCGACGGGCCGCTGAAGGGCATCCTGCGCGTCTCCGACGCCCCGATCGTCTCCCGCGACGTCGTCGGCGACCCCGCCTCCTGCGTCCTGGACGCACCCCTGACTCAGGCACACGGCGAGCTGGTCAAGATCTTCGGCTGGTACGACAACGAGTGGGGCTACACCAACCGTCTGCTCGACCTCACCGAATACGTCACCACCCGGCTACCGCAGAGCTGACGGCCCCGAGAACACCTGAGGGCCGTCCTTGGCCAGGCCCCGAGGCTCGTCGGCTTACCCCGGTGGCCGAGCCGTGGTCCGGCGCGGCACCAGCGTGGGGGACAGCCTGATCTGGACGGACGGTCTGTGCCGGTCGGCAATCCGGTCCCGCAACAGACGGGCGGCGTTCCTGCCGATCTCGTGGCCCGCCTGGTCGACACTGGTCAGCGACACCGGGCTGACCGTCGTCAGGGACAACTGGCCGGCGATGACCAGGTACTTGGACTGGATCCGGCAGCAGACCGGCGACACCTACTTCGGACAGGGCTCCCTCACCGGCGACTGGCTGGCTCCGCAGAAGACCAGCGCACAGCTCATGAGCGACGTCTACTACGGCTATGTCGCCCGGCTGATGGCACAGATGGCCCGCGCGATCGGCCGGACGGCGGACGGGGAGTCGTACGAGCGGCTCTTCGGACGCATCAAGCAGGCGTTCATCACCAAGTACCTGAGCACCGAGGGCGACCGGGTCACGGTGAAGTCCAGCCTGGGTGAAGCGTCACCGATCGAACCGGGCGCCGACCCCAACGAGAAGACGGAGGACAACAGCCAGTCGGCGCTGCTGTGGGTCCTCAAGCTTGGCTTCTACGAAACGGAGGCTCAACGCCGCACGCTCGTCGCCCTGCTGGCCGACAACATCGGCAACGACGAGGCCTACAAGGCCGCCCACACGAGCAGCAGCCGGGTCAAGTACGCCGAGAACACGCTGTCCGTCGGCTTCCTCGGCGTCAACGTCCTCGCCCCCGTCCTCACCGACGAGGGCCGCGCCGACCTGGCGTACAAACTGCTGCACCAGGAAGCGCTGCCGTCCTGGCTCTACTCGGTGAGGAACGGCGCCACCACCGTCTGGGAGCGCTGGAACTCCTATTCCCAGGACGCCGGCTTCGGCCCGGTCAGCATGAACTCCTTCAACCACTACGCGTACGGCGCGATCATGGAGTGGATGTACGCGTACATGGCCGGCATCGCCCGCGACCCCGACAGCCCCGGCTTCAAGCGCTTCCTGCTGCAGCCCCACATCGATCCCACGGGCAGGGTCACGCGGGTGTCGGGTTCGTACGAGTCGCCGTACGGCGAGATCAGGAGCGAGTGGAAGGTGGAGGACGGAGGCGGCGTCCTCGTGTACGAGGCGGAGATGCCCGCGAACAGCGAGGCGACCCTGCGGCTTCCGGCCGCCTCCGCCGACGCCGTCCGCGAGGGACGCACGCCGCTGGCACGAGTGGAGGGGGTGCGCTTCCTCGGTCACGCGGACGGGGTGGCCTCGTACCGGATTCCGTCCGGCCGGTACCGCCTGACCGCCCTGGTGCGGCTAAGTTGATACATCAACAACGTGTCGATAGTCTTACGTCCTGGCCGACCGACTCTCCCGTCCAGTCGGGCGGGACCAGGTCCAAGAGGAGGACGCATGGCAGTCGAAGTGAACGATCTTCCCGAGTCGAGGCGCTACGAGGCCCGGGTTGACGGAGAACTCAAGGTTGCGGGCGTCGCGGAGTACATCCGTACGGCGGAGCTCGTCGCGTTCGTGCACACCGAGGTCGCACCGGAATACGAGGGCAAGGGAGTCGGGTCCGCGCTGGCCCGCACCGCTCTTGACGACGCCCGCGCCTCGGGGCTGCGGGTATTGGCCACCTGCCCCTTCATCGCGGGCTGGATCGCCCGGCATCCCGGGTACCAGGACCTGCTGTACCAGTCCCGCAGCAACGTCATCGACTAGCACTGCCGCACACGGCGGTGAGGGAGGCCGGTATGAACGACAGGCCCGCGAAGAAGGCGTACAAGAGCGAGTCGATCACCGTGACCTTCGAGGCCCGGCGCTGTCTGCACGCCACCGAATGCGTCCGTGGTCTGCCGGAGGTCTTCGACACGGCAGCGCGGCCGTGGATCAGGCCTGACGGCGCCGCGGCCGATCGCCTGGCCGAGGTGGTGCGGCGCTGCCCCTCGGGGGCGCTGCAGTACCAACTCGCGGACGGCGGGCCGGAGGTCCCGGAGCGACCCACGCGGATCACGCGCGGCTCCACCGGCCGGCTGACCGTGCGCGGCGCGCTGCGCGTGGACACACCGGAACGTCCGCGTGCCGAGACCCGGGCCATTCTGTGCGGCTGCAGGCAGAGTCAGCTTCAGCCGTACTGCGATCATGCGGGGCCCTGCGGGCGGTGATTCCGCCGGGCCCGCCCCGCGCGCAAGTAATCGCCTCCCAGGGCTGGGAAAAGAGATCCCAGGCGGGGAACAGAGGCTTGCTCCTCAACTGTTGGTTGACCGGCTGCGAACAGCACAGGAGCAAGTGACATGACCGCTATGCGACTTGGCCTCATCGGACTCGGCAAAATGGGCAGCAACATGCGCGAGCGGCTTCGCCGCGCGGGCCACACCGTCATCGGTTACGACCGCGATCCCGAAGTCTCCGACGTCGGCAGCCTGGCCGAACTCGTCGGCGAACTCGACGGCCCGCGTGTGGTGTGGGTGATGGTTCCCGTCGGGGAGGCGACGCAGGAAGTCATCGACGAACTCGCGGAGTTGCTGTCGCCCGGTGACATCGTGGTCGACGGCGGCAACTCCCGCTGGACGGACGACGAGAAGCGCGCCTGCGAACTCGCCGCGTGGGGCGTCGGCTTCGTCGACGCGGGCGTTTCGGGCGGCGTGTGGGGCCTGGAGAACGGTTACGCGCTCATGGTCGGGGCGATGCCGCCGACATAGCCGTCGTGAAGCCCGTCTTCGACGCGCTCAAGCCCGACGGGCCGTACGGCTATGTCCATGCGGGGGCGGTCGGGGCAGGGCACTTCTCGAAGATGGTCCACAACGGCATCGAGTACGCGATGATGCAGGCCTACGCCGAGGGCTGGGAGCTGCTGGAGAAGGTCCACGCGGTCACGGATGTACGCGAGGTCTTCCGCTCCTGGCAGGACGGCACCGTGATCCGCTCCTGGCTCCTGGACCTCGCCGTCAGCGCCCTCGACGCCGCCGAGCACCTGGACAAGCTGCGCGGCTACGTGGAGGACTCCGGGGAAGGCCGCTGGACCGTCGAGGCGGCCATCGACAACGCCGTGCCGTTGCCCACCATCAGCGCCTCCCTCTTCTCCCGGTTTGCGTCCCGCCAGGACAACTCCCCGCAGATGAAGATGATCGCGGCCCTGCGCAACCAGTTCGGCGGCCACGCCGTCACCGCCGCGGCCGAAGGGGAGTAGCTCACTCGTCGCGTGCGCTGATGCCGAGCCCTGCGGCATGGGAGCGCCGTGGCCGGGCGTGGCTTCGGGGTGGCGTGCGGCTGCCAGCCGCAGGTCGGCCACGACGATCCCTCCACGGCCGCGTCCCAGTTCGTGTAGAGGTCGCGGGCCGCGGGGTCGAGGAGGACGTGCGGGCGAAAGTTGCGCTCCGGTACGGCAGTTCGAGAAGTTGATGCATCAAGCATATGGGTGTAGCTTTTCCGTTGACGCGTCAACTATAGGTTTCTCTCCTCGGACAGGAGTAACAGGCATGAGCGACAAAAAGGTCATCGCGATCGCCGGAGCGACGGGTGCACAGGGCGGCGGCGCCGCAAGGGCGATCCTCGCCGACCCGGACTCGGGCTTCGCGGTGCGCGCGCTGACCCGGAATCCCGACTCGTCCGCCGCCAAGGAGCTTGCCGGTCTCGGGGCCGAGGTCGTACGGGCGGACTTCCATGACGAGCCGAGCGTGCACAAGGCGTTCGAGGGTGCCTACGGCGCCTTCCTCGTCACCAACTTCTGGGCACACGGTTCAGCGGCCAAGGAGACGGACGAGATCAACGTGCTTGTCCGGGCCGCCAAGGCTGCGGGCCTGCGTCACGTGGTCTGGTCGACGCTGGAGGACACCCGCGAACTGCTGCCGCTGGACGACGACCGGATGCCCGTCTTGCAGGACAAGTACAACGTGCCGCACTTTGACGCCAAGGGCGAGGGAAACGAACTGTTCACACAGGCCGGAGTGCCGACGACCCACCTGAACACCACCTTCTTCTTCCAGGGGTTCCTGCAAGGCCTGGGCCCCCAGCGTGCCGAGGACGGCGTACTGACGCTGACCCTGCCGCTGGAGGACGGCAAGCTCCTTGCCGGCGTGGACGTGGCAGACATCGGCCGAACCGCTTTCGCCATCCTCAAGGGCGGCGAGCAGTTCATCGGCAGCACCATCAGCCTGGCGGGCGACCACCTCACCGGTGAGCAGTATGCGGAGAAGCTGGGTGCCGCGATCGGCGAGCCGGTGCGCTTTCAGTCCGTCCCGTACGACGTCTTCCGCACCCTCGACATCCCGGCAGCCGACGAGCTCGGCAACATGTTCCAGTACTACGGCGACTTCGACCAGGAGTTCACCGGCGCCCGCGACCTGAACCGGCTGCGGGAGCTGAACCCGGAGCTCAGGAGCTTCGACGCCTGGCTGGCCGAGAATGCCTCGAAGATCCAGGTGGGCTGAGACTGGCATCAGTCAAGGCCCGGGGCGCTGTCCCGGGCCTCCGTCGTGCCCCAGCTTGCCACGCGTCGACTCACGCGCACTGTTCGATGATTTATCAACTAGTTACACTCGCCTCATGGGAGAGACGGTGCCGTGGTTGACGCCGGAAGAGCAGTACGCGTGGCGGAGCCTTTTGCGGTTGCAGAAGCGGCTCGAGGCCCGGTTGTCGCGCTTGTTGCAAGCGGAGTCGAAGATGTCGATCGCCGATTTCGTGGTCCTGGTCAATCTCACGGACGTACCGGACGGTCGGAAGCGGATTCTGGATCTTGCCCGCGCCCTGGAGTGGGAGAAGAGCCGGATGTCCCATCACATCGCCCGCATGGCGAAGCGCGGGACGGTGGCGCGGGACGAGTGCGCCGAGGACGGGCGCGGCGCGTTCGTGGTGATCACGGAGGCGGGACGTGCGGCGATCGAGGCCGCGGCCCCGCGTCATGTGGCGGCGGTGCGCGCCGTGTTCCTCGATCACGTCACGCAGGCGGAACTGCGGACGCTGGCCCAGATCTCCGAACGGGTCGTGTGCAGGTTGGATGAGGGCGCGTCCTGATCCGTGGAACTGGGGCGCGTGGCGCGGTCGCGCATGGTTCGGGCATCTGGCGGGCGGCGGTGTACCGGGCCGGCCGCCGACTGCCCCGTCGTAGCGCCCTCAGGACGGTGAAGCGGACCGGGACGAGGCGGCCGCCGGTCGACCCGGACCCCTCCCGGGCTTGCGTGGATACGTTGCCGCAGGGCGGCTCGGGCATTGGAATCCGGGCGCGGAGGTTGGGAGGTCCCGTGGGGGCGAATCGAATGTCGCGGCTCCCGCCGAGCCGGGGAATGGTCGGTCGGGGACTGTTGGGAGCGGCCGGCGGCCTGGCGGTGGCCGCGCTGGGAATCGGCTCCGGCGCGTTGGTGATACACCGCTCATCCGGCGTGGAAGGCCCGGCGATCCTGGGCATCGTGATCTTCATGACGGGCCTCGTCGTCATGGTCGCCGTGGGGATCCTGGGCCTCCCATGGCCCTACTGCATTGCGACAGGGCTGCTGGCGGTCCTGATGGTAATGCCGCTCATGTTCTACGAAGACGCCGTTCTCGACCGGCGGGGGGAGCAGGTGACGGCCGTGGTTTCAGGGCGCCGCGACGTCGTCTCGCAGCCGAGTGGTGTCCCCGGCCATGTCTGCCGGGTTCGCCTGCCGGACCGGTCCGAGGCGGAAGTCGCCGGTCCGAGGTGCGACGAGGGCACCCGGATCGGCGACCGGCTGACCGTCTACCAGGACCCGGAGGGCAGGGTGCAGGCCAAGCTCGAGGTGCAGATGACGGCCGGGCAGCTGATGTGGCTTGTCTGGGCATGTGTAGCCGGGCTCGTCACGCTGGGGGCCCGGATCGGTGTCCACGTGGGTCGTGCTCAGCACCACACCGTAGGCGCTGCCGGTTCGGCGGGGACATCGCCCGCTGCGTAGCCCGGGTGCCGTCGACGAGTGGCCGACGACGCACGCTCGCCACCTCCACCAGTACTGGTCAGTCGTTGCTGAACGCTGGGGGAGTTTCGCTCCGCCGGGCGTCCTTGACGAAGACGATCCCGTCGGTGCCGGCCAGGTGTGCCGGGTCGAGTGGGGAGTAGCCGTACCAGGGGGACTCTCGGTGGGCGGGTGTCGCGTCGGCGAGCGCGGCGGCCAGTTGGCGGGCGTCGATCAGGCAAGGCTGTTGCGGAAGCGCGTACAGCAGCCCTTCGACGGTGTCCGGGGGCGGGGCGCCCACCCCCTGGTGGCGGATCGTGCCGAGGGCCGTGGCCAGGAAGGCGTACTCCTCGCCCAGGTGGGCGCTGACGATCGCGCCGGCGCTCCACCACTCCAGCAGCGGCTGGTCCCACATGCGCATCGTGCTCTTGTCTCGCTGGAGGTGGCCGTTGTGGGCGGACACCAGCGTCGGGCCCCGTTCGGCGAGGGCGAGCAGGTTGGCGGCCATCATCGAGTCCCGCAGGGACAGCAGCCACGGCATGCGGCTCGGTGACGTGTCGGCCATCCAGTAGTGGTAGCGCAGCAGCCCGGTGGCGGTACGCCCGTACAGGCGTGCCCGGTGCCAGTCCTCCTGCGAGGACGCCGCGATCAGCTGTGGCGTGTGCGCGTCGAGCAGGGTCACCAGATCATCGGCGAGCAGTCGCAGCTGAGTGGCGTCGGGCGTCTGCCCCACGGACTGGGAGGGGTCCATCATCGCGGCCGGATTGGTCCACCGGTCGTCAGCGTCGAGCAGGCGGTCGAGCGTTTCCGCGGTGCAGGGAAGCAGATCGGCGGCGACCCAGGCGGTGAGGCAGGCGTGGAGTTCGGTGAGGGCCTGCCGAGGGCTCGCCGCGCCGGTGATCTCCAGCGGGCCGTCGAAACCGGCGAAGCGGAGCTGCTCGGAGGCGGGCCGGCCGTCGTTGTACGCGTGCATCCAGCGCACCAGCTCGCGGTTGCCCGCGAAAGCGCCCCACTCGTGGCTGAAGCCGCGCTCCATGACGTCGTCGAGGGTGCTGGTGCCCGAGGTGACGTAGTCGTCCACGACCAGGCCCATCATGCAGTCGCTCTCGATTGCGATCGTGCGGTAGCCCTCCTGCTCGACGAGTTGCCGGAAGAGATCGTTTCGCAGCTCGAGCAGATCGTCCTCGCCATGGGTGGGCTCGCCCAGGGCGAGCAGCCGCGGCCTTGCCGGGAGCAAGCCCATGACGGTTGCAGGGTCGACGACATGGGCGGTGTCTGAGATGCCAGCAGTCATGCCCTCAACGGTATCGTTGAACCAACGGTGGAAACTTGTCGTCGATATTGGCAGGACAGTGAGGCGAAACCTTCAAAGTGGTGGTCGGCTCAGGCCGGCTGACCTGGCGCGAGCGCACGGTCTGTCCACACAGGCGGTCAGGAACTACGAGGCGGCCGGCATCCTTCCGGCCGCCGAACGCACCTCGCACGGCTACCGCACCTACACATCGCTGCACGCGCAAGCCCTGCACGCGTTCCTCGCTCTCGTGCCCGGACACGGCCACCAGACGGCCACGGCGATCATGCAGGCGATCAACCAGGGCGCCACCGAGGACGCGCTTCGGCTCATCGACGAAAGCCACGCCCAGCTGCTCGACGACCGCCGCACCCTCCAGGCCGTCGAAGCCGCGCTCCGTGACCTCGAGCCCGCACCCCAGGAACGCGGCGAGATGTTCGTCGGCCCCCTGGCGAGAAGGCTCGGCATCCGCCCGGCCACCCTGCGCAAATGGGAACGCGCCGGCCTGGTTCAGCCGCGCCGCGACCCGCAGACGGGCTACCGGGTCTACAGCGCGGCCGACGTACGCGACGCCCTCCTGGCCCACCAGCTCAGACGGGGCGGCTACCTGCTCGAACAGGTCGCCCCGCTGATCTCCCAGGTCCGTTCCGCCGGAGGCATCGCGCCTCTCGAGTCGACGCTGCGTGACTGGCACGCCCGTCTCTCGGCCCGAAGCCGCGCCATGCTCACCGGCGCCGCCGCACTGGACACCTACCTCAACTGCCGAACGGCCCCGCCCGCAGACAGACCGAGCGCCCGCACCACCGCCTCGTCAACCACGGTTCCGGTTCGGCCACCCAGTAGCTCTCGCTGATCGTCACCGTCGTCCCTCAACGGTCGTCGTCTGACTCCTCGCGCCCGCAGAGCGAATGCCGGAGAGTGCCCGCCACCGGGGCCTGTCGGGTGGATGGTCGTCGACGGGACCTCCTTGTCGCCCGGCGATTACGCCGTACTCCTCGCGCTGCGCGAAGCGGACGGCCGCAGATTCCGCCCCTGCGAATTGGCGGCCCGCATCAGCCGGCAACGCAGCACTCAGTACCGACGCGCGGGGCCCGAAGGCGCGGCCCGGGACAGTCAGGGCAGGACAGGTCGGGTCGCGCCTTCGGAGTTTGGTGAGCTGTCAACTACGTTTACCATTGCAGCATGGGAGAAACGGTGCGGTGGCTGACACCGGACGAGCAGCATGCGTGGCGGAGCTTTGTCCGGCTGCAGGAACGGCTCGGGGGCCGCTTGGCGCGCTTGTTGCAAACGGAGTCGGGTTTGTCGGCTGCCGACTTCGCGGTCCTGGTCAATCTGACGGACGTGCCGGAAGGGCGGCGGCGCTATCAGGATCTGGCCCGCGCGTTGGAGTGGGAGAAGAGCAGGATGTCCCACCACATCGCGCGGATGGCGGGGCGGGGTCTGGTGGTGCGGGAGGAGTGCCTTGAAGATGCCCGCGGCGCGTTCGTTGTGATCACGGAGGCGGGCCGTACGGCGATCGAGGCCGCTGCCCCGCTCCATGTCGAGGCGGTGCGCGAACTGTTCCTCGACCATGTCACGCCGGCAGAGCTGCGGGTCCTGGGCGACGTCTCCGAGCGCATCGTGGAGAAGTTGGACGGGGACGCGTCCTGACCCGGAAAGACGGTCGGCGCGCGGTGATGTGCGGGTCACATCGCGAGTCCGAGCGTCACGGCAGTGGCCACTGAAAGCGGGATGAGGAAGATGGGAGCCATGGCGTTCCCCCGCGTGGCCGGATCGGCGTAGTCGCCGGCCTTGGCGTGGAAGCCCACCGCGCCGACCATCGTGATGGCGAAGCCTATGGCGGCCGCGATGCCGAGCGGCGGCCAGAAGAGGCCCACGATCAGGCCCACCGCGGCGGCGACCTCGGCCAGTCCGACGAAGCGGACGAGGCCCGCGCTCAGCCCCATGTGCGACTGCAGCCCGGCGGAGACGTCGCCCTTGAGAAGCGCCTTGGGCGCACCCGCGGCCAGCGACACAAGGGCGAGGAGGACGCTGAGGATGGCGGCGGTGACGTACATGGGGTGGTCCCTTTCATGCGGTCCACGCCGGGGGCGGGGTGGATGCAGTGCTTCGTGGTTGATTCGTCAACAGGGGACTTTAAGTAGACGTAGATGATGTGTCAATCAAATGGCGAACCGTTTCGTAGGTTCGATGATCGAGCGATACGGCGAGCCGGGCCCGCTACGTCGGTCGCGCCTAGGCCTCGCGGAGTGCCGTCACCGGATGCTTGCTCATGATTGACACCCGGTTGAAGGCGTTCATGGTGATCGCCACCCAGATCGCGGCGGAGACCTGGTCGTCGGTGAGGACCTGCCGGGCGGCTTCATAGGCGGACGCCTGTGCGCCGGCGTTGGTCGGATCAGTCGTCGCCTCGGCCAGTGTGAGCGCCGCGCGCTCCGAGCGGGTGAACAGGTCGGTGTCCCGCCAGGCCGCCAGTACTCCCAGCCTCTGTGTCGACTCGCCCTCGCGTAGGGCCGCCTTGGTGTGTCTGTCCAGGCAGTAGGCGCAGCCGTTCATCTGGGACACGCGGAGGTTGATCAGTTCCACCGTGGTGCGGTCGAGTTCTGCCTCGGCGGCGACAGCGCGTACCGCCTCCGCGGTCTGCGCGAGGGCGTGGAAGGCTTTGGGGCTCTGTTTGTCGAGGAAGATCCTGCGCTGTGCGGATCCGGTGGTGCGGTTGCTCACCCGGGGCCTCCTTTGTGATCGCTGCGGCCGGTCCGTACGCCGGATGCGTCTTGTGGCCGTCAGCCCTGCTCTCGTGGCATGGTAGTTGATGTAACAACTAGAGGTGGCGAAAGGTGGTCCCCATGAGCAACGTCGAAACCAAACCCGCGGAGCTGAGATGCGGAGCCCTGGTCGACGACGAGGGGCGGCAGGCCGGAGTGACCGTGGTCGAGGTGCTGTCGGCGCGGGAGGTGCCTCTGGGCGGTCCGCGTGCGATGCGCGTGCGGCGGACGCTGCCGCAGCGGGCCCGTACGCTGATCGGAGCCTGGTGCTTCGCCGACCACTACGGCCCCAACCAGGTCACCACGTCGGGCGGCATGGATGTTCCCCCGCATCCGCACACCGGGCTGCAGACGGTGAGCTGGCTGTTCAGCGGGGAGATCGAGCATCGCGACAGCCTCGGCACCCGCGCCTTGATCCGGCCCGGCGAGATGAACCTCATGACCGGCGGATACGGCATCTGCCACTCGGAGATGTCCACCCCGCACACCACCGTCATCCATGGCGTCCAGCTGTGGGTGGCGCTTCCCCGGGAGCACCGGAACGCCGGCCGGGACTTCCAGCACCACGTACCCGAACCCGTGCGGATCGACGGGGCCGAGATCAGGGTCCTCCTGGGCTCGCTCGCCGGAAGCACTTCCCCGGTGCGGACCTTCACGCCCCTGCTCGGCGCCGAGATCACCCTCGAACCGCGTGCGGCGATCACCCTCCCCGTGGACACCGCCTTCGAGCACGGTCTGCTCGTGGACAGCGGTGATGTCCGCTTGCTCGATACCGTGCTGCGCCCGGCCGAACTCGGCTACGTTCGCTGCGGCGCCGACGCCCTCACGGTCGCGAACGAATCGGACGTTCCGGCGCGGGTGATCCTGCTCGGGGGACCTCCTTTCGAGGAGGAAATCGTCATGTGGTGGAACTTCATCGGACGCAGCCACGAGGACATCGTCCGGGCCCGCGAGGAATGGCAGGCGGCATCCGACCGTTTCGGCGCCGTCGAGGGATATCCGGGGGATCGCCTTCCCGCGCCTGCCCTGCCGAACGCCATCATCACCCCGCGCCGGAATCCTCCGCGTCGCTGACCTCCTGCGAAGGGCACATCATGAGCCAGTCTCCCGCCGCTCCGATCGTCGAGCGGGTGGACGCCCGTCACCGGTACGAGATCCTGGTGGACGGCCGGCCTGCCGGTCTGACCGCGTACCGCGACCGTGGTGAGCAACGGGTCTTCTTCCATACGGAGATCGACGACGCCTTCGCCGGTCAGGGCCTGGCCGCGCAGTTGGTCCAGCAGGCCCTCGTGGACGTGCGCGAGTCCGGGAAACGGATCGTGCCCGTCTGCCCCTACGTGGCCAAGTTCCTCAAGAAGCATGCCGAGTTCGCCGACATCACCGACCCCGTGACACCCGACGTCCTGAGGTGGCTGGAGGCGGAACTCGGCTGACGGGAGCCGCTGTCGGCGGGGCGGAATAGGGAAGCTCCGGAGTGCGTTGGAGGCGTATGGTTGATCTGTCAACCACATGAATGAAAGGCTGAGGACGATGCAGTTCGGCATCTTCACCGTCGGTGATGTCACCACCGACCCGAGCACGGGCCGTACGCCGACCGAGCACGAGCGGATCAAGGCGATGGTCACCATCGCGCAGAAGGCCGAAGAGGCCGGGCTGGACGTCTTCGCGACCGGCGAGCACCACAACCCGCCGTTCGTGCCGTCCTCGCCCACGACGATGCTGGGCTGGATCGCCGCGCGGACCGAGCGGATCATCCTGTCCACGGCCACCACGCTGATCACCACCAACGACCCGGTGAAGATCGCCGAGGACTACGCGATGCTCCAGCACCTGGCCGACGGTCGCGTGGACCTGACGATGGGCCGCGGCAACACCGGCCCGGTCTACCCATGGTTCGGGCAGGACATCCGGCAGGGCATCAACCTCGCCATCGAGAACTACGCCCTGCTGCACCGGCTGTGGCGCGAGGACGTCGTCGACTGGGAGGGGCGGTTCCGCACGCCGTTGCAGGGCTTCACCTCCACGCCCCGGCCGCTGGACGGGATACCGCCGTTCGTCTGGCACGGCTCCATCCGTTCCCCGGAGATCGCCGAGCAGGCCGCGTACTACGGCGACGGTTTCTTCCACAACAACATCTTCTGGCCCAAGGAGCACACCAAGAAACTGATCGATCTGTACCGGGAGCGGTACGCGTACTACGGCCATGGCAGCCCCGAGCAGGCCATCGTCGGCCTCGGCGGCCAGGTCTACATGCGCCCCAAGTCCCAGGACGCGATCCGCGAGTTCCGCCCGTTCTTCGACCACTCGCCCCTGATGGGTGGAGGGATCTCCATGGAGGAGTACATGGAGCAGACCCCGCTCACCGTCGGCACTCCCGAGCAGGTCATCGAGAAGACGCTCACCTTCCGCGAGCACTTCGGCGACTACCAGCGCCAGCTGTTCATCGTGGACGGCGGCGGAGTTCCGCAGAAAGCCGTGCTGGAGCAGATCGACATGCTCGGCGAGGAGGTCGTACCGGTGCTGCGGAAAGAGTTCGCCAAGTACCGGCCGGCCGACGTGCCCGACGCCCCCACCCACGCCTCACTGCTCGCCGCCCGCGACGCGGAACGCGCGCCGGCCGCCGGACGGACGGCCTGAGACCCGTACGGCCTGAGACCGCACGATGAGACGACCGCAGCACCCGAGACCATACGAAAGGACCTGACGATGAAGCCCCTGAAGCTGGCGGTCGTGTCGGCGGGCCTGCGCCAGCCCTCCTCCACCCGGCTGCTCGCGGACCGCCTCGCCGACGCCACCCGCCAGAGTGTGGCGGACGCCGGACGCGAGGTGGACGTGCAGGTGGTCGAACTGCGCGACCTGGCCACGGACATCGCCCACAACCTGGTCAACGGCTTTCCGGGGCATGCCCTGCGTGAGGCGCTGGAGGCCGTCACGGAAGCCGACGGCGTCATCGCGGTCACGCCGGTGTTCTCGGCCTCGTACAGCGGGCTGTTCAAGTCGTTCTTCGACGTGCTGGACGAGGGCGCACTCACCGGCAAGCCGGTGCTGATCGCCGCCACGGGCGGCAGCTCCCGGCATTCCCTCGTCCTCGAGCACGCGCTGCGCCCGCTCTTCGCCTACCTGCGCGCGATCGTCGTACCCACTGCCGTGTACGGGGCGTCCGAGGACTGGGGAACAGCCGGTGACGGGCGTACGGGTGGTCTCGCTTCCCGGGTCAGCCGGGCCGGTGGCGAGCTGGCAGGGCTCATGGCCGGCGGCAGGGCCGTTACGCGGCCCACAGAGACCGTCGTGCCCTTCGAGCAGCAGTTGGCCGCACTCCGGTCGGCGTGAGGGAGAGTACTGATGAGCGACAACTTCAACGACGCCTGGGCGAACGGCGGCGTCGCGCCCGACCGCTGGGCCAGCGCCCTGCACCTGTTCGACAACGGCGCCGGCGTGCCGCACGAGGAGACCACCGCCGAGCGCTGGGAGCGGGCTCGGTTGCTGTTCGAGGCCAGGGACTACATCGGCGCGGCGAAGCTGCTCGCCGCCGTCGTCGAGGAGGCCCCGGAGACCGGACCTCGGCTGCTGCTGGCCCGCGCCTACTACCACTCCGCACAACTGCGGCGCGCCGAGGGGCAGTTGCGCCTGATCGTCGAGCGCGATCCCGTGGAGCACTACGCCCACCTGATGCTGGGCCGCACCCTGCAACGCCAGGGTCGGCACGGGGAGGCGGAGCCCTGGATGCGCATGGCGGCCGCGTTCTCGGGTGAGTTTCCGGACGACGACTGAGCCGAGGGCGCGGGCGAGGCGTTTGTTGGCGGCGGACACTGGTCAACCGGTGTCCGCCGCCGACGTGTTGCCGAGGTGGCCGGTCAGGCAACCGGCCGGTTCACGGATGGATCCGCAAGATGTCCAGTGCCGTCAGCGCCACATGGAGTTCCGTGCGCTCTTCGCCGGACTCGAGGTCGCAGGCCAACAGACGCTCGATGGTGCGCAGACGTTGGTAGACGGTCTCGCGGGACAGTCCGCCGCGGCGTGCGGTGGTGGTCTTGTTGCCGGACGCGTCGAGGTAGTGGCGCAGGGTCGTCAGCAGGTCGGTGCCGTGGCGGGTGTCGTGGTCGATGAGGGGGCTGAGCGTGCGTTCGGCGTACTCCTGGATGCGGGGGTCCTCGCGGAATGCGTACAGCAGGCGGCGCAGTCCGATGTCGGGCAGTTCGTGGAAGGAGCGGTCCGGGGGGAGGGGCTGGCCGGGCGGCGTGGCCTCGGCGACGCGGGCCGCCGCGCGGAAGGAGCGGGCGGTGTCGCGGAGGTCCGTGACCTCGGAGCCGACGCTCACGACCGCCGTCGAGGCGACGTCCAGCGCGGCGCGGCCGAGCAACTCGGCGACAGGCCGCCAGGACTGGGACGGGCGCAGCGCCAGGAGGACGCCGAGACGGCCGGGAGCCAGCTCACCGACGAGTGCCGGGATCCCTGTGGTCCGCGCTTCCTCGGAGAGACGGGCCTCAAGGACCGCGGCCTCGTCCGAGTCCGACGTACGGAGGTCCGGTGTACCGAGATCCACGAGGATCGCGAGGAACCGGCTGTCCTCCGTGGGCAGACCCAGTGCGGCGAAGCGGGCGCGGGCGTCCTCGGGGGAGTGGTGACGCTGTTCGGCCAGGTCCCGCAGGGCGTCTCGATGTGCTGTGCGCTCCCAGGGCGTGGGGTGGATGAGGCGGGCGACGGCCAGGGCCATCGCCGTACGCTCCAGCACGGTGATGTGCTCCGGGCCGAAAGACGGCTCGACGGCCCGGACCGGGAGCATGGCCACGCGACCCCAGCGTTCGCCCTGGTACTCGACGGGTGCGGTGAGCCAGCCCTCGGGGCCTCCCACGCCCGGGTGGTCACCGGTCGGCGTCTCCCTGGAGCGCTGTTCCCAGTCGGTGAGCGCCTCCTCCAGCGTGCTGCCGGAGACCTCGTACGTCAGCACCTGGTGCACCAGGTTCTCCAGTACGACCGTCTGGCCGCTCAGCTGCGCCGCCACGCGGACCACGTCTTCCGGTCCCGCACCGCGCAGCGTCAGGGCGGTGAATGCCTCGTGGATGCGCTGGGTCCGGCGCATCGCCTCCGCCTGGCTGCCGAGGATGAGTGCGTGGACGACCTGGGTGACTTCCAGGAAGTTGACGTCCTTGGCGAGGGTGATCAGCGGGAGCCCGCGGGCCCGGCAGGCCTGGACGAGTGCGTCGGGCGGGCGGTGGTAGCGGCGTACGAGTTCGATGACCAGGGCTGCGGCGTCGACGCGGGCGAGTTCGTCGACGTACCGGCGCACGCCCGCCGGGTCCTCGGGCAGGGGCATGCCGGTGGTCAGGACGAGTTCGCCGCCCTTGAGGAAGGAAGCGGGATCCGTGAGCTCGGTGATGTGGACCCAGCGCACCGGCCGGTCGAGGTGCGCGACGCCGGTCACCACCTCCGGCCGTCCGGCGGCCATGACGGGGAGAGCCAGGACGTCGGCGACGGTGGGCGCGTGGCCGGCCGCGGAGGTGTCCCGGTCGTCGGCGGCCGGTGGACGATCCGTCGGGTGCTTGTCGTTCACGGTGTCTCCATAGGGGGTACCCGCGCTCGAGAAGCCGGGAGTGCGGGAGGAACCGAGACCTCGAGGCAGTGGCCCGGTCACTGTGGCAAGCGGCGCTGACCTGCGCAAGAGCTGTCCGCCGGCGTACGCCCCGTCGGCCGGCGGCTCTGCGGTTGACACAATGTCCGATCACCGCGTTCAGGCCGGACAGATCGCGCGTTGTAGCCGTCCGCGCCGGCGGAAATACTCGGGATAACAAGGGCAAGCAGACCACGCAGATCACGACGTACGGCCGGGAGACGAACATGACCGCACTGTCGCCGCACCTTCGCCAGGCCACCCCCGTGACGGCGGTCCGGGGCGAGGGCGTCCACCTGTACGGCGAGGACGGCCGCCGTTACCTCGACTTCACCGCCGGCATCGGCGTCACCAGCACCGGGCACTGCCACCCCAGGGTTGTGGCCGCGGCCCAGGAGCAGGTGGGCACGCTGGTCCACGGCCAGTACACGACCGTCATGCACCAGCCGCTGCAGCGACTGGTCGACAAGCTCGGCGAGGTGCTGCCGTCCGGCCTGGACAGCCTGTTCTTCACCAACTCCGGCAGCGAGGCTGTCGAGTCGGCGCTGCGGCTGGCCCGCCAGGCCACCGGCCGCCCCAACGTCGTTGTCTGCCACGGCGGTTTCCACGGCCGTACGGTGGCCGCCGCCTCCATGACCACCTCGGGAACCCGCTTCCGCTCCGGCTTCTCCCCGCTGATGAGCGGCGTGGTCGTCACCCCCTTCCCGAGCGCCTACCGCTACGGCTGGGACGAGGACACCGCGACCCGCTTCGCCCTCCAGGAGCTCGACTACACCCTCCAGACGATCTCCTCGCCCGCCGACACGGCCGCGATCATCGTCGAGCCGGTGCTCGGCGAAGGCGGCTACGTCCCCGCCACCCGCGCCTTCATGGAGGGCCTGCGGGAGCGCGCGGACCGGCACGGCTTCCTGCTCATCCTCGACGAGGTGCAGACCGGCGTCGGCCGCACCGGACGGTTCTGGGGCCATGACCACTTCGGCGTCACCCCGGACATCCTGATCACCGCGAAGGGCCTGGCCAGCGGTTTCCCGATTTCCGGCATCGCCGCCTCCGAGGAGCTGATGGCCAAGGCATGGCCGGGCTCGCAGGGCGGCACGTACGGCGCCAACGCGGTTGCCTGCGCCGCGGCCTGCGCCACCCTCGATGTCGTCCGCGACGAGAAGCTGGTCGAGAACGCCGACGCGATGGGTGCCCGGCTGCGCACCGGCCTGGAGGCGGTGGCCGAGCGGACGCCGGCCATCGGGGACGTACGCGGCCTGGGGCTGATGCTGGCCAGCGAGTTCGTCACCGAGGACGGCAGCCCCGACCCCGAGACTGCCGCCCGTGTGCAGCGCGCCGCCATCGACGAGGGCCTGCTCCTGCTGCTGTGCGGCGCCTGGAACCAGGTCGTACGGATGATCCCGGCGCTCGTCATCGACGAGAAGGCGGTGGACGAGGGCCTCCAGGCGTGGACGACCGCGGTGGAGGCCGGTACCGCAGGGGCGTCGCAGCGATGACGGAGTCCCTCGCGCGCCTGGTCGACGAGCTCGCCCGTACCGCTCCCGGACTGCGGATCGAGACCGGCGCGGGAGGGACCGGCGCTTACGCCTACGACGCCTCGAACTACCGGGTCCCGCCGCAGGCGGTGGCCTTCCCCCGCAGCGCCGACGACGTGTGCGCGGTGCTGCGGGCCTGCCGTGAGACGGGCGTCCCGGTCACCGCGCGAGGCGGCGGCACCAGCATGGCCGGCAACGCCGTCGGACCCGGCGTCGTCCTGGACTTCTCGCGGCACATGAACCGGATCCTGGACATCGACCAGGAGGCTCGCACCGCGCGCGTCGAGGCAGGAGTGGTCCTCGACGCGCTCCAGAGCGCGACGGGCCCGTACGGGCTGGCCTTCGGCCCCGACCCCTCCTCGCACAGCCGCTGCACCCTCGGCGGCATGATCGGCAACGACGCCTGCGGCAACCGGTCCGTGCGGCACGGGCGGACCAGCAGCCACATCGAGTCCCTGGAGATCGTCACCGCCGACGGCGTACGCGCCATCGCCGACCACAACGGGCTGCACCCGGTCGACCCCGATGCCGCAGGACACATCTCCCGCCTGGAACAGGACATACGGAACCTGATCGCCGACAACCTGGCTCCGATCCGCACCGAGCTGGGCCGCATCCCCCGCCAGGTCTCCGGCTACCACCTGCACCGTCTGCTGCCGGAGAACGGCTTCGACATGGCCCGCGCGCTGGTCGGCTCGGAGGGCACCTGCGCGGTCGTCACCGCGGCGACGGTACGGCTCGTCGCGACGGCCCCCGCCACGGCGCTGCTCACTCTCGGCTACGACGACGTCGTCGACGCCGCCGAGGACGTGCCGGAGATCCTGCGCTGGTCGCCCACTGCCGTGGAAGGCATGGACGAGGCGATCGTCGCCACCATGCGCGCCCGCCGCGGGCCGGACTCCGTCACCGGCCTGCCCGAGGGACGTGCCTGGCTCTACGTCGAACTCGACGGCGACGACGAGGCCGCGGTGAACCACCGTGCCGCCGAACTGCTCGACGTGCTCAAGGCCCGGGGCCGGATGACCGGCGGACGAGTCGTGGAGAGTGCGGCCGAGCGGCGCTCGCTGTGGCGGGTCCGCGAGGACGGAGCCGGGCTCGCCGCCCGTCTCGTCGACGGCGGGGAGTCCTGGCCCGGCTGGGAGGACGCGGCGGTCGCGCCCGAGCAACTGGCCGCCTACCTGCGGGACTTCCGCGGGCTGCTGACCACCCACGGGCTGACAGGGGTGCTGTACGGGCACTTCGGTGCCGGCTGCGTCCACGTACGCATCGACTTCGACCTCGCCACGGACACCGGGCGCGCTGCCACCCGCCGCTTCCTCTCCGAAGCGGCCGCGCTGGTCGTCGAGCACGGCGGAACGCTGTCCGGTGAGCACGGCGACGGGCGGGCGCGCGGTGAGCTGCTGGAGGTCATGTACAGCCACGGGATGATCCGGGCGTTCGCCGCCTTCAAGGAGACCTTCGACCCTCAAGGGCTCCTGAACCCCGGCGTCATCGTCGACCCGGCTCCCCTGGACGCCGATCTGGCGCTGCACACGCCCTCTGTCGTGCTGCCCGTAGAGACCCTCTTCTCCTTCCCGCACGACGAGGACGGCTTCGAGGGCGCTGTGCGCCGCTGTGTCGGCGTCGGCCGCTGCCGCAGCGACGCGGGCGGTGTGATGTGTCCCAGCTACCGAGCCACGGGCGAGGAGAACCACTCCACGCGGGGCCGGGCCCGGCTCCTCCAGGAGATGGTGCGGGTCGGGACCGTCCAGGACGGCTGGCGCTCGACCGAGGTCAAGGACGCCCTCGATCTGTGCCTGTCCTGCAAGGCGTGCTCCAGCGACTGCCCGGTCGGCGTCGACATGGCCACGTACAAGGCGGAGTTCCTGCACCACCACTACAAGGGCAGGCTCCGGCCCCGCTCCCACTACTCGCTGGGCTGGCTGCCCCTGACCTCGGCCCTGGCCGGATACGCCGCCCGGCCTGTCAACGCGCTGCTGCGCGGGCCGGCGGGCAGGGTCCTCGCCCGCCTCGGAGGCGTGACCACGAAGCGCAGGATCCCGGCGTTCGCCTCCCGGCGCGCCCTGCGCAAGACCCTGCGCGCCACGAAGACCGGCGAACCTCCGAAGGCCCTGCTCTTCGTCGACAGCTTCACGCGCGCCTTCCGCCCCGAGGTCGCGGGCGCCACGAGCCGCGTACTCGCCGACGCCGGAATCCCCTGCACCGCCAAGGACGACCTGTGCTGCGGCCTGACCTGGGTCAGCACCGGCCAGCTGTCCGTCGCCCGCCGCATCATGGCCCGTACGGTCGCCCGCCTCGACAACGGCGACGACCGGCCCATCATCGTGGCCGAGCCCAGCTGTGCGGCCGCGTTGAAGCGTGACGTGCCCGAACTCCTCGGCACCGACGCGGCCCAGCGCGTCGCGGCCCGCGTCCACACCCTCACCGGCGCCCTGACCGACCTGGCCGCCCCCGAATGGACGCCCCCCGACCTGCCGGACAACGTCGTCCTGCAGACCCACTGCCACGAATACGCCACCTTCACCGGCCGCCGCCCGCGCGACCTGCTGCGCAAACTCGGCGTACGCAAGGTCGACGAGGCCGAGGGCTGCTGCGGACTCGCCGGCAACTTCGGCTTCGAGGAGCAGCACTACGACACCTCGATGGCCGTCGCCGACCTGGCACTGAAACCGCGCCTCGACGCCGTCGACGGAGCCGAGCGGACCGTTGTCGTCGCCGACGGATTCAGCTGCGCCACACAGATCGACCACCTCGCCGGAGACCGCGACATCCGCGCCCTGCACCTCGCGGAACTGCTCGACCCCGCCGCCGATCGATCCGATCAACCAGGAGAAACCTCATGACCGACACACCCACGCAGTTGTTCATCGGCGGTGCCTGGGTGGACGCCGCGGACGGCGCCACCCTGCCCGTGGACGACCCGGCGACCGGCGAGATCATCGCTCACGTCGCCGACGCGGGCCCCAAGGACGCCCGGCTCGCGGAGGACGCGGCCGTGGGGGCACAGGAGGGGTGGGCTCGTACGGCACCGCGGGCACGCAGCGAGATCCTGCGCCGCGCGTACGAGATCATCATCGACCGCACCGACGAACTCGCCCACCTGATGACAGCCGAGATGGGCAAGCCGCTGGCCGAGGCCAGGGGAGAGGTGGCGTACGCGGCGGAGTTCTTCCGCTGGTTCTCCGAGGAGGCCGTACGCATCGACGGCAGCGCCGGCATCCTGCCCGACGGCCGCAACCGCATGCTGCTCTCCCGCCGCCCGGTCGGCCCCTGCCTGCTGATCACGCCGTGGAACTTCCCGCTGGCCATGGGCACCCGCAAGATCGGCCCGGCGATCGCCGCCGGCTGCACGATGATCCTCAAGCCGGCCCCGCAGACTCCTCTCTCCAGCCTGGCTCTCGCCGCGATCCTCAAGGAGGCCGGGCTGCCGGACGGCGTGCTGAACGTCGTCCCCACCTCCCGTGCGGGGGAGGTGTGCGAACCGCTCCTTCGCGGCGGGCGGGTTCGCAAGCTTTCTTTCACCGGCTCCACGCAGGTCGGGCGGCTGCTGCTCGCGCAGTGCGCCGACACCGTCGTACGTACATCGATGGAGCTGGGTGGCAACGCGCCGTTCGTCGTCTTTGAAGACGCCGACCTGGACAAGGCCGTGGACGGCGCGATGGTCGCCAAGATGCGCAACATGGGTGAGGCGTGCACGGCCGCGAACCGCTTCTTCGTGCACCGGTCGGTGGCGGAGGAGTTCGGGCGGCGGCTCGCCGAGCGCATGGGCGCGTTGGTGGTGGGCCCCGGCACCCGGGACGGGGTCGATGTCGGTCCGCTGATCGACGCGAAGGGACGGGCCAAGGTCGAGGAGCTGGTCGCCGACGCGGTGGAGCGCGGCGCCGAGGTGCTCGTCGGCGGCCGTACGCCTCAGGGCCCCGGCTGCTTCTACCCGCCGACCGTGCTCGCGGATGTCGATCCCGAGAGCCGTTTGATGGACACGGAGATCTTCGGCCCCGTGGCGGCGATCCTCACCTTCGAAGACGAGGACGAGGTCGTACGCCGCGCCAACGACACGCCGTGGGGTCTGGTCGGCTACCTCTTCACCGAGGGCCTCGACCGCGCCCTGCGGGTCAGCGAACGCCTGGAGGTGGGCATGGTGGGCCTCAACACGGGCCTCGTCTCCAACCCGGCCGCGCCCTTCGGCGGCGTCAAGCAGTCCGGGCTGGGCCGCGAGGGCGGCAGGGTCGGGATCGACGAGTTCCTGGAGTACCAGTACCTCGCGGTGCCCGTGCAGTGACGGCGGCTGTCCTGCCCTGACGTACGCCCCGTCGCGCACCGTGGGCCACCCCGTGCCCGGCCGACCTGTCCTGGTGGCCGGGCATGGAGGCGGCCCGCGTTCGCCCAGCCCGACGGCCGCCTGCGCACGTGAGGGTTGGGTACGGGGCGTACCGCGCGCAGGGTGGCCAGGCAGGAACCGCCGCTGCGGGGCCTGCACCAGTCAGGGGGAGCGGGCGCCGTAGAGCGCAAGTAAGCACGGTTCGGACCGGCGTGCTGTCGTCCCCCCGGCGGTACGCGGCTGTCTCCGGCCCGGGAACGCCCTCAGCGCAGGTGTCGGGCGGTGATTTCAGTCGCGGTGTCGGTCACCAGTTGACCCAGATCCGCGAGCCGGCCGGGCTCGAAGCGGGAGTCGGGCATGGAGACGGCCACGGCGGCCAGTGGCACGCCGTCACCGTCCAGGACGGGCGCCGCGATGGCACAGACACCCTGGAGGTACTGGTTGTGGTTGACGGCGTATCCACGGTCTCTGACGCGCTGGAGCTCCGCGCGCAGCTCCGCCGGGTCGGTGATGGTCTCCTCGCCGTAACCCTCGAGCGTGCCGGACGCGACCTCGTCGACCTCGGACTTCGGCAGATGGGCGAGGACCGCGTGTCCGCCGGCCGTGGCGTGCAGGGGGGAGGTGTCGCCGATGGCGTGGTGCGTCCGCACGGCGTGGTCGCAGTCGACGCGGTCCACCACGACCATGCACTGCAGGGCGTCGGGCACCGACAGGTGGATGGTCTCGTTCACCGCGTCGCGGAGCCGCGTCATGGGCTCGCGGGCGGCGGCGAACAGGCTGGACCCCTGCAGGGCGGCGGGCCGTACAGCGAGGATGCGGGCGCCGATCTCCCAGCGGGTGGTGTCCTTGCGGTTGGCTCGCAGCCAGCCGGCCTGCGCCAGCGTGACCAGGGTGCGCTGCACGGTCGATTTCGGCAGGCCGAAGAGCTTCGTCAGCTCTCCCACGGTCACGGGCTGATGCTTGGCGACCGCCTCCAGGATGCGCAGTGACCTGGTGACGCTCTTCATTTCCAATTCCGGTGCCCCCGTCAGTTGTGTGGCTGCGGCGTGCTCACTTCTCGACTCCCTCCCAGGAGTCGTGGACATGTCGTGCCAGATGCTAGCACTGCGTTCCACAATCTGGCATAGAGTCGGTGGGGCCGGTGATGGGGCCGGTGTCGAGTTGCAGGAATCCGCTGTTCCTCGCGGAGATGACCGGCGACAGCGCCCGGACGGCGCTGTGCCGCGCCGTGTGGGGCAGCCGCCTTGTGCCCGGGCCCTCCTTCAGTGGGCGCAGGCGGTGGGTGCCTCGAGATGCACTGAGGGCCGGCTCCCACGCTTGCGCGTGCGAGCCGGCCCTTGTCGGGTGCGGGGCTCTCGGGCCACCGCCTTCCGCTCAGGCACCCACCAGGCGTCCGGTGATCTCCGCGGCCGTGTCGGCGACGAGGCGGCCCCACTCCGGTGCCCGGTCCGCGTCGTACCGGGAGTCGGGCATCGAGATGGCCACGGCGGCCAGCGGTGTTCCGGCCTCGTCGAGTACGGGCGCGGCGAGGGCGCAGACGCCCGGGCGGTACTGGTTGGTGTTGATCGCGTACCTGTCGGTGCGGATGCGGTCCAGCTCGGCGCGCAGCTCGTCGGAGCTGGCGGGGGTCGTGTCGCTGAACCGTTCCAGTCCCTGCGCGACGAGTTCCTCGACGTCCTGCTTCGGAAGGTGGGCGAGGATGGTGCGCCCGACTGCGGTGGCGTGCAGCGGAGAAGTGTCGCCGATGTTGTGGAAGGTCCGTACCGCGTGGTCGCAGTCGACGCGGTCCACCACGACCATGCACTGCAGGGCGTCGGGCACCGACAGGTGGATGGTCTCGTTCACTGCGCCCCGGAGGCGGATCATGGGCTCGCGGGCGGCGGCGAACAGGCTGGACCCCTGCAGTGCGGCGGGCCGTACGGCCAGAACCCGGGCGCCGATCTCCCAGCGGGTGGTGTCCTTGCGGTTGGCTCGCAACCAGCCGGCCTGCGCCAGCGTGACCAGGGTGCGCTGCACCGTGGACTTCGGGAGGCCGAAGAGCTTCGTCAACTCCCCGACGGTGACCGGCTGATGCTGGGCGACGGCCTCCAGGATGCGCAGTGACCTGGTGACGCTCTTCATTTCCATCCAGTTTCCCCCTGTTAATCCTCGGAATTTCTGCTGGACACCCTCTTGACGCGCCTTCGAGCCGCTGTCATTCTCGTGCCAGATTCTAGCACAGCGTTCCACAATGTGGCACGGCTCAACCGGGAGAGATCCCGGAGACATGAGCCGGAACTCCGAGACACGACGGTTGCGAGCTGTGGGCCCGACGAAGGGCCCGGCCCCCGCCTGAACGACCTCGAATCGATCAGCCTCACGTCGGGGGCTCAGCATGCGCCCCGGCGATACGAAAGGAAAGTCCTGTGTCAGCTGCCAGGAAGCGCGTCGCCGTGGTCGGCGTGGGAACGATGGGCAGTCAGGCCGCCTGGCGGCTGGCGGCCCGCGGCGCCGAGGTCGTCGGCTACGACCGGTACGCCCCTGGCCACGACCGCAGTGCCGCCGGCGGTGAGACCCGGATCTTCCGCAGCGCGCACTTCGAGGACTCCCGCTACGTCCCGCTCCTCAAGCACGCCGACGCCCTGTACGAGCAGCTCCAGCAGGAGACGGGCCGTGAGCTGCGCCGTCTGACCGGGTGCCTGCTGATGGGGCCGACCGAGCAGCAGCAGATGGCCACCGTCCTTGAGTCCATCGCCGAGCACGACCTCGACCACGACGTCCTGGATGCCGAGACGCTGGCCAAGCGTTTCCCGCAGTACCGCATCGAGGACGGCGACGCGGCCGTGCTCGACCGCCGCGCCGGCTTCATCCGCCCCGAGCTGACCATCCAGACCGCCGCCCGCCGCGCCGAGCAGCTGGGCGCCGTGATCCACCGCTACACCACGGTCCGCGAGATCGTGCCCGTCGCGGGCGGCGGGGTGGAGGTCCGCACCGACGCCGGCAGCGAGCGCTTCGATGCGGCCGTCGTCACTGTCGGCCCCTGGGTCAACGACCTGCTGCCCGGCCTGCCGTGGGAGGTGGAGATCCTCCGCGTGGTCAGCGCCTGGTTCATGCCCACCACCGATGTCTGGTTCGGCGAGGAGCGTCCCGCGTTCATCCGCACGGCCCCCATCCACTGCTATGGCCTGCCCTCCCCGGACGGCGTCTCCGTCAAGCTCGGCCTCTCCCAGGCCCTGCACAAGCCCGCGGGCGACCCCAACCAGCTGAACCGGACGGTGCGGCCGGAGGAGCTGGAGATCTACAGCGATCTGATCGGCCGCTACCTGCCCGACCTGCACCCCGACCCGACCCGCCTGTCGGTCTATATGGAGGGCTACACCAAGAGCAGCCGTCCGCTGGTCGGCCCGCTGCCCGGCGCCGAGAACGTGATTCTGCTCGCCGGGTTCTCCGGCCACGGCTTCAAGCTCTCGCCCGCCTTCGGTGACATCGCCGCCGACCTCGCGCTGGACGGCTCCTCACCCCAGCCCATCGACTTCATCTCCACCCTCGACCGTACGGAGGCATGACCATGAGCGGCGCCACCCTCTCCGTCGGCTCCCTGCACGCCGAGCCCGGCACCAAGGCGCGCGGCACCGTCCGGGCGGACCTGGGCATCCTCACCGCGGACATTCCGCTGACCCTGGTCAACGGCACCCGCCCCGGCCCCCGGGTCGTCATCACCGCCGGGGTGCACGGCGGCGAGTTCACCCCCATCGACGCCGCCGTACGCCTGGCAGACCTGCTGGAACCCTCTGAGGTGCGCGGGCAGGTGATCATCTGTCCCGTCGCCAACCCCAACGCCGTGTACCAGGGCCGGCTCAACGTCTCCCCGGTCGACGGCGTGAACATCAACCGTGTCTTCCCCGGCGACCCGGACGGCGGCCCCACCGAGCGAATGGCCGCCTGGCTCTTCGCCCACCTCGTCGACGGCGCCGACGTCTACGTCGACCTGCACTGCGGCGGCATCGACCAGGTCCTGCGGGACTTCGTCGGCTACCGCCTCACCGGGGACCCGGACCTCGACAAGGCGACGGCCGAACTGGCCGGCTCCTTCGGTATCGAGGACGTCCTGATCGGGCTGACCGCCGAGGGCGGCAACAGCCACGCGGCCGCCGCCCGCCGGGGCATCTCGGCGGTCCTCGTCGAGGTGGGTCAACGCGGGCAGCGGGACGAGCCCACGGCCCTCCGCCGCGTCGACGGCCTGCTCACGGCACTGCGCCACCTGGACGTCCTCGACCAGGACGGCTCCGCCCCGGCGCCGATCCGCGAATGGGTCTGGTCCGCCGGCGTCACCGCCGAGGCCACCGGCCTGTGGTACCCGGAGTTCTCCTTCGACGCCGACGTCATCGGCGAAGTGGCGGAGGGCGACGTCCTGGGCCGCATCGTCGACCCGGCCGACGGCACGGAGCACACGGTCCACGCCCCGGCCGGCGGGCGGATCGTCTACGGCATGCACGGCCTCACCGTCCGCCCCGGCACCGAACTGGCCGCCCTGGCCATCCCGTGGGACCCCGACACGGCCACGCGACCCGACACCCTCCCGGTCCCCGGCATGGGCCGCGGATCCGACGAGGCGGACCCCCGCCCCTAGACCCCCCATCCCCAGCCGACCCTCTTTCCCCCTTTCCCCGTAGCACCACCCTCAGGAGGCACACCATGAGAGACGCCCGTATAGACCGCAGGCTCTTCCTGCGCGGAGTCGGCGGAGCCACGGCGGGTCTCGCCGCCGCGACCGCCCTCAGCGCATGCGGCACCGGCACCAGTCGCACCCCTTCCGGCAGCGCGAAGGGCGGCAGCAAGACGGTGGTCGTCCGTGACAGCGGCGGTGCCTACGGTGCGGCCCTGCAGAAGGCGATCTACACGCCGTTCACGCAGGAGACCGGTATCGCCGTCAAGGTGCTC
>NZ_JBICUR010000035.1:0-51990 GCF_043198355.1 Streptomyces sp. NPDC048825
TTTTTTTTTTTTGCGCGCGTTGTGTCGGGGGGGGGCCGGCGGGGGGGGGCCCCCCCCCCGGGGGGGGGGGGGCCCCCGGGGGGGGGGGGGGCCCCCCCCCCCCCGCCCCCCCCCCCCGCCCCACACCTCTCCTCGCCGCCTTCCGGCCCCGGCGCTCACCAGTGGACGACGACCTTGTCGCCGCTCCTCACCTGTGCGAACAGCGCCGCTAGCGTCGCCTCGTCCCGTACGTTCACGCAGCCGTGCGAGGCGCCGTTGTAGCCGGTCGCGGCGAAGTCCGAGGAGTAGTGGACCGCTTGGCCGCCGCTGAAGAACATCGCGTACGGCATGGGGGTGTCGTACAGCGTCGACACATGGTGGCGTGACTTGAAGGTGACGTTGAACTCGCCTTCCCGCGTGGGCGTGTACTGCGAGCCGAATCGCACGTCCACCGTCGAGAGGGTCCTGCCGTCGATCATCCAGCGCAGCGTGCGGCTCGTCTTGCTGATGCACATCACGCGGCCCGTCATACAGCGCGGGTCCGGCTTCGCGGCCGGCTGGTCGCCCGCCGCGTACAGCTCCCACTTGCCCGGCTCGTGCGTCATGGTCAGCAGCCGCTGCCAGGTCACGAAGTCCGTCTTCCCGGTCTGCGGCAGCCCCCGCTTGCCCTGGAAGCCCTTGACGGCGGCGACCGTCGCCGCGCCGTACGTCCCCGTGGGGCCCTCGAAGAGCCAGGCGATCTGACGCAGCCGGGCCTGCACTTCGCGTACGTCTCTGCCCTGGTCGCCCCGCGCCCAGAGCACCTTGGGCGGTGGGGACGGCTTCGGGGGCTTCGCGGGTGTCGAGGAACTGGCGTCGTCGCCGGCGGGCTCGGCCGGCTGGGCAGGCTTCTCGGGACTCACGGGCTTGGGGTCGTCGGGGGTCTCGACCGGCGCCGTTGAGATATGTACCGGGTCCGGCTCGGCGGACGTACCGGCGGCCTGGACCGTGCAGCCGCTCACCGCGGCGAGGACCACGACAGCCGTGACTGATCTCCACATGCCTGGAGTACGCATTTGGACCCCCCGTTGCTCACCGTGCCCTTTGAGAGGTTTCCCGGGGGTGCTTGGTTGCGAACTACGGGGCATTGTGGTGACCGGGCGCGTGGTTGCGAGCGGTTGTGACCGGGGTCTCGTCCGGGCTGTGAGCAAGCTCCCAGCCTGGGCCTCTCCACCGGCCGCACGGCCACCACTACAGTCCGTGGCTAGGGTCGTCTGTACTGGCGAGTATGTGAAGCAAGCGGAGGCACACACCATGGCGCGCGAGTCGGAGTCCGGACTGCCCATCGAGCCGGTGTACGGGCCGGAGGACCTGGAGGGCTGGGACGCAGCCGAGAAGCTGGGGGAGCCGGGCCGCTACCCGTACACACGCGGCGTCTACCCCTCGATGTACACGGGCCGCCCCTGGACGATGCGCCAGTACGCCGGTTTCGGCACGGCGACCGAGTCCAACGCCCGCTACAAGGACCTGATCGCCCACGGCACGATGGGCCTGTCCGTCGCCTTCGACCTGCCCACCCAGATGGGCCACGACTCGGACGCGCCGATCGCGAGCGGCGAGGTCGGCAAGGTGGGCGTGGCGATCGACTCGATCGACGACATGCGGGTGCTTTTCGGCGGCATCCCGCTGGACAAGGTGTCCACGTCGATGACGATCAACGCGCCCGCCTCCCTGCTTCTGCTGCTGTACCAACTGGTCGCGGAGGAGCAGGGTGTATCGGCCGACCAGCTGACGGGCACGATCCAGAACGACGTGCTCAAGGAGTACATCGCGCGCGGCACGTACATCTTCCCGCCCAAGCCCTCCCTGCGCCTGATCGCGGACATCTTCAAGTACTGCAAAACCGAGATCCCGAAGTGGAACACCATCTCGATCTCCGGCTACCACATGGCCGAGGCGGGCGCCTCACCCGTGCAGGAGATCGCCTTCACCCTCGCCGACGGCATCGAGTACGTGCGTACGGCGGTCGCGGCCGGCATGGACGTGGACGACTTCGCCCCCCGCCTCTCCTTCTTCTTCGTGTCGCGTACGACGATCCTGGAGGAGGTCGCCAAGTTCCGAGCGGCGCGCAGGATCTGGGCCCGGGTGATGCGGGACGAGTTCGGCGCCAAGAATCCGAAGTCGCTGATGCTGCGCTTCCACACGCAGACGGCGGGCGTGCAGCTGACGGCCCAGCAGCCGGAGGTGAACCTGGTCCGTGTCGCCGTGCAGGGCCTGGCCGCCGTGCTGGGCGGCACCCAGTCCCTGCACACCAACTCCTTCGACGAGGCCATCGCGCTGCCCACCGACAAGTCCGCCCGCCTCGCGCTCCGTACGCAGCAGGTGCTGGCGTACGAGACGGATGTGACGGCGACGGTCGATCCGTTCGCCGGCTCGTACGTGATCGAGAAGATGACCGACGAGGTGGAGGCCGCGGCCGTCGAACTGATGGCGAAGGTCGAGGACTTGGGCGGCGCCGTCAACGCCATCGAGCACGGCTTCCAGAAGGGCGAGATCGAGCGCTCGGCGTACCGCATCGCGCTGGAGACCGACTCCGGCGAGCGAGTGGTCGTGGGCGTCAACCGCTTCCAGCTCGACGAGGAAGACCCGTACGAGCCCCTCCGGGTGGACCCGGCCATCGAGGCACAGCAGGCGGAGCGGTTGGCGAAGCTGCGGGCTGAGAGGGACCAGGGGGCGGTGGACGCGGCGCTTACGGAGCTGAAGAAGGCTGCCGAAGGCACGGACAACGTCCTGTACCCGATGAAGGATGCGTTGAGGGCTCGCGCGACGGTGGGCGAGGTGTGCAATGCGTTGCGGGAGGTTTGGGGGAACTACGTGCCGAGCGATGCGTTCTGAGTGACCGATTCCGGATACGCTCGATAATTTCAGTTATCCGGAGGGGAGTTGTCGAGGTGGCTCGTGCACGACGGACGACGGTCCTGGAGGCGGAGGCCTGGCTCACTCGGGAACTGGAGGGGCATCGCGGTGAGGTTCTCTTCGGCAGGCTCACTGCGACGCCTTTGGTTGACGCCCCGCATCAGCTGACCCTGACCCGGGTCTTTCGCGAGTTCTGCGAGGCCGAAGAGCGTCAGAGCGGGCTCAAGTGCCTGCAGGGCATCGGTCTGTGGCTGCCCACGGGGCCCGAAGACTTCGCGGTCCCTGACCTCTCGATCGTCGAGGCGGACTTCCAGGACACGCACGTTCAGCACAACTGCTACGCACCGCACGCTTTCCGGCTGGTGTTGGAGGTGACCGCTTGCAACTGGTCCGATGACCTCTGCCTGAAAGTCGAGTGCTACGCCCAGGCCGGCATCCCCGTCTACCTCATCGTCGATCGCAGGCACGACGAGGTACTGCTCTACCAGGATCCGGTCGACGGCATGTATCCCGAGCCCCGGCGCTACAAGCGGGGGCAGAGGGTGCACGTCCCTGAGTCGGTCGGTGCCACGTTCGAACTCTCCGTGGACGCCCTCCTCGACGGCGACGACTGACCGCTAGCCG
This sequence comes from Streptomyces sp. NPDC048825, assembly GCF_043198355.1. Taxonomy (NCBI): domain Bacteria; kingdom Bacillati; phylum Actinomycetota; class Actinomycetes; order Kitasatosporales; family Streptomycetaceae; genus Streptomyces; species Streptomyces sp. NPDC048825. The sequence goes on from NZ_JBICUR010000035.1 coordinate 3,499, forward strand.
AGGACTCCCACGCGGGTTGCGTACTCCGTCAGTCCCTCAGCCGTGTCGCCTGCCCACCCCACGTAACCATCCGGCCGTACGAGGAACACCCCGCTGCCATACGCCTCGTACGCGGGTACGCGAATTGGTCGTACCAAGTCCCCCTCCAACAGCGGCAGTTCGACCTCCGTCCCCACCGCGACCAACGTCCAGTGCGCCCCCCGGAACACATCGAAGAGCCGTACGCCGCCCCGCGTGCCGTCCGGAGCGCGGTCGCCCGCCTGCAGGGCGTCCGCCGGGAGGCCGGTGCGGGTCTCCACCGTCAGTGAGCAGCCCCGGTAACCCAGGCCGAGCTGCTGCGTGGCCTCGCCGCGTCGGGTCTCGCCCCGGTGGATCCGCGTCGAAAGGCCCAGCATCTCCGCGGCCACCGGCAGCCGTTCCTCCTCGTACGAGTCGAGGAGGGAGTCCGGTGCATCGCCCCGCAGGACGGCGCCCAGCTTCCAGCCCAGGTTGTACGCGTCCTGGACGCTCGTGTTGAGGCCCTGGCCGCCGGCCGGCGAGTGGACGTGGGCCGCGTCCCCCGCGAGGAACACCCGGCCCTCCCGGAACCGGTCCGCCATCGCGGCGCGTGGCCGGAAGTCCGAGGCCCAGCGGACCTCGGTCACGGCGTCGGGCGCGAGATGCGTCCGAGTGGCGATGAGCTTGCGGATGCCGTCGAGGGAGAGGTCCGGGGTGGAGGCCGGATCCTCGAAGCTGGCCGCCAGCTGGAAGTCCTCGACGCCCGGGAGCGGCCAGAGGACCAGGAAGCCTTCGCCGTCGGCGGGCGGGAAGACATGCAGGTTGTCGCGGTCGAGTCCGGTGATGCGGACGTCCGCCACCAGTGCCGGGTTCGGGTCCACCGTCTCGCCGGTCATGTCGACGCCGAGCAGTCGGCGTCCGGTGGAGCGTCCTCCGTCGGCGGCCACCGCGTACCGGGCCCGCACGGGGGCGCCGGTCGTGAACGTCGCCGTCACCCCGTCCGTCTCCTGCGTGAGCCCGGTCAGCTCGCGCCCGAACGCTACGCCTCCGCCCAGCTCGCGCAGCCGCGCGAAGAGGATCTCCTGCGTACGCCACTGCGGGACCATCCACGACCCGGCGTACGGAACCGTCTCGGTGGGGGCCACCTCGTCGAACATCCGGTGCTCGCCCTGCCGCTTCCCGTCCTGCCAGATCATGCCGACGGGGTACGGGCCACCATGCGCGCGGATCGCGTCCAGTACGCCGAGGTCGTCGAAGACCTCCATCGTGCGCGGCTGGATGCCCTTGCCGCGCGAGCCGGGGAAGAGCCTGTCGGCCCGCTCGACGACGAGGGCGTGTACCCCGCGCCGGGCCAGGTCACAGGCGAGGGTGAGACCGGTGGGGCCTGCGCCGACCACCAGTACGTCGGTTACGTCGGCTTCCTTAACGCTGTTAAGTTGCATGTCGTGAGGGTCCCCTTAACGTTGTTAAGTTGTCAAGGGGGTACCGCCGGATAAGGTGCGGACGTGGCTGTGGCGAAGAAGATCGACCGGGCGCTGGTAGCCGACACCGCGCTGCGACTGCTGAACGAGGTCGGCCTCGAAGGCCTAACCCTGCGCGCCATCGCCAAGGAACTGGACGTCAAAGCCCCCGCCCTCTACTGGCACTTCAAGGACAAGCAGGCGCTGCTGGATGAGATGGCGACCGAGATCCTCCGGCGGATGAGCGCCGACCTCGACGAGCTGCCGACGCGGTGGCAGGACGCCGTCACCACCGCGATGCGCGGCCTGCGCGCGCACCTGCTGCGCTACCGCGACGGCGCCAAGGTCTACAGCGGTACGCACTTCACGGACACCTCGTACGCGGACCCGATGGAACGCAACCTCCGGGTGCTCACGAACGAGGGCTTCACTCCGGCCCGCGCCGCCCGGGCCTGGTTCACCGCGACCAGCTACACCATCGGCTACGTCATCGAGGAGCAGGCGATGGGGCCCGACCCGGCCGGGGGCGGCGAGGGGTACGATCTCGCGGCCCGCGCCGAGCGGCTCGCCGCGTACCCGCTCGCCGTGGCCGCGGGAGAGGCGATGTTCCGCGACCACGACCGTGGCTTCGAGGAGGGACTTGCGGCGATCATCGCCGGAATCGACGTGACGCTGCGGGGACCTTGACCGCGTTCAGAGAGGTGCGTCGAGCCAGGCGTTCAGCGACGAGGCCTCGACAGCGCCGAGCGCAGCCGTGGTCCCAAACGGTCCTCGACCAGGCGGTTGAGCAGCCACGCCAGCAGCAGCATCGTCGCGATCGTCAGCAGGAAAGTCGCGTACGACGGGATGCCCAGGCTCTGGTGGTAGGCCTTGATGGCGACCCAGCCGAGGTGCTCGTGCACCAGGTAGAAGGGGTACGTCAGCGCGCCCGCGACCGTAAGCCAGCGCCAGTTGGCCCAGTTCAGCCAGCCCAGGGCGATCGCGGCGACCGCGACGAAGCCGAAGGTGACGACCAGGATGATGCCGGACGAGGTGCGGTAGGAGAAGAAGTCCGGGTTGGGGGCGTGCCACAGGCTGGCCACCGCGTAGTGCTGGCCGAGCAGCCAGCTGACGCCCACGATGCCCCAGGCGTACGCGTCGTGCCGGTCGCGGTGGATGAGGTAGAGGCCGATGCCGCCGATGAAGAACGGCGCGTACTCGGGCATCAGGACCAGGTCGAGCAGCGGCTCGTTCGCCGCCTCGGCTATCGCCGCGGCCATGGTCCAGCCCGCGCAGAACAGGATGATGCCCTGGCGGTTCGCTCCCGGCATCACGACGCACAGCGCGAACAGCGCGTAGAAGCGGACCTCCGCCCACAGCGTCCAGCAGACGCCCAGCACCCGGTCCACGCCCAGGGGTTGCTGCATCATCGTCAGGTTCAGCAGCGCGTCACTCGGCGAGACGGCCTTGTACGCCACCACCGGCAGCGCGAAGACCACCGTCACGAGGATCACCGCCGCCCAGTAGGACGGCAGCAGCCGTGACGCACGCGAGGCGAAGAACGAGCGCAGAGGCCGTCCCCAGCCGCTCATGCATATGACGAAGCCGCTGATGACGAAGAAGATGTGCACGCCCAGGCAGCCGTACGCGAACCACTCGTGCAGCGTGGGGAATTGCAGCTTCGCCGAGGAGCCCCACGCCTTCGCGACCTCGCCGTCCCGCCCCCCGTAGTGGTACGCGGCCACCATCAGCGCGGCGATCAGCCGCAGTCCGTCGAGCGCGCGAAGGCGCGAGGCGGCGCGGGGCCGGGCGATGATCCGGGGCGGTGGCGTGCCGTTGGTACCGGTGACGGTACTCACGGCGGCGGTGTCCGCCTCCGGAGAAGCCGTCGGGGCGGGTTTTGAGTCGACCGAAGTCATCCGAGAGTGGCCCTCTTGAGCGATCGGGCGCGACGGGCCACACGGCGGACGGTGGCGTTGCGCGGAATGAAGGCCAGTTGCGTCGGCACGGCGCCGGGCAGGCCCAGCGAGGTGAGCCGTCGACGCTTGAAGTAGCGCCAGGTATGGCCGTTGAGGCGGCGCGACAGATACCGCTCGGCGGCCGGCCGCAGATCCGGGTAGATCTTGGACTGCATGGCGTAGCCCACCGCTCGCAGGAGCTCGGTGAGTTGGTCCGTGCCGAGCCCCTCGCGCTGCTCGGTGACCGCCTTCTGGTCCGTCAGCTCGGGCAGCACGGCGTCCACGATCGTCACGGGGACGCGATTGCTGTTCTCGTACGGCTTGAGGCGTTCCAGGAGCGTCTCCGTGCCGATCCGGGCGACGGGCAGGCCGTACAGCGCCGAGGCGGTGAGAAGCGCCGTGGAGAAGCAGCCGGCGACCAGCGCGGGCCGCATCCGCTGGTAGAGGACCTCGGCGAGCACCGGAGTGTCCAGCACCGTGAGTTCGGCGCCGAGCTTCTCGGCCTCCTTCTCCAGGGCGCGCGACCAGCGGGCCGGGGCACTGGGGTGCGGCTTGAACACCACGCGCTGGTGGCCGAGTTGTACGGCTCCCCTCAGCATCCGTACGTGCAGGTCCTCTTCCTGCTCGGCAGTGAGAATGCCGAGCGCGGAGAGGTACTGGCCGAGCAGCAGGGCCGGCTCTTCGATGACGGGCAACTCGTCACCCGTGTCGACGAGTTCGGCGAGCACCTTGGTGAACGCGTCCGTCGGCACGATCTCCGGCTCGACACCGAACTCGGTGAGCAGCAGCGGCTTGAGGTCCGGAACCAGGTCGAGGTGGAGAAGCCGGTCGATACGCGTGCCGACCAGCGGGTCGATCTTGCTGCGGGTGGGCCCGTAGCTCATCAGGCCGTCCGCGTAGACGGTGATGGGCGCGCCCGTGAAGATCTGCGCGACGCCGAGCGCCGGGTTCACCTGGATCGACTCGACGGCCAGCTCGATGTCGTCGTCACCGAGGTTCCAGGCGAGCCGCAGATGACGCTCCCACAGCGGTACGTCGTTCAGACGCGGCGACCAACCGCCCGGGTGGAAAGGGGAGATGGTCTCGTTCCACGAGACCACGTCGTCGAACCGGCCGCGCAGACGCTCGAAGCCGGGCATCTCGTCGATGCCCCGCGAGGTCTCGGGCGTCGCCGAGTTGTTGGAGACCAGAAGGATGCGCCGGTCGGCAGGGCGGAAGCAGTCGGCGTCGACGGCCGCCGCCAGCGTCGCCATGCCGTACAGCGTCGACGCCATGAAGATCTGGGTGGTCACGCGGCCACCCCCGCGGACACGGGACGGCGGCGCAGCCGGCGCAGCCGCGTCGCGCGCTGTACGTCCATGGAGTCGAGGGCGTCGTCGAGGACGTCCTGCGGCATACGCCGCAATGCGACGGCACTCATCGACTTCAGTTTCCGTGCCACGGGAGGCTCGAACCTTTCGATGGAACCCAGGTGATGAGAAATAATCGCACAGTAGGTCCGCACGGCCTTCGGCAGGAGTTTATCCGCCTCCCGGTCCTCGGCCGTTTCCCGTACGACCTCGTCGAACGCGCGAATGAAATCCAGCTGCCGTACGTCCCCGATCTGCGTCAGCGAGGACGAGACTCCGCGCCGGTAGAACACACCGAGCAGCCCCACCACGCCGAACGACTCGGCCTCGCGGTGCAGCTTCCAGATCCACGGCCGGTCCTCGGCCGTGCGCAGCCCGTCGGTGAAGTGCAGCACGCCCCGGTCGACGAGGCGGCGGTGGTAGATGCCCGCCCAGGCGTACGCGTAGTCCACGGAGGTGGAGCGGTCGGCGGGCAGGATCGCCTCGCGCGGGTTCAGCACGACACCGCGCCGGCCGTGCGGAACGCGGTGGATCGAGCGGGCCCGCGCGGTCGCCTGGACATGGTCGGTACGGACGAAGTCGACGCCCAAGTCCTCGATGGCTGCCAGGAGTTGCTCGTAGTACCCGGGCGCGAGCCAGTCATCGCCGTCGAGGAACGTCAGGTACTCGCCGCGCGCCGCGTCGATACCCGTGTTGCGTGCGGTCGCCAGACCTCCGTTCTGCTCGTGTCTGACGTACACGGCACCCTGGAGCTCGCGCTCCGCGCGCGCGAGAATGTCCGGTGTCTCGTCGCGCGAACAGTCGTCGACGAGAATGAATTCGAAGTCCTGACGCGCGTTGGCACGCAGGCTCCTCAGGGTGTCGGGTGCGTATTGCTGCACGTTGTAGAACGGCACGATGACGGAGAGCTTGACCACCCACGTGACGTTAGGGGGAAGCCCGGCATTCGTCTTGACCGATGGTGAGATGTCAGGTGAACGGCGCGTGGCGGAATGGTGAACCCAGCCTTTTTCAGGGCGGATCCGGGCCCGATTCGCCATTCGGCGATGTGCTGTTAACCCTTTGTTGCATTCCGGTTGGGCCGCGCATCGGAATCGCTTCCTAGCGTCTTCGACGTGCCAGCAAGTACCTCGAACTCCCTGCGAGTCGCCGTTCTCGCGGATTCCGACACCCGGTGGAAATGGGGCGCGCTCACCGCGAACCGCATTTCACCGGCCGAATCGGACATCCGCCTCGACGGTTATCTCCTGCGCGGCCGTGCGACCCCCACCGCCCGCCAGCTCCAAGAGGTCGGCGTCCGCGCGGACTCGCTCCGCGAGGTCACCGGTGTCGAATTCCTGCGGACCCTGCGGGAAGCGGAGTACGACATCGTCGTGCTCGCCCTCGTCGGCGGCGCCGTCCAGGCGATGCTGCACGGTCTCGGACACGCCTGGCAGGAGCGCGCGAAGCGGCCCGTGGTCGTCACCGGCTATGTCGGCGTCGTCTACGAAAAGCTCGCCGACGGGCTGCTGCTGCGGCACGGCGCGGACCTCGTCCTCGCCAACTCCCGCCAGGACGCGGAGCGTTTCACCGCCGTGTACGAGGGAGTGGGCGCCGACGCCTCCTCCGTGACCGAGGTCGCGCTGCCGTTCCTCGGCGGAGCCGCCTACACCGAGAACGACCGGACCGACCCGTACACCGTCGTTTTCGCCGCGCAGCCCTCCGTCCCGGAGAGCCGCAAGGACCGCATGTACTTGCTGGAGCGGCTCGTCCGGCACGCACGGCTGCATCCGGACCGCGAGGTCCTGCTGAAGCTGCGCTCCAAGCCCGGCGAACACACCACGCACATCGAGGAGCAGCCCTACCAGAAGCTGGCGCAGCGCCTCGACCTGCCCGCCAACTTCCGCCTCGTGTACGGGCACATGGGCGAGGTCCTCGACCGCACCGACCTGCTGGTCACCGTCAGCTCGACGGCCGCGCTGGAGTCCCTGCACCGGCGTATTCCCACGGTCCTGCTCACGGACCTGGGCGTGCGCGAGTCGCTGGGCAACCACCACTTCGTCGGCTCCGGGTGCCTCGCCTCCTGGGACCAGCTCGACGCCGGGCACCAGCCGGCGCCCGACGAGGAGTGGGTGGCACGGCAGGGAGTCGCAGCCGACGGGGCGTACGAGACGGCCTTCGACGCGGCCCGTACGCACATCGCCGAGCTGCTCGACAAGGGCGAACTCCCTTCCCTCGCCCCCTACTACACGCCCGTCACCGCCCCCGGCTATCTGCCCGGCATCCTCGCCCGCCACCACCTCGCCCCGGACGGCAGCCCGCTGCCCGGCGCACCCGCCGCCGACACCGAGCCGGGACCCGTGCGGCAGATCGTGCGCCGGGCGGCGCGCGGCGCCTACCGGCACGGCGTGCAGCGCGTGGCGCCCGTCATCCGGCGGATGGGCGAGCTGTGAGCGCCCCCGAGCCGACGGGCGCCGAGCGCTCCGCTGAAGGCGCCGTCATGAACCTGCGGGTCCGTTGTGGCTGGTCGCGCAGTTCCCCGCGCCCCTTGCAGGGCGCGATACAGCGCCGTACCGCCGCACGACCGTCAATCAAGGAGTACAGGCAATGACCAACTCGGAAGCGGGCCCAGCGACTTCGGTACGTCGCGTGCTCGCGGTGATCCCCGCCAGGGGCGGCTCCAAGGGCGTCCCCGCCAAGAACCTCCTCCCGGTCGGCGGTGTGCCGCTGGTGGCCCGCGCGGTGCGCGAATGCCGCGCGGCCCGGCTGGTGACGGACGTCGTGGTCTCCACCGACGACCAGGCGATCGCCGCCGCCGCCCGCGAGGCCGGCGCGGAAGTCGTACTGCGCCCCGCCGCCATCGCCGGCGACACGGCCACCTCCGAGGCGGCCGTCCTGCACGCCATGGACGCCCACGAGGCGCTGCACGGCTCCGCGGTCGACGTAGTGCTCCTCGTCCAGTGCACCAGCCCGTTCATCGTCCGCGAGGACCTCGACGGGGTCGCGGGCGCGGTCGTGGAGAACGGCGCGGACACCGCGCTGACCGTGGCGCCCTTCCACGGCTTCATCTGGCGGGACGCCGACGACGACCCGGCCGTGGTCGACACCCGGGCCACCCAGGCCGTCGGCGGTGGCACAGCCGTCGCCAACACCACGGCCACCGACGGCGGCTACGGCGTCAACCACGACAAGTCCTTCCGCCCGCGCCGCCAGGACCGCCCCCAGGACCTCCTGGAGACCGGCGCCGCGTACGCCATGGACGCCGTCGGCCTGCGCGAACACAAGCACCGCTTCTTCGGCCGTACGGAGCTCGTCCGCACCGACCCCGCGCGCGTGCTGGAAATCGACGACCCGCACGACCTCGCCCGCGCCCGGGCCCTCGCGCCCCTCTTCGACGCGAACCGCCCCGGCGCCCTCCCGACCGCCGCCGACATCGACGCGGTCGTCCTCGACTTCGACGGCACCCAGACGGACGACAGGGTGCTGATCGACTCCGACGGACGGGAGTTCGTCTCCGTGCACCGCGGGGACGGACTCGGTATCGCGGCCCTCCGCAAGAGCGGCCTGACGATGCTGATCCTGTCCACGGAGCAGAACCCGGTCGTCGCCGCCAGAGCCCGGAAGCTGCAGATTCCGGTCCTCCACGGCATCGACCGGAAAGACCTCGCACTGAAGCAGTGGTGCGAGGAGCAGGGCATCGCGCCTGAGCGCGTGCTCTACGTCGGCAACGACGTCAACGACCTCCCGTGCTTCGCCCTCGTGGGCTGGCCCGTGGCGGTCGCGAGCGCCCACGACGTCGTGCGCGGCGCCGCACGCGCGGTCACCACCGTCCCCGGTGGCGACGGCGCGATCCGAGAGATCGCCAGCTGGATCCTCGGTCCTTCTCTCGACTCCCTCGACAAGTAAGGAACTTCTCCACCATGAGCACCAACTCCCGTCTGCGCACCTTCGGTCCGAAGACCGCCGGCCCGGGCCACCCCGTCTACGTCGTCGGCGAGATCGGCATCAACCACAACGGCGAGCTCGAGAACGCGTTCAAGCTCATCGACGCGGCCGCCGAGGCCGGCTGCGACGCCGTGAAGTTCCAGAAGCGCACCCCGGAGATCTGCACCCCGCGCGACCAGTGGGACATCGAGCGCGACACCCCATGGGGCCGCATGACCTACATCGACTACCGCCACCGCGTGGAGTTCGGCGAGGACGAGTACCGCCAGATCGACGAGTACTCCAAGGAGAGGGGCATCGCCTGGTTCGCCTCCCCGTGGGACACCGAGGCCGTCGCCTTCCTCGAGAAGTTCGACGTCCCGGCCCACAAGGTCGCGTCCGCGTCCCTGACCGACGACGAGCTGCTGCGTTCGCTGCGCGCCACCGGCCGCACGGTCATCCTCTCCACCGGCATGTCGACGCCGAAGCAGATCCGCCACGCGGTCGAGGTCCTCGGCTCGGACAACATCCTTCTCTGCCACGCCACTTCGACCTACCCCGCGAAGGCCGAGGAGCTCAACCTCCGCGTCATCAACACCCTCCAGGCCGAGTACCCGAACGTCCCGATCGGCTACTCCGGCCACGAGACGGGCCTGCAGACCACGCTCGCCGCGGTCGCCCTCGGCGCCACCTTCGTCGAGCGTCACATCACCCTCGACCGCGCGATGTGGGGCTCCGACCAGGCCGCCTCGGTCGAGCCGCAGGGCCTGACCCGCCTGGTCCGCGACATCCGCACCATCGAGGCCTCCCTCGGCGACGGCGTCAAGAAGGTGTACGACTCCGAGCTCGGCCCGATGAAGAAGCTGCGCCGCGTCTCCGGTGTCGTCGCCGAGGCGGAGATCGCCGCGGCGGCGGGCGAGCCGGTCTCGGTCTGATCCGCTCCAACCCCCACAACTTCAAGGGAAGCGACGGTAGTACGTCGATGAGCCCCCGCGCCGGAACCGCCGGCCCCCACACTCTCGCCTTCGTCGAGAGTCCGGTACAGCTCCTGAACGTGCTGGAGTGGGCGCATACCCGTGCGCTCGGCACGGAGGGAGACTCTGCGCGGGCCCCCGGCGCGGGGCTCACCCTTGTCGTCCTGTCGCCCAACGACCCCATGACCCGGGGCCAGTTGCGCCGTATGGCGGAGCTGGCACGGGACGAGGGGTACGACGTGCGGTGGGAGGAGGCGCGGGGCGGCGCGACGGCCCCGTTCCACACCATCGCGGGCCTGGCCCCGCTGCTTCGCAGGGCGAAGCGGGTCGTGATGGGCGACCCGTTCTCCCGCTACGTACAACTCCTGCTGACCATCACGCGGGCCCAGGACCTGGTGGTCGTGGACGACGGCACGGCGACCATGGAGTTCGTCTCCCAGCTCGCCCGCGGCGAACGCCTGGTCCGCTGGCACCGCAAGGGCGGCCGCCCCGGCCCCCGCGACCTGCTCTTCGCCCCGGTCTCATCCAAGGCCCGCCACCGCCTCACTCCTGGTGGGGACCGGCACGTGGAGGTCTTCTCCTCCATGCCGATCGACGAGACCCCTGAGGGCGTCACCGTCACGGCGAACGACTTCTCCTGGACCCGCGCCCGCTTCGGCCCGCCCCGCACCACCAAGGGCGCCGACCTGGTCGGCACGTCCCTGGTCGAGACGGGCGTGGTGGACGGCGACCGCTACCAGGAGGCGGTTCGCCACCTCGCCCGCACCCACGGCGCGACGCGCTACTTCGCCCACCGCCGCGAGAGCTCCGAGAAACTCCACCGCCTCGCGACGGAAGCCGGCCTGGAGGTGGTCCGCCCGGACCTACCCCTCGAACTCATCGCCCGCCGCGGCCCCATCGGCCGTATGGTCCTGAGCTTCCCGTCGACCGTGGTCCACACCCTGCCACTGGCCCTGGCGGGTACGGACGTCAAGGTCGCCGTCTGCGACATCGACCCGACCTGGCTGACCGAGAACGCCTCACCCCGGGCGCAGGGCTTCCTGTCGGGGGTCACGGGGACGGCGCGGGATGTGCACCGGCTGTCGGCGGTTACGTCGGCGTAGGTACTCCGCGGAACCTGCCCTGGCCGTACCCGATGGGTATCGTTCTGCACGGAGGACAAGGGGCCGGCGGGCGACGCGCGCGCCGTGAAGGGGGAGTTGTGGCGACGAACAGCGGGCGTTCCCGGCTGGTCGCGACGGAGGACGGCCATCGGGTGACCCCGGCGGAGCTGTTCTTCGATTTGGTGTTCGTGTACGCGATCACCCAGGTCACCGCACTCATGGCGGGCGATCCGACACCACTGCGACTGCTCGGCGGGATGGTCGTGCTCGCGCTGCTGTGGTGGTGTTGGTGCTGTTTCGCCTGGCTGGGCAATGTCGTACGGGCGGACTCCGGGGCGATGTTCGGCGTACTGGTCGCGGTGATGGCCGTGGTCCTGGCGGTGTCCCTGACCGTGCCCGAGGTCTACGCAGACGCGCCCGGAGGCTTGCCGGCACCGCTCCTCTTCGTCCTCTGCTACGGCGCGGTCCGCATCCTGCATCTCGTCACTTACTGGCTCTCCGACCCGGCGGACCAGGCCCTGCACGCCACGATCCGCCGCACCGCCCTGTTCTCGGTGGCACCGCCGTTCGCTCTGCTCCTCATCGGCAGCGCCTTCACCGGCCTCACCCAGGTGCTCATCTGGCTGGGCGCGGTGGCCGTCGACTACCTGGGCATCTACGTCACCGGCGGCTCGGGCTGGCGCGTGGCCTCGCCGGGCCATTTCGCCGAACGCCACGGCCTGATCGTCATCATCGCGCTGGGCGAGTCGATCGTCGCGATCGGCGTAGGGGTCTCCGGCCACACGGTCACTGCCCCGGTACTGGCCGCGGCCGCCGCGGGCCTGCTCGTGGTCGTGGGCCTGTGGCGCCTGTACTTCCGCCACGTCGCCGAACCGGCCGAGCACCGCCTGGCAGCCTTGGAGGGCGACGACCGCACCCGCCTGGGCCGCGACGTCTACACCTTCCTCCACCTCCCCTTGGTCGCCGGCGTCGTGATCACGGCCCTCGGCATGAAGAAGACCCTCCAACAGGTCGCCGACACGGACCACTACGACCTCTCCGAGCCGCTCCATGGTGTGGTCGCGTGGGCCCTGACGGGAGGAGCGGGCGTCTTCCTCCTGGCCTCTGCGGTCGTCCTCTTCCGTACAGCCGGTTCCCGGCCCGTGGTTCTCGCCACCGGAGGCGTCGCCTGCCTCTCCGCAGGCCCGGTGGTGGCTCTCGTACCCGCGCTGCTCGCTGTCGCCGTGCTGGCCGCCGCAGTGCCCGGACTGCTGCTCCTGCACGGGCGGACGGCCGGTGAGGTTGAGAAGGGGCTGGAGGCGTGAGTTCGGTCCGATCAACGTCGTCCGGCCTGGGCCCGGCGACGCGTCAACGTTTTGCGGGCGATGGTCGGCAGCGTCAAGCTCGGCGGGTCAGAAGGTAGGCCCGGCGGGTCTCGACCTCGTGGGCGTAGTGGGTGCGCTCCATGTGCATCTCCACGGCGAACCCGGCGGCTTCGAGCAGTCCGGCGATGTGTGCGGGTTCGAGGAAGCGGAAGTCGACATCCACGTCATGCCCCCACCACTCGTCCAGGTGCCGGATCTCCTGACCGATGTGGAAGGAGAGAAGGAGGAGCCCAGAAGGGCGCAGTATCCGCCCTGTCTCCTCGAAGGCGCGGTGCAGGTCGCCGGGATCGAGGTGGATGATCGTGTAGAAGGCGACGGCGGCGCCGAATTCGCCGTCTTCGGCCGGAAGTTCCAGCAGGTCACCTTCTCGGAACTCCACCTGTGCGAACCGGCGGCGGCCGGCCTTGAGCATGCCCGCGGACAGATCAATTCCGACGGTACGGGCGCCTTTCTCGGCGAGCCAGGCCGCCACGTGCCCTGGGCCGCAGCCGAGGTCGGCGATCGCGGTCCCTGGTTCCGTCTGTTCCAGGAGACAGGCGAGGAGCGCCCGGTCGAGCGGCTTTCCGGCGAGCTCGTCGTGCAGCCGGGCCGCGTACTCCTCGGCCACGGTGTCATAGCTGCGGCGTACGGAGTCGTGCTGCGCATGATCACCCATGTCGGCCAGCATGCCACGGCGTACGGCGCACGCGTCTCCTCCCGGCAGGGGCTGGCCAGCAACCTGCTGAAGCCCAGAGTGGGGCCGCTCCGCCGTCGTAATGAGGCTGGGGGCGTTGGGCGGGGTGGCGGTGGTGGGCGCCGGGGGTGCAGGGGTCGGGGACGCGCGCAACCGTCCGGTGACGGCGGGCGGAGCGCCGGTTCAGGCCTTCACCTCACCCCTCTTGACAGCCGCTATGAGGGCCGCGAGCGCTGCATGGCTCGTATGCAGGACGAGGTCCGGCTCGTCGCTCTCGCGGAGGCGGAGGGTGGTGTCGGGGGCGGTGGCGAGGTAGACGCAGGAGGAGGCCTCCGAACTGTACGACGACTTCTGCCAAGTGAGATTCGGCTGGGGGGACATGGGGATTCCCTTCAGACTCGGCGGGCGATGCTGCGGATGAGGTCGCGGGACTCCTCCGCTGGGAGAGCGAGCTTTTCCAGGCGGTCCAGCACGGTCGTATAGCGCTCCAACTGGGCTACGGCGTCGATGAATTCACTGCCGTGCTCGGTGTCCAGCTGAACGGTGTCGAGTTGGGGGACAGGACCGTACGCGTAGTCGATGCCCTGTCCGGAACCGGGGAAGGCGCCCCGGCCGAAGGGAACGACCAGAACCGTGATGCTGTCGCGCTCGCTCATCTCGACGAGGTGGGCGAGCTGTTCGGCGGCGACGGTCGGGCCGCCCACCTGCATGTGCAGCGCCGCCTTGTGGATGAGCGCCGTGTAGGGGAGAGGAGGCTCGCGGTACAGCACGGCCTGACGTTTGATGCGGTACGACATCCTGTGCTCGACCTCGTGCGGAAGCAGCGACGGCACCGCGTCACCGAAGAGGGCCCGCGCATGCTGCGTCGTCTGCAACAGGCCGGGAATGTGCAGAGCTTGGGCCACGCGCAGCGCTGTGGCGTGATGCTCGAGCTCGGCCAGGTCGAGCATGGCGTGCGGCAACTGTCCCCGGTACTCCTCCCACCAGCCGCGAGCCCTGCGCCCCGTCATCGCCGTCAGCGCCTCGACGAGGCCCTCGTCCGAGCAGGCGTAGTTGCGGGCGATGGCCCGTACCCGGTCGGCGCTCACGGCGTAGCGCCCCGCTTCGATGTTGCTGATGCGCGACTGGTTGACGCCCAGGAGAGCCGCCGCCTCGATCGTGGACAGCCCTGCACGTTCGCGGAGTTTACGCAGTTCGGCGCCGAGGCGCTGCTGGCGCAGGGTCGGAGTCTTGCTGGGCGGCATCGGGGTCCCTTCGTGCGGCGAGGGAGCGGCCATGTCACCCACACGAGCGTTAATGGCCTATCTTCTCTTTCTTCTGTGGAATGTAGGCCAAAAACGGGCCTACGGTGAGACTCATCCAGCTCAACGACCCGCGCCCACAAGCCGAAAGCCGTCGAGCGACCCGAATCCCTTCCCCGAAGGAGGCGTTCATGGCCACCGTATCGCCGTCACCGATCCCCGATTGGTCCTATTCCCTGCACCTGCCCCACGATCTGCGCGCCCCGCGCATCGCCCGTATGACCGTGCGGGCCGTGCTTCCGGCCTACGGGCTCGGTGAACTGCTCGACACCACCGAACTGTTGGCCTCCGAGCTGGTCACCAACGCCTACCGGCACACGAAAGGACCCGCCGCCCTGCGGCTACGCCCGCTGGACAGGCTGGACGGCGAGCCTCGGAGCGGTGTGCGGGTCACTGTCTGGGACACCGATCCATTCGTACCCTCGCTGTTCGACAGGTCGCCCGCGCGATGCGGGGCGCTCCGTCCCGTGCCGGGCAGGGCGGAACAGCCGGACGAGCGATCCCTCGGCGGACGTGGCCTGCACCTCGTACGCGAGTGGGCCGACCACTGGGGTGCGCACAGGTTGGGTGACGACCTGTTCGGGCGCGGCGGAAAGCTGCTCTGGTTCGAGCTCGAGGCGCGGTCCGGGGTGGATGCGAGGGCGGCGGCGTGACGGGTCCGGCTCGTGATGCGCCCGCCATGGCCGGCTACCTCGTGCGGGTGGAGCGACAAACAAGCCGGGCCGGGCGTCTCACCCGGCGCTACCGTGGAGACGACGACACGCCTTGTAACCAGCGGAGGACCGCGGTGACCATCATGACCGAGCGCCCGGCAGCCATAGAAGGAATCGCGCCCGGAGCCTTCGAGGACATGCTCCGGACCGTCGAGGAACTGGACACACCTGACGGCTACAAGGCCGAGCTCATCCGGGGGAAGATCGTCGTGTCGCCGTGGTCGAAACTGCGTTACCTGCGCCCGATGCGGCGGCTGCGCCGCCAAGTGGAGGCACACGCGCCGGAGGGCCACGTCGCAGAGACCTCTCCCTTCCTCTTCGCGTTCCCTTCGTCCGAGCGCGGCTTCGGCCCTGACCTCTTCGTCGCAGACGAAGACGCCTTCGACGCCGAAGGACGCCACGCCGACGGTGCGGCGCTCTCCCTGGTCGCCGAGCTGACCTCCGTCTCCACCAAGGACGCCGACTGGCTGGACAAGCTGGACGTGTACGGACGCGTGGTGCCCGTGTACCTCGTCCTCGACATGCAGGCGCAGGAGATCACCGCGTTCTGGGACCCCTCCCCGAAGGGCTACCGCTCCCGGACGACCGTGCCCTTCGGGCGCGTCCTCCACGTACCCGCACCCTTCGACTTCGACCTGGACACCTCTGGGTTTGTCGTCCCTGCCGAGAACGCCGAGGACGAGAGCGGAGGGCAGGGGACGTTCACCGGAGCTGACCCGGCGACGTAGTACACGCAACCCGGGCGTAAGGCCCGAGATCGGCCCATCGGGATCCGCGGATGCGCCAGCGGCCCGTCCGGCACGGGCTCAGCCCGAGCTCAATGAGGGCTCAAGGCAGGCTGCTCAGCGGGGTTTGCGGGCCAGGAGGAAGGCGCGCGGGAGCTTCTCGTTCTCGTTGGGCTCGCGGATCACCTGGGCGTGCATGACGAGTCCGGCCTTGTCGATGAGCTCGGTCACGTTCTCGGGACGCCGCCAGTGATAGTCCAGCGAGATGGCGTGGCCGAAGCGTTCCGTCAGCTCGAAGTGCTCGTCGCCTGCCTGGAAGGCGAGCAGCAGGTGGCCGCCGGGGGCGAGTACGCGGTGGAACTCCGTGAAGACATCGGCGAGTTGGTCGTCCGGGACGTGGATGGTGGAGTACAGGGCCGCGATTCCGCCGAGTACGTCGTCCGGCAGGTCGATGGCCGTCATCGAGCCCACATGGAAACGAAGCTCGGGGTACGACTGCCGGGCCGTCGCGACCATCTTCGGTGACAGGTCGATCCCGAACACGGGCGTGTCCAGGCTGCTGAGGTACGCCGTCACATGCCCCGTCCCGCATCCGACATCGGCGACCGGGCCGACCCCGGCGCTTCTCACGAGCTCGGCGAACCCGTTGATCAGCGCCTTGTCCAGAGGCTTACTTTCCAGGTCGTCGGGAAACCGGTCCGCGTACTCGGTGGCTATCGAGTCGTAGGACGCGCGGGTGTTACGTATGAAGTCCGGTTCGTTCACGGTCGGGGACGATACTGCGCGGCATGGGGTCGGTGGCCGCGGTTCACGCGTTCTTCGGCGGAACGTCGGCTTTCGGGGGAGGGCCGTGCGATGCGCTGCGGGCGGGCCCCCGGCCGGCGGGCTGGAACGGCCCGCGACTGGGATGCGTGGTATGCGTAGAAGTCCGGGCATCGAGGCCCGGCCTCCACCGGCAGCACCGGTCATCCCCGTGGCTCCGGGAGCGGAGGCCCCGCCTCGGCGCGAAGCCGGGCGAGTGTACCCATCGCGGCTGATATGTAAGCGCGACGCGGGCGGGTTTTCTCGGCCGGCGGGCTGAATTTTTGTGGATCGTGGGCCAGCCGGCCCCCGTGTCGCCCTACCCTTCAAAGGGTGAAGCAACTGATGTCCCTAGAGTCCGAGGCCGCAACGACCGGCGGAGCCGTGCTCCCCGGCACGCTCCCGGAGGGTCTGCGCACGGAACTCGTAGCGTTCCGCCGCGACCTCCACATGCACCCGGAGCTCGGCAACCAGGAGTTCCGTACCACCGCGGCGATCAAGGCACGGTTGGAGCGCGCCGGGCTCCGGCCCCGTGTGCTGGCCATCGGAACAGGGCTCATCTGTGACATCGGCGAACCGGACCCCGCCCACCCCATGCTGGCCCTGCGCGCGGACATCGACGCGCTGCCGATCCCGGACATGAAGGTCGACTGCGCGTATCGCTCGACCGTCCCCGACCGGGCGCATGCCTGCGGACACGACGTCCATACGACCGTGGTGCTGGGCGCCGGACTCGTGCTCGCCGAGCTGCACAAGAAGGGCCTGCTGAGGCGTGCCGTACGGCTGATCTTCCAGCCCGCCGAGGAAGTGCTGCCCGGCGGTGCGCCCGACGCCATCGAGTCCGGAGCCCTGGACGGTGTCGGACGCATCGTCGCCGTGCACTGCGACCCGCGGGTCGACGCGGGGCGCATCGGGCTGCGGCACGGACCCATCACCTCGGCGTGCGACCGGCTCGAGGTCGCGCTGGACGGCGCCGGCGGACACACCGCGCGCCCTCACCTCACCACCGACCTCGTCACCGCCGCCGCCCGCGTCGTCACGGACGTGCCCGCCCTGGTCGCCCGCCGTGTCGACGCCCGCAGCGGACTCGCCGTCACCTGGGGCCGTATCGAGTCCGGGCACGCCTGCAACGTCATCCCCCAGCACGCCGAGCTGTCCGGAACCGTGCGCTGCCTGGACCTCGACTCCTGGCGTGCCGCCCCCGACCTCGTGCACGCCGCGATCGACGAGATCGCCAACCTCTACAAGGCCAAGTCGGAGATCAACTACATCCGCGGCGTCCCGCCCGTCGTCAACGACCCGATGACGACCGAACTGCTCCGCGAGGCGATGGCCGCCCGCTTCGGCGCCCAGTCCATCGAGGACACCGAGCAGAGCCTGGGCGGCGAGGACTTCTCCTGGTACCTGGAGCGCGTGCCCGGCGCGATGGCCCGCCTCGGTGTACGGACGCCCGGCGAGCGCGGCGTACGGGATCTGCATCAGGGTGACTTCGACGCGGACGAGCACGCCATCACGGTCGGTGTCGAGCTCTTCACGGCGAGCGCGCTCCTGGACGCGGACCAGTAAGGGACTCGGCAAGCCGGGTGGCCGCACGGTGTCACTCCGGTTGCGCCCGACCACCCGCGAGGCAGCCCGGTGCGCGTGCCTCTACGGTGCGCGCACCGTCACGTAGAGGCCGACCGGGCATACGGAGGGTGAGTACCCCATGGGGCGTTATGGGCCAATCGCACCTTTCGGGACCGCGGTTCACAAGGACTTAACCGGCCATCGGCACGAATGGATAACGGCCAGGCGGTACCCCATTCCCCCCAGTGTCTACGCGCGTTAATCTGCGCCGAACTCAGCACCCACTGCGGGCTTTGGAGAATGGGGAAACTTCAACATGCGTCGGATATCCAAACTGACCCGAGTCGCGGTGGGGGTCGCGTCGCTCGCGCTCGCTGCCACGGCTTGCGGCGGCACCAGCAGCGAAGCCGGAAGCAGCGATGGTGAGGGCGACAGCAAGAAGGGCCTCGCCATCGCCTACGACATCGGCGGCAAGGGCGACCAGTCCTTCAACGACGCCGCGTACTCCGGCCTGGAGAAGGCCAAGGGGGAGTTCGATTACGAGACCGCCGACATCGAGCCCACCGAGGGTGAGACCGACGCCGACAAGGTGCAGCGCCTGACCTCGCTGGCCAAGCAGGGCTACAACCCCATCGTCGGTGTCGGGTTCGCGTACGGCCCCGCGATGCAGGAGGTCGCCGCGAAGTACCCGAAGATCAGCTTCGGCATCGTCGACTCGGTCGTCGAGGGCAAGAACGTGGCGTCCCTGGTCTTCGCCGAGAACGAGGCCTCGTACCTCGCCGGTGTCGCCGCCGCCAAGGCGACCAAGACCAACACGGTCGGCTTCGTCGGCGGTGTGGACATCCCGCTGATCCACAAGTTCGAGGCCGGCTACAAGCAGGGTGTGGCCGACACCAACCCCAAGGTCAAGGTCCTCTCGCAGTACCTGACGCAGACCGCCGAAGAGGGCGGCTTCTCCAGCCCCGACAAGGGCAAGGCCGCCGCCGAGTCCCAGCTGGAGAACAAGGCGGACGTCGTCTACCAGGCCGCCGGTCTCTCGGGCCAGGGTGTGATCGAGGCCGCCGCCACCCAGAAGAAGTGGGCGATCGGCGTCGACTCCGACCAGTACGAGCAGCAGGCTCTCGCCAAGTACAAGAACTACATCCTGACCTCGGCGCTCAAGGACGTCGGCGGCGCCGTGTACGCGCTCGCCAAGTCCGTCGAGGACAAGAAGCCGCTGACCGGTGTGCAGACCTTCGACCTGAAGGTGGACGGCGTCGGCCTCTCCGAGACCAACCCGGAGTACGCCAAGATCGCGGGCCTCAAGGACGCGGTGGACAAGGCCAAGGCCGCCATCATCGATGGCTCCATCAAGGTCAAGACCGAGTAACGATTGCTCGGCACGGTTGGGGGAGGCAGGCGGGCGCGCATGGCGCCCGCCTGCTCGTCTTTCGCCGGGGTCCGCGGTGTTGTTCACGGCCGGATAACAAGGTGAACGGTGGGGGTTTTCTCGCGGGTCTACGCGCGTTACTCTGCGGCGAAGCCAGCGTCAGAGCCGTACCGCAAGGGCGCTTGGCGCTCCGCTGGAAGAACCGTGACGCACCGCGGGCCGGCGGAGGCCGGTCGCGCCCACGCGGCGGAGCCGCAAATTGATACAGCTCCGCGCTCCTCACGGGGCGCGGTGCCGCACCGGACTTCACCAAGGCCGCTTTGTACGACAGGAGCAACAACTCATGCGCCGGGTTTCCCGCCTCGCTCTCGCAGGCGCCGCGACCACCTCTCTCGCCCTCGCCCTGACCGCCTGCGGCGGCACCTCGACCTCCGCCTCCTCGGAGGGGGACGGCAACCAGGGCCTCGCCATCGCGTACGACGTCGGCGGCAAGGGCGACCAGTCCTTCAATGACGCCGCGTACGCGGGTCTGGAGCGGGCGGAGAAGGAGTTCGGCTACGAGACCACCGACGTCGAGCCCACCGAGGGCGAGACGGACGCCGACAAGACGCAGCGTCTGATCTCGCTGGCGAAGCAGGGATACAACCCGGTGGTCGGCGTCGGCTACGCCTACGCGACTGCTGTGAAGGAGGCGGCGGAGAAGTATCCGGACACCACCTTCGGCATCGTCGACGACTCCACGATCGAGGCGAAGAACGTCGCGGACCTGGTCTTCTCCGAGGAGCAGGCCTCGTACCTCGCCGGTGTTGCCGCCGCCAAGTCCACGAAGACGAACACGGTCGGCTTCGTGGGCGGTGTGGACATCCCGCTGATCCACAAGTTCCAGGCGGGCTTCGAGCAGGGCGTCGCGGACACGAATCCCAAGGTGAAGGTGCTCTCGCAGTATCTGACGCAGACCGCGGAGGAGGGTGGCTTCTCCAGCCCCGACAAGGGCAAGACGGCCGCCGAGAGCCAGATCGAGAAGAAGGCCGACGTCGTCTACCAGGCGGCGGGTCTCTCGGGCCAGGGTGTGATCGAGGCCGCCGCCGCAGGCAAGGTGTGGGCGATCGGCGTCGACTCCGACCAGTACAAGCAGGAAGCCCTCGCCAAGTACAAGAACCACATCCTGACCTCGGCGACGAAGGACGTCGCCAAGGCGGTGTACAACCTCGCCAAGTCGGTCGAGGACGGCAAGCCCGAGACCGGTATGGTCAGGGGCGATCTCAAGGCAGGTCAGGTCGGCCTCGCGGACTCCAACCCGGAGTTCAAGAGCAACACCGAGCTCCAGAAAGCCATCACGACGGCCAAGGAGAAGATCATCAGCGGCGAGATCAAGGTCAAGACCAGCTGATCCCGCAGGGCCACGAGCAGTGCGGCGGTCCCGAGTGGCCGCTGGTAACCGCGGGGTTACGTCCGCTGAACGGGGTACCGGGAGTCTGGCTCCCCGTACCCCGTTGTCGGCGGTGCGTTGCCCCTCTTCCGATGCCGTAGGGGCGCGCGTAGACGACCCCCCTTCCCCAGGAGAGTGCGCCATCAACGCGTCCAGCAGCCCTCCGGCCGATGCGGCGGGCGGTCAGGTGACCGCAGTCGAACTCGCCGGGATAACCAAGCGATTCCCGGGCGTCGTGGCCAACCACGACATCCACCTCAGCGTCCGCAAGGGCACCGTCCACGCCCTCGTCGGCGAGAACGGTGCCGGCAAGTCGACCCTGATGAAGATCCTCTACGGCATGCAGAAGCCGGACGAGGGCACCATCGCGATCGACGGCGAGCAGGTCACCTTCTCGTCGCCCGCCGACGCCATCGCCCGCGGCATCGGCATGGTGCACCAGCACTTCATGCTCGCCGACAACCTGACCGTCCTCGAGAACGTCGTGCTGGGCAGCGAGAAGCTGTACGGCATCGGCGGCAAGGCCCGCCGCAAGATCCAGGAGATCTCCGAGCGGTATGGCCTCGGGGTGCGCCCCGACCTCCTGGTCGAGGAACTCGGTGTGGCCGCCCGCCAGCGCGTGGAGATCCTCAAGGTTCTCTACCGCGGCGCCCGCACGCTGATCCTGGACGAGCCCACCGCCGTCCTCGTGCCGCAGGAGGTGGACGCACTCTTCGCCAACCTGCGCGAGCTCAGGGCCGAGGGCCTGTCGGTCATCTTCATCTCCCACAAGCTGGGCGAGGTGCTCTCGGTCGCCGACGAGATCACGGTCATCCGGCGCGGTACGACGGTCGGTACGGTCGTGCCCGCCGAGACGACCTCGCGCCGGCTCGCCGAGCTGATGGTGGGCAGCGAGCTGCCGACGCCGGAGACCGCGGAGTCCACGGTCACCGACCGCCCCGTACTGACCGTCGAGGACCTGCGCCTGGAAGCTCCCGGCGGCAAGGCGCTGCTCGACGACATCAGCTTCACCATCCACGCGGGCGAGGTCCTGGGCCTGGCCGGAGTCGAGGGCAACGGCCAGACCGAGCTGGTCGACGCGCTCATCGGCCTCAAGCACGCCGACTCCGGCGTCATCAAGCTGGCCGAGGAGGAGATCACCTCCTGGCCCACCCGCAAGCGCCGCGAGCAGGGCGTCGGCTACATCCCCGAGGACCGCCACCGCCACGGACTGCTCCTGGAAGCCCCGCTCTGGGAGAACCGCATCCTCGGCCATGTCACCGAGCGCCCCAACGCGAAGGGCGTCTGGCTCGACCCGAAGGCCGCGCAGGAGGACACACGGCGCATCGTCGAGGCGTACGACGTCCGCACTCCCGGCATCGACGTCACGGCGGCCTCCCTGTCCGGCGGCAATCAGCAGAAGCTGATCGTCGGCCGCGAGATGAGCCACAAGCCGCGCTTCCTGCTCGCCGCCCACCCCACCCGCGGTGTGGACGTCGGCGCGCAGGCCGCGATCTGGGACCAGATACGCGAGGCCCGCCGCGAGGGCCTCGCCGTCCTGCTGATCTCCGCCGACCTGGACGAGCTGATCGGTCTCTCCGACACCCTCCGCGTGATCTACAACGGCAGGCTGGTCGCGGACGCCGACCCGGCCACCATCACCCCGGAGGAACTCGGCTCGGCCATGACCGGCGCCGCCTCCGGACACCTTGAGAACGAAGAGCTCGTAGAGCAGCTCGAAGAGCACGCAGAAGCCCCGGAAGACGAGGCCCGCCGATGAAGAAGTTCGACAGGGAGCGCGTGCTCCTCGCGGTGGCCGGGCCGGTCATCGCGCTCGTCGTGGCCGTGGCCCTGACCTCGATCGTCCTGGTCGCCTCCGGCAAGAACCCGGTCGAGCCGTACACGCTGATGTTCGAGCAGGCCACGTTCTCCGACGTCCAGGTCCTGATCATCAACCAGGCCTCGATGTACTACATCGCGGCGCTCGCGGTGGCCATCGGCTTCCGGATGAACCTGTTCAACATCGGCGTGGACGGGCAGTACCAGCTCGCCGCCATGATGGCCGCGATCGTCGGCGCCCATGTCGCGCTGCCGGCGGCCCTGCAGATCCCGCTGCTGATCCTCACCGCGGTCTTCACCGGCATGTTCTGGTCGGGCATCGCCGGTGTCCTCAAGGTCACCCGAGGCGTCAGCGAGGTCGTCGCGACGATCATGCTCAACGCGATCGCGACCTCCGTCATCGGCTACCTGTGGCTGCCCAACGTCTTCGGCGTCAAGGTCGGCAACAACAACACCACCGGCGAGATGGACGAGTCCGGCTGGATGCCCGGCATCGACATGGGCGCGGCCGGCGAGATCTACGGCTTCGTGGTCATCGCCGTGCTGCTCGGCATCGGCTACTGGGTCATGCTCAACCGCACCCGCTTCGGTTTCGACCTGCGCTCCTCCGGTGCCTCGACGACCGCCGCCGCGGCCAGCGGAGTCGACCCCAAGCGCATGGTGGTCACCGCGATGCTGCTTTCCGGCGGTCTCGCGGGCATGGCGGGCCTGCCGATCCTGCTCGGCGACACGCACACGTACAGCCTCAACTTCCCCACCGGCATCGGCTTCCTGGGCATCGGCATCGCCCTGCTCGGCCGCAACAACCCGACCGGCATCGCCTTCGCGGCCCTGCTGTGGGCCTGGCTCGACAAGGCCTCGCCCGAGCTGGACTTCCACGACTACGACAAGGAGATCGCGGTCATCATGCAGGGCCTGATCGTGCTCTCGGTCGTCGTCTCGTACGAGGCCGTACGCGAATGGGGTCTGCGCCGCCAGCAGCGCCGCGTCGGCGCTGAACTCGCCGCGGGCAACGTCCTCGGCGCCTCCTCTGACAACTCGACCGAGAAGGAGGTGGCTGGCCGATGACCACCGCGACCGACCTCAACCAGCCCACGCTGCAGCCCGCGGCACCCGTCGGCCGTCGCCTGACACTCCCTGTCCTGCTGCTGATCATCGCGGGCGCCCTGGCGCTGACCTCGATCGTCCGCATCATCACCGGCGCCGACGGCATCACCAACGTCAGCCAGATGTCCACCGCGCTCGAACTGGCCGTCCCGATCGGCCTCGCCGGTCTCGGCGGTCTGTGGGCGGAGCGCGCGGGCGTCGTCAACATCGGCCTCGAGGGCATGATGATCCTCGGCACCTGGTTCGGCGCCTGGGCCGGCTACCAGTGGGGGCCTTGGACCGGCATCCTCGTCGGCATCATCGGCGGCTGCGTCGGCGGACTGCTACACGCGATAGTCACCATCACCTTCAACGTCAACCACATCGTCTCCGGTGTGGCCATCAACATCCTGGCCCTCGGTGCCACCCGCTACCTCGCCCCGCTCGCCTTCGAGGGCGTCCAGGGCGGCTCGGCCAAGCAGTCCCCGCCGGTGGAATCCCTCGGCGACTTCACGGTGCCAGGCCTCTCCGACGTGCTCATCGACCTCAACCGCGAGGGATGGTTCCTGATCTCCGACATCGCGGGCCTGCTCGGCGGACTGGTCACCAACGTCTCCTGGCTGACCCTGATCGCCGTCGCGCTGGTCCCCGCCACCTGGTGGATCCTGTGGCGTACGCCCTTCGGTCTGCGCCTGCGCTCCTGCGGTGAGAACCCCATCGCCGCCGAGTCGCTCGGCGTGAACGTCTACAAGTACAAGTACCTGGCCGTGATCATCTCCGGCGGTCTGGCCGGCCTCGGCGGTGTCTTCCTCTCCATCGTGGCCAACCCCTTCTACCTGGAGGGCCAGGTCAGCGGACGCGGCTATATCGGTCTCGCCGCGATGATCTTCGGCAACTGGATGCCGGGCGGACTCGCCATCGGCGCCGGCCTGTTCGGCTACACCGACAGCCTCAACCTGCGCGGCGGCTCCTCGAACGTCCACGCCCTGCTGTTGCTCGCCGCCATCCTGCTGGTCATCGGCGCGATCTGGCTGGTGGTCAAGAAGAAGTACGCGGCCGCCGTGCCGACCCTGGCCGTCGGCGTGCTGGTCTTCACCTGGTACGCCCTCACGGACGAGGTCCCGAACCAGGTCGTCTCCGCCACGCCGTACGTGATCACGCTGCTCGTCCTCGCACTGTCCGCGCAGCGCCTGCGCATGCCGAGGGCGAACGGCATGCCGTATCGCAAGGGTCAGGGCAAGTGACACCCGCCGTCGACTGGGAGGCCCTCCGGGAAGCGGCACGTACGGCCATGTCCCGTGCGTACGCCCCGTATTCGGGCTTCCCGGTCGGCGCGGCGGCCCTGGTCGAGGACGGCCGCACGGTGTCGGGCTGCAATGTCGAGAACGCGTCGTACGGGCTCGGGCTGTGCGCCGAGTGCGGGCTGGTCTCCCAGCTCCAGCTCACCGGCGGCGGCCGGCTGACGCACTTCACCTGTGTGGACGGCCGCGGCGAGATCCTGGTCCCGTGCGGGCGCTGCCGCCAGCTGCTGTACGAGTTCGGGGGCCCCGAGCTGCTCCTGGAGACCCCGGCGGGGATCGTGCCGCTGTCGGAGATGCTGCCGCAGGCTTTCGGCCCGGGCCATCTCAACAAGTGACAAGCGACGACAAGTGCATTGTGGAAGGAAAGCCATGGCCATGGACGCCATCTCCGTCATCCGCACCAAGCGGGACCGTGGTGAGCTCAGCGACGAGCAGATCGACTGGGTCATCGACGCGTACACACGCGGTGAGGTCGCCGACGAGCAGATGTCCGCCCTTGCGATGGCCATCCTGCTCAACGGCATGAACCGTGCCGAAATCGCCCGCTGGACGGCGGCGATGATCGCCTCCGGCGAGCGCATGGACTTCTCGTCACTGTCCCGGCCGACGGCCGACAAGCACTCCACGGGCGGAGTGGGCGACAAGATCACGCTTCCGCTGGCACCGTTGGTGGCGGCGTGCGGGGCCGCCGTTCCCCAGCTGTCGGGCCGCGGCCTCGGACACACCGGCGGCACTCTCGACAAGCTGGAGTCGATCCCGGGCTGGCGGGCGCTGCTCTCGAACGAGGAGATGCTGAACGTCCTGGACGGCGTCGGCGCGGTGATCTGCGCGGCGGGCGACGGTCTGGCCCCCGCCGACAAGAAGCTGTACGCGCTGCGCGATGTGACGGGGACGGTTGAGGCGATCCCCCTGATCGCTTCCTCGATCATGTCGAAGAAGATCGCGGAGGGTACGGGTTCGCTGGTCCTGGACGTGAAGGCGGGTACGGGCGCCTTCATGAAGACGATCGAGGACGCGCGTGAACTGGCGTCCACCATGGTCGGGTTGGGCACGGACCACGGGGTGCGGACGGTCGCGCTCCTGACGGACATGTCGACCCCGCTGGGCCTGACGGCGGGCAACGCGCTCGAGGTCCGCGAGTCGGTGGAGGTCCTGGCGGGCGGCGGCCCTTCCGATGTGGTCGAGCTGACCCTTGCCCTGGCCCGCGAAATGCTGGACGCGGCGGGCGTGAAGGACGCGGACCCGGCCAAGGCCCTGGCTGACGGTTCAGCGATGGACGTATGGCGCCGCATGATCACGGCCCAGGGCGGCGACCCGGACGCGCCCCTGCCGGCCTCCCGTGAACAGCACGTGGTCAAGGCCTCCTCCTCGGGCGTCCTGACCCGCCTCGACGCGTACGACATCGGCATCGCGGCCTGGCGCCTGGGCGCAGGCCGCGCCCGCAAGGAGGACCCGGTCCAGGCGGCCGCAGGCGTGGAGATGCACGCGAAGCCGGGCGACACGGTGACGGAGGGCCAGCCATTGCTGACCCTCCACACGGACACTCCGGAACGCTTCGCGTACGCGCTGGAGGCGGTCGAGGGTTCATACGACGTCGCGGCGCCGGGCACGGACTTCACGGCTGCGCCGGTGGTCCTGGAACGTATTGCCTGACCTGCCGTACGCCTTCCCGTCGGCTGAGCGACCCAGCCATCTTCACCCCAGCAACGCCGCAACCACCACCAACACCGGCACCGCGAACATCGTCGACAGCAGGATCGCTTCGCGCGCCAGCACTTCGCCGACCCGGTAACGCGAGGCATACGTGAAGAGGTTCTGGGCGGCGGGCAGGGCCGAGGTGACCACCACGTCGAGCAGGGGCGCACCGCGCAGGCCGAAGACGCCGGCGGCCAGGGCCCAGGCGGCCAACGGTTGGCCCACGGACTTCAGGGCGACCGAAAGCAGGACAAGATGCCGGTCGGGACCCCGTCCCGGCATCGTGCTGCCGCACAGGGAGATGCCGAAGGCCAGGAGGACGGCCGGGACCGACATGTTCCCGATCAGCGTCAGCGGGTCGAGGACCGGGCCCGGGACCGTCAGTCCGCTCGCCGAGACGGCCACCCCGGAGAGGGAGCCGATACCCACCGGGTTGCGGACGGGGGTGGTCACCCGCCGCCACAGTGAGCTCTTCTCACCCTGCCCCGACAGGTCGAGGATCGTCAGCGCGACGGGCGTCATCACGATCTGCTGGAACAGCAGCACGGGCGCCACGAGCGAGGCATCGCCCAGCACATACACGGCGATCGGGATGCCGAGGTTCCCCGCGTTGACATAACTGGAGCACAGCGCGCCGATCGTCGTCCGGCCCACACCCCAGCGGCGTACGACACCGACCGCGACGAACACACCGGCGACCGCGCACGTACTGATCGCCGTGACCAGCAGCCGGCTGGACAGGATCACCGACAGGTCGGCCTGCGCGAGGGTGGTGAAGAGCAGGGCGGGTGTGGCCACATGGAAGGCGAGCTTGGTCAGCACCTCCCGTCCGTTGTCCCCGAGATAGCCCCGGCGGCCGATCAAGTAGCCGACGCCGATGACGACTGCGATCACCGCGAAGCCGTTCAGCACCCCCTGCACGAAGCCCCCTCGGGTGCGAGGAAGCGGGCGGAGGTCCGTACGGCTGCCGGTTCGTCGGGTACGTGGGATATCCGTACGGGCGCTGATTCATGGGGCATACACCAAACCCTCCGGGGTACGCCCTCCCAAGGTCAATGTGACCTTGGACGACGCGACCTCACGCAGGCTCGGCGATGAGTTCCGCGCCGCCGCCCGGTCTACCGTTCGTGAACTCCATGACACCCGCCGTACTCGTCCTGCCCGGCTCTGTCACCCGTGATGACGTGCCCCGGCTGTGCGAGGACGTGCGCGCGAGACTGGAGGCCACCGGTGCCAGGGTCCTGGTCTGCGATGTCGCGGGTCTCGGTCCGCCCGGACTGACCACCGTCGACGTACTGGCCAGACTCCAGCTCGCCGCCCGCCGGGCCGGGGGCCGGATACGCCTGCGCGACCCGGACCCTGCGCTACGCGCGCTGCTCGGCCTCGTCGGGATCCGCTTCGAGGTGGAGGGGCAGCCCGAAGAGCGGGAACCACCGCTTCGTGTCGAGGAAACAGTGGAACCCCACGATCCGGCCCCCTGAAATCTCCAGGACCTGAACGGCCCACGGCGTATAGCCGCCATTCTCCGGATCCGGCTTGTACTGGGCGAAGCCGGGCAGGCCGTTGACCTCGACCGGCACCAGGTGCGAGTTCGCGCAGGGGGCGCCCAGCGTCGTCATGAAGCCCGTGATGTCCTCGGGGCCGCTCAGCCACAGATCGAACGGCGGCATCGTCATCACGGCGTCCTCGTGCAGCAGCGCCGTCAACGCCGTCATGTCGTACCCCTCGAACGCCGCCACATAGCGCTCCAGAAGCTTCTGCTGCTCCTCGTCCAGCGGGTCGGAGACGGCGCCCTCCTCGGCCGCGCCGTCGCGCTCCGCGAGCGTCGCGCGGGCCCGCTGGAGCGCGCTGTTGACCGAGGCGACCGTGGTGTCGAGCAGCTCGGCGACCTCGCTCGCCTTCCAGGCCAGGACCTCGCGCAGGATCAGCACGGCCCGCTGCTTGGGCGGCAGTTGCTGGAGGGCGGCCATGAAGGCGAGGCGCACCGACTCCTTGGCCACCGCCGCCTCTGCCGGGTCGCTGGGTGTGGGCAGTACGCGGTTGTCCGGCATGGGTTCCAGCCAGGTGTTGTCCGGGCGCGGGGTCAGCGCCGCCTGCGCCAGTGGTGTCGAGTCCGTCAGGTCCATGGGGCGGGCCCGCTTGTTGCCCGCCGTCAGCATGTCCAGGCATACGTTCGTCGCGATCCGGTACAGCCACGAGCGCATCGAGGAGCGGCCCTCGAACTTGTCGTAGCTGCGCCAGGCGCGTACCAGTGTGTCCTGCACCGCGTCCTCCGCCTCGAAGGACGAGCCGAGCATGCGGTAGCAGTACCCCGTCAGCTCGACCCGGTGCTTCTCCAGCCGGACGTCGAGATCCGCTGCAGTCGCCGTACCGTCGCTCATGGCCAACCCACCCCTGTGGCTCATTCCGTCACACGCACCTTTGCGCGCCAGCACTTCGGAAGCTACCGCAGCCCACTGACAACGGCCCCCGGACCACACGAAGGCCCAGGTCAGGGGGCTCCGCCTCCGGGCCCCCCGCCCTGGACCCCGCTGGGTCCGAGAAAATCAGCCCGTCCGGCGTTCGAGGACCGGGGGTCCGGGGGCCGGCCCCCGAAACGGTGTC
This sequence comes from Streptomyces sp. NPDC048825, assembly GCF_043198355.1. Classification (NCBI taxonomy): domain Bacteria; kingdom Bacillati; phylum Actinomycetota; class Actinomycetes; order Kitasatosporales; family Streptomycetaceae; genus Streptomyces; species Streptomyces sp. NPDC048825. The sequence goes on from NZ_JBICUR010000035.1 coordinate 32,667, forward strand.
CGGGGCGGAGCCCCGAGAGGGTGTCCGGGCGGGGAGGCCCGAAGGGGAGCTGGGCGGAGCCCCGAAGGAGAGCCGGGGCGCAGCGCCAGGGGGGTCCAGGGGCGCAGCCTCTGGTGGGGCTCTGGGGCGCAGCCCCAGGGATGGGATGGGAAGGGGTAGGGGCGGCGGGGGCGAAAAACCTCGGCGCGGGCCCCCGGCACTCAGGGCCCGCGTCAGCGACCGGCGTCAGTGTGCCGCCACCAGCCCTCGCCGCGCCTGCACCCGAGCCGCATGCGACCCCAGCACCGTGATCCCCACGACCCCGACCACCGCCAGCAGCCCAAACGCAACCGTCCCGCCCCAGCCCCCCGCGTGGAACGCGATCGCGCCGAGCGTGCTGCCCGCACTGGACCCCACGTAGTACGCGGACTGGTACAGGGCGGAAGCCTGCGCGCGCCCCTGCTTCGCCGTGTGGCTCACCGACGACGAGGCGACCGCGTGGCCCGCGAAGAAGCCCGCCGTGATCAGGACCAGGCCGAGCAGGACCAGCACCAGCGAGTCCGCGAGCGACAGGAGCAGGCCCGCTGTCGTCGTGCCGCCTGCCAGGTAGAGCGAGCCCCGGCGGCCGAGGCGGCTCACCAGCTTGCCCGCCGTCGACGCCGAGACCGTACCGACCAGGTAGACGAGGAAGATCGAGCCGATGATGCCCTGGGGGAGGGAGAACGGCGCGTCGGTCAGCCGGTAGCCGATCACCGTGTAGACGGCGCCGAACACCGTCATGAACAGCGCACCGATCGCGTACAGCCGACGCAGCAGCGGATTCGAGAGGTGGGCGCGGACCGTGCGGGCCAGCACCCGAGGCCGCAACGAGCCCGCCTTGAAGTGCTTCGGCGCCGGTAGCAGCGACCGGAACGCGACCGCGCAGGCCACCGCGACGACCCCGATCGTGCCGACGGCGATCCGCCAGCCCCACTCCTGCGCGACCCAGCCGGTGATGACCCGGCCGCTCATACCGCCGACGCTGTTGCCCGCGACGAACAGACCGATCGCGGTGATCAGCGCCTTCGGCCGCACTTCCTCCGCCAGATACGCCGTCGCCGAGGCCGGCAGCCCGGCCAGCGCCGCGCCCTGCACCGCACGCAGCGCGATCAGCGCGCCGACCGACGGGGCGAAGGGAACCAGCAGCCCGACGGTCACCGCGATCCCCAGGGACGCCGTCATGACCGTACGCCGGCCGAACCGCTCCGACAGCGCGCTCATCGGCAGGACGAACAGCGCCAGCGCGCCGGTCGCCGCCGCCACCGTCCAGCTCGCCGCGCTCGCCGTCACCCCGAAGTCGCCGGAGATCAACGGGAGAAGGGCCTGCGTGGAGTAGAGCAGCGCGAAGGTCGCGACACCCGCGAGGAACAGGGCGAGGCTCATCCGGCGGTAGCCGGGCCCGCCCGGAGCCATGCGGGAGTCGGTGGTGGAAGAGGCGGAAGGTACGGAAACGGTCGAGGCGGCGCCCATGGTGGTGGACGCCTGGGTACTGACGGAAGGCATGCTTCGAACCTAAAGAACGGGCTCTCATCCGTCCAATGCATGGAATCGCCATAATCGTTCCCATGAAGCATCAGCAGAGGTCAGAGCCTCACCTGTCACCATCCAGTGACACAGAAGACATCGTCGCGCTCCTCGCCCCACGCCTGGCGTACTTCGCGGGAGTCGCCCGCACCGAGCACGTCACACGCGCCGCGCAGGAGATGCAGGTCCCGCAGTCGACTCTGTCCCGCGCCATGGTCCGCCTCGAACAGGACCTGGGTGTCGACCTGTTTGCCCGCCGGGGCCGTACGGTCTCGCTCACCTCCGCCGGGCGTACGTTCCTGGGTTCCGTGGAGCGGGCGCTCGCCGAGATCGAGCGCGCGGCCGACGCGGTACGGGCCGACGCCGACGCCACCTCCGGCAAGGTCGCCTTCGGATTTCTGCACACGATGGGCTCCGAAACGGTGCCCGGGCTCATCCGTGCCTTCCGGGCCGACCATCCACGCGTCCGCTTCAGCCTCGTACAGAACTACGGCGAGGCGATGATCGAGCGGCTGCGCTCGGGCGAACTGGATCTTTGCCTCACCTCACCGATGCCGGACGCCCCCGACCTCGCGGCCCGCCGCCTCGACGAGCAGAAGCTGCGCCTCGTGGTCCCCGCCGACCACCGCCTCGCCGGCCGCAAGCGCGTCCGCCTGGCCGAGGCCGCCGACGAAACCTTCGTCACCCTGGAACCCGGCTACGGCCTCCGCCGTATCACCGACGACCTCTGCAAGGAGGCCGGCTTCCGCCCCCGAATCGCCTTCGAAGGCGAGGAGGCAGAAACGCTTCGGGGTCTCGTGGCGGCGGGTCTGGGAGTAGCCCTCCTGCCGCCACCGGCCGTACCCCGCCCAGGAGTTGTCGAACTCACGGTCACCGCCCCGCGCGCGGCCCGGGAGATCGGCGTCGCCTGGCTGGAGGGACACCCGGACACACCACCGGTGGCAGCCTTCAAGAAGTTCCTGCTGTCGAGGAGGGGCAACCTGCTCCCGGACTGACGTGGCGCCCCGTAGGCACGCGGGGCTGTATCAATATGCGGCTCCGCCACGACTCACCGGCGCAACGACTTCCCGAACCCAGAAGCCAACGGCATCCGCAAGCCAAGCGGAGGCGGAGCCGCAAACGCATCCTCCACAGGCCGCGAAAAGCCTCGCCCGAACAACGCCCCGATCACGAAGTCCTCGGCAAGCGCGAGGACTTCCTCCCGATGCTGGGACAGCCCATGTCCATCGGAGTGCACCTCGAACCGACAGATGTCCCGGTTCGCCTTCTTCGCCCGCGCCGCGAGCCGAAAGGACAACTCCGGATCACTGCGCGCATCCATCGTCCCGTGCACGATCAGCACCCGCCGCCCCCCGAGCTGCTTGACGGGTTCCTCGACGGCCGCCATGTCGTCCTCCGGGAGCCAAGGGGACAGCGACAGCACGGAGTTGACGGCGGTGTGCCCGGCCGCGTGCAGGGCGGCCCGGCCGCCCATGTCGAGACCGGTGAGACACACGGGCACGTCCCCGTAGCGGCGTACGACCTCGTCGGCGGCCCAGGCGGCATCGTGCGCGAGATGCGCCTCGCTGCCGTTCCAGCCGCGAAACCTGTAGTGCACCACGTGCGCGATCAGCCCGTCCGTACGTCCCGCGCGCGCGAGGCGGCGCCCCAGCGAGCGTACGGAGGCGGTCGCCAGCATCGGTGACGGCCTGCGGGCGGAGGTCTCCTCGCCGCCGGGCAGCAGCAGCACCACGCCGCTCACCGCCGTCGGTTCCGTGCCGAGCGCCCGCCCCAGCCGGGCCCTGCGAACCGGCGTCGCTTGCTGTGCCATGACAGAACATTGTCAGAAGCAAGGGTGTACGTCAGTCGTCCGCAGGATCACCGTTGGGTATCGACGAATTCCCAAAGGAGGGATCTACGCGCGTAGGCGTTAGTATTCGGAAATGACGACCCAGCACCAGCACACTCCCGGTGCGGACCAGATCCGCCGGGCCCCCAAGGTCCTGCTGCACGACCACCTCGACGGGGGCCTGCGCCCCAGGACCGTCGTCGATCTCGCCCGCGAGACGGGCTACACCAACCTCCCCGAGACCGACCCCGACAAGCTCGGCGTCTGGTTCCGCGAGGCCGCCGACTCCGGTTCTCTGGAGCGGTACCTGGAGACCTTCTCCCACACCGTCGGAGTGATGCAGACGCGCGACGCCCTCGTCCGGGTCGCCGCCGAGTGCGCCGAGGACCTCGCCGAGGACGGCGTCGTCTACGCCGAGGTGCGGTACGCGCCCGAGCAGCACCTGGAGAAGGGGCTCACCCTCGAAGAGGTCGTCGAAGCCGTCAACGAGGGCTTCCGGGAAGGCGAGCGGCGCGCCCTCGAGAGCGGCCACCGGATCCGCGTAGGCGCCCTGCTGACCGCCATGCGGCACGCGGCCCGCGCTCTGGAGATCGCCGAACTCGCCAACCGCTACCGCGACGTGGGTGTGGTCGGCTTCGACATCGCGGGCGCCGAGGCCGGCTACCCGCCCACCCGCCACCTGGACGCCTTCGAGTATCTGAAGCGGGAGAACAACCACTTCACGATCCACGCCGGCGAAGCCTTCGGGCTGCCCTCCATCTGGCAGGCCCTCCAGTGGTGCGGCGCCGACCGGCTCGGCCACGGCGTGCGCATCATCGACGACATCCATGTTGCCGACGACGGCTCCGTGAAGCTCGGCCGCCTCGCCTCGTACGTGCGTGACAAGCGCATCCCGCTGGAGCTGTGTCCCAGCTCCAACCTGCAGACGGGCGCCGCCGATTCGTACGCCGAACACCCCATCGGGCTGCTGCGACGGCTTCATTTCCGCGCGACCGTTAATACGGACAACAGGTTGATGTCGGGCACCAGTATGAGCCGGGAATTCGAGCACCTTGTCGACGCCTTCGGTTATTCGCTCGACGACATGCAGTGGTTCACAGTCAATGCGATGAAATCAGCATTCATTCCTTTCGATGAACGGCTGGCGATGATCAATGACGTGATCAAGCCCGGCTATGCGGAGCTGAAGTCCCAGTGGCTGTTCCAGCAGACCGCGTCGACCAGCGGTTCTGTGGTCAAGGGGAGCTGATCGGGTAGTAGGGAAAGCGGCCGGGCGACTGTCGCCCCGGCCGCTTTTCGATGTTTGCGGGGCGTTCTCCCACGTGACTACGGTTTCGAACCGCTCGAAATCCCCGTCACAGCGCAAGGACGAAGTCGAAAATGAAGCAGTCTGCTGTCAAGACCCTCGGTGTCGCCGCTCTCGGTGCCGCCTTCGCCGCCGTCGGCGCGGGTGCCGCCAACGCGGCCCCGGGTGTGCCCGACCCCACCGGGACCGTGGGCACCGTCACCTCGGTGGTGCCTCTGGGCGAAGCCGCCCAGACGCTGCCCGCCGGCGGTCTGAACACCACCCAGCCGGCCACCGAGGGCGTCCTGCCCGCAGACCCGGCCGCGCTGCCCGCAGACCCGGCCGCGCTGCCCGCGGACCCGACCGCGCCGGTCACGGACCTGGCCGGTACCGCCCCCGGCACGGAGCTGATCGGCGGCCTGCCGCCCCAGCTGCCCGCGGCCGGCCTGCCGGGGCTTCCCGCGGTCTGAGTCCGCACATGCACGCACCGTTGGGGCGCCTCCTCCAATCCGGGGGGCGCCCCATCGGCGTACGTGCGTGTGGGGTGCGTGGATCACCAGGCCGTACGAGCCGCCTTGCCCTCCGAGGGGAACAGGATCCACAGCGCTATGTAGAGCAGGAACTGCGGACCCGGCAGCAGGCAGGACACCAGGAAGATCACGCGCATCGTGGTCGCGGAGGTACCGAAGCGCCGTGCCAGCGCAGCGCACACTCCGCCGATCATCCGGTCGTTCGTGGGGCGGGCAAGGCGGTTCATCACGGCTCCTTCGTGAGGGTGGTCCGAGGCCTCCCCTGTGGCTGCCTCATCTGCCTTCCACGCTACGAGCACGAAGGGGGCAAAGCGTCGCTCTACGGGGCGATCCCGACCCTGGGAATCGTCGGGGTCCGACCCTGAGCCGCTTCCTCCCGATGGAGGGCGGCCCGGAGCCGCGTCTCGGTCCGGCGGCGCAGCTTCGCGCGTGCGGCAGGGACGAACGCCATATGGGCCAAGGCCACTCCCGCGGTGTTGAGCAGCAGCGAGTCGACGTCCACGACCTGGCCGGGGACCCCGGTCTGCAGCAGCTCGATGCCCATGGAGAGAAGGGCGCCGGCGGCGACCGTACGGAGCAGGGACAGCAGCGGGGAGGCGGCCAGCCTGCCGCCGGCCATGGGCAGCAGTACGCCGAGCGGAGCGAGCAGCAGCAGGCCCTTGCCGATATTGCGGGCCGCCGCCTCGGGGCCCAGGGCCAGATCGGCTCTGATACTTGCGAACGGACGCAGGTTCGCGGCGCTCACCCACGGCACGTCCAGGGGACGCAGCGTGAGCCAGGCGACGAGCGCAAGATGTGCGACGAGAAGAACACCTCCCGCCGCACGGATGCGGATCGCGGCGCTGCCGCCGTTTGAGCCTTGACGCTGCACGACCCCCAAGACGCGGCCTTCGGCAGGATCGGTTCCGTGTGTCGCAAGGGCTTGCCTCACACGGGTGAGGCGTCCGCCACGTCCACGCCGAGCGCTGTGCTGGAAGCAGGGTGAGAACCTTCGGGCCGGTGGGGGCAGGTCGCGCCCCCGCAGCGGAGCCGCATATGTCACACCCCCGCGCCCCATGGGGCGCTCAGGGCCGGCCGACCTCCGTCGACGGCGGGGACTGGGTGCCCGGCCTGGAGAGGACCTCTGGCGTGCACTCGTAGCGGCGTACGGGGTCCTTGCCGGGGCCCCCGAGGATCACCGCCCCGCCGTCGGAGGCCGCGGCCGAGGCGCTGAAGGTGCAGATGAGCTGGGCCAGGGCGTACGAGGTGAGCGCGGCGGGCTCGGTGCTGAGCCGGAGCGCCCCCTTCGGGTCCCCGGGGCGCGGTTCGCCGACCGTCATGCCTTCCTGGACGTCCGTCGTGTAGCCCGCCTGCCGCTCTTGGTCCGTCGGTTCCGCGGCGAGCTGGTCGAGGAGGGCCTGCGCGGCCTGTCCGCGGTCCATCTCCGTGTTGCCGTCGGCGACGCGCACGATTCGGTCGACCCGCACCAGTTGCGAGGAACACAGCATGAAGACCTGGACGAGGATCCCGCCCGAGGACTGCGTACCGAGATCCGGTCCACTCGCCGTACAGGACAAACGGGACGGCGCGGGCCCGAACTCGGTCGGCACCTCCGTCGGCCGGATCCCGCATCCGGCGAGCGCCACGGCGAGCAACGGCACGGTGAGCAGGGCGGTACGCAACCGCCGTACGCCCCCTGAGCCACGTACGTCCCCTGAGCCACGTACGCCCCATGAGCCGCGTACGGTCATCGCGCCTCCCCCTTGGAGCCGTTGCCCTCACGGGACTCGCCGTTCTTCGTCCGGTTTTCCCGGCCTGACCGGTCCTGCCCGTCCTCCTGGTCCATCAGGACCGAGGCGTCCTGCGGCAGCCTCAGGGTGAACACCGCGCCCGACCGGGAGTTGGCGGCGGTGAGCTCGCCGCCGTGGATGTGCGCGTTCTCCAGGGCGATGGACAGGCCCAGGCCGCTGCCCTCGGAGCGCGGGCGGGAGGCGCTCGCCTTGTAGAAGCGGTCGAAGACGTGCGGGAGGACCTCCTCGGGGATGCCGGGGCCGTGGTCCTGCACCTCGATGAGCACGTCGTCCCCCTCCTCGCGCACGGACACGCGTACCGGGGAACCGCCGTGCTTGAGGGCGTTGCCGATCAGGTTCGCCAGGATCACGTCCAGGCGGCGCGGGTCGAGACGCGCGGTGATGCCGCGCTCGGCATCCAGCTCCACCGCGTCCAGCCAGGCGCGCGCGTCGATGCACGCGGTGATCTGATCGGCTATGTCGACATCGTCCAGGACGAGCCGGGCCGTGCCCGCGTCGAAGCGGGTGACCTCCATGAGGTTCTCCACGAGGTCGTTCAGGCGCCGCGTCTCGCTGACGACGAGGCGTACGGCGGGCTCGATCATCGGGTCCACGCTGCCGGTCTCCGCGTCGAGCTCCTCCTCGAGGACCTCGGTCACGGCCGTGATCGCGGTCAGCGGTGTCCGCAGTTCGTGCGACATGTCCGCCACGAAGCGGCGGGAGGCCTCATCGCGCGCGCTCATGTCCGCGACCCGTTTCTCCAGAGCCTCCGCGGCACGGTTGAACGTCCGTGACAGCTCGGCGAGTTCGTCCGTGCCCGACACCCGCAGCCGGGTGTCCAGCTTGCCCTCGCCGAGCCGCCGGGCCGCCGTGCCGAGGCGGTGCACCGGCTTGAGCACGGTCGTCGCGGCGGCCTGCGCGAGCAGCGCCGAACCGATCAGCGCGAGCCCGGTCGCGATACCCAGCGACCAGGCAAGGGAGTTCAGGTCCTCGGCTTCCGGTTCCAGGGACTTGAGCATGTAGCCGGTCGGCCCGCCGCCGATCACTTTCGCGCCGCCCATCAGATACGGATGGTCGCCGTCGAGGATCCGCTGCCAGTACAGGTGGTACGGCTGTTTGTTGCCCGAGGTGAGCTCCTGCTCCCTGTTCACCGCCCTCTGGAGGGACTTCGGTACGTCGTCCAGAGAGAAGTCGTCCAGTTCGGAGTTGCCGACGACGGTCTGCCCCGTCTCGTCCTCGGCGATCAGCAGCACACTGAACCCCTGCGGGCTGTTCGCCATCTGGCGTGCGGCGGCCTCCAGGTCGTCCTGCGTCGGATGCACCGCCAGCGCGCTCGCGCGGCTCTGCATCTCCTGCTGGAAGTCGCGCAGCACCGCGTCCTGCGTACGGCGCAGCACGGCCTCGCGGTTGAGCCAGTACGCGATTCCCGACGCCGAAACCGCCGCGGTGAGCGCGACGAGACCGAACACGACGACCAGACGCAGTCGCAGACTCGTGAACCGCAGGCCCGCCAGTATCGTCCTGCGCGCCGCGGCCCAGCCGCGGAGCTTGCCCTGCGCTTGTGTCACTGAGGACTGTCCAGCCGGTATCCCACGCCGCGCACCGTACGGATCAGCGTCGGCGACGAGGGCACGTCCTCCACCTTCGCGCGCAGCCGCTGCACACAGGCGTCGACGAGCCGCGAGTCACCGAGGTAGTCGTGCTCCCACACCAGCCGCAGCAACTGCTGGCGGGACAGCGCCTGTCCGGGCCGGCGGCTGAGCTCCAGGAGCAGACGCAGCTCGGTGGGCGTCAGTTGGAGATCCTCGCCGTTCTTGGTGACCGTCATCGCGGCGCGGTCGATCACCAGGCTGCCGAACGTCGCCGAGTCGGTGGCCTCCCGCTCGCCACGCCGCAGCACGGCCCGGATGCGGGCGTCCAGCACCCGCCCCTGCACCGGCTTGACGACATAGTCGTCGGCCCCCGACTCCAGCCCGACCACCACGTCGATGTCGTCACTGCGGGCGGTGAGCAGGATGATCGGCAGCTGGTCCGTGCGCCGGATGCGCCGGCACACCTCGAACCCGTCGATGCCGGGCAGCATCACATCCAGCACGATCAGGTCCGGCCGCTGCTCGCGCAACAGCTTCAGACCGTCCTCGCCGGTGGCAGCGGTGGCCACACGGTGCCCCTGGCGCGTCAGCGACAGCTCCAGGGCCGTACGGATGGCGTCGTCGTCCTCGATCAGCAACAGGGAAGGCACGGACGTCATTCTGTCCCATGACATGGCGCAGTATCGACTCCTGGAGCGCTCCCACACATCTCACCCATAGGAGTGACGGTCCGAGATACCGGATGAGTAGCCGTACGACGCTTCTCTGTGATCAACCTGTGCTGCGCCTGGGCCCCCGTCCCTGTTGCACGCCTGTGACAGTCGGCTGACACCGTCATGAAGTCGCGTAGGCAAGCTTCTCGGCACAGGCAAGGAAGCACCACAGAGCGGTACCGAGAAACCGGAACTCCACGACGGGGGGCGCGAGATGAACACGCTGCACAGCACCAGCACTAGCGCGGTCGCAGTTGTCACGCGTCTTCACGACGTCACACGCAACACCGAGAAGTCCGGTGCCGTGAGCGGGCGGGGGTGCGCTCGCGGCACCGGGCGGCAGCACACCGGGTCGTACATGACGGTGGTTGACGCACATCTGGTGGGGGACAACGGGGGAACGCACGGGGGATCCACGTACGGGGAGGGCTCGGGGGAGCGTCGTTCGGTGTCGGAGGCGGAGTTCACCGCCTACGTCCAGGAACGCCGCGCCTCCCTGTACGCAACCGCCTACCACCTGACCGGCGACCGCTTCGAGGCCGAGGACCTGCTGCAGAGCGCGCTGTTCTCGACGTACAAGGCATGGGACCGGATCAGCGACAAGGCCGCGGTCGGGGGCTACCTCCGCCGCACCATGACCAACCTGCACATCAGCGCGTGGCGCCGCCGCAAGCTGAACGAATACCCGACCGAGGAGCTGCCGGAGACGGCCGGCGACACGGACGCGATGCGCGGCACCGAGCTGCGCGCCGTCCTGTGGCAGGCGCTCGCCCGGCTGCCCGAACTCCAGCGCACCATGCTGGTCCTGCGCTACTACGAGGGCCGCACGGACCCGGAGATCGCGGAGATCCTCGACATCAGTGTCGGCACGGTGAAGTCCAGCATCTGGCGGTCGCTCCGCCGGCTGCGCGAGGACGAGGTCCTCAGCTTCGGCCGTGACGAGGAGGAGTCCTTCGGGGAGCTTGTCGCCTGACAGGCCCGCCGAGGGCAACGGGGGAAAGAAAGTACGGGGGAAGGTAAGTAGGGGGGGAAATACGGGGGCTGTTCGTCACTCTGGGGGGAGGCGGCGGACAGGGCAACGGGGGAGCACTGCAGGGGGGACCACGGGGTCAACGGGGGACCACGGGGGATCACAGGGAAAAGGGAGCGGGACTGGAAGGGCCGGGGGGTCCATCCAGTCCCGCTTTTCTGCGTACATCACTGAAGCGGTCGTACGTGACTACGCCGCCGTACGCGCCTTCACGCACCGTCCCGCGGCGGCCGCCGCCAGCCGCCCCAACGCCTCGTCCTTGTCGCAGGCGTGGGCGCCCAGGGATGTCTGGCGGGACACGATGGAGCGTTCGGCGCGCATCAGGCGCCAGCCGCGGCGGAGCAGGAACGGGACGGACTTGCGGCCCTCCTTGAGGTCCCGCAGAAAGCGGCGGCGGAACGTCTGCACCGGGCCGCGGCTCAGACACAGCGCGTCCGCCAGCACACCGAGTTCCTGGCAGCGTCCGACGATCTCGGCGGCGAAGATGCCCTCCGCGATGAACAGCGGGGTCCGCCCGATGTCGACGGTCTCCTCGCCGGTACGGGCGCTGAGGGAGATGTCGTACACGGGAACCTTCGTACGCCCCCCGCGGCACAGCTCGACGATCGCCTCGACGGCCGTGTCCGCGTCCCAGGACAGCGGATGGTCCCAGTCGACGTCCGAACTGCCCGCCACCTGCGGCAGCGTCGGATCGTCGCCCTCCTTGTAGAAGTCGTCGAGCCGCAGCACCGGAAGGCCGGACCGGGCCGCGAGAAGGGACTTGCCGGAACCGGAGGGGCCGCACAGCAGCACGACCCGCGTGGGTATCGGGGGATGGGGACTCACGAGGTACCAGTGTGCGGCATCGAGAGCTCCCTGCCGATACCCGGGTCGGCAGGGAGCACGCGTCACGTGTCAGAACTCAGTACGCCGAGCCTGAGGCGCCCAGTGATCCCGTCGGATGCCAGACCGTCTTCGTCTCCAGGAAGAACGTCAGGCGGTCCGTGCCCGGGTCCGCGGAGAAGTCCACAGGCTGGGGACGGCGTACGCGTTTCAGGTTGTCCGCGGCTGCGATCTCCAGTTCCTTCGCGAGTACGTCGTCGGTGCCGGCCAGGTCGATCGCGTTGACGTCCTGGTGGGCGGCGAGTGGCGTCGCGATCTCCGCCGTACGGCCGGAGAGGATGTTGACCACGCCGCCGGGGAGGTCGGAGGTGGCGAGGACCTCGCCGAGGGAGAGGGCCGGGAGCGGTGACTTCTCGGACGCCACCACGATCGCCGTGTTGCCCGTCGCGATCACCGGGGCGACCACGGAGACCAGGCCCAGGAAGGACGACTCCTGGGGGGCGATGACCGTCACCACGCCCGTCGGCTCAGGCGTCGACAGGTTGAAGAACGGGCCCGCCACCGGATTTCCGCCGCCGACCACCTGGGCGATCTTGTCGGTCCAGCCCGCGTACCAGACCCAGCGGTCGATCGCGGCGTCGACCTGCGCAGCCGCCTTCGGCTTCGACAGGCCCTCCGCGTCCGCGACCGCTCGTACGAACTGCTCCTTGCGGCCCTCCAGCATCTCCGCGATGCGGTAGAGGATCTGGCCGCGGTTGTACGCCGTGGCGCCGGACCAGGGCCCGAACGCCTTGCGCGCGGCGACCACCGCGTCACGGGCGTCCTTACGGGACGAAAGGGGCGCGTTCGCCAGCCACTTGCCCTTCGAGTCGGTCACCTCGTACACCCGGCCGCTCTCGGAACGCGGGAACTTTCCGCCCACGTACAGCTTGTAGGTCTTGAACACCGACAGTCGACCCGCGGCGGAGCCGCTAATTGATTCAGCAGACATCGAGGTAAGCCTCCAGGCCGTGACGACCGCCCTCGCGGCCGAAGCCCGACTCCTTGTAGCCGCCGAACGGCGAGGTCGGGTCGAACTTGTTGAACGTGTTGGACCAGACGACGCCCGCGCGGAGCTTGTTCGCCACCGCGAGGATGCGGGAGCCCTTCTCCGTCCAGATGCCGGCGGAGAGGCCGTACTGGGTGTTGTTGGCCTTGGCGACGGCCTCTTCCGGGGTGCGGAAGGTGAGGACGGACAGCACCGGGCCGAAGATCTCGTCGCGTGCGATGGTGTGCGCCTGGGTGACGTTCGTGAAGAGTGTCGGGGCGAACCAGTAGCCGGAGGACGGCAGTTCGCAGGCCGGGGACCAGCGCTCGGCGCCCTCCGCCTCGCCCTGCTCGGTGAGCGTGGTGATACGGGCCAGCTGTTCGGCGGAGTTGATCGCGCCGATGTCGGTGTTCTTGTCGAGGGGGTCGCCCAGGCGCAGGGTCGACAGGCGGCGCTTCAGCGACTCCAGCAGCTCGTCGTGGATCGACTCCTGGACGAGGAGACGGGAACCCGCGCAGCAGACCTGGCCCTGGTTGAAGAAGATGCCCGTGACGATGCCCTCGACGGCCTGGTCGATGGGGGCGTCGTCGAAGACGATGTTGGCGCCCTTGCCGCCGAGTTCGAGGGTGAGCTTCTTACGGGTGCCCGCGACGGTCCGCGCGATCTCCTTGCCGACGGCTGTCGAGCCCGTGAACGCGACCTTGTTCACGTCCTCGTGCGCGACCAGGGCGGCGCCCGTGTCGCCGTATCCCGGAAGGATGTTGACGACGCCCTTGGGCAGGCCTGCCTGGCGGCAGATGTCCGCGAAGAACAGCGCCGACAGGGGGGTCGTCTCGGCGGGCTTCAGGACCACCGTGTTGCCGGTCGCGAGGGCCGGGGCGATCTTCCACGCCAGCATCAGGAGTGGGAAGTTCCAGGGGATGACCTGGCCCGCGACGCCCAGGGGCTGCGGGTTCGCGCCGAAGCCGGCGTGGTCCAGCTTGTCCGCCCAGCCCGCGTAGTAGAAGAAGTGCGCGGCGACCAGGGGGAGGTCGGTGTCGCGCGTCTCCTTGATGGGCTTTCCGTTGTCCAGCGTCTCCAGGACGGCCAGTTCGCGGCTGCGCTCCTGGATGATGCGGGCGATGCGGAAGAGGTACTTGGCGCGCTCGGAGCCGGGCAGCGCGGACCACTTCTCGAAGGCCTTGCGGGCGGCCTTCACCGCACGGTCGACGTCCGCCTCGCCCGCCTGGGCGACCTCGGAGAGGACCTCTTCGGTGGAGGGCGAGATCGACTTGAAGACCTTGCCGTCCGCCGCCTCGGTGAACTCGCCGTCGATGAACAGGCCGTACGAGGGCGCGATGTCGACGACGGACCGGGACTCGGGGGCCGGCGCGTATTCGAATACGGAAGCCATGATGATCAATCCACCGTCACGTAGTCGGGGCCGGAGTAACGGCCGGTGGCCAGCTTCTGGCGCTGCATCAGCAGGTCGTTCAGGAGGGAGGACGCGCCGAAACGGAACCAGTGGTTGTCCAGCCAGTCCTCGCCCGCCGTCTCGTTCACCAGGACCAGGAACTTGATTGCGTCCTTGGTGGTGCGGATGCCGCCCGCGGGCTTCACCCCGACCTGTACCCCGGTCTGCGCGCGGAAGTCGCGTACGGCCTCGAGCATGAGCAGGGTGTTCGCGGGCGTCGCGTTGACGGCGACCTTGCCGGTCGACGTCTTGATGAAGTCGGCGCCCGCAAGCATGCCGAGCCAGGAGGCGCGCCGGATGTTGTCGTACGTCGAAAGCTCGCCGGTCTCGAAGATGACCTTCAGGCGGGCGCTCGTCCCGCAGGCCTCCTTCACGGCGGTGATCTCGTCGTACACCTTCATGTAGTTCCCCGCGAGGAACGCACCCCGGTCGATGACCATGTCGACCTCGTCCGCCCCGGCCGAGACGGCATCGCGTACGTCGGCCAGCTTCACGCCGATCGCGGCACGCCCTGCGGGGAAGGCGGTGGCGACGGAGGCTACCTTCACGCCGGAGCCCGCGACGGCTTCCTTGGCGGTGGCCACCATGTCGGGGTAGACGCAGACGGCCGCCGTGGTGGGGGTCGTACGGTCCGTGGGGTCGGGATGGACGGCCTTGGCGCCGAGCGCCCGGACCTTGCCCGGGGTGTCCGCGCCTTCCAGCGTCGTCAGGTCGACCATGGAGATGGCGAGGTCAATGGCGTACGCCTTCGCCGTGGTCTTGATGGAACGGGTGCCGAGCGAGGCGGCGCGCGCCTCCAGGCCGACCGTGTCGACGCCGGGCAGCCCGTGGAGGAAGCGGCGCAGCGTGCTGTCGGACGCGGTTACGTCGCCGAGTGCGTGTGCGGCTGGTGCTGTGGTGGGCATGGTCACGAGGGGAGCATATCTACGCGCGTAGCAGCTGTACAGCCCTCGAGCCTTTCCCGGCGCTCGTCGAGAGCTCGCCGCGAGCTCAACGAGCGCTCGGCGACCGCGGATGAGCGCTGTCAAAGGCGTCGGGCAGAATCGGGAGCATGACGACCCCGGACCATCAGCCACCCCGACCGGACTCCTCGGGCTCTTCGGAATCCCCGCAGACTCCGGACTCTCCGGACTCTCCGGATGCTCCGGGCTCTTCGGGTTCCCAGGGCTCTTCGGATTCGCCGGACGCCCAGGGCATGCCTGAGCCGCCGGGCTCGTCGGATTCTCCTGGCTCATCGGAACCCACGCCGTCCTCGCCGCCCTCCGGTCCGGAGTCCAGGGACCGGATCTACCGCTCGCCCGCGGCCATCGGGGGCGGTGTGCTGCTGCTCGCCATCGCGGGCTGGCTCGGTATCGACGCACTGATCGTGGGCAAGGGCCGGACGCCGTGGCTGGCGCTTGCGGGGCTCATCCTCTTCGTCCCGCTGGTCGTCGCCTTCACCCTGCGCCCGGCCGTCTTCGCGAACGACGACAGGCTGCGCATCCGCAACCCCTTCCGTGTGATCGTGCTGCCCTGGGGCACGGTCGAGGCCCTGCGCTCCGGCTACTCGAACGAGGTGCTCGACAAGTCCGGCACCAAGTACCAACTGTGGGCGATACCCGTCTCACTGCGCGCCCGCAAGAAGGCGGCGAGGCAGCAGGCCCGCGCCGACAAGGAGGGCGGCGAGGTCCGTCCGTCGCGGATGCCGGAGCCGACCGGGCCCGTGCGCGCCCACGCCGACCAGATCATGGATGAGCTGCGTGAGCTGGTGGTAGCGCGTGGACCGGACAAGCGGGCGCAGGGGGAGCCATCGGTGCGATGGGCCTACGAGATCGTTGCGCCGGTGCTGGCCGGTGCGGTGCTGCTGGCCATTCTGCTGGCGGTGGGGTGACCACTCGGGCCGCCTCAGCGTCCTGAGGCGCTACCCAACACCCCGGATCTTGAGGAGATGGGCGCTTTGGGCCGTACGAGAGGGTGGTGTCTGCCTTCGCCGTCCGGGGTCCCGTCACAGGGCCCCGACACCACCGGTTCAGGCGTCACCGGCGTAGCCACGCACCGAGGGAGTAGATGTGTCGTACGACGAGCCTCTGCGGCTGCCCGCCACGGCGATACCCGAGGGCTGCCGGGACTGGACGGCCGGGCAGGCCGGGGTCTGGTCGGCGGCGCTGCCGCCGCGCTGGACGTTCCTGCGCGTACGCAGGTCGGTTGCGGCCGGAGCGACCACCTTCGCGCTGTGCGCGGGCGGCTGGGCCGTGGTGCTCGGCGGGCTGTGGCCGTTCCTCGCGGCGGCGTTCGCGGTGTACGTCCTGTGGGTGCTCGCCCGCCCCGAACTCGTCTGGGCCGGCGCGCCCGCGCTGCTCCTCGCGCTCTCGCTCCAGGCACCGTCGCAGCCGTGGGCGGTGACCGCGCTCTTCGTGCTCGTCGTGGTGGCCTGCTGGGCGGTGGTAGCCGTACGCCTGCGGGCTCGGAGCACGCAGTACGACCGGGTGCTGGAGGCAGCCGAGGGCATCACGGCGTGGCTGCCCGACGCGGAGGAACCGGTGCGTCGCGGCAGCTTCCTGCGCAACCTCGGCCTCGTGGTCCTCGCCCTCGGCGTGCTGACCGGTGCCACCTCGGGCCTGTGGGGCTCGGCCGCCGACCGCCAAGGCGCCTGGGCAGCCGCCTTCTTCGTGGCCGGCCTCGGCGCGACCGCCCTGGCCTCGGCCTGGTTCGGCCGTCATCGCGCCGTCGAACTGCGCCGGGAACCCGCACCGGTACTGCGCGTCCTGGTGCGCGACGACGTGGAAGGCAGCACGGAGGTCTACGCAGCGGATGACGTCCGGGCCATCCGCCCCCTGTTCACGGTCGACCTGACCTCGTTCGACGATGACGAGGACGAGGACGACGATGCGGAAGCCGAAGGGGCGGAAATCGAGGACGACGACGAGGAGGAGCTCGAGCGGCTCCTGGAGGTCGTGGACGCCGACACCCCGGGCCCGGTCCGCGAAGCCGTCCTCTTCGGTGCGCCCTTCGACGGTGCCGAGGTCCTCGTCCTCAGCGCCGACGTGGACCCGGCCCAGCCTCCGCTGATCGAGTGGTCGACGGGACCCGTACGCCCGTTGTCGCTGAGCGCGGGGCGGCGCCGTATCGAACGGGCGAAGGCCCGGGAGGCGCAGAGCCGCCAACTGGAGGAGCAGGCCAGGGAGTTGGCCGGGACCCAGCCGCCCGTCGCCGTGCGCCGCTGGCATGCCGGGTGGCTCGACTGGCTGGCCGCCGCGCTGCTGGTGGCCTGGGGCGTATGGCTCTGCTGGGCCTGGTTCACCGAATCCGGCACCGCCGTGTGGAAGCTCGCCCTGGTCGTCGTACTGGGCGTCTACGGCGCGGTCCGCGTCCCCGTGAAACTGGCCTGGCGCATCACCGCCGACCGCACGGGCCTATGGGTCACCGGCCTGCGCGGACCCCAGCACGTCCCCTGGGAGGACCTCCGCTCCGTACGCCGCCAACGCTTCGAACTCAAGCTGCGCTGGCGCGGCGACAACTGGACTGTCGCCGCACCCCACTGGGGCTGGCTGGAGCGCACCCGCGGCCTGGTCCACCCGTATGACGCCCTGGCCGCCGAACTCAGCGCGATGCGCACGGATCCCGCGCTGCGGCCCACGGGGGAGAGCACGGCTCCCGAACGCGGGCGCCCGCTGTGGCCGCTGGCCGCCGTGCTGGCGCTGGGGTGGGTGGTTGCGGTGATGGCGCTGAGGTGAGATTGCAGCAGGCCGCAGTGTGTGTCAGATGCCCGCTGCCGCCGACAGGTCCTGCTTGATGGTTGTCAGGAGAGCCGTCGCCTTCTCGCGGGCCGTGGCCAGGTCGGCGTGCGAAGCGACCGGGATGACGACCTCCAGGTAGCACTTCAGCTTTGGCTCCGTGCCGCTGGGGCGGACGATGACGCGGGCGCCGTCCAGCGTGTAGCGCAGGCCGTCCGTGGGCGGGAGCTTGTCCGTGCCCTTCGTCAGGTCCTCGGACTTGGTGATCGCCAGGCCCGCGAGGTGGGTGGGCGGCTGTTCGCGGAGGCGGCGCATCGCGTTCGCGATCAGGGAGAGGTCGTCCACGCGGACGGAGAGCTGGTCGGTGGCGTGCAGGCCGTGTTCCACGGCGAGGTCGTCGAGGAGGTCGAGGAGGGTCCTGCCCTGCTCTTTGAGCTCCGAGGCCAGTTCCGTGATCAGCAGGGCCGCCGTGATGCCGTCCTTGTCCCGTACGCCCTCGGGGTCCACGCAGTAGCCGAGGGCCTCCTCATACCCGTAACGCAGGCCCTCCACCCGGGCGATCCACTTGAAGCCTGTCAGGGTCTCCTCGTACGGGAGCTGCGCCTTCTCCGCGATACGGCCGAGGAGGGAGGACGACACGATCGACTCCGCGAAGGTGCCGCGGGCGCCCCGCTTCACGAGGTGGGCGGCGAGGAGGGCGCCGACCTCGTCACCGCGCAGCATGCGCCAGTCGCCGCCGTCCTCGACGGCCACGGCGCAGCGGTCGGCGTCCGGGTCGTTCGCGATGATCAGGTCCGGGTTCGCCTCGTGGGCCTTCGCGAAGGCCAGGTCCATCGCGCCCGGTTCCTCCGGGTTCGGGAAGGCGACCGTGGGGAAGTCCGGGTCCGGTTCCGCCTGTTCGGCGACGAGGACGGGTTCCGGGAAGCCCGCGCGGGCGTAGGCGGCGAGGAGGGTGTCCTTGCCGACGCCGTGCATCGCTGTGTAGACGGTGCGGGCGCTTCGGGGGGAGTTCTCGGCGAGTGCGGCGTCCGTACGGGCGAGGTAGGCGTTGAGGACGCTGTCGTCGCCTTCCTCGGCGAGGATCTCCCAGCCTCCGGCCGGACGCGGTACGTCGTTCAGGCTCGCGATCGCCTCGATCTCCGCGGCGATCTCGGCGTCCGCCGGGGGGACGATCTGGGAGCCCTCACCGAGGTAGACCTTGTAGCCGTTGTCGCGCGGCGGGTTGTGGCTGGCGGTCACCTCCACGCCCGCGACCGCACCGAGGTGCCTTATGGCGAAGGCGAGGACCGGGGTGGGGAGGGGGCGGGGGAGCACGGCTGCCCTCAGGCCCGCGCCCGTCATCACCGCGGCGGTGTCGCGGGCGAAGTCCTCCGACTTGTGGCGGGCGTCGTAGCCGATGACGACCAGGCCGTTTTCCCGGCCCTTGCCCTTGAGGTACGCGGCGAGGCCCGCGGCGGCTCGGATGACCACCGCGCGGTTCATCCGCATGGGGCCGGCGCCGAGTTCGCCTCTGAGGCCCGCGGTGCCGAACTGGAGGGTGCCGGTGAATCGTGCGGTGAGCTCTGCTTCGTCCCTGGCGTCGATCAGCCTGGTGAGTTCGTCCCTGGTCTCCGGGTCGGGGTCTTCGGCCAGCCACGCCTTGGCCTTCGCGACGAGTTCATCCTGCACGGGGGGTCAACCTCTTTCTTTGGTTCCTAGCCGGCCTGGTGCGGGTGGGTGGGGGGAGGGTTTCTTTCCCCAACCCCGCCCCTTCCCGAAACTGGGGCTGCGCCCCAGGCCCCCGCAAGGGGGTGGGGGTGACAGGTCGTGTCGCGGCTGCCAGTCCGTCGTGGCTGGTCGCGCAGTTCCCCGCGCCCCTTAAAGGGGCGCTCCCGGAGCCGTCAGTCATCATGCTCACCAGCCACTACGTGCCCGCAGCTTCCCATCGGCGGGAGGGGACGTGGGCCGGTGCGTCGTATGCCCGTCGCGTAGGTTCTGTCTCAGGCCACCTGCGCCCTGTGTCAGACGAAGGGCCGTATGC
>NZ_JBICUR010000036.1:0-47244 GCF_043198355.1 Streptomyces sp. NPDC048825
GGCACGCTGTTGAGTTCTCAAGGAACGGACGCTTCCTTTGTACTCACCCTCGCAGGCTTTCCTCCGGGCTTCCCTTCGGTCTTGCGTTTCCGACTCTACCAGACCCTTTCGGGCCCGATTCCCAGTCGAAAGTGGGCTGTCTTCACGGCCGTTCGGGCCGTTCCGACGAGTGAGACTTTAGCGGAATCTCCGGCCCCGAGCTAATCGGGGTCGCGCCCTTTCGAACGCGGATTCCTCATTTCGCAAAAGCGCATCAAAACGAGCCGACGACGGATCGTCGATCGTTAGGTGCTTACTGCGGAATGGCTGTCCGGGGACCGACCGGAGTCGGCGCTCACGTCGGACAACTCGGAGAACAGTACGGAGCGGGTTGGGGCGTGTCAACTTGACGCCGTAGAGCACTCA
Organism: Streptomyces sp. NPDC048825; assembly: GCF_043198355.1. Lineage (NCBI taxonomy): Bacteria > Bacillati > Actinomycetota > Actinomycetes > Kitasatosporales > Streptomycetaceae > Streptomyces > Streptomyces sp. NPDC048825. Next base: position 406 of record NZ_JBICUR010000036.1, read on the forward strand.
GGAGAGGTAGCCTCGGGCGTATGACGACGCATACGTGCACCCAGCTGTGGTGGGCCGCCTGAGGGCGGCCGTGCTCACGTATGTACTCAACGGCCGCCGCCTCGGCGGCCGTTCTCGTTTCTCCCTCCTGGAGAGCTCGGCCGACGGGCCGCGGCGGTCCTGATCAGGAGGTGGAGAGATGACGCGGGTCTTCAGTGGGGTCAAGCCGACGGGGCATCTGACGCTGGGGAACTACCTGGGAGCCGTACGGCGTTGGGCCGATGTCGATCAGAACAGCGCCGATGCGCTGTTCTGTGTCGTCGACTTGCACGCGCTGACCGTGGAGCACGATCCCGGGCGGGTGCGCAGGCTCAGTCGACAAGCGGCCACGCTGTTGCTGGCCTCGGGACTCGATCCCAAGCTGTGCACTGTCTTCGTACAAAGTCATGTGGATGAGCACGCGCGGCTGTCGTATGTGCTGGAGTGCGTCGCTTCGGACGGGGAGATGCGGCGGATGATCCAGTACAAGGAGAAGGCCGCGCGCGAGCGGACGCGGGGTGGGAGCGTACGGCTGTCGCTGCTGACGTATCCCGTGCTGATGGCGGCGGACATCCTTGCGTACGGGACGGATGAGGTGCCGGTCGGGGACGACCAGACGCAGCATGTGGAGCTGGCGCGGGATCTGGCGGTGCGGTTCAACCAGCGGTACGGGCATACGTTCGTGGTGCCTCGAGCCACGCATCCGGTGGTGGCGACGCGGGTGATGAACCTCCAGGATCCGACGTCGAAGATGGGGAAGTCCGAGGATGTCGGGCCGGGGATCGTCTATCTGCTCGATGAGCCGGATGTGATCCGGAAGAAGATCATGCGGGCGGTGACCGACAGCGGCCGGGACGTCGTGTACGACCGGGAGGGACGGCCGGGGGTCTCGAATCTGCTGGAGATCCTCGCGGCCTGTGAGAGTGGGAACCCCGAAGGCCTGGCCGGTGTATATGAGTCGTACGGATCTTTGAAGAAGGACACCGCCGAGGCTGTGGTCGAGCTCCTCAGGCCCGTACAGGAGAGGCACAGGGAGTTGTGCGCGGATCCTGCGTACGTGGAGGGGGTGTTGCGGGACGGTGCGGAGAAGGCCAGAGAGATGGCGAAGCCGAGAGTGGACGCGGCGTATCGGGCGATCGGATTGCTGCCGTCGGCGTGAGAGCTGAGTCCGTGGGCGTTGTATCCGTGACCGCTGGGGTCGGTGATCGCTGAGTCGCTGTGCCCTTGGCGCCGGGGGTCTGGACGGGCGGGGTCCAGGCCCGGCGCCGGGGGCGGCGTCAGGTGTTGTTGCCGGAGGCCAGTTCGCGGCCGCGGTCGCGGGCTGCCTCGAGTGCGGCGATGAGGGCGGCTCGTACGCCGTGGTTCTCCAGTTCGCGGATTGCGTTGATCGTGGTGCCCGCGGGGGATGTGACGTTCTCGCGGAGCTTGACGGGGTGTTCGCCGCTGTCGCGGAGCATCACGGCGGCACCGATCGCGGACTGGACGATGAGGTCGTGTGCCTTGTCGCGGGGCAGGCCGAGGAGGATGCCCGCGTCGGTCATGGCCTCAACCAGGTAGAAGAAGTACGCCGGCCCTGAGCCGGAGAGGGCAGTGCAGGCGTCCTGCTGGGACTCGGGGACGCGGAGCGTCTTGCCGACGGCGCCGAAGATCTCCTCGGCGTGGGCGAGGTGCTCAGCGGTGGCGTGGCTGCCGGCGGAGATGACGGACATTGCCTCGTCGACGAGGGCGGGGGTGTTCGTCATGACACGGACGACGGGGGTGCCCTGGGCGAGGCGCTCCTCGAAGAAGGAGGTGGGGATGCCCGCTGCACCGCTTATGACCAGGCGGTCGGCGGGGACGTGTGGGGCCAGTTCGACGAGGAGGGTGCCCATGTCCTGGGGCTTGACCGTGAGAATCAGGGTGTCGGCGGTCTTGGCTGCCTCGGGGTTGGACACCGGGGTGACGCCGTAGCGAGTGCGGAGCTCTTCGGCTCGCTCCGGGCGACGTGCGGTGACCAGGAGGTCGGCGGGGGACCAGCCGGCTCGGATCATTCCGCTGAGCAGGGCTTCGCCGATCTTGCCGGTGCCGAGCACTGCGACTTTCTGGATCATGTTCGGTTGCCCTCCGGGCGGGGGTGCGTCGTCCAGGACCCATCCTCGCACCGGGGTCGCGGGGGTGGGCCGCCGTGTCCGCTGGGCGGGATGGATGGCGAACCCCGGGCGCGGGGGCGCTAGGCCGTGCGGCGGCGGAGGGTTGCGGCGCCGAGGGTGAGTACCAGGAGGGCGCAGGCGGCGACGATCAGGACGTCGCGGATGAAGTCGGCGGTGACGTCGGTGTGCTTGAGGACTTCGTTCATGCCGTCGACGGCGTAGGACATGGGGAGGACGTTGGAGATGCCTTCGAGGACGGGGTGCATGTTGGGACGGGGAGTGAAGAGGCCGCAGAGGAGGAGCTGGGGGAAGATCACCGCCGGCATGAACTGCACGGCCTGGAACTCCGAGGAGGCGAAGGCCGAGACGAAGAGGCCGAGGGCCGTGCCCAGGAGAGCGTCGAGGAGAGCCACGAGCAGGAGGAGCCAGGCCGAGCCCGTGACGTCGAGACCCAGGGCCCAGACGGCGAGACCGGTGGCGAGGGCGGACTGGACGATGGCGAGGGCCCCGAAGGCGAGGGCGTAGCCAGCGATGAGGTCGGCCTTCCCGAGGGGCATGGCGAGGAGGCGTTCCAGGGTGCCGGAGGTGCGTTCGCGGAGGGTGGCGATGGAGGTCACCAGGAACATCGTGATCAGCGGGAAGATGCCGAGGAGGGAGGCGCCGATGTTGTCGAAGGTTCGCTGGCTGCCGTCGAAGACGTAGCGCAGCAGGAACAGCATCACGCACGGGATGAGGATCATCAGCGCGATGGTGCGCGGGTCGTGGCGGAGTTGGCGCAGGACCCGGGCCGCGGTGGCGGTGGTGCGGGAGACGCTCAGCGCGCTCGTCGGGGCGGACGCCATCGTCGTGGACGTACTCGTCGTCGTGCTCATCGCGTCGTCTCCTTCTTGCGGCCCGCCGCGACCGCCTCGTCAACCAGGCGCAGGAAGGCCGCCTCGACCGTCTCGGAGCCGGTGCGGTGGCGCAGGGCCTCCGGGGTGTCGTCGGCGAGGATCTCGCCCTCGCGCATGAGGAGGAGGCGGTGGCAGCGCTCGGCCTCGTCCATGACGTGGGAGGAGATCAGGAGGGTGGCGCCGCGTTCTGCGGCGATGGAGTGGAAGAGGTTCCACAGGTCACGGCGTAGTACGGGGTCCAGGCCGACCGTGGGCTCGTCGAGGACCAGGAGTTCGGGGGTGCCGAGGAGGGCCACGGCCAGGGAGACGCGGCTGCGCTGGCCGCCGGAGAGGTTGCCGGCCAGGGCGTCGGCGTGGCTGGTGAGGTCGACGTCGGTGATGGCGTGGGTGACGTTCTCGTGACGTCGCTCAGCGGAGCCACGGCCGGGGTCCAGGATCGCGGCGAAGTAGTCGAGGTTCTGGCGGATCGTCAGGTCGTCGTAGACGGAGGGGGCTTGGGTGACGTAGCCGATGCGGGTGCGGAGGGTGGGGTGGCCGGCGGGGCGGTCGAGGACGTCGAGGGTGCCGGTGACCTTGGCCTGGGTGCCGACGATCGCGCGCATCAGGGTCGACTTGCCGCACCCGGAAGGGCCGAGGAGACCGGTGACCTGGCCGCGCGGGACGGTGAAGTCGAGGCCGCGCAGGACCGTGCGGGGGCCTCGGACGACGGTGAGGCCCTCGGCGCGGACGGCGGGGGCGCCGACTGAGCCAGGTGCGCCGTCGGTTCGGGGTGCTCCCTCGCTGGGTTGCCCGGAAGCATAATTCATCATGCGATGAATAATGCTCGCGTGGGCAGGACGCGTCAAGGGGGAGGCGCACGGTGGCATGGGTGCACGGCGGGATGAGGGCGCGCGGGGGCGTGAGGCCTGCGTGGGCATGAGACGTGAGGCCTGCGTGGGCATGAAGGGAGGGGGAGCACGGGGTGGCCCGGCAGCTGCCGCTCACCGCCGGTCTCGATTCTCGGCGGGCCTTCGGTGCCGGGGTGCTGTGCAGGGGATTCCAGGCGGGGATGCCGGGTGGGGTCAGGAGGCGGCCGTGGGCTTGGTGGCCACCAGCAGGATTACGTCGTAGACCTCCTCGACGATGCCGTCCGGGAAGGCCTTGAGCAGGTGCTTGCGCTCCTCGGTGAGGAAGGCCGCGGTGCGTTCCTTGCCGTGGACGAGGAAGACCGAGTGACTGCCGATGTTCGCGAGGTGCGTGTCGACGGGGACGCGGCGGCTCCAGCGGACCGTGCGGCGGGTGAAGTCGAGGCGTCCGGTGGGGTCGGCGAGCGCGGCACTGACCTCGGGGCCGTTGCCGTTTCTGTCGACCTCGCGGGCGGTGCCGAGGTGGCGCTCGATGCGGTCGGCCTGCTCGCTGATCCACGGGAGTTTCAGGGCGCTGGTGTTCCACCACAGCGCGAGCGAGCCACCTGGGCGCAGGACGCGGAGCGCCTCCGGAACCGAGCGGGCCGGATCGGTCCAGTGCCAGGACTGGGCGTAGGTGAGGAAGTCGGTGGAGGCAGTGGCCAGGGGGAGGGAGTTGCCGTCGCCGCGCAGGAGGGGTACGTCGGGGAGGGTGCGGCGGAACTGGGCCGCCATGCCGTCGCCGGGCTCCACGGCGACGACGTCTGCGCCGCGGGCGTGGAGCAGTGCTGTCGCTATGCCCGTGCCGGCGCCGATGTCCGCGACGCGGGAGCCGGTGAGGGGGTGGCCGGCCAGGTCTTCGATCGCGTGGAAGAGGGCGGGCGGGTAGGAGGGGCGGTTGGCGGCGTACTGGGCCGCGGCGGCGTTGAAGGAGTGGGCTCGGCCGGCGTGGAGAGCGGAGGGCTGTGGCGGGGGCGTCGTGGACATATCGCCATGGTGGCCGGGGGCAGGTGGAGGTGACAGTGGGTTTTCAGTGAGAGATGACAGTGAGTTTTCGGTGAGGGATGGCGTGCGGTGGCTGGGCAGCGGTCCTGCACCGGTCGCTAGGAGCGGCGGCGTTTCTTCGATGGGTTGCCCGTGCGGCGGGTGGTGCGTTTCTCGTGTTGTGTGCGGGCCGTCTCGTATTCCTCGCGGTGGAGTTTTTCGCCGGGGGCCTCGATGAGGGAGCGGAAGAAGTAGGCGAGGAGGGAGCCGACGAAGCCGACGGCCAGCAGGCCGCGGAGGGAGGCCTGGCGGTCGGGGTCGGGGCGGCGGGTGAAGCCGTCCCAGGTGTGGCGGAAGGCCAGAGCGCTGCAGATCGTGAACATCACGAGCATGAGGAGCGTGACGAAGCCTCCGGTCTCGGCGATCCGCAGGCCCTCGTAGGTGAGGCGGAGGACGAGGCAGGCAGCGGCAGCCGCCACCAGCGAACCGGCGGCTGCGCCGATGCGGCGCGCGGCGTAGCCGTGGTCGTGGTTCAGCCAGGTCGTGCCGAAGAAGCGGATGGGTTCGGGCTGAGGGCCCGCGGGGACGCCGGGCCCGGTTTCGTCGCTCATGGGCCGATTATCGTCCCCGCAGCTGGATGTCGAGGCCGCCCCCCGACCCGGGCGATGGCCCTGCCGACCGATGGGGACGCTAGTTTGGGTGGGCACGATGTGACGTACGGGGAAGGTGAAGCGGCTGTGCATCTCCGCGCAGGAGATCCGGAGGAGATCGGCGGCTACCCGCTGGAGGCGCGCCTGGGCGCGGGCGGGATGGGCACGGTCTTCCTGTCGCGTACGGCATCGGGCCGGCCGATCGCGATCAAGCTGATCCATCAGCAGTTCGCGGGCGACGAGGAGTTCAGGACCCGCTTCCGGCAGGAGGTGTCAGCTGCCCGGCGGGTCAGCGGTGTCTTCACCGCCGCCGTGGTGGACGCGGATGTCGAGAGCCACCACCCGTGGATGGCCACGGCGTACATCTCGGGCCCCACACTGGCCCAACGCATCAGTGCGGACGGTCTGCTGGGCGGAGCCGAGCTGCGCATGCTCGCCATCGGGCTGACCGAGGCACTGCGCGACATCCACCGCGCCGGGGTGGTGCACCGCGACCTCAAGCCGTCCAACGTCGTGCTGTCGCCGGAGGGGCCACGCGTCATCGACTTCGGCATCTCGCGTGCCGCCGACCACCAGACGCTGACCATGACGGGCCGGGTCATCGGCACCCCCCCGTTCATGTCGCCCGAGCAGTTGCAGGCGCCGCGGGAGGTCGGCCCCGAGTCGGACGTGTTCTCGCTGGGCACGCTGCTGGTCTACGCGGCGACCGGGCAGGGACCCTTCGACGCCGACAGCCCGTACATGACGGCGTATCAGGTCGTGCACGAGGCGCCGGCGCTGGACCGGGTGCCCGACGCACTGCGCGCGCTCGTCGAGCCGTGTCTCGCCAAGGAGCCGAAGAACCGCCCCTCCGCCGACGAGTTCCTGAAGCAACTGCGCACCCTCCCGAAGGACTTGGGGCAGCCGGAGTCAGAGGGCCCCGCCGGGCTGGGCACGGATACGGACACCCGGCTGCTCTCCGCGCGTCCCAAGGAGCCCACGAAGGACCCCGCAGATCCCGCGGGCGCCCGCGATGGCGGTCCCCTCGTCGGCCGTACGCTGCGCCGCCGCTGGCGCACCGTCGTCGCGTGCGCCGCGGCGGTGGCCGCCATCGCGGGCGGGGCCGCTGTGCTGCAGTCCGGCACCGGGACGACGGCGGGGCAGGACACCGTCCCCGACGGCGACCGCCGGACCGTCAGCGCGTCCGACGCGCAGTTGCCCGACGGGTTCCGGCCGTGGCAGGTGACGGTGCGCGGCGGACGGAACATCCCCGACGAGATGCGCTGTGCGGCGCGGGGCGACTCCGTGTACTGCGGGGGTGGCGGGGTCATCGCCACGCGGATCAATGTCGCGGACGGCACCCGGGTGTGGAGCCGTACGAATCCCGGGGTGCCCGTGCACAACATGCACTTCGTCGGCGTTTCCGGGGACACCGTGCTCGGTTACCGCACCGGGGACGACGGCGGCGCGGAGGAGGTGGTCGCCCTGGCCGCCGCGGACGGCGAGGAGCTGTGGTCGGCGCCGCTGGGGAGCGACACGACCGCTCTCGTCGGGCAGCCCGCCGAGGCCGTGCTGCTGGGCTTCTCGGTGTACGCGGCCGACGCGTCCGAATCCCGGTTGGTGGCCCGCGAAGCCGCCACCGGAAAGACGGAGTGGAGGACGCCCTTCCCGGCCGGTTCCACGTGCGCGCCGCTGGTCGCGGGCGAGCGCGTCTACGCGGTGTGCGCCCAGCGGTCCGAGGTCGACTCGCTCGAGGTGACCAACAAGTCCTTCCATACGGTCGACGTCGCGACGGGACGGCTGGGGAAGGCCATGCGGGTCACGGGCGACGTGCTGCCGCTGGGCACGGCCGACGGCTCGCTCGTCCTGCTGGAGCAGCACCGCTCGGACTTCGAATTCGACGGTTTCTCGAAGGTGATACGCCTCGATCCGCGAAGCGGCCGGGTCACGTCCTCGGCGTTGCCGGAGCGGTACTCCGGCACGGTTCCGGGGCTGGCCGGCAGCAGGGTCTACTTCTCCGGGGACGCCGGTCTGATCACCGCGGTGGACCCGGCGACCGGCAAGAAGGTATGGGCCCGCCAGACGAGCGTGGAGGCCGCGTCCGGACCGGTGGGCTCGGGCGGAACCCTGTACTTCAGCTCGGCCAGCGGGCGCGTGGCCGCCCTCGATCCGGACGGCGGCCGCGTCCTGTGGACGTCGGACCCGCAGGCGGGCAGCGATCTCGGCGAACCCGTGACCACCGCGCGCGTGGGGTTCTCCGGGCGGGCGCTGATCGGGACCGCGAGCGGCAACACGGTGTTCGGCTTCGACGCGCAGGAGCCGCCGAGGATGGAGTGACACCCCCGGCGGCCCGATCGAACAGCCGAACGGCCGGTGTCAGCAGCGCGGCGCCACGTAGCCGTCGCTTCCGGTCCGGACGTAGGTGTCGCTGATGTAGCGGCCGCTGCCTATGCGGTCCCAGATGTTGGAGGTCCCCATCGGGCCCGTGATGGTCTGGCCCGGGGTCTGGCAGTAGATGGTGACCCTGGTTCCGGCGGACAGGCGCCCGACGATGGCGTACGAGGTGCTGGGACCGGAGCGCACGTTCACGTTGGCGACCACGGTGTAGGTGGCCGCGGCCGTTGCCGTGGCGGACAGCTCCTCGGTGCCCCTCTCCTCCTCGGTGCCTGTCTCGGCGAGGTTCTCACTCATTCTGTTCTCCCCCGTTTGCGGACGGTACGCGGAGACGTACTGTCACTTGGCATGCTCTGCACACATTAGACGCCCCCCACAGCGGCATAGTTGCGCTGCGAGGGGCGTCTCTTTACGTACGTCTTACGAGGGGCGTACGGGGACGTTCGTCGTAGGGGAGCTACCGGGGTGCAGGAGCTACAGGGCCACGAGAGCTACTAGTGGTACCAGCGGTACGCGTGACGCCGAGGCGTCAGCCCAACTTCGAAACGTCCCGCACCGCGCCCTTGTCCGCGCTCGTCGCCATCGCGGCGTACGCGCGGAGGGCGGCCGAGACCTTGCGGTCGCGGGCGGCGGGGGCGTAGACACCGTTCAGGGCGGCGCGGCGGGTTGCCAACTCCTCCTCCGGGACGAGGAGTTCGATCGTGCGGTTCGGGATGTCGATGCGAATGCGGTCGCCGTCCTGGACCAGGGCGATCGTGCCGCCGGACGCCGCCTCCGGGGAGGCGTGGCCGATCGACAGGCCCGAGGTGCCGCCGGAGAAGCGGCCGTCCGTCACCAGGGCGCAGGCCTTGCCGAGGCCGCGGCCCTTGAGGAAGGAGGTGGGGTAGAGCATCTCCTGCATGCCGGGCCCGCCCTTGGGGCCCTCGTAGCGGATGACCACCACGTCCCCTTCGCGCACCTGCTTGGCGAGGATCTTCTCGACGGCCTCCTCCTGCGACTCGCAGACCACCGCCGGGCCCTCGAAGGTCCAGATCGACTCGTCGACGCCGGCCGTCTTCACGACACAGCCGTCCACGGCGAGGTTGCCCTTGAGGACGGCCAGGCCGCCGTCCTTCGAGTACGCGTGGGCGACATCGCGGATGCAGCCGTTCGCCGCGTCCGTGTCGAGTTCCTCCCAGCGCTCCGACTGGGAGAAGGCCTCGGCGGAACGCTTGCAGCCGGGGGCCGCGTGCCACAGCTCCATGGCTTCCTCGGACGCCGATCCGCTGCGGATGTCCCACGCGTCCAGCCACTCCTTGATGGAGGGGCTGTGGACGGTGTGGACGTCCTCGTTCAGCAGGCCGCCGCGGTAGAGCTCGCCGAGGATCGCGGGGATGCCGCCGGCGCGGTGCACGTCCTCCATGTAGTACGTCCGTGTCGCCGCGACGTTGGGCGCGACCTTCGCGAGGCACGGGACACGGCGGGAGACGGCGTCGATGTCGTTCAGGTCGTAGCCGGCCTCGGCCTCCTGGGCGGCGGCCAGCAGGTGCAGGATCGTGTTGGTGGAGCCGCCCATGGCGATGTCGAGTGCCATGGCGTTCTCGAAGGCCGCGTGGGTGGCGATGTTGCGCGGGAGAACGGAGGCGTCGTCCTCGTCGTAGTAGCGCTTGGTCAGCTCGACGACGGTGGCGCCGGCCCGCTCGTACAGCTCCTTGCGGGCCGTGTGTGTGGCCAGGACCGAGCCGTTGCCGGGGAGGGACAAGCCGATGGCCTCGGTCAGGCAGTTCATGGAGTTGGCGGTGAACATGCCGGAGCAGGAACCGCAGGTGGGACAGGCGTTCTCCTCGATACGGAGGATGTCCTCGTCCGAGACCTTGTCGTTGACCGCGTCGGAGATCGCGTCGATGAGGTCGAGCGTACGGACCGTGCCGTCGACCAGCGTCGCGCGGCCGGACTCCATGGGGCCGCCGGAGACGAAGACCGTCGGGATGTTCAGGCGCAGCGCCGCCATGAGCATGCCCGGGGTGATCTTGTCGCAGTTGGAGATGCAGATCAGGGCGTCGGCGCAGTGGGCTTCCACCATGTACTCGACGCTGTCCGCGATCAGGTCGCGGGAGGGCAGGGAGTACAGCATGCCGCCGTGGCCCATCGCGATGCCGTCGTCGACGGCGATCGTGTTGAACTCGCGCGGGATGCCTCCGGCCGCCGTGACCGCCTCGCTGACGATCCGGCCGACCGGCGCCAGGTGGGTGTGGCCGGGCACGAACTCGGTGAAGGAGTTGGCGACTGCGATGATCGGCTTCCGGCCGATGTCCGCGCCTGGTACACCGGAGGCGCGCATCAGGGCGCGGGCGCCCGCCATGTTGCGGCCGTGGGTGACTGTGCGGGACCTCAGATCGGGCATCGTCGCTCGCTCCTTAGGAGAGTTCTGACAGGTTTCGAGCCTACGCCGGTGCTCCAGGTTCCCGACGGCTCGTCCGGAATACGGGATGTGTGTCTTGGTTGGCGGCCGGGGCGAGCAGAGGTTCGTGTTCCGGTCGGCGGCCGTGCCGGAGGCCTCGTCAGGGCCTTCAGGGCCCCGTCAGATGGCCCTGGACGACCGGAGCGAGCCGCGCGATGACCAGCTCCGGGTCCGCCGACGCCAGCGGCTCGATCTTGATCACGTACCGCATCATCGCGACTCCCACGAGCTGGGCGGCCGCGAGTTCGGTACGCAGTTCCGCGTCCGGGGCGTCGAGCCGGCCGGCGATGCGGCGCATCAGCTGCGCGGCGACCAGGCGGCGGAAGACGGCGGCCGCGGTCTCGTTGTTCACCGCCGACCGGACGATCGCGAGGAGCGGCATCCGGGTCACGGGGTTCTCCCAGAGGCCGAAGATGAGGCGGGTCATGCGCTCGCCGACCTCGTCGAGGGGGCCTTCGAGGACCACGTCGCGCATCTTGAGGGCGGGCGAGAAGGCGACCTCGACGGCCGCCTCGAAGACCTGCTCCTTGGTGCCGAAGTAGTGGTGCACGAGTGCCGAGTCCACGCCGGCCGCCTTGGCGATGCCGCGTACGGACGTCTTGTCGTAGCCGCGCTGGGAGAACTCCTCGCGGGCCGCCGCCAGGATGCGGTCACGTGTCGCGGGCGCGTCCGCCGACTGCGTACGGGAAGGGCGTCCGCGGCGTCGGGGGGCCGTGTCGGTCATGAGCCGGCGACCCGCAGCGCCGAGGCGAGGTGGAGCCGGCTGAAGGCCAGGGCCTCGGCGAGGTCGGCCTCGCGTTCGGCGCTGGACATGGCCCGGCGGGTGTTGACCTCGATGACGACATGGCCGTCGAAGCCGCTCAGCGCGAGCCGCTCCAGAAGCTCGGCGCAGGGCTGGTTGCCGCGCCCCGGGACGAGGTGCTCGTCCTTCGCCGAGCCCCGGCCGTCGGCGAGGTGGACGTGGCCGAGGCGGTCGCCCATGCGGTCGAGCAACTGCATGGCGTCGGCGCGGGCCGTGGAGGCATGGCTCAGGTCGATCGTGAAGTGGCGGTAGTCGTCCTTCGTCACGTCCCAGTCGGGGGCGTACGCGAGCATCTCGCGGTCGCGGTAGCGCCAGGGGTACATGTTTTCGACGGCGAACCGTACGTCCGTCTCGTTGGCCATCCGCCAGATCCCGGTGACGAAGTCGCGGGCGTACTGGCGCTGCCAGCGGAACGGCGGATGTACGACGACCGTGGAGGCGCCGAGCTTCTCGGCCGCGGACCTGGCGCGCTGGAGCTTGACCCAGGGATCGGTGGACCAGACGCGCTGGGTGATGAGCAGGCAGGGGGCGTGAACGGCCAGGATCGGGATCTGGTGATAGTCGCTGAGCCTGCGCAGTGCCTCGATGTCCTGGCTGACCGGGTCGGTCCACACCATGACCTCGACCCCGTCGTACCCGAGGCGCGCGGCGATCTCGAAGGCCGTCGCCGTCGACTCCGGGTAGACAGAGGCCGTCGACAGCGCGACCTTCGCATCCGGGATGCGGACCACTGGTTCTGCCACGAAGGACAGAGTACGGGTTGCCTCCGGCGGTTGTGCGGGGGCGGCTCGCCTTGGCCGAAGGGTGACGCCGGTTGTCGTACGGTTCGCCCAATCGACGTTGTGGTTTTCGCCACGGGCGAGTGCGGGTTCGTCGTGGCTTGTCGCTCCCCCACTCTCGGCTTCTCCCCCACGCTCGGCTGCGCTCGAGCGGGGGGACCCCCATGAGCCGGGGGAGCCCTATGAGCGGGGGACCTCCATCACGGCGGAGCCGCACATTGGCGCAGCCCCGCGCCTCTTCGGGCGCTTACGTGGTCGGCATCTGATCCAGGTGCCGGAGGATCACTCCCTCCCTCAGCGCCCAGGGGCAGATCTCCAGGGTCTCCACGCCGAACAGGTCCATCGCGCCCTCTGCCACCAACGCGCCTGCCAGGAGTTGGCCTGCTCTGCCCTCGGAGACCCCGGGGAGTTCTGCTCGTTGGTCTGTGGTCATGGTGGCCAGCTGGGGGACCCAGTCCTCCAGGGATCTGCGTTTCAGTTCGCGTTGTACGTAGAGGCCTTCTGCCGAGCGGGCGGCTCCTGCTATGCGGGCCAGCTGGCGGAATGTCTTGGAGGTGGCGACCACGTGGTCGGGGGAGCCGAAGCGGCTGAACTCTCCGACCGTGCGGGCGATCTGGGCGCGTACATGCCTACGCAGCGCCTTGACGTCCGCGGGGTCCGGTGGGTCGCCGGGCAGCCAGGCGGCCGTCAGGCGGCCCGCGCCGAGTGGCAGCGACACCGCCGCGTCGGGTTCCTCGTCTATGCCGTACGCGATCTCCAGGGAGCCGCCACCGATGTCGATGACCAGCAGCTTTCCGGCCGACCAGCCGAACCAGCGGCGGGCGGCGAGGAAGGTGAGCCGGGCCTCCTCCTCGCCGGTGAGGACCTGGAGTTCGACGCCTGTCTCGGTGCGCACCCGCTCCAGTACGTCGTCGGCGTTGGTCGCCTCGCGCACGGCGGAGGTGGCGAACGTCAGCAGGTCCTCGACGCCCTTGTCCTCGGCCGCGTCGAGTGCCTCCCGGACGACCGAGATCAGTTTGTCGACGCCCTCGGGGCCGATCGACCCGCTCTCGTCGTGCAGTTGGGCGAGCCGTAGTTCCGCCTTGTGCGAATGGGCGGGCAACGGGCGCGCGCCAGGGTGTGCATCCACCACCAGGAGGTGCACCGTGTTCGAACCCACGTCGAGGACACCGAGTCTCATGGGCGGAACGCTACTGCGAGCTGGCCCCCTGCTGGTCCCCGGAGCGGTTCCCGGCGACTTACCCTGGACGCGTGCCAAAGACGAAAAAGGCGAAGACCGACAAATCGGCAGGCTCAGACACATCGGCCAAGGGTTCTTCGCAGGCGAAGGCGCCCGGCAAGAGCAAGAAATCCCCGAAGAAGTCCCACAAGCAGTCCCCGCAGCACTCATCCAAGAACTTTCCGAAGAAGGCCGCTGTCCCGGCGTCCGAGCAGGACGAGAAGGGGCTCGACTTCGCGCGTTCGTGGGTGGAGTTCCCGGATCCGGCCGACGACGAGCAGGTCTTCCGCTGCGATCTGACCTGGCTGACCTCTCGCTGGAACTGCATCTTCGGCAGCGGCTGCCAGGGCATCCAGGCGGGTCGCGCGGATGACGGCTGCTGCACGCTCGGCGCCCATTTCTCGGACGAGGACGACGAGAAGCGCGTCGCCGGGCATGTGGCGAGACTCACGCCGGAGATCTGGCAGAACCACGACGTCGGCACGGAGACCGGCTGGGTCTCGACGGACGACGAGGGTTCCCGGCAGACCCGCCCCTACCAGGGCTCGTGCATCTTCCAGAACCGCCCCGGCTTCGAGGGCGGCGCGGGCTGCTCGCTGCACATCCTGGCGCTGAAGGAGGGCCGCGAGCCCCTGGAGACCAAGCCGGACGTCTGCTGGCAGCTGCCCGTGCGACGGACGTACGACTGGATCGACCGGCCCGACGACACCCGCGTACTCCAGATCTCGATCGGCGAGTACGACCGCCGCGGCTGGGGTCCGGGCGGCCACGACCTGCACTGGTGGTGCACGTCGGCGACGTCCGCGCACGGCTCGGGCGAACCGGTGTACGTCACGTACCGGCCCGAGCTCATCGAGATGATGGGCAAGGCCGCGTACGACCGGCTGGTGGAGCTGTGCGAGGAACGGCTGGCGTCCCGGCTGCCGCTGGTGGCGGCTCATCCTGCCGATCCGGTGGATTGAGTCGTCAGCTTCCCTGGGGGCTCGGGGTGCTGCCGTCACTCGCCGGCGAGGGTGGGCCTGTGGGTTCCGTAGGGGTCGGTGTCGGGTCCGGCTCGGACGGGGCCGGGCTGGTGGGCGTGGGCTCGGGGGCCGAAGGGGTCGGGTCGCTGGGTGCGGGGCCGGGAGCCGGCGGTGTGGGAGCGCTCGGCGTCGGGTCCGGGGCAGGGCCTGGGCCTGGGCCCGGGCCCGGGCCCGGGCCCGGGTGTGATGGGCCCGCCGTCCCGTAGCCGTCGATCGAGACCATCGCGCCCGCGGGTGCGATCGACACCCGCGCGCTCCAGGGGCCGTTCGGCTCGCGGAGATGGTCGACATACACCTTGATCGTCAACGACTCGCCGGGCCGCAGCGTTCCCGACGACTGGCTCAGGTAGAGCCAGGAAGCGCCGGTGCGCGCGGACCAGTGGACCGGTGAACCACCCGATGCCCTGAGCGTGATCAGCGTGGTGTCGCCGCTGGAATCGGCCTCTACGGAGAGACCCTTCTTCTGGTGGCCGGAGGCCACGCCGGTGACCTGGACGGCGACTTCGGACGAACGGTTTCCCTCGCCGAATCCCTTGCCCATTCCCTCGCTGAGCTGCGGCTCCGGCCTCGGGTCGGCGCTGCCCGCGTTCTCGTAGTCGTCCGCGTACTCGCCGCCGAGTGCGTCGGGGCCGTGCGCCTCGTTCGCGGTGATCGGACGGCCGGGCGTGCCCTCGCCGATGAGGGGGGCGCCGCGGTAGGCCGCCCACAGGGCGAGTACGGGAGCCGCCACCACGGTGACGACGACCGTCGTGGTGACGGCACGCGCGCGGAGGCGGTGACGGCGGGCAGCGTGGTGCTTGGGGTCCATCGGGAAGCCGCGCCGGTCGAAGCGCAGAGTGCCGCCCCGCGCGCGTGGGGCATGCGCCATCGCCATGTGGAGGGCCGCGCGCGGGGCTTCGAGTACGGGGAGTGCGGCGGGCGTGACGCTGGTGCCGGGCCAGGAGCCGGGGATCGCGCGCTCGGCGGTACGGCGGCAGCGCGGGCAGTCGTCGACGTGCCGGACCAGTTCGCGGCGCAGGGGCGTGCTGAGGACCAGCCGGTCCCCGGTGAGCCGGGCGACGCCCGGGCAGGCGCCGGTCTCGACGACGGCGAGGGCCGCGCGGGTGCGCTCCACCTCGCAGGCGGCGGCACCGAGAAGTTCGCGGGCGGCGTGCAGCTCCATGCCGAGGACGGCGGCGACTTCGCGGACGGCGAGCTGGTGCCGAACGGCGAGTTCGAGCGCTTCGCGCTGCTCGGGCGTGGTCCCGGCGGCCTCCGGCCAGGCGAGCAAAGCGAGTTCACGACGGCGACGGTCTTCTTCGGCTTCCGACGCGCGTGTGCCGTGACGCCTCTGCCCGACGGGCTTGGCGCCCTTGGCCTGTTTGGCCTGTTTGGCCTGCCGATTGCCCTGCCGATCCGCGTCCGTGGTCTCGGCGAGCTTGCGCAGGCACGCCCAGCGGGCGAGGGCGTACAGCCAGGCCCTGTGCTCGTCAGCGGCCTGCACACCGCGCGGGCCGCGGCGCTCGGCGAGCGCGAGGGCGTCCCCGAGGGCGGCGACCGCCGCGTCGTGGTCGCAGAGCACGGACAGGCAGTACGTGAACAGGCCGTCCAGATACGGCTCGTAGCGCGTGGGCGGGCACTGCGCCGACGTACGGACCGCCGCCCGGTCGGGTGCGGCACGGTACGCCAGGGGTGCGCCGGTGGTGTGCGTGGTGGTTTCCGGACTGCGGCTCATCACCCGAGGGACCGTAGGCGCCGGGCGGCGGCCGCTTCTCCCTGCATGAGCGCTTTTAATCCATACGGGTGAAACGATCCTCCATAAGGGGACAGGAACGCATAATTCCGCGGCGCGTTCCGGATAGGTTGCGGCCGTTTTGCGAAGGGTGCCCCGATCTCGGCAGCGGGGCCGGAAGCACGTGGTCGCGGCCGGGTTCGTGGGCGGGGACGGCGTTGTCAGTGGCGGCGGTTACGGTTTCGTCCATGGCTGCCCGTACGAAGACCGCGAAGGACCGGCCGTCCTACCGCTGCACCGAATGCGGCTGGCAGACGGCCAAGTGGCTCGGCCGCTGCCCCGAGTGCCAGGCCTGGGGGACGGTCGAGGAGTACGGCGCGCCCGCGGTCCGTACGACGGCCCCCGGCCGGGTCACGACGTCTGCGGTGCCCATCGGCCAGGTCGACGGCCGCACGGCGACCGCCCGCCCCACCGGCGTACCCGAGCTGGACCGGGTGCTGGGCGGCGGCCTGGTGCCGGGCGCGGTCGTGCTCGTCGCGGGCGAGCCGGGCGTCGGCAAGTCCACGCTGCTGCTGGACGTGGCGGCCAAGTCGGCAAGTGACGAACATCGCACGCTCTACATCACCGGCGAGGAGTCCGCGAGCCAGGTCCGCCTCCGCGCCGACCGCATCAAGGCGATCGACGACCACCTGTATCTCGCCGCGGAGACCGATCTGGCCGCCGTGCTCGGTCACTTGGACGCGGTGAAGCCGTCCCTGCTGATCCTCGACTCGGTGCAGACCGTGGCCTCTCCGGAGATCGACGGCGCCCCCGGAGGCATGGCCCAGGTCCGTGAGGTGGCCGGAGCCCTGATCCGCGCCTCCAAGGAGCGCGGCATGTCCACACTCCTTGTGGGCCATGTCACCAAGGACGGCGCCATCGCGGGCCCCCGCCTCCTGGAACACCTCGTGGACGTCGTCCTGAGCTTCGAGGGCGACCGGCACGCACGCCTGAGGCTCGTACGAGGCGTCAAGAACCGGTACGGCACGACGGACGAGGTCGGCTGCTTCGAACTGCACGACGAGGGCATCACCGGACTCGCCGACCCCAGCGGCCTGTTCCTCACCCGCCGCGCCGAGCCCGTTCCCGGCACCTGCCTGACCGTCACCCTCGAAGGCCGCCGCCCGCTCGTCGCCGAGGTCCAGGCGCTCACGGTCGACTCGCAGATCCCCTCCCCCAGGCGTACGACCTCGGGCCTGGAGACCTCCCGTGTCTCGATGATGCTCGCCGTCCTGGAGCAGCGCGGCCGGATCAGCGCCCTCGGGAAGCGGGACATCTACTCGGCGACGGTCGGCGGCGTGAAGCTTTCCGAGCCGGCCGCGGACCTGGCGATCGCCCTCGCCCTGGCCTCCGCCGCGAGCGACACCCCGCTCCCCAAGAATCTCGTGGCGATCGGCGAAGTGGGCCTCGCAGGCGAGGTCAGACGGGTCACGGGCGTCCAGCGCAGACTCGCCGAAGCCCATCGTCTGGGCTTCACGCACGCGCTCGTACCGGGCGATCCCGGCAAGATCCCTCCCGGTATGAAGGTCCTGGAAGTGGCCGACATGGGAGACGCGCTGCAGGTGCTCCCGAGGTCGCGTCGTCGAGAGGCCCCACGGGACGAGGAGGAGCGCCGGTAGACTTTGCCCAGGTCTCGCCCGTCCGTACGAAAGAAGTATGCGAAACGGGAGCGCCCCCAGATCCTGCGACCGGAGGAGTGCAGTGGCAGCCAATGACCGGGCGGCAGCTCCCGGAAAGTCCGGTGGGAGCTCCGGTGCCGATGGGCTGATGCGCGCCTCACTGAGCGCCGTGGCACCTGGCACGGGTCTCCGCGACGGCCTGGAGCGGATTCTCCGCGGCAACACCGGCGGGCTCATCGTGCTCGGCTGGGACAAGACGGTCGAGTCGATGTGCACGGGCGGCTTCGTCCTGGACGTCGAGTTCACGGCGACCCGGCTGCGCGAGCTGTGCAAGCTCGACGGCGGCATCATCGTCGACAAGGACATCACCAAGATCCTTCGGGCGGGCGTACAGCTGGTACCCGACCCCACCATCCCCACCGAGGAGACGGGCACCCGGCACCGCACGGCCGACCGGGTCTCCAAGCAGGTCGGCTTCCCCGTCGTCTCCGTCTCCCAGTCCATGCGCCTGATCGCGCTGTACGTGGACGGACAGCGCCGCGTCCTGGAGGACTCGGCGGCCATCCTCTCCCGCGCCAACCAGGCCCTGGCAACGCTGGAGCGCTACAAGCTCCGCCTCGACGAGGTCGCCGGCACACTGTCCGCCCTCGAAATCGAGGACCTGGTCACCGTCCGGGACGTCTCGGCCGTGGCCCAGCGTCTGGAGATGGTGCGCCGGATCGCCACGGAGATCGCCGAGTACGTGGTGGAGCTGGGCACGGACGGCCGCCTTCTCGCCCTCCAGCTCGACGAGTTGATCGCGGGCGTCGAGCCCGAGCGCGAACTCGTCGTACGGGACTACGTACCGGAGCCGACCGCCAAGCGCTCCCGCACGGTCGACGAGGCCCTCGCCGAACTCGACGCGCTCACCCACGCCGAGCTGCTCGAACTGCCCACGGTGGCAAGGGCATTGGGCTACACCGGCGCCCCCGAGACCCTCGACTCCGCGGTGTCACCGCGCGGCTTCCGACTCCTCGCCAAGGTGCCGCGCCTGCCCGGCGCGATCATCGACCGCCTGGTCGAGCACTTCGGCGGCCTGCAGAAGCTGCTCGCCGCGAGCGTGGATGACCTCCAGACGGTGGACGGCGTCGGAGAGGCGCGGGCGCGGAGCGTTCGGGAGGGGCTGTCGCGGTTGGCGGAGTCGTCGATCCTGGAACGTTACGTCTGAGGAACCTGGAGTTTCGTACGTCCCTGACGGCGCCCCGCAGGAACGTACGAACCCTCAGTCCTTCGCCAGGACGAACGACGTGCGGGCCGTGGTCAGGCCCGGAGCCGTTGCCTCCACCAAGTACGTGCCGGCGCTCGCCGTATCCGCCAGAGGCGTGGCGCACTGGGGGGCACTCGCCTCGCGGTCCCACTCAAGGGTGCGGGTGACGCTTTCCTTCGCCGGAATGCGGTACAGGACGCTGCCGGCGCCAGTCGGGCAGTCTGCCGAGGACCACATCTCGTCGTCGCCGCCTGCCTGAGTGATCGTCAGCACCGCTTCCTTCGGGCCGAGATCGAGCTTGCAGTCGGTGGCGGAGGAGTTCGCGACGATCAGCTCCAGCTCGGGCTGCTCATCGGGCGAGTACGTGTTCTGGATGCTGCGCAGCGTCAACTTGACTGCTCCAGGGGTGCAGTTGGGGAGGCCGGACCCAGCGGGAACCGTATCCCCGGAGACGCCGCCACTCCCCACGCCGGCCGAGCCGCCACCGGCACCGCCCGCACCACCGGAGGAACCCTCCGCCCCACCGGAGCCCGCGGAGCCACCGCCGGAGTCGCCGGACCCGTCGCTTCCTCCGCTCTCCCCACTGCCGCCGCTGCCCCCACTCTCTTCGCCCGACTCGTCGCGTCCGCCCGGGGCTTCGCTGATCGCGGGCCCTGAACTGGTGGGGCCGGGCGTGATGGAGGGCGCGGGGTTCTTGCCGTTGGACCCGTCCGCGCCGTTGTTGCCGCCCCCGCCGCCAGAGGTGACGATCCAGGTGATCAGCAACGCCAACAGCGCGACCAAGGACACCAGAACGGCCCTCCGACGCCAGTAGATGGAGGAGGGAAGCGGCCCGACAGGATTGCGCAGAGATCCCACGGCGCAAACCTTACGAGAGATCGGCGGGTTCACTGTCCCCACCCGCCGCCGTGAGCCCCAACTTTTCCGGATCATCATCCCGGAACCAGTGCCTCCGGCGGTTGGGCGGGGGGCGCCTACAGGGTGGGTGGGTTCGGTTCGCTGGCGACTGCGGGTTCGTTGTGGCTTGTCGCGCCCCGCGGCGGAGCCGCATATGTCACAGCCCCGCGACCCTAAAAGCAAAGCCTGCGCCTCCGCCCCTGTCTTTCGTCAGGTCCTGGTTCGGACGATCGCAGGGTGTGAAGACCGATGGCGCCCGAATACCGTCCGTGACCATGGACTCCGACCTTTACCGAGAGATCATCGACGGCGCCCATGACACCCCGGCGTGGGTACAGCACTTGGCCGAGATATGGACGGAGGCCGGGCTGTTGCTCTACGGCGTCCTCTTTGTCGTCGCCTGGTGGCGTCGGCGGCGGGGCGAACCGGGGGTGTTCGCCGTCGCGGTGCTTGCGCCTCTGGCCACGGCTGTGGCGTATGTGTGCAGCGAGCTGCTCAAGTCCGCTGTTGACGAGGAACGCCCGTGCCGCGCCGTGGCCGATGTGACGGCCCCACTAGTCGACTGCCCACCACACGGCGACTGGTCCTTTCCCAGCAATCACGCCACGATCGCGGGCGCCGCAACGGTAGCGCTGGCGCTGACCTGGCGCGGCATCTTATGGCTGACGGCACCGATGGCCCTGCTCATGGCCTTCTCGCGGGTGTTTGTCGGTGTGCACTACCCGCACGACACGGTGGCGGGCCTGGCCCTCGGCGCACTCGTCGCCTTCACCTTCGTACGCTTGACGACACGTCCGGCGGCACGGGTGGCGGAGGCGATGCGGGGGAGGGCCGGCGACGCCGTACCCACCGCCGCTGACCCGCCGTCATGACCGCTCACTCCACCAAGCCCGCCTCGTACGCCACGATCGCCGCCTGGACGCGGTTTCTGACCTCCAACCGGTCGAGAATCGCGCTCACGTACGCCTTCACCGTGCCCTCCACGAGGTGCAGGCGGGTGGCGATCTCGGGGTTCGAGAGGCCGGCTCCGAGCAGCCCGAGGACTTCACGTTCGCGCGGGGTGAGTGGCACGACACGCTCACGCGCGGCGGACTCGCGACTCAGCCTCCGCCCGGCGCCCAAACCGTCGATCACATGCCGGGCCACCTTCGGCGAGAGGAATGCGGCACCGTCAGCGACCGCCCGCACCCCCGCGACGAGTTCGTGCGGATCACCGGACTTCAACAGGAACCCCGTGGCACCGCCGCCCAGCGCCCGGGCCACATACGCGTCCTCCGAGAAAGTCGTCAGGATCGCAACCGCCGTTCCGGGCACGGTCCGTACGATCTCCTCGGCGGCCGCTAGCCCGTCCAGGCGTGGCATCCGGATGTCGAGCAGCGCCACGTCGGGCCGGTGAGCCTGTGTCAGCGCGACGGCCTCGCGTCCGTCGGCGGCCTCCGCGACGACCTCGATGCCACCCCCGCCCCCGGCGTCGAGGATCGCCCTCACGCCGGCGCGGACCATCGCCTCGTCGTCGGCCAGGAGTACGCGGATCACCGCACTCATCCGTCTTTCTCCTCATCAGGCCCCTGTCCGGCCGTACCGCCTTTGGGGACCACGTCCTTGGCGACCAATCGGCCCCTGTCGTCGAAGCACAGCCTGAAGTGCTCGACGGAGACGAAGAGTTGGCCGCTCGCGCGGTAGTAGCGGCAGTCGGTCCCCTTCGGCACGGCGGGGGCACGTTCCACCGGTGGGTCGCTCACCGTGCGGTCGGGAAGTACTCGTTCGGCCTCGTCGAGCGGAGTTCCGAGGCGCAGTTCGGCGTAGTCGCCGGGCTTCAGGACCGAGTGCGTCTTCGTGTACGCGTACCAGACGACAGCTCCCCCGAGGAAAACGGCTCCGACGGCGACGGCACCCGCGAAGGACAAGACCACGCGGCGACGTGCATGCACGGAGGGGGTGGTGTCGGGCGGGCTTGGCGGGAGGTGCTCGGCCGCCCTCTCACCCGAAGCGACGCGAGCGACCGATGCGGCAGGTACGCACGCCATGACCCGGAAGCCCTCCCCGGACGGCCCCGCCTCGAACCGACCGCCGACACCCTCGACCGCCGTCCGCAGCCCCAGCAACCCCGTACCCCCGGACGACGACGAACCCGCCTCCGTGGAGGCCTCGTTGACCACGCTCACCTCCGTGCCTTCGGCCTCTCGCCGCACCGCGACGGTGACTGCCGCGCCGGGTGCGTGCCGGGCGGCGTTGGTCAGGGACTCGCGTACGACCCGGTGGACGATCCGCTCGACGAGCGAGTACGTACCGGCCGTTCCCGTCGCCTCCCAGCGCACCGGGAGGCCCGACTCCGCCGCGCGGGCCACCAGTTCCTCGACGGTCTCGCCGGCCGGGGTCAGCGGGGCCGGCCCGTCGTCCTCCTCCCGCAGGAGGCCGATGATGAGGTGGAGCCGTTCCGTGGCGTCGGAGGCTGCCTGGCGGAGGTCGGCAGCGGACGTGCGGTGGTGCTCCGCGAGGTCGGGGGCGAGTTGGAGGGCGCCGGCGCGCAGGGCGATCAGGCTCAGTTCGTGGCCGAGGGAGTCGTGCATGTCCTGGGCGATACGGGCCCGTTCGCTCAGTCGCGCCCGGTCCTCAGCGATCCGTTGCTCCCACTCCAGCTGTTCGCGGCTCTGGCGCCAGTAGCGGCCGCCGAGCCAGGGGAACACGACGCCGAAGTGCAACGTGCCGATGAGTACGAGCCACTGGGCGGACGGGTCTACTCCGCGTACCGCGATCTGGAGCGTGCCGATGACGCCGACCGCGCCGAATGCGGTCAGAGCCGGGCGGGTTTGTGCCTGCAGTCCGAGGAGGAGGGCGAAGGCGGCGAGGGCCGGGCCGTACGAGAGGGTGAGTAGGGCGGGTTCCGAGGCCAGGCTGAGGACTGCGGTTGCCGCGAAGGCCGTGAGCGGGCTTTTGCGCCGTGCTGCTACGGCTGCGGCCAGGGTTGCGATGCCTGCGAGTTGCTCCGCCGTGGTGCGCGGTTCGTTCAGGCCGATGCGGTCGACTGTGACCACCGGCAGCGCCAGGGCCGCCCACAGCAGGGCGTCTGCGGCCCTCCTCCGACGACGTTCCATTTCCCCGACGCTACAAGCGGGCGTATGGCTGGCGCCCCTGTCGATCGTCAGGGTTCCTGCCGCGGGGGCTGGGGTGCGGGCAGTTTTCTTCCCCCAACCCCGCCCCTTCCCGAAACAGGGGGCTGCGCCCCCAGGCCCCGCATCGGCCTGGCGGCCTCGTCCTCAAGCGCCGGACGGGCTGGTTGTGTTTGGGCGGCTGGTGGGGCGCCTATTGGGGTGGGGTGTTGGGATCGTGTGCGGGTGCAGGTTCCTTGTGGCTTGTCGCGCAGTTCCCCGCGCCCCTGAAAAAGCAAAAGCCTGCGACTCCCCGCGCCCCGAGCAAGCCCGCGCCCGAAAAAATCCGGCCCCTGAAAGGCCCGCACCCCCCTCGTGCCCGCAGCCTCCCACCGGCGGGAGGGGACGTGGGCCGGTGCGTCGTATGCCCGTCGCGTAGGTTCTGTCTCAGGCCACCTGCGCCCTGTGTCAGACGAAGGGCCGTATGCCCACCCTGCGACGGGCTGACGCACCGGCCCACGGCCCCGACCCACCCACGCACCCAGGGGCGCGGGGCTGTGACATCAGCCGCTCCGCCGCGGGGCGCGACCAGCCACAACGCACCCGCACCTTCAAAACCGAACCCAACCCGCCACGACCCCATTCCGCCCAACCGCCGGAGGCACGTGGCAGGATCGGTGCCGTCATGACTGCGCCCACAAAGCCCACCCCCAGCACCCCCGAAACCCTCCACACCCCCGTACTCCACTGGTTCGAAGAAAACGCCCGCGACCTCCCCTGGCGCCGCCCCGAAGCCGGCCCCTGGGGCGTCATGGTCAGCGAGTTCATGCTTCAGCAGACGCCGGTGAAGCGCGTGCTGCCGGTGTACGAGCAGTGGCTCAGCCGCTGGCCGCGGCCCGCCGACCTCGCCGAGGAGTCTCCGGGCGAGGCCGTCCGCGCCTGGGGACGCCTCGGTTACCCACGGCGCGCGCTACGGCTGCACGGAGCCGCCGCAGCCATAACGGAGCGCCACGGCGGGGACGTGCCCACGGATCACGCGAAGCTGCTCGCGCTGCCCGGCATCGGCGAGTACACGGCTGCCGCCGTGGCTTCGTTCGCGTACGGGCAGCGCCACCCCGTCCTCGACACGAACGTGCGCCGCGTGTTCGCCCGCGCCGTGACCGGCGTGCAGTACCCCCCGAACGCCACCACCGCCGCCGAACGCAAGCTCGCCCGCGCCCTGTTGCCCGAGGACGAGCACACGGCCTCGCGCTGGGCCGCCGCCTCCATGGAACTCGGCGCGCTGATCTGCACGGCGAAGAACGAGAGCTGCCTACGGTGCCCGATCGCCGCCCAGTGCGCCTGGCGCCTGGCCGGCAAGCCCGCGCACGAGGGCCCGCCGCGTCGCGGCCAGACGTACGCGGGAACGGACCGCCAGGTGCGCGGCCGGCTCCTCGCGGTCCTGCGCGAGGCGGTCGGACCGGTCCCGCAGCCGGCGCTCGACCGTGTCTGGGACGAGCCGGTGCAGCGCGCCCGCGCCCTGGACGGCCTGGTCGCGGACGGCCTGGTCGAACCCCTGCCGGGCGGCCTGTACCGACTCCCCCTCACCTGACGCGTATCGCCGCTCCCCCTCAGCCAACCCACAGGTTCCGCAAACACATCACAGCCCACTGACAGAGAACTGGTACCGCTCCCGTAAGCAAATCCCCCCAATCCCGCCCCATCCCCCACGCCTCTTTATTCCCGCCCTACTTCCGTTACACAACCGACGGACAGCCGAGCGCTCGCCGCAGGCTCGCTCGGACAACCCCGTGACAAGCCCTCCGTAGCTTCATTGGCGTACCGCGGACCAGCGGCGCACGAAGCGGAGAACAGCCGGCAGCAGGCGGGTCGGTAACGGGGATCGGAGGCGGTTGGACATGGCGCACGGCGAGGTGCTCGAGTTCGAAGAGTACGTACGCACCAGGCAGGACGCGCTGCTGCGCAGTGCCCGCCGTCTGGTGCCGGACCCGATCGACGCCCAGGACCTGCTGCAGACGGCGCTGGTACGGACGTACGGCCGCTGGGACGGCATCTCCGACAAGCGTCTCGCGGACGCCTACCTGCGCCGCGTCATGATCAACACGCGTACGGAGTGGTGGCGGGCCCGCAAGCTGGAGGAGGTCCCCACCGAGCAGCTGCCGGACGCGAGCGTGGACGACTCGACCGAACAGCACGCGGACCGCGCGCTGCTGATGGACATCCTGAAGGTGCTGGCTCCGAAGCAGCGCAGTGTCGTGGTGCTGCGACACTGGGAGCAGATGTCCACGGAAGAGACGGCCGCTGCCCTCGGCATGTCGGCCGGAACGGTCAAGAGCACGCTGCACCGGGCCCTGGCCCGGCTCCGTGAGGAGCTGGAGAGCCGCGGCTATGAGGGGCGAGCGCTCGAAGCGGGCAAGGCGGGTAAGGAGCAGGAGCGTTGCGCGGCCTAGACACAGGCTCGGACACGGAGCCCCCACGGGCCCGTAGGGCCACGAAGGCGGCGATCACGGCAGTGGCCGTGCTCGCCGCCCTCGGCCTTTTGGTATCCGCCTGCGCGAGTGGCGGCACCGGCGCCCGCGACGAGGGCCCGGCCCATTCCGACTCGGTGTCGGTGGGCGCCGTCGCGCCCTCCGCCTCGCCCTCCACGGCCGAGCCGAGCGTGGACGCGGTCCAGCTCCTCAAGGCCGACCCGAAGGTCAGCGCTGCGGTCAAGCACGATCTGCAGCCGTGCGTCGCCGATGAGTACCCGGTCGACGTGTCGTACGGCAAGCTGACGGGCGGGTCCGCGAACGACATCGTGGTCAACGTGCTGACCTGCGGCGATGCGGTCGGAGTGGGCTCGTATGTGTATCGCGGGCAAGGCGGCGAGTACAAGAACGTCTTCAAGGCCGAGGAGTCTCCGGTCTACGCGGAGATCGACCGGGGCGACCTGATGGTCACCCAGCAGGTGTACGAGCGGGGCGACTCGGTGGCGCTGCCGTCCGGCGAGGAAGTGATCACGTACCGCTGGATCGGGGGCCGCTTCACGGAGCAGGCCCGCACGCAGAACGACTACAGCAAGGTAGTGGGCGGCGAGACGCCGAGCCCGGCCGAGACCTGACCTTGACTGACGACTGACCTTGACTGACGACTGCCCCCTGACCGACAACTGACCCTGACCCGACAACTGACCGATGGAGAACTGAGAGCACCGGATGGCAGAGCAGACCCACGTCCTGTTCGTCGAGGACGACGACGTCATCCGCGAGGCCACCCAGCTCGCGCTGGAGCGCGACGGCTTCGTGGTCACCGCCGCGCCCGACGGGCTGGCCGGCCTGGAGGCGTTCCGTGCGGACCAGCCCGACATCGCGCTCCTCGATGTGATGGTGCCGGGTCTGGACGGGGTCTCCCTGTGCCGCAGGATCCGTGACGAGTCCACTGTCCCGGTGATCATGCTGTCGGCCCGCGCCGACTCCATCGATGTCGTCCTGGGCCTGGAGGCGGGCGCCGACGACTACGTGACGAAGCCCTTCGACGGGGCCGTCCTGGTCGCCCGGATCCGCGCGGTGTTGCGGCGCTTCGGCCATGCGAGCGGGCAGCGGGCCGCCGCCGAGGCCGAGCGTTCCTCGTCCGTCGACCGCGGTGTGCTGTCGTTCGGTGACGGCGATCTGGAGATCGACACGGAGGGCATGGAGGTCCGCAGGGGCGGTACGCCGGTGGCACTGACGCCCACCGAGATGCGGCTGCTCCTGGAGTTCTCGTCCGCGCCGGGTACGGTCCTGTCGCGCGACAAGCTGCTTGAGCGGGTGTGGGACTACGGCTGGGGCGGCGACACCCGCGTCGTCGACGTCCATGTGCAGCGGCTGCGTACGAAGATCGGCCAGGACCGGATCGAGACGGTCCGCGGTTTCGGCTACAAGTTGAAGGCCTGACCGGATCATGCGGGGGACGAGCAAGAGTCCGAGCGTGAATCCGGAACGCCGCCGGAGGTTCAGGCGCCCGATGCTGCGTACGGGCCTCAGGTGGAAGCTCAGTGCGGCCATCGCCGCGGTCGGGGCGCTGGTGGCCCTCACCCTGAGCGTGGTCGTGCACAACGCCGCCCGGTACTCGATGCTCTCCAACGCGCGCGACCTCGCGGACGAGCGCGTACAGATCGCGCAGCGGAACTACGAGACGTCCGGGCGGACCAACTTCCCCGGCATCAAGATCGACGATCCGGACCTGCCGAAGGACCTGCTGGCGAAGGCCACGGCCGGCCGGCGGGCGACCTATGTGGCGGACGGCCCCAGCGGTGTGCCCGACATCTGGGCCGCCGTACCCCTCAAGGACGGCCGGATCCTGTCGCTGCACACTGGGTTCACCGACCGCAGCGCCGCCGTGCTGGACGACCTCGACGAGGCGCTGCTCATAGGTTCGATCGCGGTCGTCTTCGGCGGCTGCGCGCTCGGCGTCCTCATCGGCGGCCAGCTCTCGCGGCGGCTGCGCAAGGCGGCCACGGCGGCCCGGCAGGTCGCGCAGGGCGAGACGGATGTACGGGTGCGGGACGCCATCGGCGGAGTCGTACGCGACGAGACCGATGACCTCGTGCGGGCCGTGGACGCGATGGCGGACGCGCTCAGCCAGCGCCTGGAGGCCGAGCGCCGGGTGACCGCCGATATCGCGCACGAGCTTCGTACGCCGGTGACCGGGCTGCTCACGGCGGCCGAGCTGCTGCCGCCGGGACGGCCGACGGAGCTCGTACGGGACCGGGCGCAGGCGATGCGTACGCTCGTCGAGGACGTCCTGGAGGTGGCGCGGCTGGACAGCGCGTCCGAGCGGGCCGAGTTGCAGGACATCATGCTGGGCGAGTTCGTGACCCGGCGGGTGGCGGCGCGGGACGCGGGAATCAAGGTGCTGGTGGTGCACGAGTCGCAGGTCACCACCGACCCGCGCCGCCTGGAGCGAGTCCTCATCAACCTGCTGGTCAACGCGGCCAAGCACGGCAGGCCGCCCATCGAGGTCACGGTGGAGGGCCGGGTCATCCGCGTACGCGACCACGGCCCCGGCTTCCCCGAGGAACTGCTCGCCGAGGGGCCGAGCCGCTTCCGTACCGGGAGCAAGGACCGGGCGGGCCACGGCCACGGCCTCGGCCTGACCATCGCGGCAGGCCAGGCCCGGGTACTGGGCGCACGGCTCACCTTCCGCAACGTACGCCCCGTAGGTGTGCCGGAGGACGTGCCCGCGGAAGGGGCGGTGGCGGTGCTGTGGCTGCCGGAGCACGCGCCGACGAATACGGGGAGCTATCCGATGCTGCCGAACTAGGGCTGGGCGACCTCGGCGAAGTGGCGGAGGAGCCGAGAGGGGGGGAGCGACCAGCCCCCCACCGGCCCGCGGGTTCGTCACCGTGCTTTCGGCGGAGCGCTTGGCGCGCCGGTGCGGCCCTCCGCTTCAGCAGGTCCAGTCCTTGCCCAGGTCGAGGCCGCCCTCGCGGGACTGGGTGAACGAGAACCAGTTCCCGGAGTCGTCGCGGAACAGCGCCTCTGTGCCGTACGGCCGCTCCTGGGGCTCCTGGATGAACTCCACGCCGCGGTCCTTGAGCTTCTTGTAGTCACCGTGGATGTCGTCGGTGGTCAGCACGCCCGCGCCCAGGGCACCCTTGGCGACGAGCTTCTTGATCATCTCAGCGGACTCGGGGTCCATCCCGGGCCCGTTCGGCATCATCAGCGTGAGCTCGACATCGGGCTGGTTCGGGGAACCTACGGTGAGCCAGCGCATGCCGCCCTCGCCCATTGTCATGTCCGTACGGACCTCGAGACCCAGCTTCTCCGTGTAGAACTTCTTGGCCCGGTCCTGGTCGAGGACCCAGACGGTCGAGATGGCGAGACCCTTGATCATGGCGTGCTCCTGTGGGCTGCGAGCTGCGGTTCGTGGCTGTCATGTCACGGTAGGCAGCGGCGCCCTCAGTCCGCTTCTCCGGAATTGCGCTGTGCACTGGGCTGTGCGCCGGGCTCTGCGCCGGCTGGAGCCGATCTGAAGCCGCCGGCCCAGTGCATGACGTAGCACCCCGGTATGAGGGCGGTCCCGCGTCCCACGTGCTTGGCCCGGTAATCGCTGGGCGTCAGCCCGGTGAACGCCTTGAACCGGGCCGAGAACGTACCCAGGCTGCTGAAGCCGACGAGATGGCAGATCTCCGTCACCGACAGATTCGCGGTACGCAGCAGGTCCTCGGCGCGCTCGATGCGGCGGTGCGTCAGGTACTGGCCGGGCGTCTCCCCGTACGCCTCCTTGAAGGCGCGTATGAAGTGAAACCGCGAGTACCCGGCATGCGCGGCCACGGCGTCCAGATCCAGCCCGGGCTCGGCCCAGTCCCGGTCCATCGCGTCCTTGGCAAGCCGCAGCTGCCGCATCTTGTCCATGCCGTCGATGGTGGCACGGGCCACTGACAATGCACCGGCGTGCGTCTTTCGCCCCCGCCGCCCTTACCCGTCCCATCCCGGGGCGTTGCCCCGAACCCCCACCAGGGGCTCCGCTGGGGGCTACGCCCGTAAGACCCCCCAATCGGCCTGAACGGCCTCGTCCTCAAGCGCCGGACGGGCTGGTTGATGCGTGACTGGGCTGGAAAGTTCCGCCTGGGCGGCGGAATTCAGGGCGGGGCCGCCTCGATTCAGCCCCTCCGGCGTTTGAGGAGCGGGGTCCGGGGCTGGCCCCAAACCGGGGTCCGGGCTGCCCCCCTGAAACGGGTCCGGGGCGCAACCTCTAAGGGGGCCCGGGGGCGCAGCCCCCACGGGCGTCCGGGGGCGCAGCCCCCCAGTGGGCTCTGGGGCCTGGCCCCGGGATGGGACGGGACGGGACGGCGGGGGCGAAACAAACCCGCCGAAGGCCCACGCTCAGACCCGCTCCGCCACCGCCCCCTTCGACGCAACGTCGTCCCCCACGTCCTCCCCCGCCTGCTGCGCCGCCCCCTTCAGCGGCACCTCCTTCACAAACACCGCCGCCACCAGAGAGACAACAGCCACGACTGCCCCCAGCAGGAACGCCGAATGCGTGCCAGAGGACACCGCATGCTTGTACGCCTCCTGAGCGGCCTCCGGCAGCCTCGCCATACTCGCCGCATCCAACTGCGCCGACCGCTCGGTGACCGCGGACCCGAGAGCCCCGGCCCGCTCGGCCATCACATCCTGGACCCGGCTGTTGAACAGCGCTCCCATGATCGCGACCCCGAAGGACGCCCCGAGCGTACGGAACAGGGTGGTGGAGGAGGACGCGACGCCCATGTCCTTCATCTCGACGCTGTTCTGCGAGACCAGCATGGTGATCTGCATCAGACACCCCATGCCGGCACCAAGGACCGCCATGTACACACCGGAGGTGACCCGCGACGTATCCGTGTCCATCTGCGCGAGCAGGAACAGCCCGACGACCATCAGCACACTGCCCACGACCGGAAACACTTTGTACCGCCCGGTGTTCGTGGTGACCCGCCCCGCGACCATCGACACGACGAGCATCGCCCCGAGCATCGGCAGCAACAGCAATCCGGAGTTGGTCGCGGACGCCCCCTGCACGGACTGCTGATACAGCGGCAGGAAAAGCGTGGCCCCGAACATCACGAACCCGGTGATGAAGCCGATCACCGACATCAGCGAGAAGTTGCGGCTGCGGAAGATGTGCAGCGGCATCACCGGCTCGGCGGCCCTGGTCTGCACGAACACGAAGCCCACCAGCGTGGCGACCCCGATCGCGATCAGCTCCATGATCATGGCGGAGCCCCAGGCGTACTCGGTGCCACCCCACGTGGTGACGAGCACGATCGCGGTGATGCCCACGGCCAGCAGCCCGGCCCCCAGGTAGTCGATCCGCGCCTGCGCCCGCTTCTTGGGCAGATGCAGTACGGCACTGATGGCGAGGAGCGCCACGGCGCCGAGCGGCAGGTTGATGTAGAAGGACCAGCGCCAGCCCCAGTGGTCGGTGATGGTGCCGCCGACGAGCGGCCCGCCGATCATGGCGAGCGCCATCACGCCGGCCATCATGCCCTGGTACTTTCCGCGCTCCCGGGGCGGTATCAGATCGCCGATGATCGCCATGACACCGACCATCAGCCCACCGGCACCGAGCCCCTGAACGGCCCGGAACTCGATCAGCTGCCCCATGTCCTGGGCCATACCGCTCAGAGCCGACCCGATCAGGAAGAGCACGATCGAGGTCATGAAGACGCCCTTGCGCCCGTACATGTCGCCGAGCTTGCCCCAGATCGGGGTTGAGGCGGCGGTCGCGAGCGTGTACGCGGTGACGACCCACGACAGATGCTCGAGTCCGCCCAATTCGCCGACGATCGTCGGCATGGCGGTCCCGATGATCATGTTGTCGAGCATCGCGAGCAGCATCGCGATCATCAGCGCGAGCAGGACGACGCGGACGCTCCGGGGTTGCCTGCCCTCGCTGTCCACCACTGCCTCGGTGTCCGCCATTGTCCCCACTCCCTGATGACCGCCCCGACACTTACTTGCCGACCGGCAAGTTGACTACACTCGGAACGTAGGTCCGCAACTAGCCGGGCGTCAAGTAAGTTTTTATTTACCCGCTTCCTTACTCCCGTAAGAAGCGACTACGAAGCCCGACCACGAAGCCGAGGAGCAGCCACGATGGGCGCCAGCAGGCAGCAGCGCGGACACACCCGCCAGCGCATCCAGGACGTGGCCCTCGAACTCTTCGCCGAGCAGGGCTACGAGAAGACATCCCTGCGCGAGATCGCGGAGAGGCTGAACGTCACGAAGGCGGCGCTCTACTACCACTTCAAGACCAAGGAAGACATCCTCATCAGCCTCTTCCAGGATCTGACGAAGCCGATGGACGAGCTGATCGAGTGGGGCAAGCAGCAGCCGCGCACCCTGGAGACGAAGCGCGAGATCCTCAACCGCTACAGCGAGGCCCTCAACGACGCGGCACCACTGTTCCGCTTCATGCAGGAGAACCAGGCGACCGTACGTGATCTGCGCTCCGGCGAGGACTTCAAGGACCGCATGCTCCGCATGGTGGACCTGCTCCGGGAGCCGGACGCCACGATGACCGATCAGGTCCGCTGCGTCACGGCCCTGTTCTCCATGCACGCCGGAATGTTCGCCCTCAGGGACCTCGAAGGCGACCCCGAGGAGAAGCGCAAGGCCGTCCTCGAGGTCGCCATGGAGCTGATCACCCGCGCCAACACCCGTGAAGAGTCCTGACGGTCCGTTGTTACTTACGGTCCTTAAAGGGTGACGCCCTTGGTGCGCAGGAAGCGTACGGGGTCTATCGCGGAGCCGTAGTTGGGGGACGTACGGATCTCGAAGTGCAGGTGCGGACCGCTGGAGTTGCCGGTGTTGCCGGAGAGCGCGATCTGCTGATCTGTCGCGACGATCTGGCCGACCTTCACCTGGACGCGGGACAGGTGGGCGTACTGCGAGTAGGTCCCGTTGCCGTGCTGGATGACGACGGCATTGCCGTACGCGGGCCCGTCACCGCCGCCGTTACCGCCGGCCTTGACGACGGTGCCGCCGTGCGCGGCGTAGACCTTGGTGCCGGAGGCCACGGCGAAGTCCTGGCCGGAGTGGGTCGAGTTCCACAAGTTGCCGGCCTGGTTGAAGCTGGCGGAGAGCTTGTACTTCTTGACCGGATCGACCCAGGAAGGCTTCGGCGCCTTCTTGACGGCGGCTGCCTTCTGAGCCGCCGCCTGCTTCGCGCTCTCGGCGGCCTTGGCCTGAGCGGCGACCTTGGCCTTCGACGCGGCCCTGGCCTGTGCGGCGGCCTGCTCCCGCACGGAGGAGGCAGCAGCCCCCTGCACCGCCCCGGTGCTCGCCTCATTACCGGCGGCAACCGCGACCCCGGCCCCCAGCGCGACCGACACCCCCAGCCCGGCGGCCATGACAGCCGCCCGGGCACGGAGCGGGGACGTACCGAGAACGTGGGACTTGGTGATGCGCAGCGACATGGGGACTACCTCCGGGGGACGGGCACGAACACACCCGACGCGCTGTCGATGCGCCGGGCGAGGCGTCCCTTGGTAACCCGTGGCGCCGGTGTCCCACAAAGAGCCCATCTACGACCCGAAGTCGTACTTGACTCTGAAACTTCCCCCTTCTTGACACGAACGCCGTCCCGTATTGGATCCTCCGCGTTTCCTACTGGAAGTCTGGTTTAACCCCACTTCACAGCGGTCCCCTTACGCCCTGGACCCGCTCCTCCAAGCCGAACCGGGCCACCCCCGAAGCGCCTCTCAGCCCACTGACCCAAAGGTCCGTTTTGCCCCGCAACACGTCACCACTACTCCCCCTAGTACAGGACAAATCGCCTGTGCGTCATGTCACCGACCGGCAAGATCCAGACGCCTTGGGATGTGACGCGCACTACGCGGTCACGGGTCCCGACCAGGTGCGGTGCCGTAACCCGAAGGCCGTCACCGCACCCGTTGCCACAGCCGTCCGTCACCAGCCAGAGGTCAGCGCGACGGCCGGAGCATCTTCGGTGGCGTGAACCTGGTGTACGTCGGCTCCAACGGCCGGTCCGCACCGGTGCCGAAGTCGAGCACCTTCTGGTACGCCGGACCCGTCGCGCTCGCCGAGGCGTTCAGCCGGGCCGACGTCCGTCGCCGAGGCGACACCCCCGACACCGGTCCTCACGACCACCCCACCACCCTGGCGGCCCTCATACGAACACTCGCCCGAACCCCACACGTTCGGGTGACATGAAACGGTTCGCCCTCGCGTAACGATCACCGTGCGCGAGCCTCACCTCATGCACGAGAACGTCGAGGCCGAGCCCAGCCTCCCCGCCCAGCAGAACGCCCTGCCCTCCTGGTACGGCGACCTACTCGGCGAGGTGAAGGAAACCGTGGCGTGGGCACGCCTCCGCGCACAGCGGGCCGTGACCACGGAACTGGTCCAGATGTACTGGCAGATCGGAAAGCTCATCCTGGCTCGCCAGGAGCAGGAAGGCTGGGGCCCCAAGGTCGTGGGCCGGCTCGCCGCGGACCTGAAGACGGCCTTCCCGAACCAGCGCGGCTTCTCCCGACGCAACCTGATGCACATGCACAAGATGGCCGCACCTGACCCGAGCCAATTGCGCAACAGCCAGTTGCACGATTGCCGTGGGGCCATCCGCGACTTCGACCGCGTTTCCAGCGGAGCGCTCAGCGCTGCGACGACCGCGTTCGTTCACCGGATCGTCCGGACGCCGCCGCCTCACCCCCCACCGGCACCCCCGCCACCTGCTCCGCCACCGCCCCGATCTTCGCCAGCCGGGCCAGCGTGGGCCTCGACAGGACCTCCCCGATGTCGTGCAGGGCCACGATCAGCTCGTC
The DNA here is from genome assembly GCF_043198355.1 of Streptomyces sp. NPDC048825. Classification (NCBI taxonomy): domain Bacteria; kingdom Bacillati; phylum Actinomycetota; class Actinomycetes; order Kitasatosporales; family Streptomycetaceae; genus Streptomyces; species Streptomyces sp. NPDC048825. The sequence goes on from NZ_JBICUR010000036.1 coordinate 34,490, forward strand.
GACACCGTCCAGGGGGGCGTCCTTGCCCGCGTACAGGAGGACCCCCCGGTATTCCTCGGGCGAGATGGACCGGCCCGGCAGTTCGATCTGCTCCGCTTCCGCGAGGAACAGCGCGGGGACCGAGGTGTCCAGGGCCAGGGCGATGGCGGTCAGCTCGGCTGCCGTGAAGGCGCGGCGGCCCCGTTCGGCCTGGTGGACGGCCTGGCGGCTCCAGGGGCGGTCGAGGTACTGGCCCATCGCCTCGCCGAGTTCCGTCAGCGACAGCCGTCGTGCCTCCCTGAAGCGCGCGATCTGCTTTCCGATGGCCTCTTCGACCCGCACCCGTGCTCCTCGCGTCATCCCCCACAATCCGCTACGTCACTCTCCATGATGACAGCGAAAGCCCACCATTGACAAGCCTCATCGACCGCCCTACTGTAGTTCCACGCAACTCGTTGTCACTCCATGGAATGACAGCTCAATGGCGGCACAGTGCCGACTCAAGACGACCCGACGCCGACACGGGAGACCGACGTGCGCGACTTACACCTGAACTCCATCACCGCCGGCGGCAGCTGCGCCGTCCTCCAGGTCTCCGGCGAGATCGACGTCTATACGGCTCCCACCCTGCGCGAAGGCATCATCGATCTCCTCGACAAGGACGTCGTCCACGTCATCACGGACATGCGGAACGTGGATTTCCTGGACTCGACCGGCCTGGGCGCCCTCGTCGGCAGCCTCAAGCGGCTGCGCACCCATGAGGGCTCGCTCAGGCTCGTGATCGACAGCGACCGTATCCACCGCATCTTCCGGATCACCGGACTCGACCGTGTCTTCGCCATCCACCCCTCGCTCCAGGAGGCGATCACTGCCGACGGACACTGGCGAGCGGCCGTGGAAGGCGGCGGCCACGGCATCGAAGAGTGGTGCCGACAGCACGAGTTGCTCCCGGACTAGCCCCCGAGCGGCAACGCCCCGAACACATGCCCCCGCCAAACTCTCCGCGACCCCTCCTCCGGATACGCCGCCACAGCCGGACTCGTATCGAAGAGCTGGACGAGCCGCTGTTCCAGGTCGTACGCGGGCCAGCCTGGCCCGTCGCCCGACGCGAAGCCCGTCCACGCGGAGCGGAAGCGCGCGGACAGCTCCTCCGCCTCCGGAGGTGGTGTCTCGCCGAGCAGTATCGCGGGCAGACCCCCGTCCAGGTTGCCGAACACCAGCGGCACATCCAGCCCATGGCAGGCGCCGAGCCCTCCGCCCATGCCCGGCGCGGCCCACGTCAGCTCGTAGAAGTGCGCACTCCCGCCCGCCTCGACCTGCGTCTCGGCCAGCCGTAGCGACGGCATACGGAACAGCCAGTCGGAGTTGACGAGTTCGTACAGTTCCTCGGGGCCGGCGTCCGGGAACGCGGCGCGGTACGCATCCTCCCCGCCGGGAGCGAACGCCTCCAGAGCCACGGCTGCCTGGTCCTCCGTCACCTCACCGATCATCCCGCCGAGCGCCATGAAGAGGCGGTACTCGTCACGCGTATGCCCGACGACGAGCTCGACCTCCCGCCCGGCCCCGGCGGCCAGCGCCTGCCACGGATCGACCGGCAGAACATCTCCGTCGACGACCGGCGCGAGCGGAACCGACGTAAGGGCGACCTGCCCCCACCGCTCCACGGACCGGCGCATCGAAGCAGCCACCGCATCCCCCGCCGCGGGCAGCCGACCTGGCGCCACCGAGCCCAGATCGGCCACGGTCGGCCGCAGCCCCAGTTCGTCGGCGAAGGCAGCGGTGAAATCGGCCGCGAGCTCGGCCGAGAAGAACGTACCGGGCACACTCTGCGCTACAGCCCGCCGAAAGAGCCCGGCCGCGCGCGGCATCGCCAGAAGCGCGGCGACCGATCCGGCCCCCGCCGACTCGCCGAACACCGTCACCCGGTCCGGATCGCCGCCGAACGCCCGGATGTTCTCGCGCACCCACTCCAGCGCGGCGACCTGGTCGAGCAGCCCCCGGTTGGCCGGCGCCCCCTCAATGAGCCCGAACCCCTCAATCCCCACCCGGTAGTTGAGCGTCACCACGACCACCCCCTCGCGGGCCAGCCGCGCTCCCTCGTACTCGGGCAGACTCGCCATCCCAATGCTGTACGCACCTCCGTACAGCCACACCATCACCGGCAGCCCGGCGCCCGGTCCCGGCTCGGGCGTCCACACGTTGAGCGTCAGCCAATCGTCACCCGCGTCCTGGGACAGCGCGTCCATCCCGAACGCCGACGCCTGCGGAGGAGGCGGCCCGTACGCCACAGCCTTCCGTACGCCGTCCCAGCCCCGTACGGCCCGTGGCGCCCCGAACCGCAGCGCACCGACGGGCGGCTGAGCGAAGGGAATCCCGCGGAACACCGCAAGCCCCGGCTCTCCTTCCCCTCGCAACACGCCTGCTGTCGTACGGACTTCGGGTTCGTCGGCGCTCATTGCGGCTCCCTTTGAAGGCAGTTCGGACACCGCGGATCCTCCCGCGACCGTGCCTCCGAAGCCAATGTGTTTACCAGCTACGCTGATCACCCACCCGCCATGCCCTCGGGGGAGAGACATGGAACCAGCGTCCATAGGCGTCCGGTTGGCGTCGAGCGTGATCAGCCCGCTCGTCAGGAAGCTTTTCGTCACGGAGGGGCCGGGAGCGGCCCTGGTCGACAAGCCCGTACGCATCTCGGCATACGTCTCCTTCAGCGGCGAGAAACGGTCCCTGACCGAGAAGGACGTCACCAAACTCGCCGCCGAGCTGGTCAAGCGCGCCCTGAAGAGCGGCGAACGCCCCCTCCCCGCCGACGAGGAACAGGCCGTGGTCCACGCCCTGTCCCGCACCCTCCATGCCCTCGGCGACCTCACCATGACCGACGTACAGGCAGTGGAGCTCGGCCACTCGGGCCTCGCCCTCCACCTGCGCCAGGCCGCCGGGAACCCCGACCGTGACCTGGCCTTCGACTCGGCGCTCTTCTACGAGCGGCTCCTCGACACGGCCTGCCTGCACATCCTGCACTTCTTCACGCAGCGGTCGGCCTTCGTACCCCGCACGCTCGTCGAGCAGACCCGTCGCCAAGCCGAACTCCTGGCGAAGATGGACGAGTTGATCGCCCGGAACCCGCTCCCGGGCAGCGAGGACGAGGCCTTCGAACGGCGCTACCTCTCGTACGTGGCGGCCAAGCACAGTCAACTCACCATCTACGGCATCGACTTGGCCAACTCCCCCGACCGCTGGCCTCTGGACGCCGCCTACCTCACACTCCAGGCCCAGCGCCCCACCGACGACCAGGAGCCGGAGGGCGGCTACATTGCCGCGGCCGGCAGCTCGCTACCCGCCGAAGAGGCCTTCGCCGACCACGACTTGGTCCTGTTGCGCGGTGTGGCGGGCTCGGGCAAGACGACGCTGGTGCAGTGGCTCGCCGTGACGGCGGCGCGGGGTGAACGCGGGGACCGCGTCCCCTTCGTACTGCCGCTGCGTACGCTCGTCCGCCGCGCGGACGGACTGCCCGCGCCCGCCGACTTCCTGGCCGCCGCTCGTGTCCCCTTCCACGGCGCGGCCCCGGACGGCTGGCCGGACCGGGTGCTGACGGCGAGCCGCGGCCTGCTGCTCGTCGACGGCATCGACGAGATCCCGGAGCCCGACCGCGAGCGCACCCGCCGCTGGCTGCGCGACCTCCTCGACGCCTACCCGGGCAACCAGTGGCTGGTCACCTCGCGCCCCTCGGCCGTACGCGAGGACTGGCTCGCCGCGGACGGCTTCACCGAACTGGCCCTCTCGCCGATGAGCCGCACCGACGTGGCCGCGTTCATCGAGCGCTGGCACACGGCGGCCCGTATCGACGCCCCGGACCCGGAACGCCTCACGGCATACGAGACCTCGCTCCTGGAGGCCGTACGCACCAAGCCGGACCTGGGCCAACTCGCCACCAACCCTCTGATGTGCGGCCTGATCTGCGCCCTGCACCGCGACCGGCGTGGCTATCTCCCGCACGGGCGGCAGGAGTTGTACGACGCCGCCCTCTCCATGCTCCTCGCGCGCCGCGACCAGGAGCGCGACATGCTCCCCGAGTCGCCGCAGGACGGCATCCGGCTCACCGAACTCCCCCAGATCCAGCTCCTCCAGCGCCTGGCCTACTGGCTGATCCGCAACAACCGGCTGGAGATGGACCGCGAACGCGCCGAACGCATCATCGCCGACGCCCTGCCGTCCCTGCCCGCCGTCGCAAGCCAGGGAGACGCCCCCGCGATCTACCGCTATCTCCTCATACGCAGCGGGCTCCTGCGCGAACCCGCCCTCGGCACCGTCGAGTTCGTCCACCGCACCTTCCAGGACTACCTGGGCGCGAAGGCGGCGGTGGAGGACGGCGACTTCGGGCTCCTGGTCCGGAACGCGCCCGATTCCCAGTGGTCGGACGTGATCCGCATGGCGGTGGCCCATGCGCGGCCTCGCGAGCGGGCCGTATTTCTGGAGGACTTGCTCGCCTCCGCCCATAACGTCGGCGATGACACCGCGGGCACCCACATCCGCCTCCTCGCCCTGGCCTGCCTCGAACAGGCCACGGAACTCGACCCCAAGGTCCGGGGAGACGTCGAGGAACAGGCGGCCACGCTCATTCCGCCCCGTACAACGAAGGAAGCCCGGGAGCTGGCCTCGGTGGGCCCGCTCGTCCTGGAGCTGCTGCCTGGACCGGAGGGTCTGTCCGAGGAGGAGGCCAGGACCGTGGTGGTCGCGGCGTCACTGATCGGTACGGATGCGGCCATTCCTGTACTGGCCCGCTTTCGCACCCACCCGTTCCTGTCGCTGCGCGCTCAACTCACCTGGAACTGGCACCGGTTCGACACCGAGCGGTACGCCACCGACGTCATCGCCCATCTCCCCGCCGACGACCTCTACTTCACCGCCCATTCGGCCGCCCATCTGCGCGCCCTGCACGAACTCGGCGACCCTCCCCGCCTCCACCTCGTCGGGGACATCGAGGAGGCCGAGCTGAGCACCTGGCTCGCGCATGATCAGACGCGCATGCTCGCCATCCGGGAGAACCACAAGCTGGGCAGCCTGGACTGCCTTTCAGCGCTGCGCAGGCTCGTACATCTGGACATCAGTGACAGTCCGGACGTGGAGAGCCTCGCGCCCTTGGCCGAAATGCCATTGCCATGGCTGTCGCTGGCCCTCATGCCAGGTCTGGAAAAGCCGGATGCGCTGGCGCCACTTTCGGCCTCGGCCACCCTGCGCAAGCTCGACATCGGAGTGCCGCTCTATGGCGAATCCGTCGATGCAGCACTCCCGAACCTGCCGCTGGAGTTTCTGCGATTCACCAGGAACGCCCTTCGATTCACCGGCCTGCGCGGCTTGCACCGTATGCGATCTGTGAAGGTGCTGAGCCTGGGAAACCTCTCCGCACCCCTCACCTCCAAGGACTACGAAGAGGTCGCGATGCTCCCCGAACTGGAGGAATTGCGGCTCAACTGGACCGCTGCGCCCTGGACCGAAGGCCCCACGCTTCCTGGGATCAGGCGGCTTCGGCTCAACAAATTCACCGGAAACGAAGATCTCTCCGCGGTACCGGCTCTGTTTCCAGGGTTGCATTCGGTCGAATTCGTCCTCGCGCCGGAAGTAATCGAAGTGCCGGAGCACACCCTCCAACTCTTCCCGGGCATGCACACGGTCACGAAGTCGCACACCGCCATCTAGTCCAACTCCACTTGGGCACCTTACAGTTACCAGCCGGTAATGCCTTCGCCTCCCTGTGGCCTCACACGGCCGTGACGATGCAGCGCGACCCCTGCACCTCGGTCGTCCCGCAGTTGTCCCTCAGTGCTCCGACGCGACTCAGACGCGAGAGGAACCCCCCATGACAGGAAGAAGCTGGAAACGCCTCATCGGCGTGACCGCCGCCGCCACTGCCGTCACGGCGGCCCTGGTCTCACCGGCCGCCGCCGCGAGCCCGGCAGCGGCCCCCGCCGCGGCACCGGCCGCAGCCACCACCGCCGCCGCGGCGGACGTCGACTACGACACCTGGCAGAAGGACTGCCAGGCGGTGATGGACCAGGCACTGCCCTATCTGAAGCAGCGGATCGCGAACACCAAGCCGGGCGAGAAGCAGGCGATCGTCTTCGACATCGACAACACCACGCTGGAGACCGACTTCGGCTTCAGCTACCCGTCCCCGGCCAACGCGCCCGTCCTCGAAGTCGCCAAGTACGCCCAGGACCGTGGCGTCGCCCTGTTCTTCGTGACGGCGCGCCCGGACATCATCGGCTCCGTGACCGACTACAACCTCAAGCACGTCGGCTACAAGGTCTCCGGGCTCTATGTCCGCAACTTCGGCGATCTCTTCAGGGACAAGGCCGAGTACAAGACCGCCAAGCGCGTGGAGATCGAGGCCAAGGGCTACACGATCATCGCGAACATAGGCAATACCCCCACCGACCTCTCCGGCGGCCACGCGGAGAAGACGTACAAGCTGCCGGACTACGACGGCCAACTGTCGTAAGCCACGCCCATTGGAAGCCACATGGGGAGCCACCCCCATCGGGCACGCGAAAGGGGGCCGGTGCTGAAAAGCACCGGCCCCCTTTCGCGGCTTTCGGCTCAACCCCCGAAGGGTCAGGCCTCCTTGCTCAGGTTGGGACCAGCCCCACCGGCGGCCTGCTCGATCGGCGGGACGTCCGGCAGCGCCGACTTCTCCTCACCGCGGAAGGTGAAGGTCTTGGTCTCGCCCTCTCCCTCCGTGTCGACGACCACGATGTGGCCGGGACGCAGCTCGCCGAAGAGGATCTTCTCCGACAGGCTGTCCTCGACCTCGCGCTGGATCGTGCGACGCAGCGGGCGCGCGCCGAGCACGGGGTCGTAACCCTTCTTGGCCAGCAGCTCCTTCGCGGACTGGGAGAGCTCGATGCCCATGTCCCGGTCCTTGAGGCGCTCGTCGACCTTGCCGATCATCAGGTCGACGATCCGCAGGATGTCCTCCTGCGTGAGCTGCGGGAAGACGACCACGTCGTCGACGCGGTTGAGGAACTCGGGCCGGAAGTGCTGCTTGAGCTCGTCCGAGACCTTGTTCTTCATGCGCTCGTAGTTGGACTTCTTGTCGCCCGAGGCCGCGAAGCCCAGGTTGAAGCCCTTGGAGATGTCCCGGGTGCCGAGGTTGGTCGTCATGATGATGACCGTGTTCTTGAAGTCCACGACCCGGCCCTGGGAGTCGGTCAGCCGACCGTCCTCCAGGATCTGCAGCAGCGAGTTGAAGATGTCCGGGTGGGCCTTCTCGACCTCGTCGAACAGGACGACCGAGAACGGCTTGCGGCGGACCTTCTCCGTGAGCTGACCGCCCTCTTCGTAGCCCACGTAACCGGGGGGCGAACCGAAGAGACGGGAGACCGTGTGCTTCTCGCTGAACTCCGACATGTCGAGGGAGATCAGCGCGTCCTCGTCACCGAAGAGGAACTCGGCGAGCGCCTTGGACAGCTCGGTCTTACCGACACCGGACGGACCGGCGAAGATGAACGAACCACCGGGACGCTTCGGGTCCTTCAGACCGGCACGCGTACGACGGATCGCCTTCGACAGCGCCTTGACGGCGTCGATCTGACCGATGACCCGCTTGTGGAGCTCGTCCTCCATGCGCAGCAGGCGGCTCGACTCCTCCTCGGTCAGCTTGAAGACCGGGATGCCGGTGGCGGTCGCGAGGACCTCGGCGATCAGCTCGCCGTCGACCTCGGCCACGACGTCCATGTCGCCGGCCTTCCACTCCTTCTCCCGCTTGGCCTTGGCGGCCAGGAGCTGCTTCTCCTTGTCGCGGAGAGAGGCGGCCTTCTCGAAGTCCTGCGAGTCGATCGCGGACTCCTTGTCGCGGCGCACGCCCGCGATCTTCTCGTCGAACTCGCGGAGGTCCGGCGGCGCGGTCATCCGACGGATACGCATCCGGGAGCCGGCCTCGTCGATCAGGTCGATCGCCTTGTCCGGCAGGAAGCGGTCCGAGATGTACCGGTCGGCCAGCGTCGCGGCCTGGACGAGGGCCTCGTCCGTGATGGAGACGCGGTGGTGCGCCTCGTACCGGTCGCGCAGGCCCTTGAGGATCTCGATGGTGTGCGGCAGCGACGGCTCCGCGACCTGGATGGGCTGGAAGCGGCGCTCGAGCGCGGCGTCCTTCTCCAGGTGCTTGCGGTACTCGTCGAGCGTGGTGGCACCGATGGTCTGGAGCTCACCGCGGGCCAGCATCGGCTTCAGGATCGAAGCGGCGTCGATGGCGCCCTCGGCGGCACCCGCACCGACCAGCGTGTGCAGCTCGTCGATGAACAGGATGATGTCGCCGCGGGTGCGGATCTCCTTGAGCACCTTCTTCAGGCGCTCCTCGAAGTCACCGCGGTAACGGGAGCCGGCGACCAGCGCGCCCAGGTCCAGGGTGTAGAGGTGCTTGTCCTTGAGGGTCTCGGGCACCTCGCCCTTGACGATGGCCTGCGCCAGGCCCTCGACGACGGCGGTCTTGCCGACGCCGGGCTCGCCGATGAGCACGGGGTTGTTCTTCGTACGACGGGACAGCACCTGCATGACCCGCTCGATCTCCTTCTCGCGCCCGATGACCGGGTCGAGCTTGGACTCACGAGCGGCCTGGGTGAGGTTCCGGCCGAACTGGTCGAGGACCAGGGACGTCGAGGGGGTGCCCTCGGCAGGCCCACCTGCCGCGGCGGTCTCCTTGCCCTGGTAGCCGGAGAGCAGCTGGATGACCTGCTGCCGCACCCGGTTGAGATCAGCGCCCAGCTTGACCAGGACCTGGGCTGCGACGCCCTCGCCCTCACGGATCAGGCCGAGCAGGATGTGCTCCGTGCCGATGTAGTTGTGGCCCAGCTGAAGGGCCTCGCGGAGCGACAGCTCCAGGACCTTCTTGGCACGGGGGGTGAAGGGGATGTGCCCGGACGGGGCCTGCTGCCCCTGCCCGATGATCTCCTCCACCTGCTGGCGGACCGCCTCGAGCGAAATCCCGAGGCTCTCCAGGGCCTTAGCGGCGACACCCTCACCCTCGTGGATCAGGCCCAGGAGGATGTGCTCGGTGCCGATGTAGTTGTGGTTGAGCATCCGGGCTTCTTCCTGAGCCAGGACGACAACCCGCCGCGCGCGGTCGGTGAACCTCTCGAACATCGTTAATCGCTCCTCAGAGCGGTCAGGCAGTAAGGGGACGCTCCCCTCCCTGTCCTTCCGCAGCTTAGTCCCGCAAGCGGGGACCGCTCATTCCATCTGCCGACACCCGTCCTTGGCCTCCCAATCGCCGAACGCCGACATCTGCTCCAACCCGATGGTGCGAGACGATGTTCCCGCAGGCCAGGCAGATACCCTCACCAGCTGTACGCCGATGGCGAACGTGAGATGCCTGAGCCTTGCGTGTCGCCCCTCCCACTAGGGATGTCTTACCCGTACGCACCGACAGTCCATGCCGCGCGCACCCATTCCCTCCGCTATGGGCGAACATCCTTGCGCCGCCGAGCGCTTCCACACGCCCCCGTTTCCGATACTCGGCGCGCGCATACGAACACCCAACGTAACTCGAAGCCCGTTTTGGCGGTTGCTCCTGGCATGGCCCACCCGTCTCCCGACCACCGCCCCTCATCGAGGCGCTGCGCGCCACATCCACTTGTCGCCGTTCCTCTCCCACGCAGCCCACTGGACGCTGGCGACCACATGCGCCAGTGGTACGAGAACGAACTGGGCTGGGCGACAGTGCCCGGACCTCCCGTCGAGCTGCTGACGGGCCTGCGCTTCGACGTCCTGGAGGTGCCGGCGGAGGCGGGTCACGCGGCACTGCGGCATCTTGGGCCGGGTTCTCCGGTGGCCGTGCGGGCGGACCGGATGCGGCTGCTGGTGGCCGCGGGAAGCGCCGACGAGCTGCCGGGGCTGCTCGACTGGCTGGAGTGGGGATCTCTCGCGCTGGACCTCAGGGCGATCGGCGCGGGCGGGCGCATCGAGGCGCCGCTGCCCCCGCGCGGCGCACGGGACACCGCGGTGGACGGCTCGCAGGGGGCCGCCGTCTGGCTGCGGCCCCCAGAGTCTGACTGCGAGGTGGAGCCTGCGTTGCCGACACTGTCGGCGCTCGGCGGGGGCGGTGGGGGCGCCCCCGATCTCGTACGACTCGTGGACACGATGGCAACGCAGTGCCACCGGATCCGCCTGCGGCAAGCCCGCTATCAGGCGTTGGCCTTCTCGTAGGCCTCGCGAATGGACGCCGGAACACGGCCACGGTCATTGACCTCGTAACCGTTCTCCTTCGCCCAGGCGCGGATCTGCGCGGTGTCCTGACTTCCGCCGGAAGCGGCGCGTGCCTTGCCACGCCCTCCAGAAGCACGGCCTCCGGTACGACGACCGCTCTTCACGTAGGGCTCGAGAAGGCCGCGGAGCTTGTCCGCATTGGCGGTGGTGAGATCGATCTCGTACGTCTTGCCGTCCAGCGCGAACGTCACGGTCTCGTCCGCCTCGCCGCCGTCGAGGTCGTCGACAAGAAGGACCTGAACCTTCTGTGCCACCGGATTTCCTTTCATCGATAACTTCAGGGCCCGAGGTCCGCGGCGGCTGCCGCTGATTCATGCCCCCTGTTATATGCACTACTGCAGTACGTCCGAAAGCAAACCGCTTTTGCTGGAAAAACACAAACCCCTGGGAGAGACCGGGAGAGACCGACCCGACCTGAGAAGACCGAAAACGTACGCGTTTCGGACAAAGAGCCCCCGGGCAAGAGGTGCCGGGCGTATTCCAAGCCGACGATCACAGATGCAGAAGCATCCGGCTGTTGCCCAAGGTGTTCGGTTTCACTCGTTCGAGACCGAGGAACTCTGCCACGCCCTCGTCATAGGAACGCAGTAGCTCGGCGTAGACCTCGGGGTCAACGGGTGTCTCACCGATCTCCACGAAGCCGTGCTTCGCGAAGAAGTCGACTTCGAAGGTCAGGCAGAATACCCGGCGAACGCCGAGCCAGCGGGCGGTCTCCACCAACTTCCCCAGCAACTGATGCCCGACGCCGGCACCCTTGAGCCTGGGGTCGACCGCGAGAGTACGGACTTCCGCGAGGTCTTCCCACATCACGTGCAGTGCACCGCAGCCGACCACCTCGGCGCTTGACCCGGCATCCCGTTCCGCGACCCAGAACTCCTGGATGTCCTCGTAAAGCGTCACCGTCGCTTTGTCGAGCAGGATGCCGCCGCGGACGTACGCGTCAAGGAGACGGCGTACCGCGGGGACATCGCTGGTCCGGGCCCGGCGGACAGTGAGGGGTTTACGGGAGGCGACTTCGGACTGCTCTGCTGGCATGACCGGACGTTATCGCCCGGTCTCGCCCTCGCTGGCGGCGGGGTTCTCGCCCGGGGCGTTCTGGCGGGTGGAGCTTTCGCGAGGGGCGGATTCGCCGGCCGCCGTTTCGCCCGGGGCGCTTTCGCCGGCCGAACTTTCGCTGGTCGTCGTTTCGCCGCTCGTCGTTTCCGGGCCTTCCACGATGCGGAGGGCGTCACGCAGTGCCGCGCGCTGTTCCGGGGACATCATGCCGAAGAAGGCGACGAGAGCGGCGGCCGGGTTGTCGCTCCGCGACCAGGCCTCGTTCATGAGGGCGGCCGCGTAGGCGGCGCGGGTGGAGACCGCCTCATATCGATAGGCCCGGCCTTCCGCTTCGCGGCGCACCCAGCCCTTCTGATGGAGATTGTCCAAAACGGTCATCACCGTGGTGTACGCGATGGACCGTTCCTGCTGAAGATCTTCCAGGACTTCTCGAACGGTCACCGGGCGGTTCCACTTCCACACCCGCGACATGACCGCGTCTTCCAGATCTCCCAAGGGGCGAGGCACAACTCAGACCCTAGTGGGACATTCCAGTCAAAGCATTACAGACGTGGCCTTGACGGACGTTTGGCAATAAAAGTGGCGTACGAGTTCAGGCGTCGGCGTTGCGATCACGTTCGCCGGAGACCTGACGGGTGTTCTCGGCATGCGCGAGGGCGGCGTCGACGACCGCGTCCTCCTTGGCCTTGTTGGCGCCGCCCTGCGTCTTCACGATCGTCACGATCAGACCGGTGAAGAACACAGCCATCACTACTGGGGGTACGAGCGCGGAGACGTATTCCATGCCTTTCAGAGTAGCCAGGGCATCGGGGCGAGCTACTGCGGGGGCTTGCCGGGTGGCGTGGGCGGCTTGCGCCGGGGCGGGAAGACCTCGCCCGGGGTGGGGATGGGCCGGTGCGGCTGAGCGGGCTTGGGGCTGCGTTGCGGCTCGGCCTTCGGCTTCGGCGTCGGCTGAGAGGCGGGCTCTTTCGCCGGCTTCTTCTCGGGGTCCTCGGCGGCGGCACGCGCGGGGGCGTAAGGCGTAAGCATGAGGCGACGATACGCACTAATCAGACAACCTTCACGGAACGCAACGCCTTGGGCGGTTGAGCGGGTGGGTTCGTTGTCGAGTGCGAGTCCGTGGGTGGAGGGTTTTCGTTTCCCCAGCCCCGCCCCTTCCCGAAACTGGGGCTGCGCCCCAGGCCCCCGCCAGGGGGTGGGGTGACACGTCGTGTCGCGGCTGCGGGTCCGTTGTGGCTGGTCGCGCCCCGCGGCGGAGCCGCTGATGTCACCGCCCCGCGCCCCTGAAAAGCAAAAGCCTGCGACTCCCCGCGCCCCAAAAGGATCCGCGCGCAGAAAAAGCCCGTACCCCCAACTACCCGCAGTCTCCCACCGGCGGGAGGGGACGTGGGCCGGTGCGTCGTATGCCCGTCGCGTAGGTTCTGTCTCAGGCCACCTGCGCCCTGTGTCAGACGAAGGGC
>NZ_JBICUR010000037.1:0-35818 GCF_043198355.1 Streptomyces sp. NPDC048825
GCCTGAGACAGAACCTACGCGACGGGCATACGACGCACCGGCCCACGTCCCCTCCCGCCGGTGGGAGGCTGCGGGTAGTTGGGGGTACGGGCTTTTTCTGGGCGCCGGGAGCCGCAGGCTTTTGCTTTTTTAGGGGCGCGGGGAACTGCGCGACCAGCCACGACGAACCCGCAGCCGCGACACGACGTGTCACCCCACCCCCTGGCGGGGGCCTGGGGCGCAGCCCCAGTTTCGGGAAGGGGCGGGACTGGGGACAGAAACCCCCCGCCCCAGCCCACCCGCACTCGCCCACGGCCAGCGGCGCCCAACCGCGCCGCACGCCGTCACCCGCTCGGACGCCCCCGTGGCACGAATGGTGCCCGGCCGCGCGCGCCCCGGCGACGGCCGGGCTCTGATGGGCTAGGGGCACGAAGGCTGTGCCCCTCCTCCGCCGCCCTCGGGGGCGCGGTAGGCCCCCGCCTTCGGCCGAAGGAGCCCCAGTCCATGCGCCGTACAGCCCGCGTTCTGTCCACCGCAGTCGCCGCCACCGCCGTCGTCGCCGTCGGCCTGGGCACCGCCGCGTCGGCCGCGGTTCCGGTCGAGGAACGGGCCAGGGTTCCGGGCCAGGAGCGGGCCACTGGCCCGGCCGACGAGTCGGCGGACGTTCCCGCCGACGAGTCGGCCACAGGTCCGGCCTGGGTTCCGGAGGAGGAGCCGACGGATGCGCCGCCGATTCCCGATGAAGAGTCGTCCGACGAGTTGGCGGAGGAGTCGGCCGACCTGTGGGCCGATGAATCGGGCGGTGCGCCGGCGGAGGATCTGGCCGGGCAGCCGACCGAGGATTCGGCCGGTGCGTCGCCCGGGACGTCGGCCGACGAGTGGGCCGGGACGTCGGCCGAGGAGTGGGCCGGGACGTCACCCGGGATGTCGGCCGGAGCCTCGGCAACGCACCCGGTCGCCGAGGTCACCCCCCACACCGTCGCCCCCGGCGGCACCGTCACCGTCTCCGTGTCCTGCGGCGTGCTCGGCGGGACCGCGCCCAAGAGCATCGACGCGCACTCGCAGGCCTTCGAGCACGGCACCGCCAAGCTGCACCTGGTCGAGGGCAAGGGCAAGGGCAAGGGCAAGGACGGGGCGGCGGGTCCCGCGTACAGCGGCACCGCCCGGATCGCGTCTGCCGCGAACTTCGAGAAGGGCGGATCCCACAAGGCCGGCACCTCCGAGTGGACCGTCGACGGCGCCTGCCCGGCGCCGCCCGGCGGCAAGGAGGCAGAGTGGAGTGCGACGTTCACGGTAGCGAGAGACGGCTCCCACCACCCGCACGGGGTGCGCGCGGGCGAGGGCGGCGCGTTCACCGACTCCCCGGCCGCCCTCGCCGCCGGCGGCATCCTCATTACGGGCGCACTCGGCGCCGCCGTACACAAGCTGCTGCGCAGGGAGTCATCCGCGAACCGCTGAGTTGATGACGCGTGACGGGTGGGTACTCACTGCTCAGAGACACAACCGGCACCGTAGGAACCACGGATCACTGCGCGGAGGCGACCATGCGGCGGACGGATCCGGAAGGGCACGGCCCCGTCCGTTACGGCCCACCGCTTCCCGGCCAGGGGCTGCCGGTCCCACCGGGACTCACCGCCGCCGCGGCCGGTGCGCACACCGAACCCACCGGTGGCGGCCCCCGGCTCCTGGACGCGGCCTGCGCGTACTGGGAGCGGCGCGGGCTGCCCGCAGAGCGCCACCGCACGGCCGCGGCCCCCGGCGCCCCGGCCCTGCTCCTCGCGCTGACCGCCGCACTCGGCGGCGACGTCCTGGTGCCGCGCCCCTGCGCCACCTGGTGGCGGCCCACGGCCCGGCTGCTCGGCACCTCCGTGTTCCAGGTGGCGACATCCGCCGAGTGCGGCGGCGTCCCCGATCCCTACGCCCTCCTCGAAACCGTGCGCCGGGTGCGCGCCGAGGGCGGCGACCCACGGCTGCTGGTGCTCTCCGTCGCCGACGACCCCACCGCCACCGTCGCCCCGCCCGAAGTGGTCCACGAGACCGTGGAGGCCGCCGCGGGTGAGGGACTGCACCTGATCAGCGACGAGACCTGGCGAGACACCCTGCACCAGCCGCACGACACGGTCCTGCTGAGCCCCGCCGAGATGCTTCCCGACCAGGTCACCGTGATGACCGACCTGGCCGGCCCGTTCCTGCCGCCCGGCTGGCCGGCCGCCCTGGCCCGTTTCCCCGACACCGCCCTCGGCGTCCGGCTGCGTGACCGTGTCCTCGACGTCCTGACCGCGCTCGGCGCCCGCCTCGCGACACCGGTCGCCGAAGCCGCCGCGTACGCACTCGGCGAACCCGAGGAGATCAGCCTGCGGCTCACCGCGTCCGTACGGCTGCATGCCCGCGTGGCCGCCGCCGCGCACCATGCCGTGGTGACGGGGGGCGCCCTTGCCCGGCCCCCGCAGGCAGGCCGCCATCTGTACGCGGACCTGGGCCCGCTGCGCCCCGCGCTCACCGAGTACGGCGTGGGCGACGCGCAGGAACTGGAGGACTTCCTCACTGCCCGCCTCGGCATGCCCGCTCCTGGCGGCCACCGCTTCGGCGACGACCTCGGCGCCCTGCGCGTCCGTCTGGCCACCGGCCCGCTCCTCGGAGCAACGGACGAGGAGCGGATGGCGTCTCTCACGTCACCGGAACCTCTGGAATTGCCGCATGTGGAAAGCGCGTTGACTCTGCTGGGATCGGTATTCGACGATCTCCGCGACGACGCCCGGCGATGGGAGTCCCCTCGATGACGCAGCAGTCCGAGTCGACCTCGACGACCACCACGTCCACGTCCGCCTCCTCGTCCACGGGTGCCGATGAGCCGGTGTCCTCCTCCGTGCCCGCCGCCGGAACGGAAACGCCACTCGCCCCGCCCCGCCCGCTCGGCGAGCGCCGCCGCTGGCCGCGGTCCTTCGCCGACCGGCTGACGGATCCGCTGCCGGGCCTCAGGGGCTTCGCACGCTTCGCCCGCGAGGGCGCTCTGCGGCCGACCCCCGAAGGCCTCGCCGACATCCCCCGGCTGCCGTACGAGCCTGCCCCGCTGCCGCGCGTGGACGCACAGACCGTCGCCGTTTCCTGGGCCGGGCACGCGAGCTGGGTGATCCGGATCGGCGGCCTCACCGTCCTCACCGACCCGGTCTGGTCACGCAGGATCCTCGGAACTCCCGCCCGGGTCACGCCCGTTGGCGTGCCCTGGAGCGAACTGCCGCGCGTTGACGCGGTCGTCATCAGCCACAACCATTACGACCACCTGGACGCCCCGACCCTGCGCAGGCTCCCGCGTGACACCCCCGTCTTCGTCCCGGCCGCGCTCGGCGGCTGGTTCAGGCGCCGCCGCTTCACCCGTGTCACCGAGCTCGACTGGTGGGAAGCGGCTGAACTGCATCCGAGGGGCGGCGCCGCAGGCGCCTCGGTCGAGGGTGGCGGGAGACGGGCGGGCGGAGTCCGCTTCGACTTCGTCCCCGCCCACCACTGGTCCAAGCGCAGCCTCCACGACACCTGCCGCACCCTGTGGGGAGGCTGGATCCTCACGGCACCCGACGGCAGACGCGTCTACTTCGCGGGCGACACGGGCTACGGCCACTGGTTCACCCGCATCGGCGACCGCTACCCCGGCATCGACCTGGCGCTCCTGCCGATCGGCGCCTACGAGCCCCGCTGGTGGCTCAGCGACGTCCACTGCGACCCGGAGGAGGCGGTCCGGGCGGCCCAGGACCTCGGGGCCAGGCGGATGGCACCGATGCACTGGGCCACGTTCGTACTGTCGGCGGAGCCGGTGCTCGAACCGCTGACACGGGTCCGTGCGGCCTGGGAGCAGGCGGGCCTGGCCCGCGAGGACCTGTGGGACCTGCCGGTGGGGGGCTCCCAGATCCTGACTTGAATCCTCCCCCAGCTGAAGCAGGGGATTCCTGGCTTACGCTGCCTGCGGGTCAGCGACCCGACAGGTCTTCCACGATCAACACCAGCCGGGTTGAAACCAGCCCGGGTTCGTACAGCAAAGCTTGGAGGCGCATGTGCTGTCTTGGCTCTCGATCAGCACGGCGTACGCGCTTGGTTCTCGCAACGCACGGCAGTCAGCTTACCCGGCCCGGAAAGCAAACCCCCGTTCCCTGCCCTGCCCTGCAGGAGTCTGATTCCTCCCGGCCTGATACCGGGGCATCCCCGGAGGAATCAGGTGAACAGACGGCACGTGAACTGAGCGTTCAGGCCACGGACTTACGCCACGGACTTACGAAACCTGCGCCACACACTCGGCGCCCCACTGATCACCAGCGTGAGCACCACCGCGGCCACCACACCCTGCCAGGGCTCCTTGAACAGCGAGCCCCCCAGTATCCCGATGAGCTGATACGTCACCGCCCACGCGAGGCAGGCCGGCGCATCCCCCCGTACGAACTGCCGCATCGGCATCCGGGCCATCAGACACGCCAGCATCACCGGAATCCGCCCCGCGGGAACCAGCCGCGACACCACCAGCACGGTCACCCCATGCGCATCGAGCCGCTCCTGTGCCTGCGCGAGCCGGTCCTCGGGGGCGCGGTCACGCAGTGCCTGCAACCACCGCGAACCGTTCTTCGAGCCCATTCCGCGCTTCCCGAGCCAGTACAGCGCGATGTCACCGAGGAAGGCCGCGACCGACGCCACCGCGAAAACCATCAGCAGCGAGAACGGCGCCGTCTGATGGAAGGCCACCACCGCGGCCGAGCTCACCAGAGCGCCCGTGGGCACCACCGGCACCAGCGCCCCGATCAGCACCAGCAGGAACAACGACGGATAGCCGACCGCCTGCTGGGTCGCCTCCGGCGACGTGGCCGCCGCGGACAGGATCACCGTGCGACCTCCGGCCGTACGCTCTCGCCGTGCCCCAGTAGATGCACCGCCACCTCGGGCGCCCTCTCGCGCGCCAGGCGCATGAACTCCGGGCCCGGCGCATGGAATTCATGGGGGCGCACGGCGTCCATGCCGATCGGCCAGTACGTGCCGTAGTGCACCGGCACCGCGCTGCCCGGCAACAGCCGGACCAGCGCCTCGGCGGCCCGTCCGGCGTCCAGGTGCCCCTCGCCGAGATACGGCCCCCAGCCGCCGACCGGCAGCAGCGCCACGTCGACGGGACCGACCTCCTCGGCCATCGCCTCGAACAGGCCGGTGTCCCCGGCGAAGTACGTCCGCCCCTCGCCCTCGACGACATAGCCGAGGGCGGGCGCACGATGCGGCCCGAGCGGCAGCCGCCGCCCGTCGTGCCGCGCCGGCACGGCCCGTACGACCAGGTCACCGACCCGCGTCACATCGCCCGGCGCGACCTCCGTGAGCCGTAGATGGCCGAGCCTGCGCAGCCCGGGCACAGCTCGTGCGGCGCCCCTCGGCACCAGCACCCGGGTGCCCGCGGCGAGCCGTCCCAGCGAGGGAACGTGCAGATGATCGGCGTGCAGATGCGATACCAGGGCCGCGTCCGCGAGCGCCGCCTCGGGCGGGGGCGCAGCCCCGCGGCGCCGGCGCAGATGAGCGAGCCGACGCGCGAACAACGGATCGGTCAGCAGGCGCACGCCCGAGTCCTCGACCGTGCAGGTCGCGTGACCCCACCAGGTGATCTCCACCGGCACCCCCTTTGCTCCCTTCGCGCGACTCCCCCAGAGCCTACGGGCAGGGGTAGGGTCATCGGCGAAACCGGAGGTGAGGGGGACACCATGGGAGACACGCGCAGCGCCTCCGGCCTGCTTCGCGTCACGGCCATCGCCAGTCTGACGCCGCTCGAGGAACTGGACGCGGATCCCTTCCTGGTCGACTCGCGCAGCCAGCACGCCATGTGCGCGCGCTGGGCCGCCGAGCACGGGTACGTCATCACCCGGGAACTCCTCGTACGCGGACTGCGCCCCGACCACGGCGCGCTCTGGGAGGACGTCGAGGCGGGGCGCGTCGATCTGTTCGTCGCGCCCAGCCGCCGGGTGCTGGAGCGGGCGCTCGCCTCGGTCGACGAGTTCACCGCCGAGTGCGCCCGGCGAGGCGTACGCATCGAGACGGCCGGGCACGCGGAACCGGCGTACGACGCGCAGATGAAGGCGCACGTCCATCGTCGGCTGTCGATGCCGACGGCGGGGTACGACGGGCGCTGATCCGCGGGCGTTCACTCCCTGTCCGCAACCGCCCGTGCGCCCTCACCCGTTGTGACAATGTGGGGGACGGACTTCGTCAGCGGGAGCCGGTGGGAGACAGCGGGAGGCGGGCGTGGGCGACAGGCGATGGCAGCGGGTGGGCAGCGCCGTCTTGCGGAGTATCGCGGTGTGGGCCGTCTCCACCGTCACCATGCTGGTGCTCGCCGGGATCCTGCCGGACTTCCGGATCCAGTCGGCCGACGGAGAGAGCGCCACCCGTATCACCGTCGCCGCCGCGGTCGGCGCCGGAGGCTTCGGTCTCCTCTCGGCCCTGGTGTGGCCCCTTCTCGTCCGCGCTCTGCTTCTCGTGCCCGCCCTGGTCCTCGGACTGCTCGTCTTCTTCCTCAACGGCTCGCTGCTCCTCGTCGTCCTGCGCTTCAATCCGTCGGGACGGGGTGAGGTCGCCCCGGAGACCGCCGTCGTGGTCGCCGCGGTGATGTCCGCAGTCGCCTCCGCCACCGGCGCGGCCCTCGCGGTCCGGGACGACGACGCGTACCGGAGGAGGCTGTACCGCTTGGCGGATCGCCGTCGCACGGAGGAGTTGGGAGAGGGCGGGCCGTCGACTCCCGGCACCGTCTTCCTCCAGCTCGACGGCGTGGGACACGACGTACTGCTGGACGCGGTGGGGCGGGGTCTGATGCCCACGGTCGCCGTCTGGCTCGGCGGGAGCGCAGGCGAGGGCGAGTGCGGGGGCGACAGTGAGCACGACGGCGAGCGTGGAGCCGGGCGCCCCACCCACCGCCTCACCCTCTGGCGCACCGACTGGTCCAGCCAGACCGGTGCCAGCCAGCTCGGCATCCTGCACGGCTCCAACCACGACATCCCCGCCTTCCGCTGGTACGAGAAGGAGAGCGGGGAGGTGATGGTCTGCAACCGGCCCACCAGCGCCGCCGAGCTCCAGCGCCGGGCCATCGAGCGCACCGGCGACGGCGGACTGCTCACCCTGGACGGCGCCAGCCGCGGCAACCTCTTCAGCGGCGGCGCCGACCAGCTCGCCCTGGTGCTGTCCGTGGCGGCGCGGCGGGGCAAGGAGAACCGTTCGCGGGCGGGCTACTTCGCGTACTTCAGCGACCCCGCCAACGCCGTCCGTACCGCCATGTCGTTCGTCGCCGACGTCGGCCGCGAGATCGGCGAGTCCGCCCGCGCCCGCCTCAGAAGGCAGCGCCCCCGCGTCAAACGCGGCGGCCTGTACCCCTTCATCCGCGCCTTCGCGACCGTCGTCGAGCGGGACGTCGTCGTCGCCGCCGTGATCGGCGACATGCTCGCCGGACGGGCCGCGGTCTACGCGGACCTGGTGGCGTACGACGAAGTGGCCCACCACTCGGGCCCGTACAGCCGCGACGCCGAGAAGGTCCTGGGCCGCCTCGACCGCTCGCTGGCCCTGATCGCGAAGGTCGCCGAGCATGCCCCGCGCGCGTACCGCATCGTCGTGCTGTCCGACCACGGCCAGAGCCCCGGCGAGACGTTCCGCGCACGCTACGGACTGGCCCTCGGCGAACTCGTCAGGGCCGGCTGCGGACTGCCCGTGCCGCGCAAGGCGCAGCGTACGCACAGCGGCGCCGAGGCCCGGGCTGCAGTACGGGCCGCGCTGCACCGGCCCGTCGAAGAGGGCGGCGAACAGCACCGGCCGTCCGGCCGCCGCTCGGAACCCATCGTGCTGGCGTCCGGCAACCTGGGCCTGGTGTCCTTTCCGGACGTACCGCACCGGATGAGTCGCGAGGAGATCGACGAGCGCCACCCGGCGCTGCTGTCCACACTCGCCAACCATCCCGGCATCGGCTTCGTCCTGGTCAGGAGCGAGCGGCACGGCGGCATCGTCCTCGGCGCGCACGGCGCGGAGATCCCCGTGGACGAACTGGCGGAGAACCCGGGCCCGCTCACCGACTTCGGCCCCGTCGCGGCCACCGCCGTACGCCGCACGCACTCCTTCCCGCACGCCGCCGACATCATGGTCAACTCCGCCTACGAGCCCCAGGACGGCGAAGTCCTCGCCTTCGAGGAGCAGATCGGCTCCCACGGCGGACTCGGCGGCGCGCAGGGCGAGGCGTTCCTGATGTCACCCATCGAGCTCTCGCCTCCCGTCGAGGAGGGGGCGGAACTCGTCGGCGCCGAGCAGGTGCACCGCGTCCTGCGGAGCTGGCTGCGGGAGGCCGCGGGCCCGCAGGTTCCGCTGCCGGTCCGCAGAGACCAGCGGGCGGCCTGACGGGAGTTGGGCCGGTCTTGCCGGGTGCTTCCCTGCCGTTCAACCACTCTTGTCCCGGTCCTGCGACTGCACCGAGCGCGGATGTGATCGGATGGGCCGGACGGAACCGATTCAGGGACCCATCGAACTCGTTGAACTCATCGAGCTTCGAACTCGTCGAAAGGAACCATCGTGGCAACCACGCGTACCGCACACACCGTCTGGGAGGGCGAACTGCTCAAGGGCAGCGGCACCGTCACCTTCGACTCCTCCGGCATCGGTTCGCAGCCGGTGTCGTGGCCGTCGCGGGCCGAGGCCGCGAACGGAAAGACCAGCCCGGAGGAGCTGATCGCCGCCGCCCACTCCAGCTGCTTCTCCATGGCTCTGTCGCACGGCCTGAACGGCGCCGGCACCCCGCCCACCCGCCTGGAGACGAAGGCCGACGTGACCTTCCAGCCCGGCGAGGGCATCACCGGCATCCACCTCACCGTGCGGGGCGAGGTGCCGGGCCTGGACGCGGACGGCTTCGCCGCGGCGGCCGAGGACGCCAAGAAGAACTGCCCGGTGAGCCAGGCCCTCACCGGCACCACGATCACGCTGACGGCCGAGCTGGCCTGACCGCCTGCCCGATCCTCGTACGCACTCTGTACGCACGTTCGTAAGCACTCAGCACGCACCTCGATGCCGCGCCTCCCGCTGGGCGCGGCATCGTCGTTTCGGGGCACTGCTCCAGGTGCGGCGTACGCGTTTCCGGGGTACCTGGTGTTGACAAGAGCGCACTCAAGTTTTGTGCTGGAGGGCGGGAAGCGCCCGGGTGGAAGGGGACGAAGATGGCACGAGCGGTCGGGATCGATCTCGGTACCACGAACTCCGTGGTGGCCGTCCTGGAGGGCGGTGAGCCCACGGTCGTCGCCAACGCCGAGGGCGCGCGGACGACGCCGTCCGT
The DNA here is from genome assembly GCF_043198355.1 of Streptomyces sp. NPDC048825. NCBI lineage: Bacteria > Bacillati > Actinomycetota > Actinomycetes > Kitasatosporales > Streptomycetaceae > Streptomyces > Streptomyces sp. NPDC048825. The sequence goes on from NZ_JBICUR010000037.1 coordinate 9,287, forward strand.
CGTGGCCTTCGCCAAGAACGGGGAGGTCCTCGTCGGGGAGGTCGCCAAGCGGCAGGCCGTGACGAACGTCGAGCGCACCGCGCGCTCCGTGAAGCGGCACATGGGCGACGCGAGCTGGCGCTTCCCGGAGAAGGGAGACATCGACGGGACCCGCTACCGCGCGCAGGAGTTGTCGGCCCGTGTGCTGCAGAAGCTGAAGCGGGACGCCGAGGCATATCTCGGCGAGGACGTCACGGACGCCGTGATCACGGTGCCCGCCTATTTCGACGACGCACAGCGGCAGGCCACCAAGGAGGCCGGCGAGATCGCGGGCCTGAAGGTGCTGCGGATCATCAACGAGCCGACAGCCGCGGCCCTCGCGTACGGGCTCGACCGCGGCGAGGAGCAGACGGTTCTCGTCTTCGACCTGGGCGGCGGCACCTTCGACGTCTCGCTCCTGGAGATCGGCGAGGGCGTCATCGAGGTCAAGGCCACCAACGGCGACACCCATCTCGGCGGCGACGACTGGGACCAGCGGATCGTCGACCATCTCATCAAGCGTTTCAAGGGTTCGTACGGCATCGACCTCGGCAACGACAAGATGGCGATCCAGCGGCTGCGCGAGGGTGCCGAGAAAGCCAAGATCGAGCTGTCCTCCTCCACCGAGACGACCATCAACCTGCCCTACATCACCGCCTCCGCCGAAGGCCCGCTGCACCTCGACGAGAAGCTGACGCGCGCCCAGTTCCAGGAAATGACAAGCGACCTCCTCGACCGCTGCAAGACACCCTTCGACCAGGCGGTCAAGGACGCGGGCATCAAGCTCTCCGCCGTCGACCACGTCATCCTCGTCGGCGGCTCCACCCGGATGCCCGCGGTGACGGAACTCGTGAAGGAACTCACCGGCAAGGACCCGCACAAGGGCGTCAACCCCGACGAGGTGGTGGCCCTCGGCGCCGCCCTCCAGGCGGGCGTCATCCGCGGCGACGTGAAGGACGTCCTGCTCCTCGACGTCACCCCGCTGTCCCTGGGCATCGAGACCAAGGGCGGCATCATGACGAAGCTGATCGAACGCAACACCACGATTCCCACCCGGCGTTCGGAGATCTTCACCACCGCCACGGACAACCAGCCCTCGGTCGGCATCCAGGTCTTCCAGGGTGAGCGCGAGATCGCCGCCTACAACAAGAAGCTCGGCGTCTTCGACCTCACGGGTCTGCCGCCCGCGCCGCGCGGGGTGCCGCAGATCGAGGTCGCCTTCGACATCGACGCCAACGGAATCATGCACGTCTCGGCGAAGGATCTCGCGACGGGTCGCGAGCAGAAGATGACGGTGACCGGCGGCTCGGCCCTCCCCAAGGACGACATCGACCGCATGATGCGCGAGGCGGAACAGTACGCCGACGAGGACCGCAGGCGCCGCGAAGCCGCCGAGACCCGCAACCAGGCCGAGCAACTCGTCTACCAGACCGAGCGTTTCCTCCGCGACAACGAGGAACGGATCCCCGCCGACACCAAGTCGGAGGTGGAGTCAGCGATCAACGAACTCAAGACCCTCCTGGAGGACCGCGAGGGCGCCGACACGGCCGCACTACGCTCCGGTGTCGAGAAACTGGCCTCGGTCAGCCAGAAAATGGGCCAGGCCATGTACGCCCAGGCCCAGCAGGGCCCCTCGGACGCACAGCCCGGCACCGACCGGCCGTCCCCGGAGGGCTCGGCCGCCTCGGAGGAGGAGGGTGTAGTGGACGCGGAGATCGTCGACGACGAGAAGGACACGAAGGGCGGCGCCGCCTAGGACGTGTTCGGCGATCTCGCGGCTGCGGTGCTTGACCTCAAGCTAACTTGAGGTCACAGAGTGATGTCCATGAACACCGAAACCGCAGACATCAAGGCCATCGAAGAGGTCGTGGCCACCGTGGAGCGCGCCCAGCGTGCCAACGACGTCGAGGAATTCCTCGCGCTCTTCCACCCCGACGCCCTCTGGACGACCGCCCACGGCATGGTCCTCATCGGCTTCGACGCGATCGCCGAGTTCACCCGCGCCGTGCTGCCCGCCGCGAGCTGGGACGGCGAGGTCACATACGAGGCGGTGCATACGCAGTTTCTGCGGCCCGACGTGGCGGCCGTCAAGGTCCGGCAGGTCTACCACTCGGCAGAGGGCGATTCGGAGGGCGCCCCGCTGTACGTCATGACCAAGCAGGATGACGGGCGCTGGCTGCTGCACGCCTGCCAGAACACCGAAGTGCGGGTCGAGTAGGGCCTGTCCGGCGGATCATGCCGGGACATGGGGACGGGCATGATCCGCCGGACAAGCACTCCGTCAGACGGTCAGGGCCCGTGCCTGGTCCTGGAGTTGGTCGTCGCCACGGAGCGCCGGCTCCTCCTCCGGGGCCGCTGCGGGTATCGGCGGAATGTGGCGCAGCAGCGTCATCACCAGTGCCGCCGTCACCAGCGCGAAGGCCGCGCTCACCGTCGCCGCGGTCTGAAGTCCCGACGTGAACGCATCCCGGGCGACGGCGGCCAGTTCCGTACCGTTCGGCAGGCGCTCGGCCGCCACCAGCGCCGCGCCCAGCGTGTCCCGCGCCGCCGGCGGAGCGTCCGACGGGATGCCGCCGCGGTAGACCGCGACCGCTACGCTGCCGGTGACCGCGATGCCCAGGGCCAGGCCCAGGTCGTACGCCGTCTGACCGGTCGCCGCCGCTGCTCCCGCCTTCTCCGGCGGGGCGGAGCCGACCGCCAGGACCGTACCGAGCACACTGATCGGGGCCACGCCGAACATGATCACTGCGAGCGCGGTCGACGTGGGTACGACACCGGTCGTCACCACCATCGCCCCGTAACCGGCCAGCGAGACCAGCAGGCCGCCGAAAAGTACGTACGCCGGGCGGACGCGCCGCGCCAGTACCGGCGTCAGTTGCGAACCGGCCACCAGCCCCGCGGCGCCCGGCAGCAACCACAGCCCCGCCTCCAGCGGCGACTGTCCCGCCACCGTCTGGAGGTACTGCGGAACCAGGTACTCGACGCCGTTCAGTGCCGTCATGCCCAGCAGCAGAGTGAGCAGCGCGCCCGTGAAGGCCCGGTGGCGGAACAGGCGCAGGTCAAGGAACGGGGTCTCCAGCCGGTTCTGACGGCGGACGAAGACGATCCCGAAGACCAGTCCGGCGGCGAACGCTACGGCCGCCGACGCGTTCGGGCCGTGCTCGGCCACGCCCTTGATGCCGTACACCAGTGGCAGCACCGCCAGCAGGAAGAACAGCACGCTCGTCAGGTCCAGCCGACCGGCGGCCGGATCGCGGTACTCGGGCAGCAGCATCGGGGCGACCACCAGCACCGGCACCATGACCGGCACACCGATCAGGAACGCCGAGCCCCACCACCAGTTGTCCAGCAGGACACCGCCGACGATCGGCCCGACGGCCAGGCCCGCGGAGAGGGCGGTCACCCACATGGCGATCGCCGTGGCGCGCTGGCGTGGGTCGGCGAACATGTGGCTGATCAGCGAGAGCGTGGACGGCAGAACGGCCGCCCCCGCCACGCCGAGCAGCGCACGGGCCGTGATCAGGGTCTCGGGGTTGGGGGCGTACGCGGCGACGAGCGAGGCCGCGACGAAACCGGCCGAGCCGGCCGTCAGCAGCTTGCGGCGGCCGATGCGGTCACCGAGCGTGCCCATGATCACGAGCATGCCGGCGGTCAGGAAACCGTAGATGTCGGTGATCCACAGTACTTCGGCGCTGCTGGGCCGCAGGTCGGCGGTCAGATACGGCGTGGCCAGCCACAGCACGCCGAGGTCGGCGGTCATCAGGGCCACGGGAAGAAGTAGTACGGCGAGGCCGAGCCATTGGCGCGCACCCGCCCGGGAGGGGGTCTGAGAAGTCATGGGAAGACTGTCCGGTGCGGTGCTTCGGGTCCGGCTCGGACGGTGTTGCGGTGCTGTTGCGACGGTGCCCGGGAGCGGCGGCGAGCCGCGGAGAGGGAGCGACGGTGGTACGGAAACGGCCGCGGCCACCCCGGTGGCCCAAGGCCGGCCGGGGTGGCCGCGGTGGTGCTCTCGTCAGTTCTGCTCTTGTCAGTTCCGTGTGTCCAGGGCCGCGTCCGCGGCCGAAAGGATCTTCCGTACCCGGTCCGGGCGCGACGCCTGCGGGACGCCCGAGAGTTCCGTGTCGAACACGAGGTGGACGGTCGAGTCGGGGATGCCGCAGTACTGCGAGATTCCAAGGCGTAGCTGGACGTCCATAGCGGTGTCGAGGCCGGCCTTCTCATAATCCTGCGCGGAACCGCCCGCCAGGCCCAGCCACAGCATCCGCTTGCCCGCGAGGCGCGGCTTGCTGCGGCCGTACGCGAAGCCGTAGTTCCACACCCGGTCGATCCAGCCCTTGAGGATGGCGGGCAGCCCGAACCACCACACCGGGAAGACGACGACGATGTCGTCGGCGGCCGAGATGCGCTCCATATGAGCATGGACCTCGGGCGAGTACCGCTTCTCACGGTCCGCCCAGTCCGGTTCGTCGACCGGAGCCAGGCGTGGGTCGAACTCCTCGGCGTACAGGTCGAGTACGTCGACGGTACCGCCACCGTCCTTGATACGGGCGTGCAGGCGGGCGGCCGCCTGGCCGGTCAGCGAGTCGGCGCGTGGGTGGGCGACGACGAGGAGGGTGTGGGGCATGGCGGAGTTCTCCTTGGGTTCGGGTGTCGGCCTCCGATGCAGGCCTGGGCTGTCGGCCTCGGGTGTCGGCCTCGGCTGTCGGCGTCGGACCGGCGGGATCAGACGCCGAGGCCGGAGCCGCCGCTGGCGTCGATGTTCTGGCCGGTGACCCAGCGGCCGTCGTCGGAGGCGAGGAAGGCGACGACGTCGGCGACGTCGTCCGGCCGGCCGACCCGGTTGAAGACGGAGAACGCGGCGGCGTGTGCCTTGGCGTCGGGATCCGCCATCCACGGGTGGATATCGGTCTCGATCGTGCCGGGGGAGACGGCGTTGACCGTGATGCCGCGCGAGCCCAGGGTCTGGGCGAGCGTGAGAGTCAGCACCTCCACCGCGCCCTTGGCGGCGGCGTAGGAAGTCATCCCGGGGAAGGCGACCTTGGTGACGCCGGAGGAGATGTTGACGATGCGGCCGCCGTCGCGCAGCCGGTCCAGGCCCTTCTGAATGATGAAGAAGGGCGCCTTGGCGTTGACCGCGAAGACCTTGTCGTAGTCGGCCTCGGAGACCTCGTGGATCAGGCCCGGGCCCGCGATGCCCGCGTTGTTCACCAGGATGTCGACGCCGTCGGCGTGCTCGTCGAACGCCTTCCACAGGGTGTCGGCGTCGCCGGGAACTCCCAGTTCGGTACGGAAGGAGAAGGCGCTGCCGCTCGCGGCCTCGATCGTGGCCACCGTCTCCTTCGCCGCCGTCTCGTTGGTGGCGTAGTGCACGGCGACACGGGCGCCTTCCTCGGCCAGCCGCAGGGCAATGGCCCGGCCGATGCCGCGGCTGCCGCCGGTGACCAGTGCCGTCTTGCCGGTCAGTCGTCCCATGGTGTTTTCCTCCGTCTGCTTCGGATTTCGGTTGAGAGGACTGTGCGGCCCGGCACTTCGAATCCGGCTCGGGTGGTGTTACGGATCTGTTCGGATGCGTCCCGGCGGCCGGGTTACCGTGGGTGACATGCGATTCGGGGTGCTGGGGGAGACGGCCGTCTGGACGGATGACGGGCAGCCCGTCCGAGTCCCCGAACTCAAGGTGCGCGCCCTGCTCGCCTCCCTGCTCATCGATCCGGGCCGGCCCGTCGCCGCACACCGGCTGATCGACGACCTGTGGGGTGACGAGCCGCCCGGCAACCCGACGCGGGCCCTCCAGGCGAAGGTCTCCCAGCTGCGGCGCGTCCTCGAGGAGGCCGAGCCCGGCGGGCGTGGACTCGTCGCGTCCCGCGCGCCCGGCTACCAACTCGTCGTTGCCGACGGGACGTTGGACGCCCACCGGTTCGCCGAGCTCGCCGCGCGGGCCAGGACGGCGCCGGACGCCCGCGCCAGGGCCGGGCTGCTGACCGACGCGCTGGCACTGTGGCGGGGGCCCGCGTTCGCCGACTTCGCGGACGAGGCGTTCACGCGGGCGGCCGTGAACCGGCTGGAGGAGGACCGGCTCGCCGTACTCGAAGAGCATGCCGAGGCGCGGCTGGACGCGGGCGAACACGCGCACCTGATCGGAGAGTTGGCCGGTCTCGTGGAACGGCATCCGCTGCGGGAGCGGCTGCGTGCCGTGCACATGCGAGCGCTGTACCGGGCAGGGAGGCAGAGCGAGGCGCTCGCCCAGTACGAGGACCTTCGTACCCGGCTTGCCGACGAACTCGGCCTTGATCCGAGCCCGGAGCTCGTGGAGCTGCACGGGGCGCTGTTACGGCAGGAGGCCGGCGCAAGTGCCCCGCCCGCGCCTGCCCGTGGCAACATCCTCACCCCGATCAGCGCGCTCGTCGGCCGGGAGGACGCCATCGCCGGCGTACGCGAACTCCTCGCCGGGCGACGGCTCGTCACCCTGACCGGGCCCGGCGGCGTCGGCAAGACCCGGCTCGCCGTGGCCGTCGCCGAGCAGCTGAAGGGCACTTTCCCGGACGGCGAGTGGCTCGTCGAACTCGCCGGCGCCGGGGCGGGCAGCGGCCTGGCCGAGGTCGTCGCCGCCGCGATGGGGTTGCGCGACGACGGGGTCTGGGGCGTACGGCCCGAGGGCGGAGCAGTCCTGGGTGCCGCCGAGCGGCTCGCCGACGTGCTGCGCGGCAGGCGGATGCTGCTCGTTCTCGACAACTGCGAGCACGTCGTGGACGAAGCCGCCGCACTGGTCGAACTGCTGCTGCGCACCGCGCCCGGGCTCGTCGTCCTGACCACGAGCCAGGAGGCGCTGGCGCTCGCCGGGGAGACGCTGTGGGCCGTGCCGCCACTGGATACCGAGGGCGCGGTCGAGCTGTTCGCGGTGCGGGCGGCGGCCGCCGCACCCGGCTTCGTACTCGACGACGACAACCGCGGTGTGGTGGAGGGGATCTGCCGTCGGCTGGACGGCATCCCGCTGGCCCTGGAACTGGCCGCCACACGGGTGCGGGCGCTCGGGGTGCACCGGCTGCTGGACCGGCTCGACGACCGGTTCCGTCTGCTGGGCGCCGGACAGCGTGGCGTCCCCGCACGGCAGCAGACCCTGCGCGCGATGATCGACTGGAGCTGGGAACTGCTGAGCGAGCCGGAGCGGGTGGTGCTGCGGCGGCTCGCCGTGCACGCCGAGGGCTGCACGCCGGAGGCCGCCGAGGAAGTGTGCGGGGGCGACGGGGTGGACGGGGCCGATGTGCTCGGTCTGCTGGTGCGGCTGGTCGACCGGTCGCTGGTCGTCGTCGCGGGCGACCGGTACCGGCTCCTGGAGTCGGTGGCGGCGTACTGCGTCGAGCGGCTGCGGGAGGCCGGTGAACTCGCGACGGTACGGAAACGGCACCTCGCGTACTGCACGGGGCTCGTGGAGACCGCCGAGCCGCAGCTGCGCGGGCACGGCCAGCGCGAGTGGCTGACCAGGCTGGACGCAGAGAGTGCGAACCTGCGCTGGGCGCTGGAGGGAGCGGTTGAGCGTGCTGACGCCGCGCACGCGCTGCGGCTCGTGGACGCCCTCGCCTGGTACTGGGTCCTGCGTGGGCGGCTCGGCGAGGCGCGCCGCTCGGTGAGGTCCGCGCTCGAACTGGCAGGCGGCGAAACGGCGTTGCGCGCGCGAGCGCAGGTCTGGCAGGTCGGCATCACCATCCTGGGCGGTGACGGCGAGGACCGGGCCGAGCGCATCGAGGCTGCGCTCAAGGAGTACGGGGAGGTGGGCGACGCCGCCGGGGTCGCGTGGGCGCGGTGGTTCCTGGCGCACGCACTGTGCGGCACGGGCGACCTGTCCGAGGGCGAGGTGCTCACGGGTCGGGCGCTGGAGGGATTCCGGGAACTCGGCGACCGGTGGGGCGAGGCGGCGGCACTCGCCGACCGGTCGGTGCAGCGGCTGCTGGCCGGCGATCTGGCGGGTGCGGAGGGGGACGCGGCGCGGAGCGTGGAGCTGTTCGGCGCGGTCGGCGACGCCTGCGGGCAGTTGTGGTCCGTGTACCCGCGGGCGGCGGTCGCCGAAATCCACGGCGACTACGCGCGGGCGGCCGGGCTGCAGCGGGACGCGCTGGAGACGGTGCGGGAGTTCGGACTCTCCACCCAAGCGGCCGACCTGCTGTCGGGATTGGGGCGGACCGCGCTGCTGACCGGTGACTTCGACGGGGCTCGGGAGTACCACGAGCGCGCCCGGCGCGCCGCTGCCGAAATCGGCTTCCGCGCGGGCGAGATCAACGCCGAGCTGGGGCTGGGGCTCGGCGCGCGGCGCGAGGGCCTGCTGGACGAGGCGGAGACGCATCTGCGGGCGGTGCTGGCGTGGCACCGGGACGTCGGACTGGACGGCGCCAACGCGCTGCTCCTGGCCGAACTCGGGTTCATCGCCGAACTGCGGGGTGATGCGGGAAAGGCGCGGACGCTGCACGAGGAGGGATACGCGACGGCACGCTTGACGGGCGACCCACGGGCGATCGCCCTCGCCATGGAGGGCCTGGCCGCTGCCTTTGCCCTCTCGGGCGCGGGGGAATCGGCGGCCCTGCTGCTCGGTGCCGCCGCCACCACCCGCGCCGCTACCGGCGCCCCCCTCCCCCCGGCGGAAGGAGGCGACGTGAACCGCGCGACGGCACGGGCGCGGGAGGTACTGAAGGAGGGGGCCTTCGAGGCCGCGTTCAGACGCGGCGAGGGGATGGTTCCGGAGGATGCGGTGGCGGCGGCAGTGCCGGGCGGGGGCGCCGGGCGGGGGATCAGCCCTCCCAGAAGCCTCAGAAGTCGTCCCGACGCTTCTCGATGAGCTGCTTCGTCCGCTGAGCGGTGGCCGCCCGCGCCGTCATGTGGTCGAGCACCTCGAGGTGCGCGGCAACCTCCCGACGCGAGTCGAGATACAGCGCGCCGGTCAGATACTCGCTGTAGACCATGTCCGGCAGCTCCGGTTCAGCGAAGCGGAACAGCGTGAAGGGCGCATACGTCCCCGGATGCGGCCCATGCGCGAACTCCGCGATCTGCAAGGTGATGTGATCGTTCTCGGCGACAACCAGAAGCCGCTCCAGTTGCTCCCGCATCACCTCACCCCGCATGCACACCGGCCGCAGCAAGACCGTTTCGTCCATGATCACCCACAGCCGGGGCGGATGCTCGCGCGTCAACAGCTTCTGCCGCTCCAGCCGCAACGACACATGCCGCTCGATCTCGGCGGGCCGGGTCTGCCCCACCGTGCCCGCCTCCAGGACGGCACGTGCGTACTCCTCTGTCTGCAGCAGTCCGGGCACGAAGTGCGGCTCGTACGACCGGATCAGCGAGGCCGCGCCCTCAAGGCTCACATGCAGGCTGAACCAGTCCGGCAGAACGTCGTGGAAACGCTGCCACCAGCCGGGCTGGTTCGCCTCCTCGGCCAGTGCGACGAACGCCGCGATCTCGTCGTCGGGCACGCCGTATGTCGACAGCAGCACCTGTGCGTACGGGATCTTCAGCGCGACCTCGGCCATCTCCATCCGCCGTACGGTCGCTGCCGTGACACGCAGAATCTGGGCCGCCTCGTCCCGCCGCAGCCCGCATTCCTCGCGCAGTTCCTGAAGTCTTCTTCCCAGCACCACCTGACCCACAGTCGGCGCCGGACGCCGTTCACTCACGCCACGCCTCCCCACGCGCCGAGCAACGAACGAAGTCTGCCACGTCGGCGGGAAACCATCACGGGATCGGGTGTCCGTTCATTACCTCGCGCGTAATCGACCACCGCCCACAGGCCCGGCATGGTGGTCATACCGGCTCCCGGGCCGGCGCACTCCGGCCCGGGAGCCGGGTCCACCGGCCCGACCGGACCCTGCCCCACCCCACCCCATCCCGACCTCGACGGAGGCTGATCCGCCATGTCCGCAACCCAGCTCGCCGCCCTGGCCCGCACCCCCGAGCCGCACACCATGCTGCGCCGCTTCCTGGCATTCGACGCGGCGGGGACCGGCGCGAACGGCATCGCCTACCTCGTCGCGTCCGGCCCAATGGGACGGCTGCTCGGCATCGACTCCGGCCTGCTGCTCACACTCGGTGTGCTCCTCACGGCGTACGCGGCGGGCGTCGGCCTCCTGGCCGCGCGCCCGCAGCCGCCGACCCTCCCGGTCCGGGCGGTGATCGAGATCAACCTCGCCTGGACTGCCCTGAGTTTCATCGCACTCGCCGTGTGGCTGTCGCCGACCACCGCGGGCGCGGTGTACATACCGGTACAGGCGCTGGTCGTGGCGGGGTTCGCGGGCTTGCAGTACGGGGCGCTGCGGGCGGCCGGAAGCCGCTGATGAGCAGACGGCGCTGAGCCGGCGTCAGAACCCGATCAACCGAGGGCGCTTGATCCCGGGCCGGCTGGCCGGGCCGTCGTCAGCGCCCCTTTGGCCTGGACTGTTTCCAGAAGACCCACTGGGCCGACCGGGACATCGACCCGATCCACCCTGACGTGGAAGACCGGGCGGAGCTGTTGGCGGACGCCTGGAAGGAACTGCGCGCCTAATTCAGCGGCAGTGAGGCTCCGTCAGGACATCAGCGACTGCAGGTACTTGCCCGTCCCCGGGTCGGCCGGGAGCAGCGTCTCGATGGCCAGCTCGGCGACCGTCACGTCCATGGGGGTGTTGAACGTCGAGATGGACGAGATGAAGGACAGCACGCGCCCGTCGTGTTCGATCTGCATCGGCAGCGCGAAGGCAAACGGCTCCCCAGGCCCCTCTCCGCACTCCGGGGAGGGGTCTGCCTCCGGGGAGGGGTGCGGATATGACGCCACCTCCTCGTACAGCGCACGCAGCGCATCCGAGCGGCGCAGGGCGATGTCCCGTTCCATCTGGGCGAGCAGATGGCCGCGCCACTCACGAAGATTGCGGATCCTCGGTGCCAGGCCCTCCGGGTGCAGCGTCAGCCGTAGCGCGTTCAGCGGAGGGACGAGCAGGTGCTCGGGGAGGCCGTCGAACAGCATCGCGATGCCCCGGTTGGCGGCGACCACGTTGTACGTGGCGTCCACGACGAACGCCGGGTAGGGCTCGTACCCCTGGATCAGCCGCTCCAGGCCCTCCCGCAGCGCGTCCATGGCCGGGTCGTCCAGCGGCGTCTCCGGATAGTGGGGTGCGTAACCGGCCGCCAGGAGAAGGGAGTTGCGCTCCCGTACGGGGACGTCCAGGTGCTCGGCGAGGCGCAGCACCATCTCCTCGCTCGGGCGGGAGCGGCCCGTCTCGATGAAGCTGATGTGCCGCGCCGACGATCCGGCACGCAGCGCCAGCTCCAGCTGACTCACCCGGCGCTGCTCGCGCCAGCCGCGCAACAGCGGCCCGATCCCACGGTCGGCAGAGGCAGAGGCAGAGGCAGAGGCAGAGGCAGAGGCAGAGGCAGAGGCAGAGGAAGTGGTCGGGGCAGTGGCCATACGACGACCGTAGTCGAGGCCCGGCCTCAGGCGGCCACCGGAGTGACGCGAGAGAAGGGAGAGGAGAGTAAGGCAGGGCGCCGCCGCTCCCGGTCCCGCGGCCGAATCCATCCCCTGCCGGCCGGCGGACACCCGCCTGACCAGGCCCGGAACCGTCCGGCTGTGGCACGCTGAGAGAACCGGACGTACGGGACGACGGAACGGAGCACAGCCATGCCCCTCGAACCGCTCTCGCAGAAGGACATCGAGGAACGGCTAGCCGAACTGCCGGGCTGGTCGCTCGACGGGGACCGGATCGCCCGCTCCTACCGCCTCGGCTCGCACTTCGCGGCAGCCGCGCTGGTCGTGCACATCGCGCAGGTGCAGGACGAACTGGACCACCACTCCGACCTCACCCTCGGCTACCACTCCGTCTCACTCACCGTGAACACGCACAGCGTGGGCGGCGCGGTCACCGAGAAGGACTTCGAGCTGGCGCGCCGGGTCGAGGAGCTCGCCTCCGGGCACGGTGCCAGTTGAGCAACCTGGTGTTCGACTACAACGAGGAAGCCGAGCGGTACGACGCCTCCCGTGGCGGCGAGCCCCGTGCCGCCGAGGCCGCGAGCGCCGTACTCGGACTGCTCTCCGAGGGCACCCGCAGCCTCCTCGACCTCGCCTGCGGCACCGGCACGGTGACCCGGCGCCTGGCGGCGGCCGGCCTCGACGTGACAGGAGTCGACGCCGCGAACGGAATGCTGAGCCGGGCCGCCGCACAGGTACCCGGCCGCCTCGTACGCGCCGACTGCCGCCAACTCCCTTTCCCCAACGCCTCGTTCGACGCCGCCTCGGCGATCTGGCTGCTGCACCTGCTGGACGACGCGGCCCTCGTGGTCGCCGAGGCGGCCCGTGTCCTGCGGCCGGGCGGCGTCTTCGTCACCACCGTCGACAAGGCGGCTGCCCACGACGTGGGCAGCGACATCGACGCCGTCATGGCCCCCCGCCCCCGCCGCGCCGCCCGCGACGAGTCCGGCCTGGTGTCGCGCTACGCCACCGCCAGCGGCCTGATCCCGGCGGCCCGCTCGGCCTTCCGAGGCCGCGGCCAGGGCCGCACCCCGGCCCAGGCCGCCGCCGACGTACGCCGCGGCTGGTACACCCTCCTCCGCCCCGGCGCCCCCCTCACCGAACAGCTCGCGTCCCGCCTGGAGGAACTCCCGCACCAGCATGTCCCGCGCCCCGAACCGGAGTTCAAGCTCCGCTCGTTCCGAAAGCCGGGGCCGCACACCGTGTGAAGTCCATGACCCAGTTGGTCACCCACGTCTTCTCGCCGTCCACCGAGAACGCCTGTTCCCAGCGGGCGGTGGTGCCGGAGAGCCCCGACCACACGAACCGCACACGCACGTCCTTGCCGACGTGCCTGTCGTCCCCGAAGAACTCGCCCCGCCCGCCGACGAAGTGACCGATCACCGGCGGAAACAGCCTGCCCGTGCGGCTGGCCGACCAGTTCAACGACCACTCCCTGGTCTCCTGGTCGAACAGCCGCAGCGTCAGCCCCGTCCAGCCCTGGCTCGGTACGTCCATCTCGTCGATGTTGGCGGCTCCGTCGAACAGGCTCCAGCAGCGGTTTGTCGCCGGAAACTCCTCCCAGTCGCTGTCCGGGTCGAGGAAGTCGGTTCGGCGGCGGTTGAGGACCTGCCACTCGCCGTGGAAGAAGTCGAAGTCGTGCGCGCTGCTCATGAGAGGTCTCCAGTCGTGCCCTCGGGCAGTGAGTCCGCGAGGTATCCGTCCAGGTCAGGGGTGTCGGGCATGAGCACGTGGCGTACCCAGGCGTCGCGTTCGTGAAGGATGGGGGGCAGTTCCCAGACGCAGCCGATCCACGGCAGGTCGGGGGTGATGAAGTGGGTCGGGTCGCGGTCCGGGCAGCCGAGGACCGGCTGGCCCGCCGAGGCGCCCCGGAAGTGCAGCACGTTGTCCCACACCCAGCTGTACGCGTTGAGGTACGCGCCGTCGTCGCCGCCCCGGTGCAGCACCACGAAGGTCGCGGGCGGTGTGCCGTCGGGCTCGGGGAGCAGCTTCGGCAGGATCGCGTACGCCGCCTCCTCGACGTCGAGCGCGATGCCCGCCGGGTCCGCGGTGACGTGGTAACGCTTGATCCGCCGCCCCGCCACCTCGATGGGCGGCGGCACGGTCAGGCGTTTCTCCGCGAAGGCCACAGAAAATGTCATGGCAGGAAGCTAAACCGGCTTCACTGACACCTTCTGTCAGTGGATTCTGAGATGGTGCCCGGATGAAATCGGCGCGGCTCGTCTCCATCCTCCTGCTCCTCCAGACGCGAGGACGGCTCACTGCCGCCCAGCTCGCCGAGGAGCTGGAGGTTTCGGTGCGCACGATCTACCGGGACGTCGAGTCGCTGAGCGCCGCGGGTGTCCCGCTGTACGGCGACGCCGGCCACGCGGGCGGTTACCAACTCCTCGACGGCTACCGCACCCGTCTCACTGGACTCACCACCGAGGAGGCCGAGGCCCTGTTCCTCGCCGGCGTCCCCGGCCCCGCCGCCGAGCTCGGGCTCGGCTCGGTTCTCGCCGCCGCCCAGCTGAAGGTCCGCGCGGCCCTACCGCACGAACTGCGCGAGCACGCCGACCGCATCAGCGGCCGCTTCCACCTAGATGCGCCCGGCTGGTACGCGGAGGACGACGAGGCCCCGTACCTCCCTGCCGTCGCCGACGCCGTCTGGAACAGCCGTGTCCTGCACGTCCTCTACCGCCGCTGGCGCGAGCCCACCGACGTGGAGCGCCGCCTCGAACCGTACGGTCTCGTCCTCAAGGCGGGCCGCTGGTATGTGGTCGCCGGCCCGGGACCGCGTACGTACCGCGTCGACCAGATCCTCGAACTTGCCGCATCCGACGAGGAGTTCATCCGCCCCGAGGACTTCGACCTCGCCGCGTACTGGGCCGCGTACCAAAGGGACTTCCACGACCGGCTGCACCGTGACGAGGCGGTGGTCCGGCTGGCTCCGGGAGTGCGGCTGACCGGCCTCGCTGCCCGCGCCGTCGAGGTCACCGGCCGTACCGACGAGAACGGCTGGACTCGCGCCACCCTCCCCATCGAGTCGGTCGACCGGGCCCATGACGAGTTCCTGCGCCTCGGCGCGGACATCGAGGTCCTCGAACCGGCCGAGCTACGGGAACGGATTGCGCGGACGGTGGCCGCACTGGCCCGCACGTATGCGTAGAGAGCGCTTCCACAAAGGCGGCAACTCCCGTACCCCCAGCGGCAACAGAGGAAGTGGAACTCCTCTGCCCCCACCCAGGAGGTACGTCACCGTGCGGCACCCGCATCGCAGACGCAAGAAGATCCGCCTGCTGCTCACCACCGTCGTCACCGGGGCCCTGGCTGCCGCCGGGATCACCGCGTTCAACGTGAGTTCGGCCGAGGCCGAGGCCGCGGTCGCCCGGCAGGTCGAGGGACTCGACCGGGGCGTCGTCAGCGTTCACACCGGCAGCGGCAACCTGGTCAGCTGGCGCTGGCTGGGGACCGACCCGGGCAACGTGTCGTTCAACGTCTATCGAGGCGGTACGAAGGTCAACTCGACGCCGATCACCGGCTCCACGAACTACTTCCACTCCGGCGCCCCCAACTCCGCCGACTACACGGTCCGCGCGATCGTGGACGGGGTGGAGCAGAGCGAATCCGTGCACGCCATCCAGTTCCGCAGCGGATACAAGGACGTGCCGATCACGCCCCCGGCGGGCGGCTCCGGCTACACCTACGAGGCCAACGACGCATCCGTCGGCGACCTGGACGGCGACGGCGCCCTCGACTTCGTACTGAAGTGGCAGCCGACCAACGCCAAGGACAACTCGCAGTCCGGCGTCACCGGCAACACCATCATCGACGGCATCAAGATGGACGGCACCCGCCTGTGGCGCATAGACCTGGGCCGCAACATCCGCTCGGGCGCGCACTACACGCAGTTCCAGGTGTACGACTACGACGGGGACGGCAAGGCCGAGGTCGCCATGAAAACCGCGGACGGCACACGGGACGGCACCGGCGCGGTGATCGGCAGCTCGTCCGCCGACCACCGCAACTCCGGCGGGTACGTGCTGTCGGGGCCCGAGTTCCTGACCATGTTCAACGGCCAGACCGGCAAGGCGATGCAGACGGTCGACTACGTCCCGGCGCGCGGCAACGTCGCCTCGTGGGGCGACTCGTACGGCAACCGCGTCGACCGCTTCCTCGCCGGCACGGCCTACCTGGACGGCGAGCGGCCTTCGCTGATCATGGCCCGCGGTTACTACACACGTAGCGTGATCGCGGCCTGGGACTGGCGAGGCGGCCAGTTCACCCGCCGCTGGACCTTCGACACCAACTCCTCGACCAACACCGGCAAGGGCTACGACGGCCAGGGCAACCACAGCCTGTCCATCGCGGACGTGGACGCCGACGGCAAGGACGAGATCGTGTACGGCGCGATGACCGTGGACGACAACGGACACGGCCTGTGGACGACCAAGCTCGGCCACGGGGACGCCGGTCATGTCGGCGACCTCAACCCGTCCCGCTCGGGACTCGAGTACTTCAAGGTGTCCGAGGACAGCTCCAAGCCCGGTTCCTGGATGGCCGACGCGCGCACCGGACAGATCCTGTGGCAGACCGCCTCCGGCTCCGACAACGGCCGAGGGGTCTCCGCCGACATCCACGCGGGTTCGGCCGGCGCCGAGTCCTGGTCCGCGGCCGACACCACGCTCCGCTCGGCCGGCGGAGCCTCGCTCGGCCGCGAGCCGTCCAGCATCAACTTCGTGAACTGGTGGGACGGCGACACCACCCGCGAACTCCTCGACGGCACCCGCATCGACAAGTACGGCACGAGCGGTGACACCCGGCTGCTGACCGGCGCCTCCGTCGCGTCCAACAACGGCACCAAGGCGACCCCGGCGCTCTCCGGCGACATCCTCGGCGACTGGCGCGAGGAGGTCGTCTGGCGCACCGCGGACAACACGGCGCTGCGGATCTACTCGACCCCGCACCAGACCAGCACGAAGATCACCACCCTGCTGCACGACCCGATGTACCGCGTCGCGCTGGCCTGGCAAAATACGGCTTACAACCAGCCGCCGCACCCCAGCTTCCACATCGGCAGCGGCATGGCGACGGCTCCTCGCCCGACCGTCTACGCACCCTGACGGCCCGGCCCATCTGAGGCACCTGAAGCACCTGAGGCATCTGAAGCACCGAAGGGGTCCCGCATCCGTCGCGGGACCCCTTCCGTACTGCCGGAACCAGTTCACGATGGCACGCTGAGCACCGATGAGTTCAGCGCGCTCCAGCCGTCTGACAGTGCAGCTGACAAGAGACAGGAAGGAACATCATGAGGAAGATCACCGCAGGCCTGTTCATCTCGCTCGACGGCGTCGTAGAGGCCCCCGACCAGTGGCACTTTCCGTACTTCGACGACGACATGGGGGCCGCCGTCGGCTCGCTGTTCGACGGCGTCGACACCATCCTGTTCGGCCGCAAGACCTACGACAGTTTTGCCGGGGCGTGGCCCGAGCGTGAGGCGGAGGGCGGGGAGGACGCCGGTTTCGCCAAGATCCTCGGCGACGTACGCAAGATCGTGGCCTCGCACCAGAAGCTCGAGTTCACCTGGCGTAACTCCGAGCAGCTCCAGGGCGACCTCATCGAAACCGTCACCGCGCTCAAGAACGAGCCGGGCGGGGTCATCTCCCTGAGCGGCTCGATCTCCGTCGTCCGCCAACTTCTGGCCGCCGGCCTCCTGGACGAGCTGAACCTGCTGGTACACCCGATCGCCGTACGCCACGGAATGCGGCTCTTCGACGAGGCCGAGACCACGATCCCGCTGCGCCTGCTCTCCTCGAAGACCTTCGGTTCCGGCGTACTGCACCTGGTCTACACCCGGGCCGAGTCCACCGGCGAAGCCGGCTATGACGAGGCCAAGGCCCACCTGTCCCAGTCCGGGCAGTAGGACACCACCGGTTCACCGCCCGGCCCAGCCCGCGCACACCGCGCAGGCCAGGCCGGGCCAGCCCGGGCCGGGTCATTTACGGGGCCGCTATCCCGCCGTGTCCCCGTAAATGACCCCGCGCCCGTTCGTGGACACGTACACCCGCCCGAAGACCCGCGGATCCCCGGTGATGGCCGCGCCCGTCCAACCCCACTGGTGGGCATCGTCGTTGATGCGCGTCCAGGTCGAACCCTGGTCCGTGGAGCGGAAGATGCCGCGTACGCCGCCGATCTTGGCGCTGGTGTAGAGCGTCTGGTACGAGGCGCCGGCCGCGGCCTTGCCGAAGCCGATGGTGTCGGCCTGCTCGACGCCCGACAGCTTGGTGAAGCTCGCGCCGCCGTCCGTCGAGTGCCACAGCCCGTACGCGCCGTCGCTCGCACCGCCCGCCAGCCAGATGTCGCCCTTTGTGCCGGGCAGCGCCTTGAAGCGCACGCTGTCACCGCTCGGCAGACCGCCGGCCGAGGACGCCGTGAATGTCGCCCCGCCGTCCGAACTGACGTAGAACTTCCCGGACTTGAAGCCGTAGAAGGTCCGCGGATCGACCCGGTCGGATTCCACGATCGCGCCCGCCGGGATCCCGCTCGACGCGGACCACGACGAGCCGAACCCGGTCGCGTAGTGCACGCCCGCGCCCTCCGGACTCCACACGAAACGGCTGCCGTCGGAGGCCGCGGCGACGGTTCCGCCGCCCGAGACGCCCGCAGGGTCCGTCCCCGCGAACCAGTTGGCGCCGTTGTCGGTGGAGAAGGCGATATGCGGACCCGAGTCGAGATTCCCGGCCCGAACCACGGTCCCGGGGTTCGTCTCGGCGAAGTCGAGGCTCGTGGTGGAGGTGAAGTTCGGCGAAGTGAACATCATCGACGGCACTTTGGTGAGATCCATGTGCCGGAAGCCGCCGACGTCTCCGAGCGCGCTGAAGAGCTGCGCCCCGCCGGACGGGGGAGCGGCGAGATCGTTGACGGCCGTCTCCTCCAGGCCCTGCACCATCGGCTTGATGGCGAACTGGCCCCCGCTGTCCCACTTGCCGAGGTCCTCGGTCCCGTAGATCGTGGCGCCCGTGCCGTACATCATCCGGTCCGAGTCGAACGGGTCGATCTCCAACGCCTCTGTCATCCAGCCGAGTTTGGGTGTCTGCTCGGGCGGTGAGGGGTTCGCGCCCCAGGTCAGCCAGGGCGAGGACGAGACGTCCATGGTGTAGCGGTTCGATCGGTTGGGATACGAGCTGTAGTCCCAGGCCTTCGTCCAGGTGCCGCCGCTGTTCGTGGAGCGGAAGATCTGGGTGTCCGGCCACCAGGAGCTGTACGCGGTCGCCATCACCGTGCCCGGGTTCTGGCGGTCGACCGTCAGGCCACTGAAGCCGTAGTACGTGTCGGCCTCGGCCACTGGGCTGATGTCCGTCCAGGTCCCGGACCCGGTCGCGTACCGCCACAGCTGTCCCTTGCCGCCGTCGTACGGGCCGCCCTTGTCGCTGTACGCGAGATAGAGGTAGCCGTTCTCGGCGTCCAGCACGCCCTTGTGGGCCAGGTATCCGGTGGGCTGGCCGGGCAGCCGGGACCAGGTGGCGCCCGCGTTGGTCGAGCGGTAGACCGAGTTCTCCTTGTCGGCGACCCCGACATAGATCGTCTGCGTGGCGTTCGTACCGGTGCCCGTCGACTCGTCGAAGGTGACCCAGACGATGCCCTGGTTGTCGGAGGCGTAGCCGCTGGTGTCGCTCGGGTCCTGCACGTAGTTGCCGACGTTGGGGAAGTTCGTCACCTGCGACCAGGAGGCGCCCGAATCCGTGGACCGCCACAGGCCCTTGCCGCTCGGGGCGCCCAGATACAGCACGCTGTTCTTGTGCGGGTCCACGGCGAGCCGCTCGCCCATGCCACGCCCGGGCATGTTGCCGCCCAGTTTGAACGGCAGGCCTGCCTTCTGCCAGCTCGCGCCCCGGTCGGCGGACCTGAGGACGGCACCGTTCTTCGGGTCCCAGCTGTTCGTGTACGTGCCGACGGCCGCGTACACCTTGTCCGGGTCGACCGGGTCCGAGGCGAGGCTGACGACGCCGGTGTGGCCCCAGTCGTCCCAGCCGATGGAGTCGAGCAGAGGGGTCCAGGTCTTCGACGACTCCTGCCAGCGGTAGGCGCCGCCGATGTCGGTCCGGGCGTAGGCGAGGTTCTGCTCGCTCCGGTTGAAGACGATGCCGGGCACGAAGCCACCGCCGTCGATCCGGGCGTTCTTCCAGGTGTACGGGTCGGCGGCGACGCTCATCGCCCTCTCGACAGGCTGGGCCGCCATCGCGGACGGACTGCCCGCGAGGAGACCGGCCGCGAGCGCGAGTACGGCCGTGAGAACGCGGCCCCTTCTGACGGTTCTTCGCACGGTGGGGGTCCTCTCCTGGAGCGGGGATGGAGGAAAGGCGCGGCCAGCCGGGCGGACCCCAGAAGGAGGGGCCCGCCCGGCCGTGGGCCCCGTCGGTAGGGCCCTGTACACGGAGCGACGGGGGCTATTCGAGGAGCTCCGCGTACGAGCCCATGGCGAGGGCTATGTCCGCCTGGGCCCAGAACCGGTGGTACGTGAACGTGGGCGCGGCGCCGCCCGCGAGATAGCTCTCGATCTTCGACCACGCCGGGTCGTCTTCGTAGAAGGAGCGGATGGAGTCGAAGGTGGACGAGGAGTTGATCGCGTCGCCGTTCGGCATCGTGCCGGTCCAGCCGCTGGGGATGTACACGCCGTCGTCGAAGCGGTTGTAGTCGGCGCGGGTCTCCGGGACCGCGATGCCCAGCGCGTCCTGGTTGTTCGTCCACATGCCGTCGAGCAGTGCCTTGGCGGTCGACGCGGCCTCGGTGTCCCCGGACTTGTCGGCGTAGTACGTCAGGGTCTTGGCGTACGCGGCGGCCACACCCACATCGTTCGTGTAGTCGGCGACGGTGACATGAAGTCCGCTGTTGGAACCGGGACTTGACGCGTTCCAGGTGTCGGGCGCACCGGACCACTGGAGGGTGTTGGGGATGCGGAAGCTGCCGTCCGGGTTGACCGTGGTCTTGGACAGCGCCCAGTCGACCCACTTGTCGAGTACGACCTTGGCGTCCGCGTCACCCGTCTGCTGGTAGTACTCGGCGACCCGCTCCATGGACCACGCCTGGAAGCCGAACCACTGGTTGGACGGCGGGTCGTGGTACACCGGCTTCTCGTCGTAGTACATGCCGTAGAAGGTCGGCGTCCCGGCCGGCGGGGTCGCGTAGTGGCCCTTCCAGCTGTTGGTGGCACCGCCTGCGATGGCGCCCTCGTCCGACTGGAGCCAGCGGTAGAACTCCAGCTGCCGGTCGAGCGACTTGGCCCAATCCACTTGCCCTGTTGCCGACTTGGGCTTCAGATCGGCGTACGAGCTGAGCGCGTACGCGGCCAGGGGGTTCTGATAGCCGCCGTGGGCGTGGCTGGAGCCGATGCGCCAGGACCAGCCCGCCGCGGTGTCGGTGGCGCCGCCCCAGGCGTAGTACCAGTTGAGCAGATAGTGCGAGGCGTCCTTGCCGGTGCCGGGTGCACAGGTCGACGGGCCCACGCAGTTGCCGATTTTCTTGAAGTACTTGTCGTACATGGCGTAGCGCAGGTAGTCGCCCATCTTCGCGGCCTTGCCGAGCGTCGCCGAGACCTCGGAGCCCTTGCCCTGTTCCTCGGCCCAGACATCGGCCCAGTAAGCGGCCTGCACGGCACGCGCGTCGGCGTCCGGCGCGTTGGTGAACTTCCACTGCTTGGCATACGAGGCGTCACCGGTGAACAGGTCCAGGTAACCGTTCTTGCCGCCGTACTTGAAGGCGTCACAGGTCGGCTGCGGCACCGTCTCCCACACCGACTCCTGCGAGCCGCGCTGGAAGGTGTTGATGTACGAAGGGCCGGTGTCGCTCGGGCCCGCCTCGCACTTGCCCGGCGAGTTGCCGTAGCCGTAGACGTTGTCGACGTCCTGCAGCCAGTGCATGCCGTAGATGTCGTCCGTGCCGTACGCGCTCTTCAGCTCAGAGGCGATCGGGTCGGAGCCGACCGAGACGCCGGGGTCGAGCTTCGCCGGGTACTCGTTCGGGGTGTCCAGCTCGGGCGCGTACGTGGCGGGCTTGGAGGCGTTGTAGAAGGAGGTCGTCGGCTGGTCGGCGTGCGTGGGGATCATGAACTTCTCCATGGTCTCCCAAGCGGCGTTGAACCTGGTCCAGTCGCCGGTGACCTTGCCGTACATGGCCTGGAGCCAGATCAGATAGCTGTACGCCTCCGACGTCGTCTCATGGCCGTGGTCCGGCGCCTCGACGATCAGCGTCTCGACCGAGTGGTACGGGATGCCCTCGGGGGAGAAGTAGCCGTTCGCCGGGTCGGTGATCTTGCCGTAGAGCTCCAGGAAGCGGGCGTCGTACGCCTTGGTCGCGGCGAGCTGCGTGGCGGTGACCGTGGCCTTGGCGTGTCCGGTGGCGGTCGACTCGAACGTCGCGGATCCGGTACCGGAGTTGTCGGCGGTGAGGGTCACCTTCTGGGCCGTGTTCCAGTTCGACGGTGTGAAGGTGAGCGATGAGCCGCCGGTGACCGACAGGCCCGTGTTGCCGTCCGTGCGGGCGGTGGAGACCGTCACGTTCGCGCTCGGCTGCGTCGACAGCTTCACGTCGAATGTGCCCGTCTTCCCCTGCTGGACGCCCAGTTGGGCGGGTGTGGCCACCACGGCGGGACCCGAGGCGACCGTGATGCCGACCGGGGTGGAATCCGCCGAGGCCCCCAGGCTGTCGTACGCCTTCGCCACCAAGGAATGACTGCCCACGGCCAATCCATTGACCGACAGTGTGAACGGCGACGTGGTGTCCGTACCGAGCAGCTTCGTGTCGTCGTAGAACTCGACCTTGCTGATCGTCGCGTCATCGGCCGCCGCGGCGGTGGCGGCCAGCGGGACCGCGTCGCCCTGCGTGTAGACGGCGCCCGCGGCGGGGCTGGTCAGCACGGTGATCGGCGGCTGATGCGCGCCGGCGCACGTAGTGCCGTTCACGGCGAAGCCGGTCGGTGCCGCGTTCGTGCCGCTGTACGTGAACTGCGCCCCGGTGCTGACGGCGGCTCCGGCGGCGATCTTCGCGTTGAAGGAGGCACTCTTCACCGTGACCGTCTTGCCGGACTGGGACCAGGCGCCGCTCCACCCGTTGGTGAGCTTCTGGTTGCCCGCGTAGTCGTACGTGAGGGTCCAGTCTTCTATGGCTTCGGATCCGCGGTTGGTGAGGGTCAGCTCCGCGGTGAAACCGGAGCCCCAGTCATTGGTCTTGTAGTCCACGCTGCACTGAACTGCCGCCGCCTGTGCGGGAGTCGAGCCCGTTGCCAGCGTGGTGAGGGGGAGCGCGAGGGCGGCCACTACAGCGGTCCACAATCGCCGCGCACGGCGTCTCTTTCTGCCTGCCATGTCTGGTTCCTCTCCTTGCGGCTCGGAGATGTGGGGGAGGAGCAACAAGCCTTGAACCAGTGGGAGCGCTCCCAGCTTGGAGAGGGGGGTCTCAAGGGTCAAGGCGTTTGAAGAGTCGAAAAGATTCGATACGTACATCTGTAGGAAACATGTCAACGCCTCTGTTCTTTACCATCACTTGGCGCTACCTTCTTCCGCACCAGTGGGAGCGATTCCATCAGTCCGACGCGTCCGTGACGGCGTGTCAGAGCTGTGAGGAGTCGCTCATGCGACACCCCCCGCGTTTACGTCTTTTAGTGGCCGGTGCGGCACTCGCCCTTGCAGCGAGCGCCATCGCGCCGGTCGGCACGGCTTCCGCAGCGGCGCCCGCTTGCACGGTGGAGTACTCCGTCACCAGCCAGTGGGACACCGGCTTCCAGGGCGCCGTGAAGCTCACCAACAACACCGCCGCGCTGAGCAGTTGGAGTCTCTCCTTCGACCTGGCCGGCGGACAGCAGGTCAGCCAGGGCTGGAACGCCAAGTGGTCCCAGTCCGGGAGGACCGTGACCGCGGCCAACGAGAACTGGAACGGAGCGCTGGGCTCGGGAGCGAGCGTCAGCGCCGGGTTCCTGGCCTCGGGGCCGGGGAGCACCGCCGCGCCCGTGTCCTTCAAGCTCAACGGGACGACGTGCAACGTGGACGCCGAGTCCCCGCACGACCCGACGGATCCGCCGGCGCCCACGGACGGCCCGCCCGTGCTGAAGGTCTCCGGCAACAAGCTCGTCGACGAGTCCGGCGCCACCCGGCGACTGCTCGGCGTCAACCGCTCCGGCGGCGAGTTCGCGTGCGTGCAGGGCTATGGCATCTGGGACGGACCGGTGGACGACGCCTCGGTCAAGGCGATCGCCGACTGGAACGTCAACACGGTCCGCATTCCGCTCAACGAGGAGTGCTGGCTCGGCCTGTCCAACATCAAGCCCGAGTACGCCGGCGCCAACTACATCGCCGCCGTCAAGGACCTGGTGACCAAGGTCAAGGCGCACGGCATGACGCCGATGCTCGAACTGCACTGGTCGTACGGCCAGTACACGGGCAACTCGGCGGGCTGCGCCGATGTGCACGCCGGCTGCCAGAAGCCGATGCCCAACATGCAGTACACGCCGTCCTTCTGGGCCTCGGTCGCGAACACCTTCCAGGACGACCCGACCGTCGTCTTCGACCTGTTCAACGAGCCCTACCCGGACCGCGCGACCTCCACCGCCGCCCAGGCGTGGACCTGTTGGCGGGACGGCGGCACCTGCCCCGGCATCGGCTACGAGGTCGCCGGGATGCAGGACCTGATCGACACGATCCGCGACACCGGCGCCACGAACGTGATCCTGGCGGGCGGGCTCGCGTACTCGAACGACCTGAGCCAGTGGCTGACGTACAAGCCGAGTGATCCGGCGGGCAATCTCGCCGCGGCCTGGCACGTCTACAACTTCAACACCTGCTCCAACGAGAGCTGCTGGGACTCCACCCTGGCCCCGGTCGCCGCCCAAGTGCCGCTCGTGGCGGGCGAGATCGGCGAGAACACCTGCGCGCACTCCTTCGTCGACCGCGTCATGACGTGGTTCGACGAGCGCGAGCAGTCCTACCTCGGCTGGACCTGGAACACCTGGAACTGCAACTCGGGTCCGGCCCTGATTTCCAACTACGACGGCACACCGACGTCGTTCGGCATCGGGCTGCGCGATCACCTGCGCTCCCTCGACGGATAGGAACCCGCACACCATGAGCCGTACCAGAACCGCGTTACTGGCAGCGTTCGCGCTGCTCGCCTCAGGAACGGGCACCGCTGTCGCGGCGATGCCCCCGGACGCCGGCCCGGCCGCCGTCCCCTGCACCGTCGACTACAAGGTGCAGAACCAGTGGGACAGCGGCTTCACCGCCGCGGTCACGGTCACCAACAACAGTGCGGC
This sequence comes from Streptomyces sp. NPDC048825, assembly GCF_043198355.1. NCBI lineage: Bacteria > Bacillati > Actinomycetota > Actinomycetes > Kitasatosporales > Streptomycetaceae > Streptomyces > Streptomyces sp. NPDC048825. The sequence goes on from NZ_JBICUR010000037.1 coordinate 34,066, forward strand.
CAAGTCGAGTTGGGCCGTGAAGTGGTCGTACGCGGGCAACCAGAAGATCACCAGCGGCTGGAACGCCAACCTCAGCCAGAGCGGCAACGCGGTCACCGCCGCCAACGAGAGCTACAACGGGACGCTGTCGACGGGCAGTTCGATCAGCTTCGGCTTCAACGCCTCGTACAGCGGCACCAACGCGATGCCCACCACCTTCACGCTCGACGGCGTGACCTGCAACGTCGACGGTGGCGGTGGTCCCACCGACCCGCCCGACCCGACGGGCCCCAAGGTCGACAACCCGTACTCGGGCGCCAAGGTGTACGTGAACCCGGAGTGGTCCGCTAACGCCCGCGCCGAAACCGGCGGCAGCCGCATCGCCAACCAGCCCACCGGTGTGTGGCTGGACCGGACCGCCGCCATCAACGGCGCGAACGGCAAGATGGGTCTGCGCGCCCACCTCGACGAGGCGCTGGAGCAGAAGGGCTCGGACGAACTGGTCGTCCAGCTCGTCATCTACAACCTGCCCGGCCGTGACTGCGCGGCCCTCGCCTCCAACGGCGAACTCGGCCCGACGGAGATCGACAAGTACAAGACCCAGTACATCGACCCGATCGCCGCGATCCTCGCCGACCCCAAGTACGCCGACCTGCGCATCGTCACCACGGTCGAGGTCGACTCGCTGCCGAACCTCGTCACCAACGCCGGCAGCCGTCCCACGGCCACGCCCGAGTGTGACGTGATGAAGGCCAACGGCAACTACGTCAAGGGTGTCGGCTACGCGCTGAACAAGCTCGGCGACGTCGCGAACGTCTACAACTACGTGGACGCCGGGCACCACGGCTGGATCGGCTGGGACGACAACTTCGGCCCGTCGGCGGACGTGTTCAAGCAGGCGGCGACCGCCGAGGGCGCCTCGGTGAACGACGTCCACGGCTTCATCACCAACACCGCCAACTTCAGCGCGCTGAAGGAGGACCACTTCACGATCAACGACACCGTGGCCGGCAAGTCGGTCCGTGAGTCGAAGTGGATCGACTGGAACCGCTACGTCGACGAGCTGTCCTTCGCCCAGGCCTTCCGCGACAAGCTGGTCTCGGTCGGCTTCAACTCCGGCGTCGGCATGCTGATCGACACGTCCCGCAATGGCTGGGGCGGCGCTTCCCGGCCCACCGGGCCGGGCGCGACGACCAGTGTGGACACCTACGTCGACGGTGGCCGTTACGACCGTCGCCTCAACCCGGGCAACTGGTGCAACCAGTCCGGCGCCGGCCTCGGCGAGCGCCCGCAGGCCGCGCCTGCCACCGGCATCGACGCCTATGTGTGGATGAAGCCGCCGGGTGAGTCCGACGGGGCCAGCAAGGAGATCCCGAACGACGAGGGCAAGGGCTTCGACCGGATGTGCGACCCGACGTACGAGGGCAACCCTCGTAACAACTTCAACATGTCGGGGGCGCTGCCGGACGCTCCGCTGTCGGGGCACTGGTTCTCGGCACAGTTCCAGGAGCTGATGAGGAACGCGTACCCGGCGCTGTAGCTACCGCGCTGGTTGGGCGGTTGGGGATCTGCGGGCCCGGCTGTGGCTGGGCGCGCAGATCCCCGCGGGTGCCTCCGGCGGTTGGGCGGGGCGCCTGCGGGGGTGGTGGGTTCGGTTTGTTGGCGACTGCGGGTTGAGCGTGGCTGGTCGCGCAGTTCCCCGCGCCCCTGGGTGGGTGGTGGGTGCGGGGCCGTGGGCCGGTGCGTCAGCCCGTCGCAGGGTGGGCATACGGCC
>NZ_JBICUR010000038.1:0-22213 GCF_043198355.1 Streptomyces sp. NPDC048825
CCGTGGTAGACGAGGGCTCGCATGGTCACCCACTCCCTGGCTGACTCGGCCGGTTCTCTCCACCGTCGCTCTGGGAGTACGGCAGGGCAACCGGGACCATCAGCTCGTCGGCTCCTCAGGACCGTCGGGCTCCTGGGCCGGGGTGTGGGGCTCCGTCGCCTGGTGTTCATGGCCGGATGGGCGGAGATGCCGCTGCGCCGATCAATGAGAGCCAGCCGGTCAGCCCGGCCGCGTCGGCGGTCCCGCAACGGAAGCCGACATGCCCGTCTGGACGGACGGCCACCAGCCCGACTGGGCGCGCACCTGGAGAAGCCGGATGCCGACGGCTTCGGCGGCGAAGCGCGCAAAGTCGTGATCGTGCATGTCCCGGGCCATTGCCTTTCTGTCAGGCTCGCCAGCGGTCCTGTGCGGTTGTGATGCCCGTGGGTCTCAGGCGGGTGCGCAGGTCAGGCAGTGGACTTCGGTCTGCTGGTTGCCCACGGTGATGCCGGGGGCGTGGCATTCGAAGGCGACGTTGTGCCGGCAGTCGGACATCTTGCAGGCGCCGACCCGTCCGGTGGCGGACGGGTCGCCGCCCTTGGCCGGAGCGGTGAAGAAGGCGTCGCAGTGTGCGTGTTGGACATCGCCCACGGTGATGGCCAGAGCGTGGCAGGTGCGGTCCCGGTTGTAGGCGCGGGCGCGGTCTTGGACCGCGCACTCGGTCACGACGGGCATTTCCATGACGGCGGTCTTCAGGTGTCGGTTCTGCGGCTCGCCGACGGCGAGCGGTGATCTGCCGGCGTGAGCATGGGCCCCTCCTGGTCGAGCGTGGTCGCCAGTGCCGCCGACGGCCAGTGGACTTCCGTCGAACGGGACAACACCCGTGAGCTCTGCCTCATCAGGCGGAATGCGTCCCTCACGGCGGCGGCTCCTACGGGGTGCCGCGCTGGGTGTGGGATGACGCGCAGGCGCTGCGATCCGGTCGGAAGCACGGGTCAGGGTCGCGGGCAGGGGCCTCACGGTTCAGGTTTTCGGTGATCTCGGCCCTCCGGGGAATGGCTTGCGCAGCCACATGCCGCGCCGGTTCGGGTGCGTACGCTCGCCGGGTCCGCTGCAGGATGCCGGCCGCTGCGTGACCGATCGCTGGACGTGGCTGCGAACCGGTCCGCCAGGACCTTCGCGCCACCCGGCATCCGATCCGGGCGCCTGAGCGGTCGTGCCGTGAAACAGTGGAAGGGAGGAGACAGACTCGTGTGGCGCCGGCGGAGGCATGGGCCGGGCGAAGGAGGACACGATGAGTCACTCTGTGCTGGCGGGTGTCGACGGGTCCGAACGCGGTTCGGCGGCGGCCGACTGGGCGGCGCGGGAGGCCGCGCTGCGTGGTGTTCCGCTGCGTCTGTTCCACGCCTCTCCACCGCTTCCGGGCACTGCCGTGCCGGGCCCGGCTGGGGACAGGCTGCGGCACGTGGGCGCGCGCATGCTCCAGCGAGTGGTCGCCGAACTCGGCGAGCGCTACCCGGACATCGAGGTGCGGGGTGAGCAGGCCGATGACGCGCCGGCCACCGCCCTCCTCGCCGCGGCCCGCGATGCCTGGCTCCTCGTCGTCGGCACACGGGGGACGGGCGGGTTCGAGGGTCTCGCGGTCGGCTCGGTGGCCCTGCGGATGGCGGCAGCAGCCCCTCACCCTGTCGTGTTGGTGCCTCAGCCGTCCGGCACCTTCGTAGAAGGGACCCACCCGGCACGCGGTACGTCCCAGGTCGTGGCAGGGTTCGATGCGCATCACCCGGTCAGTGAGGTGGCGGACTTCGCGTTCTCGGCCGCCGAGGCACACAGGGCACGCCTGCGGGTGGTCCAGGCATGGGCCTTTCCCGCCGAGTCCGTGTCTCCTCGGACCCTGGTGGTGACCGAGGAGGACCGCGCCACCTGGGAGGACCAGGAGGTCCTGCAGCTCTCCGACGCCCTGCGTGCTTGGCAGGAGAAGTACCCCCGTGTGATGGTCCACACCGATGTCGTGTTGCTCCACCCCGCGGAAGCGCTCCTGAACACGTCGCGGGGTGCGGGCCTGCTCGTCGTGGGGCGCCGTGCCGACCCGAGTGCGGCCGAGGGCCGACTGGGCCCGGTCACGCACGCCGTACTGCACCACGCCCGCTGCCCGGTGGCGGTCGTACCGCACGCCGGATGACGGCCGGCCAGAGGCCGGGTGGCGGATCGGCAGGTCCGACAGTGATCCGGTGAGCGCCGGGCCCGGTCAGCCGAAGAACACCTCGAACTCGTCGAACAGCGACCGATCGACCACCTTGTTCTGTGCCGTGGCGTCGGCGAGTGGGATGCGGACGATGCGGGTGCCCCGCAGGGCGACCATGACGCCGAAGTCACCGTCCTTGACCGCGTCGATGGCATGCAGGCCGAAGCGTGTGGCCAGCCACCGGTCGAAGGTGCTCGGGGTGCCACCGCGCTGGATGTGACCGAGGACCGTGGTGCGGGCATCCTTGCCGGTGCGCTCCGAGATCTCCTGGGCCAGCCATTCGCCGATGCCGGACAGCCGCACATGGCCGAACTCGTCCAGCGACAGGTCCTTGAGGACCATCTGTCCCTCTTTGGGGACGGCCCCCTCGGCGACCACGACGATCGGCGCATAATTGATCTTGAACCGGCTCTTCACCTGCTCACAGACCTGGTCGATGTCGAAAGGCCGCTCCGGAATGAGGATCACGTTGGCGCCGCCCGCGACGCCGGCGTGCAGGGCGATCCACCCGGAATGCCGCCCCATCACCTCCACCACTAGGGTGCGCATGTGCGACTCGGCGGTGGTGTGGAGGCGGTCGATGGCCTCGGTGGCAATACCGACGGCGGTATCGAAGCCGAAGGTGTAGTCGGTCCCGGAGACATCGTTGTCGATCGTCTTCGGCACGCCCACCAGAGGGATTCCCTGCCGGCTCAGCTCGGTGGCCACACCGAGCGTGTCCTCGCCGCCGATCACGACGAGCGCGTCCACGTCGTGCGTGGCAAGGGTGTCCTCCACGCGGCGAAGGCCGTCCTCGTGCTTGAACGGGTTGGTGCGGGAGGAACCGAGGATGGTCCCGCCGCGGGGGAGAATCCCCCGCACGCTGGGGATGTCCAGCGGCATGACATCACCCTGGAGCAAACCGAGCCAGCCGTCCCGAACACCGATGAAGTCGAAGGCGTATTCCTGGACGCCTTTGCGGACGACGCTGCGGATCACGGCGTTGAGGCCGGGACAGTCACCGCCGCCGGTCAGCACTCCGACCTTCATGGGCTTCCTCCCATCTGCTGAACACCCCGCCTGGTCGCGGCCCCCGCAGCGATCGAACCGCTGTCAGGAACATGGACCGCCTCCTCCCAGCCTCCCTCCATTCGATCCGCGGTGGCCACTCAACGGACGCCGGACCCACGGCTCACTGTTGGGAACTCCTGTCCTCCGGGCTTGTCGCCCACCGTTTTGTGTGAGGAGGACTGAGGATCCTGGTCCTGGTCGGCCGGTTCCTACGGTGAGCAGCCGGTATCACCGGTCAGACATCGAGCCCGGCCAGCTTGAGCCCCGTGAAGGGAGCGCCTTCACCGGCACGGTGTACACGGACGGTCTCGAATCACCAGCGGTCGGCCACTTCCTGCGCCTCCTGGCCGAGCGTCCGCGCCTTGGCGGTGAGGCTGAACGCCTTCACGGACTTCTGGCTCTCCTGCTTCGGGCACGTGGGGCAGGACCTGGTCGACATCCCTTCCTTCCAGGGCTTTGCGCGCGGCCGTGACGATGGGACCGTCGAGAGAATCACAGTGCGGTGGCATCGCCGATCACCTCTTTCGCGGCTTACCTCCATCATCGGCTGACACCGGTTGTCCAGGTTTCAGGGCCCGACCAGCCTCAGCGGCTTGCCGAGTCGTCGGGCAGCGGTGTACCAGGCCCGGATCAGCACGCTGCGGGCCACGGCGAGGGCCCGGGCCTGTTCGCTGCCGAGGCGTAGCGGTGCTCCGACGTGCACATACAGTCTCGGACGATGCAGCGGAGCGGTGAGCAGCCTGGCCACCTGTTCGACGGGGCCGCCTGATGCCAGTGCGCGGGCTCCGGCCTGGCCGAGGGGCACGACCGGGGCGCCGGTCGAGTGCGCGAGGTGGAAGAGGCCCGGATGGAAGGGCCGGGGCGGGGCTTCGCGGGCGCCCTTGCGGTGCGGGAGCCCGCCCTCCGGGTAGAGCAGGACGGACCGGCCCGCGGCAAGTGCGGCTTGGGCGTCCTGCAGTGCTTGTGCGGCTCGCGGGTCGTGACGGTGAACCGGGATGTGCCCCTCCCAGGTAAGGACGCAGCCGAGGACGGGGATGCGCCACAGCCCCGCAGCTGCCAGGACGATGGGCTCGATGCCGAGGCGGCGCAGCGCGGCGAGCACGATCGCGGGATCGCTGAGGGAGGTGTGGTTGGCGATGATGATGCTGCCCGCAGGCGGTGCGGCACCGGTTTCCGTGGTGACTTTCAGACGGCCGAATACGGGCACCACGATGCCTGCGAGGCGACTGAGCACGACACCACCCTCAGCGTGGCGACCTCGGCACGGAAGCGGGTCACCGCCCTGGCGTATCCACTGTGGTGTCGGTTTCGGGGCGGAGGTGATTCGTGACGTCGACGACACCGTCGACGCTCTCGGACAGGCGTACCGCGATGGGGATGAGGCTCTCCTGGGGCACGGTGCCGCTGAGCGTCACCCGGCCGTCGGTGACATGGACGGTGACCGTGCCGGGAGACAGGCCGAGGGTGCGGGTGAGGATGTCCGTCGTGATCTCCTCGCCGATCGTGAGGTCTCGCCGCAGGAAGACCCGCAGCAGGTCGGTACGGCTGATGATGCCCACCAGTCGGCCGGCGTCGTCGACGACGGGCAGTCTCTTGACGTGGTGGCGGGCCATGGCACGGGCTGCCTCCACAACCGACCACTGGGGTCGGGCCGTGACGGCGGGGCTGGTCATCAGTCCCTCGGCGGTCAGCCCACGGGCCTTGGCGCGTTCCGCGGGCAGCAGGTGGGCGGCGGCCAGATGTCCGCCCGGATCCGCCTGGCTCTCCTGTTTCCGTAGCAGGTCCGCCTCCGACACCACGCCGACCGGGCGGCTCTGGTCGTCGACGACGGGTACCGCGGTGATGTCGTGCTCCGCGAGGTGCTCGGCGATGTCCTTGAAGCCCGTCTCCCGCCGCACACTCACGACGGCCGAGGTCATGAGGTCTCCGACCAGGCGATGCAGCATGTCCCGCTCCCTCCTCGGACGCTCGAGGCAAGGTCCTCTCTCCACTGTCCGCCCCTCGGAGAGCGCCCGCACTGCCGACGCACACCGGCCACTCCCGCACGTCTGCCCGCCACAGCGGGCGGCACGGTCACCGGCCGGAACGCCTTGCTGAGGCAGACGCCTGGCGTTCGGCTTCCGGGCCAGGAATGGGCGACTGGTCGGGAAACTGGGATCTGTTCGGCGATCCGGCGTTCCGACAGTTCCTCGCCGACGGCCTGGCACAGGTCAACCGGGAGCACCTGGAAGCCGCGAGGTGCGGGACGTCGACTGGAATCCCCGACCGAACCGGATCACCGTCTCGTGCACTGCGCGTCTTCGCTGTTGCTGCCGTATCTAATGGCCCTGGTACAGCCGGTCGAGGTCGACGAGCACCACCTGCCCGTCGGCTTCGGCCGCACGGAGAGAGGGAGTGAAGCTGACCCGTGAGTGGGCGGGGCGCTGCCCAGCGCGCAGAGTCAGTGACCGGGAGGTCTACTGGAAGAGCGGAGGTGGTGCGAGGGCTGCTGTACGCGGTGACCGGGAGCGGAGGATGACCGGTTCGGGGAGGGCGTGAACGGGCCGCCGTGATGAGGAGCGATCGTGGAGCTGACCTTTCTCGTCCCTGTGTACGCCCAGCCGGGACCCTATGCCTGCGCCTACCTGGACACCTCACGTGACCTCCCCGACCCGGAGGCGGCGATCAATCTGAGACGGCGGCATCTGCGTGAGGACCTGACCCGGCAGGGGGCGGACGACGCCACCGTGGCCGCTGTCGCCGCCGTGGCGGGCATGGACCAGGAGATTGCCGGGCGGCATGGGCAGGCGATCTTCGCGAGCCACGGCCGTCTGGCCCTGGTGGAGGAGCTGCCCGACCCGCCGGCGCACGATGCGGCCCGGTTCGGCGCGTTGCCCGACGTGATGCCGCTCGCCGTCCGGCACGCGCCGGACATCCCGTACGCGGCCGCTACCGTGCACCGCGTGACGCACCGCGCGACGCACCGGGAGGCCGGCGAGTCGGAGGAACTGCAGGTGGACTTCCAGACGGGGAGATGGCCGAGCAGCGCGGTCACACCTGGAAGGTGTCACCATCGGAGCGGTCCTGCGGCGGAGTGGCCGTATGCCACCGCCGAGATCGCCGGTGGGCTGGCGGAGCTGACCGACCGCGGCGGCGCCGAGGTGATCGTGCTGGGCGGGGAGGCATGGGCGCGCAACGTGCTGGTCAACCGGCTGCCCGAGCCGTTGCGTGAGCGCGTCGTCACCGTTGCGGGAGACGGGCACGTGGCCGGTGACGGTGAGGGGCGAGCGCTGCTTGAGCAGGAGCTGAGCGAGGTCCTGCGGGGCCGGATGCGCGCCCGGGATCATGCCCTGGTGGAGACGTTCCGGGCACGGCGAGCCCGGCACACCGGCGCGGGCGAGGGCATGGCAGCGGTCGTGGCGGCGCTGCAGCGGGCTCAGGCAAGCGCACTGTTGCTGAACACGCCTGTCGATCTGCCCGTGCGGCTGTGGGCTGGCTCGGAGCCGACGCAGATCGCTCTGTCGGACACCGACCTCGAGTCGTTCGGTGTCCGCGGCTTCCAGGAGGAACCGCCCGGCGCGGCTTTGATCCGCGCCCTGGTCCGCACCGGCGCGGAGCTGGTGGGCGTGGAGCGGGAGGAACTGCCGCTGGAGGACGGTGTCGGCGTGCTGCTGCGATACACCGACCACACCGACCCGGGGATGCCCGCGTGAGCCCCCGTCGCCCGGCTGGCGTTGCGACGGCGGGCTCCGTCCGGTCCCGTAAGGAGCTGGTGGGGTATGCCTGAGGGGCCGGTGGTGGTGGGGACGGACGGTTCGGCCGGAGCGGCACGCGCCGTGCGGTGGGCGGCGCAGGAGGCCGCCCTTCGGCACCAGCCCCTGCACATCGTGTGCGCCGTCGACCTCGACCTGGCGGAACGGCTGTCTGCGGACACCGCGCGGCGGGTGCGTGAGGCGGCCCGGTCCCTGCTGGCCGAGGCGGCGGCCGCGGCTTCCAGCAGGGCGCCCGGCCTGGCGGTCTCCACGGAGGTCGGCCGGGAACCCGCGGCCGACAGCCTGTTGCGGGCGGCCGCGGTCACGGCTCCGCAGAAACCGGGGGTGACGACAGCCGAGGCGACGATGGTCGTGGGTTCGCGGGGTCTGGGTGGTTTCTCCACGCTGCTGCTGGGCTCGGTCGGTTTGACGGTGGCCGGACAGGCGAAGTGCCCCGTGGTCGTCGTGCGTGGTACGGAGCAGCCGTCGAGCGGGGCGGTCGTGGTGGGCGTACGGGACGAAGGGGACCTGGAGGCGGTGCGCTTCGCCGGGGAGACCGCCAGGCGGCACAACGCATCGCTGCGTCTGCTGAGCACGTGGACCTACCTCCAGTACGTCGCGAGCATGGCGCCCATGGCCGACGTGGTGCGCGTGGCCGTGGAGGCGGAGGCAGCGGCAAGCACCCGCATGCTCGGCTCCGTCCGGGAGGAGTTCCCGGACCTCAAGGTGACCGAAGAGGTGGTGAGGGTCCCCTCACCGGCCGGCGAACTGGTCGCGGCGTCCCTGCGCGCGGATCTCGTCGTGGTGGGCGCGCGCAGAACCGCCCACCACGTGGGCCGGGGGCTGGGCCGGGTCACGCACGCCGTTCTGCAGCATGCGCACTGTCCGGTGGCCGTCGTCCCCCGTGAGTGACCTCTGCCGCTTGCCGGTGGCCGGGAGCTGCTCGATTGACGTCGTCGTGCGGCCGGGGGCCGTCCGTTCCCCGGTCGGCGGGGGCACCTCTTGGCGCACGGATTGCGGCAGGTCATGGCCAGGGTGACGCTGGGAGGGTGGCTCAACGTGCACCAGTGGTTGTGCATCCGCCGGGACCGGATGGTGGACGGCGCGTGACGATTCGCGGTGAGCAGGTGGGTACGGCCTATCACCTGCTCGATGTTCTGCAGTTTCTGCGTCGTACGGGCCTGCCGGAAGCACACGAGGGAATCGATGATCCCGACCTGGTCGAGTGGCGCGGTGGCGACTCCAGAATGTGGCGCGAAGGGCCGTAGGAGGAGCTTCTCCTGCCGGTCTGTCATCCCACCGGGCCGGCGAGGGGGACGAGGGCCGTGTCGCGTGGGAACGGCGGCCGGACGTGCGTATCGCTGCGTCGGCCGAGGGGCCGCGCTCCCGAGCCTGGCATTGCCGGGCCTCCGACCTTTGCAAAGCCGGGATCGGTCAGCCATGCGGCAGGGGGTCGGCTGTGCCGACTGTGGGTTCCAGGACCACCACCGCCGTGTCGGACGGTCGGCGCGCAGCGTAGGCGTCCAGGTTCTTGTCGATCTCGCGCCACCGGGTCCACAGCCGCAACCGTTCGTCGCCCGTGGCGGCGTGACCGTGCACCGGCCGCGGCCCGTCGACCAAATCGACGGTCGCGTCCGGGTGCGCCTGCAGGTTGTGCCACCAGGCTGGCTCGCCCTCACCCCACCCGTTCATCGCGAGCGAGACCAGGTTCGGGCCGTCCTCGAAATACCCGATGATGACGCTGCGCGGCCGGCCCGTGCGGCGCCCGGTGGTGGTCAGCCGCAGGGTGCCCCAGCTGTTGGCACGTGGCCGCCACAGCCCGACTCGCCCTCTGAAGACCCGGTATACGCCCCGGTGCGCCGACCAGGCCAGACGGATGAACCAACGCGGCGGGAGACACGGTGTTTTCGCCCGTTGCTCGACAGACATGGCGACCTCCCGCGTGCTCGACTGGCTCCGGTCACGCGCAAGACGCTAACCGCAGCCGCCAGCGGCCGGTAGAGCCAAACGGCCCGACACCACAGCCTGACGACCCCGCCTATGACGCGAGGGAAGGCGCACACTTTCCAACTGTGCTGGTGGGGTGGTGGGGTGGTGGGGTGTGTGCGGGGGCGTTCACCTGCGTTCATGGTCGGTTGGTCCGGGTGTCGGTGTGAGGTCTCAGGAGATGCTTGACCGTTTGTGCTCTGGACATGCTTGACACGTTCGGCTGAACGTCCGTCAACTCCCGTCCCCTGTTGAGGCCGGGGTGCTTCGCTCAATGGTCGTGGATGTACAGCAGCTGGCCGAGTACCGCTACCGGGCTGTCCGCGAGGTGCTCGGCGGGTCTCCAATCGGCGAGGTCGCAGCCCGGTACGGCACCTCGCGTCAGACTCTCCACAGCTGGCGACGGCGGTTCGAGCAGGAGGGCATGCCCGGCCTGCTGGATCGCTCCCGGCGGCCGCGGAACAGCCCCACGCGTCTGTCGGCCGAGGTTGAAGCCGAGATCTGCGAGCTGCGTCGCCGGCATCCCCGGTGGGGTGCTCGCCGGATCGTCCACGAACTCGCCGGTCGCGGGCTGGAGTCGGCGCCGTCGCGGGCCACGGTCCACCGGGTGCTGTCCCGCAACGCCTGGTCCGCCCCCAGGAACAGCAGCATCCGCGCAAGTACCGCCGGTGGCAGCGTGAGGCGCCCATGCACCTGTGGCAGCTGGACCTGGTCGGCGGGGTTCCGCTGGCCGACGGGCGGGAGTGCAACATGGTCACCGGCATCGACGACCACTCCCGGTTCATTGTGATCGCCTCCGTCGTGGCCGTGCCCAGCGCCCGCGCGGTGTGCTCGCCGCGATGCGCCTGCTACGGCGTGCCTTTCGAGGTCCTGACCGACAACGGCAAGCAGTTCACCGGTCGGCATACCCGCCCACAGCCGGTGGAGGTGCTCTTCGAGCGCATCTGCCGGGAGAACGGCATCACCCAGCGGCTGACCAAGCCGCGCTCGCCTACCACCACGGGCAAGATCGAACGCTTTCACCGCACCCTGCGCGAGGAGTTCCTCGATCACGTGGTGCCGTTCGAGTCGCTGGCCGCGGCCCAGGACGCGATCGACGGCTGGGTGCACGCCTACAACCACCGACGCCCGCACCAGACCTTGGACATGGCCGCCCCCATCAGTCTTTTCCGGCCCCACGCCGCGGTTGACTGCGATGACGAGCATCCTGAACAGGCAGTCTTCGAGCCGGAGTTGGCCGTCGAGGTCGTCGAACCGCCTGTCCTGCCGCCGCAGGGAACCGCGGTCGAGTTCCAAGTGCGGGTGCCGCCCAGCGGCGAGATCACCCTGGTGACCGGCAGGCAGCGAGTCGACATCCACCAAGCACTGGCTGGCAGGACTACTGACGGTCTGCGCGAACCACCGCAGCGTTCACTTCCTCCTCGACGGGCACCTGGTCACCACGGTTCCGTCCCGGCTTCGGCCGGAGGACATCGCCTACCTGACCATGCGCTACGGCGCCCGTCCGGCCGGTCCCGAACCCGTCCCGCCGCCCTGCCCAGGCACGGAGCGGCACGGCCATCCTCGGCGCCGGCGAGCCGGTCGAGGTCGAGCGCAAGGTCCAGCGGGACGGACTCGTCGGCGTGGCAGGCGGCCGCTACCAGGTCGGATTCGCCCTGGCGGGCCGCACCATCACGCTCCGCCTGGACGGACACCTCATGCACGCCATCGCCGACAACGCTCTGATGGGAACGTGGCCCTGCCCCGTTCCGGCTGACCGTCTGGGTCAGATCCACGGGGCACGGACGGCGATGTCACCGCTGCCGCCTCCGCCCCTGCCGACCGGTGCCATCCGGGCCCAGCGCAAGGTGCATGCAAGCGGCCGTTTCCAGATCAACGGCCAGTTCATCAAGCTCGGCCCGCGGCATGCCGGAAAGATCGTCACCGTCGTCATCGAGGACACCCACTTGCGGATCCTGCACGGCGAGGACGAACTCGCTGTCAGGCCCCGCAAGAACCCCGGACCGATCACCAGGTTCTACGTCAAAGGCATGGGCACACAGAGAGACCGTCAAGGATCTCCTGACGACAAACCGTCAAGGAAGTCCTGAGACCTCACACCGACGCCGTGGGGCAGTCCCGCGTGTTGTCTCCTCTGAACGGCCGTGAACGGTGCTGAACGAGACGGAAAATGAGACGGGCGCCGTTCCTGAACGAGTACTGCCCTGGCCTGTTTCCGTAGTGCCCAGCCAGGCCCGTGCCGCTGTGGTTGCCTTGAGCGGCGTACCCAGCCGGTCCGGGGGAGCATTGGAAAGAGACGCGGTAGCCCCGCTGCGATCCAAGGAGGCGGCGATCATGGTAGGTCCCTTGGGCCCGGACGATTCCCACTCGCCACGGGCGACGCCGGAGAGGGAATGGGCTCACAAACGGACCAAGACCAGCAGGATCGATGAGTTGAACAGGCTGATGGACAGCTGGGTCGAAGCGACGCAAGGCAAACGGACAGCCACCCATTCGATCGTCGGCCGGGACCGCACCGACTCCACGCACGTTGTGGAGATCGTGGAGTTCCCCTCGTACGAGGAGGCGATGAAGAACTCACGGCTGCCGGAGACTGACCGGATCTTCCAGGAGCTGGTGGCGGCCTGCGACCAGGAGCCCACGTTCACGGACCTCGACGTTCTCCGGGACGAGCAGTTGAACAAGATCGTGGTCCGCAATTTCTTCGAGGAAGTGGCCAACAAGAGGAACTTCGACGCGGAGGACACGCTCTGTACACCCGACTACCAGGAGCACGACCCCATCCTGCCGACGGGCGTCGTCGGGCTCGAGGAGTCCAAGGCGGCGAACCGGAAGCTTCACGGGGCGCTCGAACCGGTGGTCACGATCGAGAACCTGATCGCGGAGGGTGACATGGTGAGCGCGCGATTCTCCTTCAAGGGCCGTCATACGGGCGAGTTCCTGGGCATGGAGGCCACGGGCCGGGAGTTCTCAGCCACCGGTCACGCGACGATCCGCTGCCAGGGAGGCAGGATCGCGGAAAGCTGGTGGAACACCGACAACCTCGGTCTGCTGCGGCAACTGGGCGCCATCGAGGCCTGAGGTCCCAACCGGGGCTGCGTCGGCAGTGGGTGCTGCGCGTGCCCGGCTGGGAAGTGCGCGCTGCGTAGTCACACGTTGCACGAGCGTCCTTCTGAAGGTGTCCAGATTCCGCCCACCATTCACCCCAGCTCCCATCCCGTCCGCCGTCGACCCACACACCGCGGAGCGGGGGGGGGGGGGGGGGGGGGGGGGGGGGGGGGGGGCGCGGCGGGGGGGGGGGCCGCGCCGCCCGCCGCCCCCCCCCCCCCCCCCCCCCCCGCGGGGGGGCCGCCGGGCCCCCCCCCCCCCCCCCCCCCCCCCCCCCCCCCCCCCCCCCCCCCCCCCGCTCGGCTCTGCCTGGGGCGACGGTGGGCGGGGAGCCCACCACGCACGCCACTATGTGCCCGCGGCCGGGAAGGGCGCCCCCTCCATCCCGGTGCCGGCCGATCCCCCGCCGGAGGCATCGCTCTGGCGCCTGACCGCTCCCGTGCGGTGCCTCACGATTCTCGGCTCATCCGCCTGAGCGCGGCTCGGCCCCCGGCCGGGCTGGAGCGGGGCGGAGACAGGAACGCAGGCCCGGCCGGGGGCCGGGCCGCCCCCGCTGTTGCCTCCGGCCGCTGAGCAGATCGCCGAGCGGACCGTCAGCAGCACCGGCGGCTTCGTGGTCGCCGGACAGCGCATCCAGCTGGGCCGCGGGCATGCCCGCCAGGTCGTCACCGCCCACCTGGACGAGACCAGCATCCGCATCTTCCAGGGAACCGAGCTGATCACCACCGTTCCCCGTGTCACCAGGAAGGAGGTGGTGGTCCGCAAGTCCGGTGAACACAACCGCCGGAAGATCGTCTAGGGCAGACGTCAAGCATCACCCGACGCCAACCCGTCAACCATCAACTGAGACTCGACACGTTGGCGTAGGGGTGTCCAGTCCCGGGAGATGCTTGACACTTCGGTCCCAGCTGATGGTTGACAGTGGCCGTGATCGACGAGGGCATGTGTCCGGCGGCACTGCGACCGGACGAAGGCTGTCGCACCCCGACTGCTCCACCTCTCTGCTCGCTGTCTTCAGGCCCCTTCAGCGCGCGGAGCCGTCGGGCCGAGAGTGTACTGGGATCAGGAGGATCCACTGATCAGAAGGCTCAGCTCGGCGAGAGGTCCGAGCTGAGCGCGGTCGACCCCTGGCACTGCCATGGGGACGGGGTCTGCATGGCCGTGTCGTGGGACCGTGGGAGGCGGGGCGGCGGTGGGACGGAGCGGGACGGCTGTCCGTCGGATGACGGTTTGAGCAGGGGAGAGCGCTGTGCGGGCGACGTTCGTTCTGGGCCGGATCGCCGGGGTCCGGGTCGGCGTGCACTGGAGCGTGCTGTTCATCTTCGGCATCATCGCGTTCGGCCTGTCCCAGGGCCGCCTCCCGGAGACGTATCCGGGGCGTGCCTGGGCGGTGTACTGGGCGGCCGGCCTGTGCACCGCAGTGATCTTCTTCGCCTCCCTCCTCGCACATGAGCTGGCGGACGCCGTCGTGGCCCGGCGCAACGGGGTCGAGGTGGACGACATCGTGCTGTGGCTGCTGGGCGGAGCGGCTCGGCTCAAGTCCGAGGCGTCCAGCCCCGGCAGGGAGCTGAGGATCGCCGGTGTCGGCCCCCTCGTCAGCCTCCTGCTGGGCGGGCTCTTCACACTCGCCACCTGGCTGCTCGATCTGGCATCCGCCTCCGGGATCGTGGTGGAGATGGCCGCCTGGCTCGCGGGCATCAATGTGCTGCTCGCCGTCTTCAACGCGCTGCCCGCCGCCCCACTCGACGGCGGCAGGCTGCTGCGCGCGTTCCTGTGGTGGCGCACGGGAGACCGGCTGCGGGCGACCGCTGGCGCCACTGCGGCGGGGCGGGTCTTCGGGTGGCTGCTGGTCGTCCTCGGGCTGGTCGCGTTCATGAGGACAGGCGCGTTCGGCGGTCTGTGGCTGGCACTGATCGGCTGGTTCCTCATCACGGCCGCCACCGCCGAGGGACGGCAGGCCCAGCTGCGCGGCGTGCTCGCCGGTGTCCCCGTGCGGGACGCCATGACGCCCGAACCTCTCACGGTTTCCGCGGAGACCACGGTCGCGGGCTTCCTCACCGATGCGCGCTACCGGTACCGGCACTCGGCGTTCCCGGTGACCGAGGACGGGGCCCCGGTCGGGCTGGTGACCCTGGACAGTGCCCGACGGGTGCCGCAGGCCGAGGCCCATGCTGTGACGGTGAGGGACGTCATGGTGTCGCTGTCGCAGACCACCGTGGTCGAGCCGGACAGCCCCCTGGTGGATCTGCTGCCGCGCATGGAACCGGGAGCCGAGCATCGAGTTCTGGTCATGGATCAGGGGAGGCTCGTCGGAATCGTCTCGCTCTCGGACGTCAGCCGTGCGGTGACCTGGCTGATGAACACCGCCGGGCGGCGCAGTGGTCCGTGACCGTGACCGTGGCACGGCACCACCGGGCGGGCCAGGGCAGGCAGGGTGTCGCTTGGGTCTGGTCGCCCGCCCGCCTCCTGACCGCGCCCGCTGGGATCGGTGCCGGCCGACGGTCGTCGTGTCTGCGGAAGCGCGTCGAAGAGAGGGTGACGGGCATGGACATCACGCTGGTGCCAGAGACCCCGTTCCGTTTCCGCGTCGAGCGGCAGGGTCCGATGCGCGTGCCCGGGGTCGTCTTCGCGATGCGGGAGCTTCTGCCGCAGGCGGCCGGGGACAAGGCGCGCGAGGACCAGAAGCAAGGGCAGGCGGCGCAGGTCCGCCTCGTCGGCGGCCCAGGCGAGCGCCGCGCGTCTGCCGGGATCAGGCCGAGGCCGACCACGATCGGGCTTCGGAGCCGCTTGCGCGGTGTGGACGAGACGCTGCCACCACCGTGACGGCTGCTGGTATGGCGGCGGCCTCCGTGACGTACGAAGCTGGAAATGGGGATGGACCACGCTGAACGAGTCCGACGGTGTGGATGGTCCGGACGTCGTCGGCACGCCGAGCGTGGCGGGTTCTCTCATTCGAGGAGTACCCCAATCCCCTCCACGGCGCATGTGGACCGGAGGAGGGGGCCGGAGATGCGGGATCCGGCCGAGAGGAGATAGGGGCGGTGACGATTCCCCTGGTGGTCGGCATCGACGGGTCTGCGGCGAGCTTGGAGGCGGTCGACTGGGCCGCCGACGAAGCCGCCCGGCACGGCGTGCCGCTCCACCTGCTGCACGCGGCGGCGCGGGACCACGAGGCGTCCGACGTGATCGGCTCCGCTTCGGAACGTGTCAGGGCGTGTGCTCCCACGGTGCGGCTGTCGAGCGAGGTGCTGCAGGAGGACGCCACCGCCGCCCTGGTCGACAAGGGGCGCAACGCCTTCGCGCTGGTGCTCGGGTCCAGGGGGCTGGGAGACCTCGCCGGGATGCTCCTGGGCTCGGTCAGCCTGGCTGTGGCGGCGCGAGCGGACTGCCCGGTCGTCGTGGTGCGCGGCGCGGCAGAGCACCGGGATGCCCGCTTCGGGAGCGTCGTCGTCGGTGTCGAGGAGGGAGAGGGCAGCGGCACGGCCGTGCAGTTCGCGTTCCGCGAGGCCCATGTACGGCACTGCCGGCTGGTGGCGGTGCACGCCTGGAGCGCACCGCTCGGTGCTTTCACCACACCTCAAGCCCCGTCGTGGTACGCCCTGGAGGCCCACCGCCGTCCGCCGGCGCAGGTGCTGGACGACGCCCTGCGCGGCGCGTCGGAGCGGTACCGCGACGCCCCGGTGAGCCGGAGGGTGATCGAGGGCCCGGCACGCCGGGCCCTGTTGGAGGCGGCCTCCGAGGCGGACCTGTTGGTCGTCGGCGCCCGCAGACGACAGGGGCACCTGGGACTGCAACTGGGATTGATCAACCATGCGGTCCTGCATCACGCGCCCTGTCCGATCGCGGTCGTTCCCCGGATATGACCGGACGGGGGAGACGGACCATGTCGACGGTCGGTCGCTGCGGGGCCGGAAGTCGTCCCCGCAGGGACGTTCGGCCCTGTGACCGGAGCCGGGTCCCGTCCGATGATGGGACGCAGTGGTGGGGGAACGGACCAGCGACTTGCTGGAGGCCGAGTCATGAGTGCACAGAATTCGTCGCACGCGTCCGGTCCGCCCCCGCCGCGCCAGGAGCATGCGTCAAAGGGGGCGAACCCTCTGCGACGTGCATCCGACAGGTTCGAGTCCTGGGTCCGCGGGCTGCTGATGCTGGTCCTCGTCCTCGGCCTCCCGGTGGCCGCGCTCAGCGCGGGAACGACGGCGTACGAGTCGTCGATGCGCACCGTGCAAGCCCAGTCGGCGGATCGGCAGGAGGTCACCGCCCGACTCACGTCGAACGTCAAGGGTGTCACCACAGATGGGAAGCAACAGGCGCAGGTCCGCTGGACCGACGACAACGGCACGGTGCGGACGGGGACGACCCTCGTGAAGTCGGGAACGCCCAAGGGCGCCACCGTGCGGGTGTGGGTGGACCGGGACGGCGGCCTCACCAGTCCGCCGATGAGCGAGCTCAACGCGACGACCACCGGCTGGTTCGCAGGCGGTATGGCCGCGATTGGCGTGGGCGCTGGGTTCTACGCGGCGCGGACAGGCATGCGCCATGTGCTGGACCGGAGAAGGTACGCGCAGTGGGACGCCGAGTGGGACTTGGTCGAGCCCCTGTGGTCCGCGCGCTTCCGCCGGTGATGGGCAGGAAACCCGGACGGGAGCCGAGGAGGCGACGCCGATGTCCGACGCGACGACCACCGACCTGTACGAAGTCACGATGGCCATGTCCTACCTGCGGGAGGGTATGACCGGCCCGGCCACGTTCAGCCTCTTCGTCCGTGACTTGCCTCCTGAGAGGGGCTTCCTTGTCGCTGCGGGGCTGGAGTCAGCCCTGGACTACCTGTCCGGCCTTCATGTCGGCCCCGAGGATGTCGACGCCTTCGCCTCCGCGCTGCACCGGCCGGCGCGGGATCTTCAGGCCCTGCTCGGCCTGGAGTTCACGGGCGACGTGCGGGCGATGCCGGAGGGGCGGATCGTGCTGGCGGGAGAGCCCCTGCTGGAGGTGACCGCGCCTCTTCCCCAAGCGCAGTTGGCCGAGACGTACGTGCTCAACCAGCTCAGCCATCAGACGGCGATCGCCTCGAAGACCGCGCGATGCGTCCTTGCGGCTGCAGGGCATCCGGTCGTGGACTTCTCCCTACGGCGGACCCACGGCCCGCAGGCCGGATTCCAGGCCGCCCGCCTCGGCGCGATGGTCGGCTTCGCCGGGACCAGCAACGTGGCTGCGGCCACGGCTTTCGGCATACCCGCCGTCGGCACGATGGCCCACTCCTTCGTGGAGGCGTTCGCCACCGAGGAGGAGGCGTTCCGTGCGTTCGCACGGTCCCACCCGGGTCCGGTGACCTTGCTCGTGGACACCTACGACACCGAGGCGGGCGTACGCGTCGCGGCGCGCGTCCTGCGGGATCTGGACCGCGGGCCCGGCTCGGCCGTACGGCTGGACAGTGGCGACCTCGGGGCCCTGGCGGTACGGGTACGGTCCGTCCTCGACGACGCGGGCCTGCCGAAGGTGCGGATCATAGCCAGCGGCGGTCTCGACGAGTACGCGGTGGACGAACTGGTCCGCTCCGGCGTGCCGATCGACACCTACGCCGTCGGCACTCGTGTCGGTGTCTCGGCCGACGCACCGTATCTGGACTCCGCGTACAAGATGGTGGAGTACGACGGACGGCCGGTGATGAAGCTGTCGTCGGCGAAGGTGACGGCACCAGGCCCGAAGCAGGTGTTCCGCCGCCCCGGCTACGCCGACGTGGTCGGTCTGGCCGACGAGCAGCCCCCCGACAGTGGCAGGCCGTTGCTGGAGACGGTGATGCGGGGCGGACGGCGCACCGGCACCAGGCCCACGCTCGACGAGTGCCGGGAGAGATTCACGGCGGACCTGGGCGGGCTGCCGTCGGCAGCCCGCCGGATCCGAGCACCGGTCGCGCCTCGGGCGACCTCCTCCGAGCGGCTGAGCGCACTCACCACCCGCGTCCGGCGCCGCATCGAGGAACAGATGGCGGCGGCCTCCGCACGGTCCTCGGTCCCAGAACGAACCGCGTCCGGACCACATGGATCCGTATCGAGGTGAGGAGGAAAGCGATGCCGCATACGGCGGAGTGGAAGGTTCGACTCCACCTCTTCGAGGACGACGAGGGAACCACGAAGGCACACGTGGTGCTGGACACCGGCACCACGGAGCTCACCGGCCACGGGGCCGCGCACTGTCATCCGGCGGACACGAACGTGCCGGAGATCGGCGACGAACTGGCGGCGGGCCGGGCAATGCAAGACCTCGCCCAGCAGCTGTTGAACACTGCCGAGCGCGACATCGAGGGCATGGGGGCGCCCCGGCCGAGTACCCGTCAGGTCGCCGGATGGCCCATGTGACCGGCGGTGGCACAGCAAGTCAAGGAGGATCAGTCATGACACATCTCGTACGGCACAGCAGAGGTGGACTCTCGGCAACCCTGCACGAGCTGGAGGATCTCCGTACCCGGATGGACCAGCTCATGCACGCCGTCTTTCCCGTCGGTGGTTACCCCGAGTTCGGCACGGCCGAGCCGTGGGCGCCGCTGGCCGACGTCGTGGACACCGAGGACGCCTACTTGGTGGAACTGGAGCTTCCCGGCGTGGCCAAGGACCAGATAACCGTGGAGGTCGCCGAGGGCGAGGTCGACATCCACGGTGAGATCAAGGAGAAGGAGCACACCGGGGTGGTTCGCAGGCACACCCGCCGCATGGGGCAGTTCGACTACCGCACCACTCTGCCGCCGAACTCCGACACCGAGCACATCAGCGCGGACCTGACCAACGGAGTCCTCACAGTGCGCGTCCCGAAAACCGAGACGGGGAAGGCGCACCGCATCGAGATCACCGGCTGAGCCGGGGTGGGACCAGCCGCCGCGCTCCGTACCGGGTTCGGTAGGCGAGTGCCTGTTCCCTCCGTGGGGCCGACGGTTCCGCCGTCGGCCCCACGCCGCCACGGTCCGCGTCTCTCTCAGTCGCCGACGCCGACTGTCCCCTCAGGTGCCGGTGGGGGAACGCCGGGCGTCGTCGGTGCGATACGCGATGTGCTCGGCGACCGAGACCACGCCGTCGACGCTACGGCACAACCGCTCGATGATGGGGATCAGACTCCTGAACTCGACCGAGCCCCCGAGGGCGACCCGCCCGTCGCGCACCTCGACCGTCACCTCCGAGGGAGCGAGCCCCATCGTGCGTCGCAGCACATCCTCGGTGACCTCGTCGCGGATGGCGTCGTCACGGCGCAGGAAGATCCGCAGCAGGTCGCCACGGCTGACGATGCCCAGAAGCCTGTCCGCCTCGTCCACGATGGGCAGCCGCTTGACGTGCTGGGCCTCCATCAGACGGGCGGCCTCCACCACGTTCCACTCCGGACGTGCGCACACGGCGGGAGCCGACATCAGCTCCTCGGCACGGGAGCCCTCGGCCTTGGCCCGCTCCCATGCCTCCAGGTGCGGAACGGGGACCATGCCCGACGGGTCGGCCTGGTCGGTGCTCTTGCGCAGCAGGTCCGCCTCGGACACCACACCCATGGGGCGGTCCAGTTCGTCCACCACGGGCACGGCGGTGACGTCGTTCTCCGCCAGCAGCCTGACGATCTCCTTGAACGGCGTGTCACGCCGCGCCCGGACGACGTCTCGGGTCATGAGTTCCGCGACCGATCGGTGGTGCATGTCGCCTCTTCCGTCCGGGTTGCGACCGCGTGCCATTGAGTCGGTCCAGCCCGCCCTGCAGATAAGGGCCGGTCGTCCCATGCGGCGGCGTGTCGCGCGTGGCACGTTGGATACAGCACCATTCTGCGGAGAGGGCGGCGATCATGCGAGCTCACCTCGGCGACCAACTCGTCATCGAGAGTCAGAAGACCGGCGCGACCAGGCGCGACGGCGAGATCGTCGGACTCCACCACGAGGACGGAACACCCCCCTACGACGTGCGCTGGTCGGACACGGAGGAAGTGACGCTCGTGTTCCCCGGGCCCGACGCACACATCCGGCATGTGGAGCACGGGCAGCCCGGGACCACCCGCGGGTCTTCCCAGCCGGACAGGGGCGAGGCGGAGGCCGTGTCCGCAGTCGCTCCGTCGGCCGGGACACCCAACCCCGGCGACATCGGCCGACGTGTGGCCGTCGAGCGCCGGAGGCACGGGCTCAGCCGGGAGGAGACGGCCCGCCGCGCCCGCATCTCGCCGGACTACCTGGCGTACCTGGAGGAACATCCGGCCGACCCGACCGTGGCGACTCTCCTCAGTCTGGCCGCCGCGCTGGGCACCACCGCCGCAGCCCTGCGCGGGGCAGGCGTCGACCTGCCACCCGGTCAGGGTCACGCACTGCTGCATCCGCAGCTGCGGGACCTCAGTCCGGAGGAATGCCGCCGCCTGCTGTCCACACATGGCGTGGGGCGCATCGCGGTGTCGACGCCCGACGGCCGCCCCGCGGTCGTCCCGGTCAACTACGAGGTAGTGGATGACGTGATCGTCTTCCGGACCGCGCCCGACTCCGTGCCCGCGGCGGCTGTCGGAACGGAGGTCGCCTTCGAGATCGACCATGTGGATGAGGCGATGAGCCAGGGTTGGAGTGTGCTCGTAGTCGGCCCCGCGAACGTTGTCACGGAGCCCGACGCCGTGCGTGGGCTCGCCCAGCGCGCACACACCGAGCCATGGGCGGGCGGTGCACGCGAGATGTGGGTGTCGATCCGGCCCACGCGCCTCACGGGCCGGCGCATCGCTCCGGCCGATCAGTAGGCGCCCACGGGCCGCCGAAGAGCGGCCCCTGCCAGTGGGCCGCCGACTCGCGAGGGGAGGTTCCGGTGAGCCGACAAGCACCAGCCGACGAGCAGGTGACGGCCCTGGCCCACGCCGCTGCCGCCGCCCCGTCGATGCACAACGCGCAGCCCTGGCTCTTCCGCTACTTCCGGCGCAGTCGCACGTTCGAAATCCACGCCGACTTCGAGCGCACCATGCCGCACTCCGACCCCGACACCCGCGGCCTGCACATCGGCTGCGGTGCCGCCCTGCTGAACCTGAGAGCCGCCGCGGCTCACGAGGGTTGGTATCCGGAAACGCTCCTGATGCCCGATCCCACAGACCGGACGCTGGTCGCGAGCGTGCGGCTGATCGGCTCCGCAACCGACGAGAGCGAGCTCGACGCGCTGTATCCCGCGATTCACCTGCGGCGTAGCAGTCGCTTGCCGTTCGAGGAGAGGGAGATCCCCGATCCCGTGCGGGAGGCTCTCAGCGCAGCCGCTCGCGCTGAGGGAGCAGCGCTGGCCTTCCCGACCTCATGGCATCTGCGGGAGGTGCTGGAACTGGTCCAGGAAGCCGAGGCACGCAACATCACCGACCTCGGCAGCGACCAGGACCTGGCGCGGTGGACTCGTATCGACGCCCCGTCGGTCGGCACCGCCGACGCACGGAGTCCCGCACTACGCCTTCGGGCCGCGCAAGCGCGGGGGCAAGGCCCCCATGCGCGATTTCGCGGGCCCCCGGAGGGTGGCGGGCCGTGACGCCGCGGACTTCGAACGCACTCCTCGGCTGGCCCTCCTCAGTACGAGCCACGACCACCTGGAAGACTGGCTCCGCGCCGGTCAGGCCATGGAACGCGTCCTGCTGCTGGCCACCCTTGAGGACCTGTCCAGTTCCTTCGCCACCCAACCCCTCGAATGGACCGACCTGCGCTGGCCGTTGCGCGACCCGGTGTCCGGGACGGGCTACACCCAGATGCTCCTGCGCCTGGGGTACGGCCCCAAAGGCCCCGGCACACCGCGCCGCCCGGTGTCGGACGTACTCGACATCCAGCCCTGACCTGGCATCCAGGCCCTGACCCGCCCGAGGGACGCAGTCGGCCGGCGGCCGGCCTCGCGCGCGGTCACTGAGTTGTCCCGGGCCCGTCCCGACCGGCTGACTCGCCGGTGAGGTGGGGCTCGACGTCCACGACGCCCTCCACTGCGCGCACGAGGCGCACGGCAACCGAGATCAGCGAGGTGTCCTGGATGTGCCCGCGGAGGGTGACGACGCCCTCGTGCACGTTCACGTGGATGGCGTGGCTGAAGGCCGGGAAGAGGTAGGACACCACGGTGCGGCGGACCTCCTCCTCGATTTCCTCGTCCGACCGCAGGAAGACCTT
>NZ_JBICUR010000039.1:0-15150 GCF_043198355.1 Streptomyces sp. NPDC048825
AGTTCCCGCACCTCGGTGAGGCTGGTGTCCTCGTCGGGCAGGACCAGGTCGGACGGCGTGATCGTCGCGTCCGGCACGGGCGTGCCATAGCTGCGCACCGCATCCAGTAGGGCCGGCAGTGCAGCGGCGAACGCCGTCTCGTCGCCCGCGTCGGCGGCCGACTGCAAGGTGGCATCCAGCTCGTTGAGCCGGGGGAGGTGTTCATCGGTGATCTCGTACTGGCCCTCGCCGAGAATCCGCATGATCATGATGTCGCCTCCTGGTCCGGCGGGCCCTGCTCGGCGCTCCTGCCCTCTACGGCCGACGGGGTTGCGGACGCCGGGAGCTGGGCTTTCATCCGCGCCAGTTCCTTGTCCACGTCCTGGCCCGCGGTGACGCGCTCGAGTTCGGCCTGGATGTCGTCGCGGCCGGCGCGGAGGGTGGCGTCCTCCAAGGCCCCGGAGGCGAGCAGTTCGTCCAGTGCTCCGGCGCGGGCCTGCAACTGTTCGGTCTTGTCCTCGGCACGCTGCATGGCAAGGCCGACATCGCCCAGCTCCTCGCCGATGCCGGTGACGGCCTCGGTGATGCGGGTCTGGGCTTCGGCGGCGGTGAAGCGGGCCTTGATGGCCTCCTTGCTGGTGCGGAAGGTGTCCACCTTCGCCTGGAGGCGCTGTGCGGCGAGGGTGAGTTTCTCCTCCTCGGCCTGCAGCGAAGCGTGCTGGGTCTGCAGGTCCGTGACCTGGGAGGACACGGCGGTGCGCCGACTCAGGGCTTCGCGGGCGAGGTCCTCGCGTCCGGCGGCGAGCGCCTTCTGGGCCTGTCCCTCCAGCTTGCCGCTGGACTGGCGCAGCTGGTTGATCTGTATCTCGACGCGTTTGCGGCTGGTGGCCACGTCCGCCACACCACGTCGTACCTTTCTGCAGCATTTCCTGCTGCTGGGTATAGGAGTAGTCCAGTACCTCGCGCGGGTCTTCAGCCCGGTCCAGGGCCTTGTTCGCCTTGGTCCGGAACAGGGTGGCCATGCGGTGGGCGATGCTGGTCATAGCGGCCTGCCTCCTCTCGATCGGTGAGGAATCAGCCGGTCCGTACGACATCAGCGGGGACACCTCCAGGCTCCGGCGGCGTGGTCCGGGCCGCAACCTCGGTCCTGGCGTCCCAGCTCTGGTCAGCAGGTGCTCGATGCCGATGTCCGGCCAGGCCGGTCCCCCAGCTGCGGTCTCGTGCGCCTTCCTCCACGATGAATGCATGGCGCTCGTCCGTTCCGCTCACTCTTTCGACGCTTTCCGGGCGCTGGCGGACCGGCGTGGGCGGTCTGGAGAAAGGTTGGTGGAGTCGCTGGCCAAGGCCAGGGCCACGACGGTGGACGGCCCCGAGGTCTGGGCACCACCGGTCGCCGCCCGCGCCGGCCTGCCTGCTGCCGCCGCGCTGGGACCTGCCAGTTACTACGCGGACCTGGCCGCTCCGCACGGCGACCGCCATGTCCGGGTATGCACCGCGACGGCGTGCTTCGCCGCAGGAGGCGGGGGGCACCTCGCGGAGGTGGAGCGTGAGCTGGGTGTCGCCGCACACACCGCCTCACCGCGCGGCGGTGACGTGTCGCTGCAGGCTGTCCGCTGTCTGGGCTACTGCTACGCGGGGCCCGCCGCCCTTGACGACGACATGCCCTGTACCGGGGCGACCCTCCCCGCTCAGCTCGCCGGGCGGGAGCCACCGCGGGCGCCGGAGATCCCGGTGGCCGATGACACCGATGACCCAGTCCTGCTGAGCGGTGTGCTCTCCGGTGAGCCGGCGTGGCAGGTGTGGTCGAGGACGGTGTCGTCCGGTACTCCCGACGAGGTGCACCGGGAAGTGGCGGCGTCCGGGCTGCGTGGGCGTGGCGGCGCCGGATTCCGCGTGGCGGCGAAGTGGGAGGCGGCCGGCCGCGCACCCGGGACCGTGGTCGTCGCCAACGGCGACGAAGGCGATCCGGGTTCGTACGCCGACAGGCTGCTGATGGAGGCCGATCCGGGGCGTGTGCTGGAGGGGCTGGCCCTGGCCTGCTTCGCGTGCGGGGCCGGTCAGGGCGTGGTGCTGATGCGCTCCGAATATCCGGCCGCTCTGGCACGGATGAGGGAAGCGGTGCGCGAGGCGTACGCCGACGGCCATCTCGGACCGTCGGCCCATGGGACGGCCACCTCGCTGGACATCCGCATCGTCGAGGGCGCCGGATCCTACGTCGCCGGTGAGGAGACCGCACTCATCGCGGGGTTGGAGGGCGGCCGCGGATGCGCCCGGCCCCGTCCGCCGTACCCGACCGAGCGTGGGTTGTGGGATGCGCCGACCGTCGTCAACAACGTGGAGACCCTGGCGGCCGTCCCCTGGATCGTCCGGCACGGCGGCCGGGCGTACGCCCGGCGCGGCACGTCCGACGAGACGGGGACCAAGCTGGTCTGTCTCTCCGAGCGGTTTGTACGGCCTGGTTGCTACGAGGTCGAGCTCGGCACACCGGTGCGGCGGATCGTCACCGAGCTGGGAGGCGGTCTGAAGGACGGCGCCGAGCTGATGGCTCTCCAGGTCGGCGGGCCGCTGGGCGGCTTCCTCGCTGCCGACGCGCTGGACGTGCCGCTGTCGGAGGCAGGGCTGTCGGCCCGGGGCGCCGCTCTCGGCCACGCCGGTCTCGTCGCCTTCGACGAGCGAGTGGCACCGGAGGAAGTGCTGCGTCACGTCTGGGAGTTCGCCGCGGCCGAGAGCTGCGGCGCGTGCTCACCCTGCCGTGTCGGCTCGCGCCGCGGCCTGGAATGGGCATCCGCCGATGCCCCGCCGCGTCAGGAGTGGGAGCGACTGTCGCGGGTCCTCACCGAGGCGAGCCTGTGTGCCTTCGGGCGGCGGATCCCGCCCGCCGTGCACAGCCTTGCCCGCGCCTACGGGGACCGACTGGCGGGATGGGGACCATGAATGGACTCACGATCGAGGTCGACGGCACCGGCGTCGAGGTACCCGAGGAGTCGTCACTCCTCACGGCGGTGCGGGCGGCCGGGATCGAGTTGCCCGCGCTCTGCTCCGACGACCGGCTCAGCCCCGCCGGGTCATGCCGTACGTGTCTCGTACGGGCCGACGGGCGCATCGCGGCGGCCTGTGTCACTCCGGCATCCCCTGGCATGCGCGTGGACACCAGGACTGACGATGTCGTGCGGCTGCGCCGGGACGCGGTGGAGGTCATCGTCTCCGCACTGCCGCCCCGGGCCCTCGCCGACGACAGTCCCAGCGAACTGGCCCACGTCTGCCGGTCGATGGGCATCGGCCCCGAAGTGGCGCTGGGTGCCGGAGGCCGCGGGCGGGACGACTCCCACCCGTACGTCCACCTCGACCGGGACCTGTGCATCGCCTGCGGCCGGTGCGTGCGGATGTGCTCCGAGTTGCAGGGCACCTTCGCCCTCACCCTGGTCGGCAGAGGCGGCGACACCGTCGTGGCCCCCGGCACCGGCGGGCCCTGGTCCGAGTCGGACTGCGTGGCCTGCGGCGGCTGCGTGGACACCTGCCCCACGGGGGCGATCACCCAGCCGGGACCGGCGCGGGGACTCACCTCGGCGTTCCACCCCGCGGAGGTCCGGACGCGCACCACATGCGGCTACTGCGGCGTGGGCTGCACCCTCGACGTGATCGCACAGGACGGTGAAGTCACGGCGGTGCTGCCCGCCCGGGACGGCCCGGTCAATCGCGGTCACGCGTGCGTGAAGGGCCGCTTCTCCCACGGATTCCGCACCTCACCGGAGCGGCTCACCCGGCCCCTGCTGCGGCGCGACGGCGTGCTGCAGCCGGTCGGCTGGGACGAGGCACTGGCTCACGTCGCCCGGGGACTGCGGACCGCCGTCGATGCCGGCGGCCCTGACGCCGTGGCGGCGATCTCCTCGGCCCGTGCCACGAACGAGGAGAACTACCTTGTACAGAAGTTCATGCGGGTCGTCATCGGCACGAACAACGTCGACAACTGCTCCCGCCTGTGCCACTCCCCCTCCGCCGCCGGCCTGACGGCGTCCTTCGGGCTCTCCGGCGGCACCGACACCTTCGACGACGTGGAGCGGGCCGACTGCCTGCTGGTGGTCGGGGCCAATCCCGTCGAGGCCCACCCGGTGGTCGGAGCTCGGCTGCTGAGGCGGGTCCTCCACGGGGCCAGGCTGGTTGTCGCCGACCCGCGTGCCGTGGGCCTCGCCCTGCACGCCGATGTGCATCTGCGGCCGCGTCCCGGCACCAACGTGGCGCTCTTCCACGGGCTCGCCCATGTACTGCTCGCCGAAGGGCTGGCCGACGAGGAGTTCCTGCGCGAACGGGCCACCGGACTGCCAGAGCTCACCGAACTGCTGGCCGACTACCCGCCGGACCGGGTCGCGGACCTCACCGGCGTGCCGGCCCCGGACCTGGTCGCCGCCGCCCGCCTGTACGGCAGCGCCGAGCATCCGGCCATCGTCTACGGCCTGGGCGTGACCGAGCATCTCCACGGCACAGACGGGGTGCGGTCCCTGGCCAACCTGGCG
The DNA here is from genome assembly GCF_043198355.1 of Streptomyces sp. NPDC048825. Taxonomy (NCBI): domain Bacteria; kingdom Bacillati; phylum Actinomycetota; class Actinomycetes; order Kitasatosporales; family Streptomycetaceae; genus Streptomyces; species Streptomyces sp. NPDC048825. The sequence goes on from NZ_JBICUR010000039.1 coordinate 4,491, forward strand.
ATCCTGCGCGGCGCCGTGGGCACCGACCGGGGGTATGGGGTCAACCCGCTGCGCGGCCAGAACAACGTCCAGGGCGCCTCCGACATGGGGGCCCTGCCCGACCTCCTGCCCGGGTACGGAAAGGTGACCGACCCGGCCGCCCGCGCACGGGCCGAGGACGTCTGGGGCGTACCAGTCCCCGATCGGCCCGGTCTGCGGATCCCGGACATGTTCGCCGCCGCACGAACCAGCGATCTGCGAGCACTGTGGGTCATCGGCGAGGACGTCTGCGCCACCGACCCCGACACGAACCGGGTGGTCCACGCCCTGGACGCCTGCCCGCTCGTCGTCTGCAACGAACTGTTCCTGTCCGAGACGGCCCAGCACGCCGACGTCGTACTGCCAGTGGCCTCCTGGCTGGAGAAGGACGGGACCTTCGTCAACTTCGACCGCCGGTTCCAGCGCGTCCGCCCCACCGTGCCCCCACCGGGACAGGCCCGCACCGACTTCGACACCCTTCGGGCCGTCGCCGAGGCCATGGGAGTCGACCTGGGCTGCGCGACTCCCGCCGACGCCCTGGCCGAATGCGGCCGGCTCGCGCCCGTCTTCGCCGGGCTCTCCCACCACCGACTGGACCGCGAGGGCTCCGTGCCATGGCCCTGCACCGCCCCCGACCGGCCGGGAGAAGCCAAGCTGTACACCGAGCGCTTCGCCACACCGGACGGCCGGGCCCACCTGGCCAACGCCCCCTATCTTCCCCCGGGCGAACGACCCGACGACGACTATCCGCTGGTCCTGGTCACCGGGCGGCGCTGGGCTCACTACAACTCCGGAAGCATGACGCGGCGCGGCGGCAACCTCGCGCTCGACCCGGTTGACTTCCTTGACCTCCACCCCGACGACGCCGGCCGGTACGACGTGCGCGAGGGCGAGCAGGTAACAGTGGAGAGCCGACACGGCCGAGCCCGGCTCATCGCTCGTGTCGGTGACCAGACAACCCCCGGCCAGGTCTTCTGCTCCTTCCACTTCCCTGCGAGCGGAGTGAACCACCTCACCTCGGACGTCGCAGATACCGTCACCTCCTGCCCCGAGTACAAGGTCACGGCGGTCCGCGTGGCCGTGTCGTAATGGCGGCAGACTGGGGTTGCTCGTGCTCTGCATGGCTGCCGCCTCCGTCCTCCGCCGGCCCCCAGCGCAGAGTCGCTTGCCCCAGCAGCCGCCAGCCTCGTCCCACGAGACCCGTTCATAGCCACCCTTGCCTCTCACCCACTGGTAGCGGCGGCGCTCCGATCGGTCTGGGGCCGACGCCAGCGCCGGGTCGCCCAGCCGCGCCCTGGCCTCCCGGTACATCTCCACCAGGACTGCCGCGGGCGTAGGGAAAGCCCACACGCGTCGGCGATGACACATACCAGGAGAAGGCAACCCCTTGCGGGCAGTCGCGCGGCTCGTACCCCGCTGTCCGCCACGACCGTCACCTCACTGCTTTTGAAGAGCTTGAGGGACACCCGCACCGCAAAATTGCCTTTATGTGCCAATTTCTGCTGGTCCGAAGAAGCAGAGTGTCCCGCGGCCACAACAGCAGCCGCACCGAGTACGGAGAGGTGAGGGGCTGTACGTCCCCGGCCCTGGGCCATACAGCCCCTCACCCATTTCGTGCGTCGCCGGTGTTCGTGGAGAGGAAGAGCCGGTGAGCCGGTTCACGCAGCCGGCGCGCATGCTGGCTCTGGCCACGGCTGGGTTCATGGCGGGCTTCTGGGCGTGGGCTCTGCTGGGGCCGCTCGGCCCGACGCTCCGCGACGACTTGGGCCTCAGTTCGTTCCAGCAGTCCCTGGTGGTGGCTGTGCCGGTCCTCGTGGGCTCGCTCGGCCGGATCCCGGCCGGAGCCCTGACCGACCGCGTCGGTGCCCGCCGGGTGTTTCCCCTCGTCACCGCCCTGACCGTCCTGCCCGTGCTCTACCTGGGCCATCTGGCCGACTCCCTGGCCGAGTTCCTCATCGGCGGCTTCTTCCTCGGGTTGGGCGGTACCACGTTCGCCGTCGGCGTGCCGTTCGTCAACGCCTGGTACCCGCCCGAACGGCGCGGCCTGGCGCTCGGCATCTTCGGCATCGGCACGGGCGGCACCGCCATCTCGGCGTTCACCACTGTGCAGCTGGCCGATGCCGTCGACCGGAGCTTTCCCTTCACCCTCGTCGCCGTCATCCTGGCCCTCTACGCCGTCACCGCGCGCTTCCTCCTGCGCGACCAGCCAGAGCGTGCCATCCCGGCCGGCTCGCTGCTCGCGCGCACCACCGCCACCATGCGGATGCCCACCGCCTGGCAGCTGGCCTTCCTCTACGCCGTGGCCTTCGGCGGGTTCGTCGCCTTCAGCGTCTACCTGCCCACCTATCTCACCACCGCCTACGATCTCGGGCGCTCCGACGCCGCCCTGCGCACCGCCGGCTTCGTCGTCCTCGCGGTCGCCGCGCGCCCGGTGGGCGGCTGGCTCTCCGACCGGCTGCACCCCGTCCCCGTGCTCATCGGGGCGTACGCCGCCATCGCCGGACTCGCCCTCCTCGCCTCCCTCGAACTCGCCCTGATCCCGATCGCCACACTGACCTTCCTCGGCATGGCCGCAGCCCTGGGAACCGGATCGGGCGCCGTGTTCGCCCTCGTCGCCCGCCTCGTACCCGCCGACCAGGTCGGATCGGTCACCGGCATCGTCGGCGCCGCCGGCGGACTGGGCGGCTTCTTCCCGCCCCTGGTCATGGGCGCGGTCTACAGCGTCGCCGACGACTACACTTGGGGATACCTGCTCCTGGCCCTCACCGCTGTCGCCACCTGCGCTTTCACCGCGACCGTGGTCCGGCGCCATGCCATGCGCCCGTATGAACGCGAGCGAGGCGTCTGACTCCGCTGAAGGGGGCGAACCCAGTGGTTGTCCCGAACCTGCTCAGGACGATCCGGGAGGTCTAGGACCGTTCGAGCATGCGGCGTTGCGGGAAGATCAGGGTCAGCGGAGCCCCTTTGCCCGGGCGGAGCGGAAAGGCCAACCACCCGGATCCTCGCCTTCCGCCAAGGCGGCGCACGGCTGCCGCTCCGGCCACAGCCGTGCCTGCAAACGCATGACCACATGGCCGAGGCCGGACAACGCGCAGGCGATCGCCAGGTCCCCGAGCGACAGCAGCTCTGTACCCAACAGGTCCCGAAGAGGGGGCAGATAGATACCGGCCGCCTGGAGGCCCAGGGCCGCAGCCACGGCAACCAGCAGGAACGGGTTGGCCAGGCTTCCCGGACGGGCGCGGGAGCCCAGGGCAACGCCCAGCTGGGTCGCCCCGAGCACCAGGAAGATCATGGACTGCCAGGGGCGGCCCGTCTCACGGGCCCACACGCCGGCCACCAGGGTCACCGTGGCAATGAAGGCCCCCATGAGCAGGATGCGCGGCCACAGGCCGGCGCCCAGCACGCTCTCCTCGGGGGGCCTGGGCGGATGGTGCATCGTGCCCGGGGCGACGGGCTCCGCACCGAGCGCGACACCGGGCAGGCCGTGCGTGAGCAGGTTGATCCACAGAATCTGCGCGGGCAGCAGCGGCAGCGGCATCCCCAGGAAGGGGCCGAGGAGCATGACCAGGATCTCCGCCGTGCCTCCGGCGAGTGCGTAGAGCAGGAACCGGCGCACGTTGGCGTAGACCCGGCGCCCCTCTTCGACGGCCGACACGATGGTGGCCGGGTTGTCGTCGGCGAGCACCAGGTCGGCTGCCTGGCGGGCCACTTCGGTGCCGCGCCGCCCCATGGCGACGCCGATGTCGGCGCGGCGTAGGGCCGGGCCGTCGTTGACCCCGTCCCCCGTCATCGCCACGACCTGCCCGGCCCCGCGCCATGCCTCGACGATGTCCAACTTCTGCTCGGGAGTGGTCCGGGCGTAGACGCGTACGCCGGTCAGCTCGCCCGCCGTGCCTTCCCGGATCCGTTGCCCGGTGGTCACCTCCTCCTCCCGGGAGGCGATGCCGAGTCGCTCCGCCACGGCCCGGGCGGTCAGCGGATGGTCGCCGGTGATGAGTACAGGGACGATGCCGGCGCGTTTGCAGGCGGCGATCGACGGCTCGGACGCGGCGCGGGGCGGGTCCAGGATGCCGACAAGGCCGAGCAGCGACAGGCCCGACTCCCATGTCCCGGACGGTTCCAACGCCTCCTCGTGGTCGGCCGACGCGACGGCGAGCACCCGGTACCCGTCACGCGCCAGTGCCTCCGCCTGAGCCGCCGCCCGGGCGAGCAGGTCCGGACCGTCGGCCAGGACCTGCGGCCGGAGCAGGGACTCCGGCGCTCCCTTGCACGCGACCCGCACTGCTCCGTCCGGCCGGCGGTGGACGGTCGTCATGCGCTTGCGGCCGCTGTCGAACGGAATCTCCTCCACGCGCGGCAGCCCGCGGTCCAGCGCCGCCCGGTCCAGCCCGAGCCGGGCCCCCGCCACGAGCAGCGCGGCCTCGGTGGGGTCACCCAGCGCGCGCCACTCCGCGGAGCCGTCCGGCGGAGGCTCCAGCGCCGCGTCGTTGCACAGCATCGCGACGCGCAGCAACGCCGCCAGGTCGGGTGCGTCGTTCGCCGTGACCGTTTCTCCGTCGCGGACGACCCGGCCCTGGGGCTCGTAGCCGGTGCCCAGGACCGTGGCCTCTCCGCGCGGCGTCCACAGCCGTTCGGCGGCCATTCGGCCCTCGGTCAGGGTGCCGGTCTTGTCGGTGGCGATCACCGTGACGGAGCCCAGCGTCTCCACCGCGGGCAGCCTGCGGACGATGGCGTGCCGGTCCGCCATCCGCCGTGCCCCCAGGGCGAGCGCGAGCGTCACGACGGCGGGCAGGGACTCCGGTACGGCGGCGACCGCAAGGCTGATCGCCGCCACGATCATCAGTTCCACGGGCTGTCCGCGCACCAGCCCGAGAGCCAGAACCAGGGCGCACAGGGCCACGATGGCGGCTGCCAGAACCCGGCCGAACCCCGCCAGCCGGCGCTGCAGCGGGGTCAGACCGGGCGCGGCACCCATCAGAGATGCGATCCGGCCGAGCGCGCTGTGGGCTCCCGTGGCGGTGATCACGACGCGTCCGTGGCCGCGGACGACGACCGTGCCCGCCGACACCGTGCCGTGCGCGGGCTCGCTGTCGGGGGCCTTCTCCACCGGGACGGATTCGCCCGTCAGCGAGGACTCGTCCGTCAGCAGCAAGGCCGCGGCCAGTACCTCCCCGTCGGCGGGCACGATGTCTCCCTCGGCCACCAGCACCAGATCGCCGGGCACCACCTCGGCAGCAGGGAGGGAACGTTCCTCACCGTCCCGTACGACTCTGGCGGTGGGAGCACTCATGGCAGACAGGGCCATCACCGCCTGTTCGGCTCGTACCTCCTGAACGACGCCGACCACGGTGTTCACCGTGATGACGAGCAGAATCACGGCGGCATCGGAGAGATCACCGGTGGCGATCGTCAAGGCGGCGGCCACCAACAGCACCAGGATCAGCGGGTCCCGCAACTGCTGCAGCACCCGCCGCCATACGGGGGCGCGCGGCTCCGCCGGGATCGCGTTGGGCCCGTAACGCGTCAGTCGGCGCGCAGCCTCGGGCGACGACAGACCCGCCGCGGAAGACGCGGAAGATGTCGTACGGGGTGCGTCGGTGCCCGCATCAAAAACCCGGTCACCCCGCTGCTCGCTCACGCGCCCGGCGGGGTTCTGTACGCGGGTGAGCCACGGACTGCTCGAAGGTCGCTGTCGCGCACCGCGAGGACGCCGGAGCGTGCCAGAGCAGCGGCATCAGGACAGGCTTGTTCGCTGTGTGCCATCCACCAAACTCCCGTCATGCAGGGAACCGCCGTCCCCGAATACCGGTGTCCGCTTGTCAGGGTGCCACCGCTGACGCCGACCGGCATGACCGACCACTCATCGTGTGGGCGATCCTGGCGCTGCAAGACCGGGCATGGGCCGGTTGGTCAGAGCTGTGCGAGGCTGCGCCCGTGGTCTGCGGCGTACGCTGCGAAGACCTCCGTCGCCGTGCCACCGGTGTGGAGAAAACGCTGGTCAAGGATGGCTGCGAGGTCCTTCAGCGCACCGGCGAGCAAGTCACCTGCCAGGCGCACCTCCGGCCGCTGGGCTGCCCGTCCTCGCTGGGCGAGAGTGGCGGCGTAGCCGACCGTGGCCGCCAGCGACGAGTGGTCCTCCCCGTCATGGAAGTAGTGCGCCTCGGCGTACTGGGTGAAGTCGATACGCACGCGTACGACTTCCGTTGCCAGGCTGTCCAGCAGCAGCGCCCCGGCCGTGCAGTCGATCTGCTGCGGCGTCGGGGCCGAGTCGCGCAGCAGGGCCAGCCGGATGGCCAGGACCCTCCTGCGGGTCAGCGCCGGGTAGATCTCCAGCACCCAGGAGACCGTGGCCGTCAGGAGTGCGAAGCCGACGAGGGCTTCCAACGGTGAGACCAGGCGGAGCCAGCCCTCACCGGGTGCGATGTCCCCCAGGCCCAGGGTGGCCACCGTGACGAGCGACAGGTACACGGAGTCCAGCAGCGCGGGCTCCTGCGCCGCCTTGGAACCGGGCGCGAAGGCGAACGCCCCGGGCATGTGCGGCCAGTAGACGATGGCCCAGCCGAGGACGACGGTGAAGGCCCACATGCCCACCACCGTGACCATGGCGAGCGGCCCAACGAGGCCGACCACCCGCCTGCGCGCGCGAAAGCGCCGGGCCAGGCGCCACAGCGCCGTCATCACGAGGCGGCTCAGGCCGCCGTGGCGGGTCGGGTGCCAGAGGGTATGGAAGAGGTCCCGCAGGGTGAGCATGACGAGCCCGGCACCGACCAGCGAGACCAACCACTTCATCCACGTCTCCCACGGCACTGTCGCCTGAAGCGGAACCCCGCTTTCGGAGCCTATGGCCTGTCCGGGCGGATCCGGCCGCAGACGCCGAGGTCGGCACGCCCGTCTGCGCGGATCAGCTCTCCGGCAACACGAGCGTGCAGGTCTCTCCGGGCGCGACGGTCACGGCCCGGTCGGCCAGCACCACGCGGATCGGTGACTCCTCCGAGTCGGGCACCCGGATCTCCAGCTGTCCGCTCCGGCGCCGTATGCCGACGCCCCAGTGGCCGCGGTAGCGCAGGGAGAACCCGTACTCCGACAGTGCAGGAAGGGGCACCGGGTCCAGGCACAGGGCGTCCTCACGCGTCTCCAGTCCCGTCAGGCCGCGTTGCACCAGGTCCAGGGTGCCGGCCATGGCGCCGAGGTGGATGCCTTCGCCGGTCGTGCCGCCCTGGATGTCGGCGGTGTCCGCCTCCAGGGCCTCGTGGACGTAACTCCACGCCTCGGCTCGCCTGGCCCGGGCGAGGACGAGGCCGTGGACGAGTCCGCTGAGGGTGGAACCGTGGCTGGTGCGCTGCAGGTAGTAGTCGACGGTCCTGTGCCAGACCTCGTCGTCCACGTCGTACCCGAGACGGTGGAACAGGGCCCGCAGCTCGGCGGGCGAGAAGAGGTAGCCGAGCATCAGGACGTCGGCCTGTTTGGAGGCTTGGTAGCGGTTCACGGAGTCGCCCTCGGCTTCGAGGATGCGGTCCAGCCGCCGGATGCTGTTGTAGCGGGTGCGGTAGGCGTCCCAGTCCAGCTCGGTGAGGTCGCCGTAGCCGTCGAACTGGCTGATGACGCCCTGGTGGAAGGGCACCCGCAGCCGCCGGGAGACCTCCTCCCACTTCGGGAGTTCGCCGCTGTCCAGCGCGATGCGCTCGAACAGCTCCTGCCGGCGCCATGCCGGAAGGCGCCGCACCAGGTCCAGGGCGCGACTGAGGACCCAGACGGCGGTGACGTTGGTGTACGCGTTGTCGTCCAGGCCCGGCCGGGCGGCGTCGGGGTAGCTGTCGTGGTATTCGTCGGGGCCGACTACGCCTCGGATGCGGTAGCGGCCGAGACCGGGGGCGAACTCCGCGCTGTCCGCCCAGAATCGGGCGATCTGCAACAGCATCTCCGCGCCCTTGGTATGCAGGTACTCGGTGTCACCGCTCGCTTCGCAGTACTGCCAGACGTTGTAGGCGATCGCCGAGCCGACGTGGTGCTGGAGCCGGGAGTTGTCCGGCAGCCACCGGCCCGAACGGGGGTTGAGGTGTAGCTCCTGAGTCTCCTCACGGCCGTCGCTACCGGACTGCCAGGGGTACATCGCCCCGGCTCGGCCCGCCGCGTGGGCCGCGCGGCATGCCTGCGGCAGGCGCCGGTGACGGTAGTTGAGCAGGGCCCGCGAGACCTCGGGGAAACGCAGGTTCAGATACGGCAACACGAACAGCTCGTCCCAGAAGACATGGCCCCGGTACGCCTCGCCGTGCAGCCCACGGGCCGGCACGCCCACGTCCAGGTCCGCGGTGTGCGGCGACAACGTCTGCAGCACATGGAACAGATGCAGGCGCAGGACACGGCCCGCCTCCCCGGGCACCTGGACGTCCGCGCCCCGCCACAAGCGCGCCCAGGCAGCGACATGGGAGTCCACAAGCGCCGGGAAGCCCACAGCCGTGGACAACCGGTCGAGCGCCGCGCCGAGCGGGTCACTGATCGCCGGGTCACGGGAGGTGTGCAGGGCCACGGTCTTGTCCACGACGGCGGGCCGGCCTGGAGCGACCGGTATCACCAGCCGGTGTACGGCACGGCGGTGAGACGGACGAGGCTCCGACGACGTGGGCGGCTGCCCGACGGCGACCGTACGTGCCGCCATGCCGATGCCGACGTCGGAGGTGCTGGTGCGGCAGCTCAGCCACGTCACGTCGGTCGCGGACGCGCCGGTCCGTACACGGACCAGGTGGTGCCGGTTGAGTGACCGGTAACGGTGCACGTTGCTGTTGATCACGTCGCCGTCGAGGACGGACTCCACCTCAATCTCTCCGGACCAGTCCTCGGCTGTCACAACGGTCCGCAGCGCGGCCAGGTGAGGATCCGCCATGTGCACCAGCCGGACCTGCTCCACACCCAGCACGCCTGCCTCGTCGTCCCGAAACCGGAACGTGCGCGTCAGCGTGGCCCGGCGCAGATCCAGACTGTGCCGGTGGTCGAGCGGCTGCCGCGTGTCGGGAGAAAACCACGGGCCCGCCGATCCGTCGGAGAAGCGCAGACGAAACCGCAACAGCAGCCAGTTCGGGAGATTCACCAGGTCCTCGTTCACCACCCGCCGCCCCGCCACGGTCGACTCCAGGCGGTTGTAGACCCCGGCCGCGTAGGTGGCCGGGTAGTGCACCAGACTGGCCCTGCTCTCGGGTACGGCGCCGCGGGTGGCGAAGTAGCCGTTGCCGAGCGTGCACAACGACTCGCGCAGCCGCTCGCCGGCCGGGTCGTAGCCCTCGTACTCCCAGGTCCACTCCGACATCCGCCGCCCTCTCCTTCTCCCTTCACGAGATGTGCAGGAGCATGAGACGCACGTCGGGTCAGGCCCGTTGCGGGACGACGACCACCGGACACTCGGCGTGATGCAGCAGGGCATGGGCAACCCTGCCAAACTGCAGACCGACATGGCCGTGGCGCCTCCGCGCACCCACGACCACCAGGTCGGCGTCGGAAGAGGCGTCAAGGAGGACCTTGTGGGCGGGGCCTTCGACCGCCTGGCGATGCACTTCGACCTGCGGGTGATTGCGTACGGCGTCGCGCAGCGCATCGGTGAGAAGAGCGGAGGCGCGCTCCTCGTGGGCACCGGCGGCATCATCCGCGATCAGGGGATGGTCCACGTGTTCATGGGCGGGGCGGCGCCAGGCCCGCACGGCATGCAGGGCGCAGCCGCGCGCCTCGGCCTCGCGGAAGGCGAACCGCACGGCGGCCGAGCCCTCCGCGGAGTCGCCGAGGCCGACCACCACCCGGCCGAAGGAGCCCTGCCGGTTTCGCTCCCCGCCGCGAACCACGATCACCGGGCACACGGCACGGGCGGCCACCGCGAGGCTGACCGATCCCAACAGGACCCCGGCGATCTCACCGCGGCCGCGGGAGCCCGTGACCAGGGCGAAGGATTCATGAGCCGCGTGCAGGAGCGCGGACACGGCATCGTCGGGCAGTACATCGCTGGAGACCTTCACCTCTGGGTTGCGCAGCCGGGCACGTTCCGCGCAGGACACGGCGATGTGCTCGGCCATGACCTCTTCAGCCGGGCGGTCAGTACTGAAGGACGGGCGGCCGCCCTCGTACCGCTCCCACAAAGAGGCGTAGACGAGCCGCAGAGACAGCCCGAGGCGCGCCGCCTCGTCGACCGCCCAGTCCACGGCGTCCAGGCTGGAATCCGATCCGTCGACACCCACGACCAGCGGGAGCTCCATAGTCACCACCACCTTCCTGCCCGGCCGCTGCCGGAAGCCCCGGTCAATCCGGAAACCCCTGTCAATACCGTCGCACCGCATGGGTTCCGTCGCGACACATGGACCGACTCTCGGAAAGGGACCTCGGCCCAGGTTGCACTGCGCCGATTTGCGACGATCGTGGAGTCATACGGCCGGAGAAAAAACGGGGTTCCATTCCTCGCATCGCCGCCACGGCCGTCGCATCGGCCCGATACGAGCCCGCTTCCGCTTCGAGGTCATGTGAAGGGAAGGCGATCGTGGTTGCGAGGACCGGCGTCTTCGGCGCCCTGTCCAAGGAGCATCGCGAGCAGCTCATGTCCCTCGCTCGCGAGGTGTCGTTCGAGATCGACGAGCGCCTCTTCAACGAGGGCGGCAAGGCCGACCGC
>NZ_JBICUR010000040.1:0-14793 GCF_043198355.1 Streptomyces sp. NPDC048825
GGGCCGGTGGGGGGTGGTCCCCCCCCCCGCTGGGATTCGCTGGTGGGGGGGCACCACCTGGGGGGCGGAGCCGAACTTGACCCAGCCGCGCGCCCCTTCCGGGGCCCGGGACCGCACCGGACTTCGCCAACCTGCTCGGCCGAGGTACACCCCCCGCCGCCCGCGCGACACACCGGAAGGACCACCATGATCTCCACCCTCCTGTCCCAGCTGCACGGGCCGGACGGTGACCCCACCCCACGCCTCGTGTACGGCGCCGACTACAACCCCGAGCAGTGGCCGCGCGAGGTGTGGGAGGACGACGTACGGCTGATGCGTGAGGCCGGCGTCAACCTGGTCTCCGTGGGGATCTTCTCCTGGGCCCGCATCCAGCCGGCCCGGGACGAGTGGGACTTCGGGTGGCTCGACGAGATCATGGGCCTGTTGCACGCGGGCGGCATCGGGGTCGACCTCGCCACCGCCACCGCGTCCCCGCCGCCCTGGCTCACCACGGCGCACCCGGAGATCCTTCCGGTGACCGCCTCCGGTGAGACGGTGTGGCCGGGGGCGCGGCAGCACTGGCGGCCCACCTCGCCGGTGTTCCGGAAGTACGCGCTCCGCCTGGTGCGGAAGATGGCCGAGCGGTACGTCGGTCATCCCGCCCTGGTGGCCTGGCACATCTCCAACGAGCTGGGCTGCCACAACATCTACGACTACTCCGACGACGCGGCCGGCGCCTTCCGCGACTGGCTGCGCGCCCGCTATACGACGCTGGAGGCGCTCAACCACGCCTGGGGCACGGCCTTCTGGTCCCAGCGCTACAGCGAATGGGAGCAGATCCTGCCGCCCCGGCTGGCAGCCTCCCACCCGAACCCCACACAGCAGCTGGACTTCAAGCGGTTCTCCTCCGATGCGCTTAAGGAGTATCTGCGCGCCGAACGGGACGTACTGCGGGAGATCACGCCCGACGTGCCCATCACCACCAACTTCATGGTGATGGGCGGCACCAAGGGCATGAACTACGCCGACTGGGCCCCCGAGATCGACTTCGTCTCCAACGACCACTACGTCCACCCCGGCCCCCAGGACCGCGACGAGCTGTCCTTCTCCGCCAACCTGACCGGCGGCATCGCGGGCGGACAGCCCTGGTTCCTGATGGAGCACTCCACGAGCGCCGTCAACTGGCAGCCCGTCAACGTGGCCAAGCGGCCCGGCGAGCTGGCCCGTGACTCGCTGCTGCACGTCGCGCACGGCGCCGACGCCGTGTGCTACTTCCAGTGGCGGCAGTCGGCGGCCGGTGCCGAGAAGTACCACTCGGCGATGGTGCCGCACGCCGGTGAGGACAGCGACCTCTTCCGCGCGGTGGTGACTCTCGGCGACACCCTCAAGACCCTGGCCCCGGTCGCGGGCAGCGAGCGCGAGCCTGCCCCCGTGGGCATCGTCTTCGACTGGGAATCCTGGTGGGCGAGTGAGCAGGACTCCCACCCCACCTCCCTGCTCGACTACCGCCAGGAAGCGCTCGACTGGTACTCCGCGCTCCTCGACCTCGGAGTCCGCGCCGATCTTGTCACCACCCGCACCGACCTCGACCGCTACCGCGTCCTGATCACGCCCGTCCTCCACGTCGTGCCCGCCGAACTCGCCAAGGAGCTCACGCGGTACGTCGAGAGCGGCGGCCACCTGGTCACCACGTACTTCTCCGGAGTCGTCGACGAGAACGACCACATCTGGCTCGGCGGCTACCCGGGCGCCCTGCGCGAGCTGCTCGGCATCCGCATCGAGGAGTTCGGGCCGCTGCTCGACGGCGAGACCGTCGAGCTGGACGACCTGGACGACGCCGGTACGGGCTCGCTGTGGACCGACCGGATCACCGTCACCGACCCGGAGGCGGAGGTCCTGGCCCGCTACCTCACCGGGGCGTACGCCGGCCTCCCCGCCGTCACCCGCCGTGCCACCGGACGGGGTTCGGCCGCGTACGTCTCCACTCGGCTCGGTGCCGAAGGGCTCACCGCCCTGCTGCCACGGCTGCTCGCCCCGGCCGGCGTCGAGAGCGAACTGCCCGCCGACGCACGCGGGTTGGTCGAAATCGCCGTACGCCGTGACGCCGGCAGCCGCTACCTGTTCCTGGTCAACCGCACCGACGAGACGGTGCCCCTGCCCGGACTCGACGGAGAACTCCTGGTGGGCCGGCAGGACGACGGCAACGCACTCGTCCTGCCGCCCCGGGACGTCGCCGTACTACGTCAGCCCACCACCTGATCTCTCCCCAGACCTCCTCGGACAGCACCGCACCCGTCCGAGGGCCATCCCTCCTGCCCGACGGGCGGGAGGACGAGCACAGCGACCACCACCGCAGTTGGGAGCACTTGATGGCACGCCGTACCCGCAGCAGACGGCTCCTCGGAGCCGCCGGCCTCACCGCTCTGGCCACCGGGGCCGCCCTGGTCTCCGCCCCGTCGTCCACGGCGCAGGTCGCGGCAGCGGACCCCCCCACCGTCACCGTCCGGCCCGACCCCTCCTACAAGCACGACAAGTTCGAGGGCTGGGGCACCAGCCTCGTCTGGTTCGCGAACGCCACCGGCGACTATCCGCCCGCGGTACGGGAGAAGCTGGCGAAGCTCCTCTTCGACGACAGCGGTCTCGCCCTGAACATCGCCCGCTACAACATCGGCGGCGGCAACGCCCCGGACGTCAAGGACTACCTGCGCGCCGGAGGAGCCGTCGAGGGCTGGTGGAAGGCCCCGGCCGGCACCACCCGCGAGGACACCGACTGGTGGAGCGCCGAGGACAAGAACGACTGGAACCCGAAGGCCGACGCGACCCAGCGCTGGTGGGTGGACCGGATCAAGAAGGACATCACCCACTGGGAGACGTTCAGCAACTCGCCGCCCTGGTTCATGACCGAGAGCGGCTATGTCTCCGGCGGTTTCGACTCCAAGACGGACCAGCTGAAGCCCGAGTCGATCGACGACTTCGCCAAGTACCTGGTGGGCGCCACCGAGCGCCTCGAGAAGGTCCACAAGATCGACGTCGACACCCTCGACCCGTTCAACGAGCCGAACACCGACTACTGGGGCACCAAGCTGGGACCCGACGGCGAGCCCGTCGGCGGCCGTCAGGAAGGCGCCCACATGGGCCCCGAACTCCAGCAGAAGGTGCTCCGCGCGCTGGCTCCGGTCCTGGACAAGTCCCGTACCGACGCGGAGATCTCCGCGATGGACGAGACCAACCCGAGCACCTTCACGCAGAACTGGCTCAGCTACCCGCAGGAGGTGCGCGACCTCGTCGACCAGATGAACGTCCACACCTACGGCACCGGCGGCCGCACCAGCGCGCGCGACCTCGCCAAGGCCGAGGACAAGCCGCTGTGGATGAGCGAGGTCGAGGGCGACTGGGGCGACGGCCAGAGCTTCACGGACATGCGGCCGGGCCTGGGCCTCGCCCAGCGCATGGTCGACGACCTGCGTGAACTGGAGCCCAGCGCCTGGGTGTTCTGGCAGCCGGTCGAGGACTACGACAACATGAAGCCGGGCGGCGAGTCCGCGAAGGGCGGCAACTGGGGCAGCATCCAGCTCCCGTTCAGCTGCACCTCCGAGGACACCCTCGAGTCGTGCCCGATCTACACCAACACGAAGTTCGACACCGCCCGGAACTTCACGCACTACATCAAGCCCGGTGACCGGCTGATCCAGGTGAACGACACCTCCAGCGCCGCAGCCGTCTCCAAGAAGGGCGACGGGGCGAGCGTCGTCCACGTCAACAGCACCACCGAGGCCCGTACGGTCACCGTCGACCTGTCCAAGTTCGGCAAGATCAGCCGCAAGGCCACCGTCACCCCCGTGGTGACCAGCGCCGACAACAAGCTCGAGCGGCACAAGGCCATCAAGGTCAGCGACCGCAAGGCCACCTTCACCGTGCCCGCCCAGTCGGTGACCTCCTTCGTCGTCAAGGGCGTGTCCGGTGTCGCCAAGGACGCCGCGCTGCTCCAGAAGGGCCACACCTACGAGCTGACCGGTGTGCAGAGCGGCAAGGCCCTGACCGTCGCCGACAACGGCACCAACCTGGTCATCAAGTCGGCCGCCACGGGTACCGCCGCTGCCGGCCGGCAGTGGAAGCTGCGGCAGATCAGCGGTGACACGGACAACCGGCAGCGGTACGTGTTCACCAACCCGGTGGAGGGCAAGCGTCTCGCCGTCCGTAACGGCGCCCCGGTGGTGGAGCCCGACGAGGGCCGCCGCGACAAGGCCACCCAGTGGATCATGTCGACGACCGGTGACGGCACCTTCACCCTCGTCAACGCCGCCACCGGCCGCCTCCTGGAGGTCGGCGGCCAGGCCACCAATGAGGGCGCGGCCGTAACGCTGTGGACGCCCAACTCCGGCTCCAACCAGCGCTGGAGGGTCACGGACGTGACTGACTGATCCACGAGCACCTGTGCGTGGGGCGTGACGCCTCCGGTCCGGCGGCCGGAGGCGTCACGCTTTTCTGCCGCTCTGGTGCGCGGGTGGTAGGTCCCAGGGCTGAGCGCCCCCGGGACGAAAATCCCATGTACGGGGCGCGGGCCGGTTGAGAGCATGACTGCCATGCTCAGAGCCGCCGCAGCGAGACCCGTGTCCCGAAATTCCGCGCCGCCCACCTGGGTGGTCGTCGCGCTCGCCTGCGCGGGCCAGTTCCTCGTGGTGCTCGACATCTCCGTGGTCAATGTGGCGCTGCCCTCGATGCGGGCCGACCTGGCGCTCAGCGCGACGGGGCTCCAGTGGGTCGTCAACGCGTACACGATCGCCTTCGCCGGCTTCATGCTGCTCGGCGGGCGGGCCGGGGACCTGTACGGGCGCAAGCGGATGTTCCTGATCGGGCTCACCATCTTCACGCTCGCGTCCCTCGGCGGCGGGCTCGCCCAGGCCGAGTGGCAGCTGCTGCTCGCACGGGCCGTGCAGGGGCTGGGCGCGGCCGTGCTCGCGCCCTCGACGCTGACGATTCTGACGTCGGCCGTGCCGGAAGGGGCGCCGCGCGCGCGAGCCATCGCGACCTGGACCGCCTTCGGCGCGGGCGGCGGAGCGGCGGGCGGCCTCGTCGGCGGACTCCTGGTCGAGGGACTGTCCTGGCGATGGGTGCTGCTGATCAATGTGCCCGTCGGCGCCGTCGTACTGGCCGGCGCCCTGCGGTGGCTCGTCGAGAGCCGGGCCGGTGACGGGCGGCGGCTCGATCTGCCGGGCGCGCTGCTGGTGACGGCGGGCCTTGCGACCCTCTCGTACGGGATCGTGCAGACGGAGGCCGAGGGCTGGACCTCGTCCGCAGCCCTCGCCCCGCTACTCGCCGGAGCCGCGCTCATCGGGCTCTTCCTGCTGGTCGAAGCGCGGGCCAAGGCACCGCTGATGCCCCTGAAGCTGTTCCGTATACGGTCCGTGTCGTCGGCGAACGTGGCGATGTTCCTGTGCGGCGCCGCCATGATCTGCATGTGGTTCTTCATGACCCTGTACACCCAGAACGTGCTCGGCTACACGCCGCTGGAGGGCGGGCTCGCGCTCATGCCCAGCTCGCTCGCTGTGGTGCTGGGCTCGAAGGCGGCGCCGCGCCTCATGCGCGTCGCCGGGGCGCGCCATGTCGCGGTGCTCGGGACGCTGGTGGCCGCCGTCGGGTTCGGCTGGCAGTCGACGATGAGCGCGGACGGTACGTACCTCACCGGCATCATGTTCCCCGGGATCCTGATGATGCTCGGCGCCGGACTGTCCGCGACGCCGCTCGGCTCGCTGGCCACGTCGGGGGCGGCGCCGGGGGACGCCGGGCTGGTCTCGGGCCTGGTCAACACCTCGCGCACGATGGGCGGTTCGCTCGGCCTCTCGGTGATGTCGACGATCGCGGCGGCCCGTACCGGGGGCGGCACATCGGCCGCGGCACTGACGGAGGGCTACGCACTGGCCTTCCGTACGGGCACGGGCGTGCTGCTGGGAGGCGCCGTACTGATGCTGCTGTGGCTGCCGCGGCGGGTGCCGGCGCAGGCTGCGAGCGACTGAGCCACGGACGTACCGACGGACGTCACGAAAAGATCGCGAGGGCAGGCAACGAAATCCGAGGCCCATGGACTCTATTGGTCATCTAGGAGGTGCCCATGGGGGATCGGAAGCAGGTTCTGGACGAGGAGTTCCAGAGCTTCGTCATCGGCCGCTGGCCGCGGCTGATGCGTACGGCATTTCTCCTCACGGGGGAGCAACACGCGGCGGAGGACCTGGTGCAGTCGTCGCTGGAGCGGGCGTATGTGGCGTGGCGCAAGGTCAGTGCCGCCGACGACCCGGACGCGTATGTGTGGCGCCTGATGATCAACGCACATGCGAGAAAGCACCGCAGGCGCCTCAAGGAGTTCCTGGCCCCCAGGTCCGACGGGGATCTCACGCCCGAGCTGCCTGACGCCGGGGACCGGATCGCCCAGGCGGACGACCGCTCCGCGCTGCTCAAGGCGCTGTCCCAACTGCCGCCCCGACAGCGGGAAGCGGTGGTGTTGCGCTACTGGGAGGACCTGAGCGAGACGCAGGCGGCGGAGGCGATGGGCTGCTCGGCGGGGGCCGTGAAGAGCAACGCGGCGAAGGGGATCGCGAAGCTCCGCGCCATACCGGGCCTGGCCGAGACGGTGACTCAGGTAGGGCGGAAGTGATGAGTGCGGACCGGGAGAAGAACCACGACATGACGCACGGCGACGTGACGCACAGCGACATCGCCCTCCTGCTGGCGGACGCCGCGGACGAGGTCGACATCGGCATAGCCCCCTACCAGGCGGTGGTACGAGGCGGCCGGCGCCGCAAGGCGCGGCGCTGGGCGGTGGCGGCCACGGCCACCCTGGTGATCGCGGGCTCGACGGGTTCGCTGGCCCTGGCCGGAGCGCTGAGCGGCGACGGAGACCGTGCCGCTCCGGCGGCCACGCAGCCGACGACGGTCGAGGCGCGGCACTTGTACGAGCCCGCTCGGACCACGCTGGCGACCGGCCGCGACCAGGGCAAGGCGTGGCGGGTCGTCATCGAGGTCTGGGGGGCGCCGAAGGACAAGGTGGAGGCACAGGGCCAGTTGGACGCGATGGGTCTGTACGGCGTCAAGCCGGGGGACGTCCGAGGGCCCGCGGAGCTGGTCGGCAAGGGCTGGGTGTTCGTGCACCTGACGGTGGGCGACGGCGACTCGGCGACGGTCGTGCAGGGGCCGGTGGAGAAGGGCGACTCCATGTCCGGTACGGACATCCAGGCGTACTCGATGCCCCTGGCGGCGGAGGGCTCCGAGGGCGTCGGCGCCTCCCGCAGCCTCGTGATCGGCAAGGTCGCCCCGACTGCCCAGCAGGCCGTCTGCACCTGGGACGACGAGACGGCCACCGTCGTCAATCGTGCACCCCGGGGCACGGAGACCAGCACGGAAACCCCCTCGATCCGTCCGGTCGACGGCTCCCAGCCGAACTGGTTCGTGTGCGTGTCCCCGAAGGGGGTGGGCTACAAGTCGGCGGATGTGGCGGGCTTCGTGGGGAACTGACCGAGGGCGGTGCGAATCCGTGGACGGACCCACCAGGCGGCGAGGGCGGCTGTGCGGGGTCAGGTCAGCCGCAGGAACCGTCGCCCCGGCGGACGACACGGACCGGTCGCCGTGCAGGGTCCGGCCCGGTTCGGGCCGGTCCGAGCATTGATCAGTCGCCCTCTAGAGCCAGCCCTGCTGGCGGGCCTCCCGCATCGCCTCCATGCGGTTGCGGGTGCCCGTCTTGCCGATCGCGGAGGACAAGTAGTTGCGGACCGTGGACTCGGAGAGGTGGAGCTTGGCCGCTATGTCGCTGACGGTCGCCCCGTCGGCGGAGGCCTTCAGCACGTCGCACTCGCGGGCCGTCAGCGGACTCGGCCCGGCGCTCAACGCGGCCGCGGCGAGCGCCGGATCTATCACCGTCTCGCCGGTCAGCACCCGTCGGATCGAGGCGGCCAGTTCCTCCACGGGCCCGTCCTTCACCAGAAACCCCGCGGCGCCCGCCTCCATGGCCCGCCGCAGATACCCAGGGCGGCCGAAGGTGGTGAGGATCAGCACCCGGCAGTCGGGCACCTCGTCCCGCAACCGCGCGGCGGCGTCGAGCCCGCTGATCCCCGGCAACTCGATGTCCAACAAGGCGACATCGGGCCGAGACTCCAGGGCCGCGACCACGATCACGTCCCCGGCAGCCACCTGCGCGACCACCTCGATGTCCTCCTCAAGACCGAGCAGCAGGGCGAGGGCGCCCCGCATCATCCCCTGGTCCTCGGCGAGCAGCACGCGGATGGACTTGGCGGGCCGGTCGTCCCGGGGCATCTCGTTCACGGCCCAAGCGTAGGCCGGTCAGACGCACTCCGGACCTAGGCCGCCGTCCCCGGCAGGTTCAGCACGCTCGCCTCCTGCGAAGCGCCCGCCGGATCCGCCTCCTCACCCAACTCCGCTGTTTCCACCGGCAGTTCCGCCGTCACCACGAAGCCGCCCCGCGGACGGGGCCCCGCCTCCAGCGAGCCGCCCGCCGCCGCGAGGCGTTCCGTGAGGCCCTTGAGCCCGGTGCCGCCGATGCCCGGGATCGACGGGGGCGGGTCGGACGCGGGAAGCGCACCGCGGCCGTCGTCCGAGATGCGTACCCGGACGCGTTCCAGGCCGCCCTCGACCACGATCTCGCAGCGGGTCGCGCCGCTGTGGCGTACGGCGTTGGTGACGGCCTCGCGGATCACCCAGCCCAGCAGTGCCTCCGTCCGGGCGGCGAGGGCCGGGCCCGACTGGCGTACGACGGGTTCGATGCCGACGGTCTGCAACGCCGAGCGGGCCCGGTCGAGTTCGGTGGCCAGGCTTCCCTCGCGGTAGCCGGTCACCGCCTCGCGGACCTCCGTGAGCGCTTGGCGGCCCACCGACTCGATGTCCCCGACCTGGACGAGCGCCGCGTCCAGGTCGCGGCGGGCCAGCCGGCGGACCGCCTCCGACTTCACCACGATTACGGAGAGGGTGTGGCCCAGCAGATCGTGAAGGTCGCGGGAGAAGCGGAGCCGTTCCTCCTCGACGGCGCGGCGGGCCAACTCCTCGCGGGCGGCGCGGAGTTCACGTACAGCCTCGGAGAGGGAGAGGATCGCCGCGGTCACCATGGTGGAGAGGAAGGTGCCGTACGCGACGTTTATTGCACCCCAGCCGTCCCGGACCCCCGCCACGACACCCGAGAGCAGGGTCAGGCCGAGCCCGACCCTGCCGAGCCACCGGCCTCGTACGATCGCGCCCGTCGCCAGGCCGAGCAGCGGGAAGAAAAGCAGCCAGCTGCCGCCGTAGGTGATGGCGAGGGCACAGGTCACCACGCCCAGCGCGATCAGCATCACGCGGGTGGAGCGGGCCTCGCGCGCCTCCTTCACGAAGGCGCGGAACACCAGCGCGATGTAGAGGGAGTTGAAGGCCAGCAGGCCGATGCCGCCGATCCAGGGGTTCGGGGTCTTGCCCTGGAACAGGTTGGAGAAGGCGCCCATGCCCATCAGAAGCCAGGGGAGGAGGGCGAAGCCGCTGGGCGGCGGGCCGAGTTCCTCCGGCGGCCCGCCGGTCTTCTTCCGGGCCCGGGCCCGCTTACAGCCCTCGGCGTGCCGCAAGGCCAGCCAGTAATTGACCCTGGTCGTCCAGGACATGCCCTGCCCCCGCTCAAACGGTTCCAGACAGATTCAGACGGTTCGCGCG
The DNA here is from genome assembly GCF_043198355.1 of Streptomyces sp. NPDC048825. Taxonomy (NCBI): domain Bacteria; kingdom Bacillati; phylum Actinomycetota; class Actinomycetes; order Kitasatosporales; family Streptomycetaceae; genus Streptomyces; species Streptomyces sp. NPDC048825. Next base: position 9,658 of record NZ_JBICUR010000040.1, read on the forward strand.
GTCCTGCGGTACGAAGTAACAGCGTACGAGCCGAAGGCCAGCAGCCAGAGGCTCAGCACCAGTACCGCCCCCATGGTCGGCGCATGCCCGTCGGCGACCGCCGTGCCGAGCTGCGCGAACCGGTTCGTCGGTGTGTACGCGGACACCGAGCGCAGCCACTCCGGGAAGAGGACGAGCGGGAACCACAGGCCGCCGACGACGGCCAGCACCAGGTTGCAGGCCAGGTTCGCGACCCCGGTCGTCTGCGCGGTCAGCCGGTAGCCGTTGCCCAGACCGAGCAGCGTGAACGGGATCGAGCCCAGCCACAGCAGCAGCGCGATCGCCGCCCACTTCCACGCATCCAGTCGTACGCCATTGACGAGCCCGCCCGCCGCCAGCACCGCGACGAGCGCGGGCAGCACCGTCACCGCCCCGGTCAGCGCCCGGCCGATCACCACCTGGCGCGGAGTCATCGGCGTGATCCGCAGCTGCCGCAGCCAGCCGGTCGACTTGTCCTCGGCGACGCCGGCACCGGTGTTCAGCGCCGAGCCCATCGCCCCGTACGCGGCCATGCCGACCATCGAGGCGGTCTTCCAGCCGCTGTCGTCGCCGCCGAGGTTGGTGAACAGCAGGTACATCGTCACCGGCATCACAACGGTGCCGATCACAAAACCGGGATCGCGCAGCGTCCGCCGCACTTCGAGCCGCAGGTACTCCCACACCACACCAGTCACCGTCATCACACCCTTTCCAGCACGCTCGACGAGCCCGACGTCAGCGCCAGGAACGCGTCGTCCAGCGACGCGGGCGCGACCTCCAGACCGCGTATGGCGCCCATCTCGGCGAGCGCTGTCACCGTCGCGTCGGAGTCCTCCGTACGCAGCCGTGCCCGGTCCCCGCGCACCTCCACCGACACCACACCGGGCAGCAGGGTCAGGCCCTCCGTGGAGCGGCCCGCCAGGTCGAAGGCGACCAGGTTGCCGCCCGCCGCCCGCCTGAGCTGCTCACCACTGCCGTCGGCGACGATGCGGCCCCGGTCGATGACCACGATCCGATCGGCGTTCGCGTCCGCCTCCTCCAGGTAGTGGGTGGAGAAAAGGACGGTGTGGCCGCGCCGCGCGTACCCCCGCATCGAGTCCCAGAAGGCGTACCGCGCCTCGACATCGAGGGCGGCGGTGGGCTCGTCGAGCACGATCAGCGCGGGGTTCCCGATGAGCGCGACCGCGAACCGCACCCGCTGCGTCTGGCCCCCGGAGAGCCGGTCGACGCGCCGCCCGGCCAGCTCGGCGATGCCCGCGACCTCCAGTGCCTCGGCGACGGGCATCGGCGCCGGATACGTACGTGCGACGAATCCGACGAGCTCGCCCACCGTCACCCGCGGCACCGGGCGGCCGTCCTGCAGCATGGCGCCCACCCGGCCCGCGCGTACGGCCACTTCCGGCGCCGCGCCGAAGAGCCGTACGACACCCTCGTCGGGCTCGTTCAGGCCGAGGAGCAGCGAAATCGCGGTGGACTTGCCGGCGCCGTTGCGGCCGAGCAGGGCGACCGTCTCGCCGCGCGCCATCTCCAGATCGATCCCGTCCACGGCTCGTACCGAGCCGAAGGTCTTGACCGCCCCTGTGAAGGACACGGCCTGATGTGTCCCGCCTGTCCGTGCTGTCTGTGCCGTCTCTGCCATGGGTATGACGCTACGAATCCGGGGGCGGTGCGCGGCAGATGCGCTTGTACGGACTCGGGCGGGACAAATGTCACTGCCCGCTCCCATGGCCCGAGTCAGCTCATCTGACATAGCGTCAGAGTCTTCACAAGTGCTGGGAGCTGGGCTATACAGAGGGTCGCCGGACTGGAACGCGTTCTAGAACAGTCGGGTTCCGCGGCCCAAGGTCGACCTCGGTGCGTCCGACGGTGCGGACGGCCGCACCGAGGTCTTCTCCGCCGAAGATCCGCCAGCAGTCAGGAGCCGCATGCCCATCGACGCCGCCAAGGCCCTCGCCGCCGAGCCCCGGACCGGCGAGATCACCTGGAATCACAAGGACGTCCAGCTCTACCACCTGGGAATCGGCGCGGGCGTCCCGGCGACCGACCCCGACGAGCTGCGCTACACCCTCGAGTCCAGGCTGCACGTCCTGCCGAGCTTCGCGACCGTCGCGGGCGCGGGCTCCCCGGGCGTGATCGGCGGACTGTCCATGCCGGGCGTCGAGGTCGACCTCGCACACGTCCTGCACGGCGGCCAGAGCGTCGAGCTGCACCGCCCGATTCCCGCCGAGGGCAAGGCTGTTGCCACCGCACGGATCGCGGCCGTGTACGACAAGGGCAAGGCCGCCATCCTCGTCATGCGCACCGAAGTCGCCGACGACGAGGGCCCGTTGTGGACGAACGACGCGCAGATCTTCGTACGCGGCGAAGGCGGCTTCGGCGGCGAACGCGGCCCCTCCACCCGCCTCGACCCGCCGACAGGCGACCCGAGCAGGGAAGTCGAGCGGCACGTCCGCGAGGACCAGGCCCTGCTCTACCGCCTCTCCGGCGACTGGAACCCGCTGCACGCCGACCCGGAGTTCGCCAAGCGCGCCGGGTTCGACCGGCCGATCCTGCACGGGCTGTGCACGTACGGGATCACGCTCAAGGCGGTCGTCGACACGCTGCTCGGCGGCGATGTGGCACGGGTCCGCTCCTACAGCACGCGCTTCGCCGGGGTCGTCTTCCCCGGTGAGACCCTCCGCATCCGGATGTGGCAGCAGGGCGGCAGGGTCCAGGGGACGGTGACGGCGGTCGAACGGGACGACGCGCCGGTGCTGGCCGACACCATCGTCGAACACGCTTGAACTCTTGAGGGGAGCCGCACCATGCGGGCAGCCGTACTGCACGAGATCGGCCAGGACAAGCTGGAGGTCCTCGACGACGTCGAGGCGGCAGGCTTCGGTCCCGGCCGGGTGAAGATCCGGGTACGGGCCACCGGACTGTGTCATTCGGACCTCTCGGCGATGTCCGGGGTCCTGCCGCAGCCGGGGCCGTTCGTGCCCGGGCACGAGGGCGCGGGCGAGATCCTGGACGTCGGCGAGGGCGTCACGAACGTCAAGCCCGGCGACCGCGTAGTCGTCTGCTGGCTGCCCGCCTGCGGCGCCTGTCCCGCCTGCAAGCGCGGCCAGACGGAGCTGTGCCTGGCCGGGTTCATGAACGCGGGCACGCCCAACTTCAAGCGGCCCGCAGGCGATGTCTTCGGCATGGCGGGCACCGGGACGTTCACCGAGGAGGTCGTGGTCGACGCGGGCTGCGCCGTGCCCATCCCGGACGACGTGCCCTTCGACATCGCGGCCCTCATCGGCTGCGGGGTCACCACGGGACTCGGCGCCGCCCTCAACACCGCCGATGTGGAAGCCGGTTCGTCGGTCGCGGTCATCGGCTGCGGCGGCGTCGGCATCTCCGCGATCCAGGGCGCGCGACTCAAGGGCGCCGCCGAGATCGTCGCCGTCGACCCGGTGGCCTCACGCCGTGAGTCCGCGCTGAAGTTCGGCGCCACCAGGGCCGTATCGCCGGACGAACTCCCCGACACCAAGCAGACGTTGACCGCGGGCGAGGGCTTCGACTACGTCTTCGAGGTCGTCGGCAAGTCCGCCACCGCCCGCACCGCGTACGAGAACACCCGTCGCGGCGGCACGCTGGTCGTCGTCGGCGCCGGCGCCATGGACGACTTCCTGCAGCTCAGCATGTTCGAGCTGTTCTTCGACGAGAAGCGGATCCTGCCGAGCATGTACGGCGGCGGGGACGTCATGCGTTCGTACGAGCGGACCATCGCGTTGTGGCGTGCCGGGCGCATCGACCTGGAGGGGCTGATCACCCACCGGGTGCCGCTGAGCGAGATCAACGAGGCGCTGGACCAGATGCGTACGGGTGTGGCGCTGCGTACGTGCATCGAGATCTGACTCAGGCGCATGCGCGGAATGTGACACGTCGGCTTCGATGTGTCACATTCCGCCAACCGATCACCGATACCGATGGCTGAAGGGGCCTTGATGTCATTGCCACTTGAAGGGCGGGCCGCGATCGTCACCGGTGCGGGCCGCGGGCTCGGCCGGGCGGAGGCGCTGGAACTCGCCCGCCTTGGCGCCGCCGTCGTCGTCAACGACTTCGGCCGGCCGGGACGGGACGGTTCCGGCGACGCGTCGGCCGGGCCCGCCGAGGAGGTCGCGGACGAGATCCGTCAGGCCGGCGGTCGCGCGATCGCCCACACCGGTGACGTGGCGGACCACCAACAGGCCCAGGAACTCGTCGAGTTGGCGGTCACCACGTTCGGGCAGCTGGACATCCTCGTCAACAACGCGGGCATCCTGCGCGACAAGATGGTCTTCTCGATGTCCGAGGACGAGTGGGACTCCGTCATCCGCGTCCACCTGAAAGGCCACTTCAACACAACCCACTTCGCCGCCGCACACTGGCGCAACCGCTCCAAGGCGACGGGCGCCCCGGTGTACGGGCGCATCGTCAACACCTCCTCAGAGGCCTTCTTGGCGGGCTCCGCCGGCCAGCCGAACTACGCGGCGGCCAAAGGCGGAATCGTCGGGCTCACCACCTCCACGGCCCTGGCCCTCGCCAAGTACGGCGTCACAGCGAACGTGATCTGCCCGCGCGCCCGCACCCGGATGACCGCGGACGTCTTCGCCGGTTCCGGGGACTCGGCCGACGGTCTCGACCCGCTGGCCCCCGAGCATGTAGCCCCACTCGTCGGTTACTTGGCCTCACCCGCCGCCTCACGCATCAACGGCCAGCTCCTGGTCGTCCACGGCGGCATGGTCGCAATCGTCGAACGCCCCCGGGTGTCAGCCAAGTTCGACACCAAGCAGGACGCTTTCAGCTACGACGAACTGGACACGCTCCTCACCCCGCACTACGCGGAACGCCCGCCGAACGAAGCGTTCGCAGCGGTGGAGGTGCTTGGCCTCAAGCGCGAAACGTTCACCTGACGCCTACGGGGGGTGGGGTGCGGGGTTCGCGGGCGCTGCGGGTGCGTCGTGGCTGGTCGCGCAGTTCCCCGCGCCCCTGAAGGGGCGCTCCTGGAGCCGTCAGCCATCATGCTCACCAGCCCCGACGTGCCCGCGCTTGCCCACCGGCGGGAGGGGACGTGGGCCGGTGCGTCGTATGCCCGTCGCGTAGGTTCTGTCT
>NZ_JBICUR010000041.1:0-10629 GCF_043198355.1 Streptomyces sp. NPDC048825
AAGGTCTTCCTGCGGTCGGACGAGGAAATCGAGGAGGAGGTCCGCCGCACCGTGGTGTCCTACCTCTTCCCGGCCTTCAGCCACGCCATCCACGTAAACGTGCACGAGGGCGTCGTCACCCTCCGCGGACACATCCAGGACACCTCGCTGATCTCGGTTGCCGTGCGCCTCGTGCGCGCAGTGGAGGGCGTCGTGGATGTCGAGCCCCACCTCAGCGGTGAGTCCACCACTCCGGCCGGACCGAGGGGCGAGCGGTAAAAGGTCGAACCAGTCGTACGTACCGGGCGGGGAGGAGTGGCCGGCGCTCCTCCCTCATTGCTCGGCCGAAGTAATACGGCGCCCCGTGATGCGCGTGGGCTGGATCGACACCCACATCTCGCGTTCACCGCCTGGCCACGGCGTGGTGTGGGCGCGATCGACCAGCTTGCGCACGGCGTCAGGGTCGGTGACCTCACGCGCGGGTCCGACGACGAGCACGCTCCAGCCCTGGCTCATGGCTTCGTCGACGTGGTCGACCTCGAAGGCGACTTCCGATCCCACGGCCGCGGCCGGGACCGAGTCCGGCGCGGTCCGGAACGCGATCGCGTCGTCGACGACCTCGTAGTTCACCGGAACCACCGCCGGGCCGTGCGCTGTCGACACCGCGACGCGCCCCACGCCGTGTGTGGACATCAGGGTGCGGCATTCGTCGGGGTGAAGGTCGAGCAGCCGAGGGTGCAGGAGCGCCTGGCCCAGGCCAGGCGGCAGATCGATGCCGCCTCCGCGCAGAGCGGCGGTGGTGGTGCCCAGCGCATCGGCCAGGCCGATAAGAGTGGCAACGGTCGGGTCGGCAGGCTGTTCTTCGAGGTATGCCAGGTATTCCGGTGCCATTCTGGCGCGGCGGGCTGTCTCTTCCCGGGTCAGTCCTTGGCGTGTGCGTTCGGTGGCAACGCGGCGGCCGATGTCACCGGGATTGGGCGGCCTGCCCGGCGGGGTTCCGCGGGGCTCGGCACTTCTCTGCCCGCCTGCCTGGTCCGTACGTGGCCGGGAAGGCTCGTGTGCGCTCCCGGGCCCGTGCTCGATGTGACGGATGTGTGCGTCAGGCCCGGGAAAGACGAGGGTCACCTCATCCGTGTCCGACCAGCGCACATCGTAGGGAGGCGTTCCATCCTCGTGGTGGAGTCCGACAATCTCGCCTTCGCGCCTGGTGGCGCCGGTGGCAGGGCTCTTCACCACGAGTTGATCGCCGAGTTGAGCTCGCATGATCGCCGCCGTTTCCGCAGAATGCTGCTGTAACCCAACGTCCCACGCGCGGCGTGCCGCCGCACGGGACTGAGAACCTCCGTGATCCGGATAGCCGGACGGCCGGTCCGGCGCCGCCCCATCCCCTGGCCACCGGCTGTCTCCGCCCGGAAGGGACAGGCGACATGCACCACCGTACGGTCGAAGAGCTCATGACCCGAGACGTCGTGCGAGCACGGCGCGACATGCCGTTCAAAGAGATCGTGAAACTGCTCGCGGACAACGACGTCACCGCCGTACCCGTGGTCGACGAACTCGACCGCCCCGTCGGCGTGGTGTCCGAGGCCGACCTGCTGCGCAAGTCCTCCGCCCAGGCCGACCCGTCCGGCCTGACACCAGTTCCGCATCTGGAGGCGTGGGAGCGTGCCAAGGCCGAAGGCGCCAGGGCCGAGGAGCTGATGTCGGCTCCCGCCGTGTGCGCGCGTCCGGAGTGGACCGTGGTCGAGGCGGCTCGCCTCATGGCGGTCCAGAACGTCAAGCGACTGCCCGTGGTGGACGAGACGGACCGGCTGCAGGGCATCGTCAGCCGCAGCGACCTGCTGAGGATCTTCCTGCGCCGTGATGACGCCATCCGGGACGAGATCACGGGGGACCTGCTGCGGGGGACCCTGGGACCTGTCGCCTCGGACGTGACGGTCGAGGTTCGCGAAGGGCATGTGAGCCTTGGTGGATCCGTCAAGGTCAGAAGCCTGATCCCGGTGATCGAGCGGCTGTGCCGGAGCGTTGACGGCGTGGTCTCTGTCGCCGAGCACATCGCGCACCGCCCGGACGACTCCCAGAATTCGGCAAAGGGCAGCTGAGGGAATCGCAGGAACGGGCTGGGAGCAAACGAGAGCTGCTCCCGCCCTTGGCTCAGCCTGCGACCTCGATGCGACGCGCCTTGGCTTTCTCGGCTTTCGGGACACGGACGGTGAGAACCCCGTTGGTCAGCTCGGCGCTGATGTGTTCGGTGTCCGAGTTCGGCGGCAGACTCGTGCGGTAGTCGAACTCCCCGACGTGGCGGGCGCGCCGCCGGACCACGCCGGTGCGTTCCTTCTCCTTGATCTCGCCGTGGACATCGATCTCGGAGTCGGTGACCTCCACGGTGATGTCGTCCTTGTCCACACCGGGAAGCTCCAGCTCCACAAGGTATGCGTCCTCGGTGTCCTCGATGTCCGCCAGCGGCGCCCATGCCCCGGCGGTGCCGAGTTCGGCGCCGCCGGGAAAGGCGGACTGCATGAGACGGTCCATGCGGGTGTGCAGGTCCTCAAGTTCGCGGATGGGGTCCCATGCGGGGAGAGCGCCCCTCCCATGGTGATGGTGCGCGGGCAGCGTCATCGGTCATCCTCCTTGCATCTGATCCCCGGCCAGGTCGGCGGCGAACCTCTCCCCGCTCTCGTCCAGAGTGGGGCGCTCGACGGTGCGACTCCCGTTCCGCATGACCGTCTCCAGCAGCGGTACGCCCGCCGCTGGCGGCTGCTCATCATGGAGCCCGATCACGTCCGCGAATCCGGGACGGCGGAACACCTGCTTCTGTCCAGGGGCGGTCACCTTGGCCGAGGAGAGCTTCAGCACCGGTCGGCCGTCGTACTCGACCATCTTGTAGGCCGAGTCCAGGAACGGGGCGTCGGCCGAGACGCCGACGCGGGTGCCGACGGCGTAGACGTCGATCGGCGCCCCGGAGCGGACCAGTTCGTCCACTGCGTACTCGTCGAGACCGCCGCTGGCGATGATCCGTACGTCCGGCCGTCCTGCCGCGTCGAGGATGGCGCGCGCCGTCAGCGCCAGGGCTCCCAGGTCTCCGCTGTCCAGCCGTACGGCCGAGCCGGGCCCACGGTCCAGGTCCCGCAGGACGCGGGCCGCGATGCGTACCCCCTCTTCGGTGTCGTAGGTATCCACCAGGAGCGTCACCGGACCGGGGTGGGACCGGGCGAAGGCCCGGAAGGCCGCCTCCTCCGTTCCGAACGCCTCGATGTACGAGTGGGCCATCGTGCCGACGGCCGAGAGTCCTTCGGCGGTGGCCGCGGCGACGTTGCTCGTTCCGGCGAATCCGACCATGGCGCTCAGCCGGGCGGCCTGGAAACCGGCTTGAGGGCCGTGCGTGCGGCGCAGGGAGAAGTCCACGACCGGGTGTCCCGCCGCGGCCAGGACGCACCGTGCGGCTTTCGAGGCGATCGTCGTCTGGTGGTTGACCTGGTTGAGGATGTACGTCTCGACCAGCTGGGCCTCCGGGAGCGGAGCGGTCACCTCCAGCAGTGGCTCGGCCGCCAGGACGATCCGCCCCTCCGGCACCGCCCGCACTTGGCCGGTGAACTCCATGCCCAGCAGCGGGGCAAGATCACGCGGAGGCCGGTGCAGTGCTGAGGCGAAGGAATCGACATCCTCGGCGTCGACCCGGAACCCGGACAGGAAGTCCAGCGACGACTCCAGGCCGGCGGCCACCAGGAAGCCCCGGCCGGGCGGCATGTCGCGGACGAACAGGCTGAACGTTGCCGGGCCGGTCATCCCCTCCCGCAGGTACGACATCGCCATCGTGACCTCGTAGAGGTCTGTGGTCGTCGCATCGGACATCTGCGTCACCTCTTGGACCACGCTCAGGGCCCTGGCCTGTCACCTGTGGAACCGCGCGGACCAGAGGGGTTCCACCCGGTCCCATTCGGCGTCCGACTGTGCGTACCTTCTGCGGTTCAACGCCAGGCGCATGCCTTTGCGCGCAGCAACGAAGCCGGCGTACACGCCGACCGCCGTCATGCCGCCCATAAGCCAGCCACCGGCCTTCGCGTTGGTCGCGGACATCGGCGGGTTCTTGACGGTTCCTTCCCGGTCCACCCATATCCGCACGGTGGAGCCTGCGGTCTTGTCCAGCGGTGCAGGAGCGCTTCCCGTCTGCTGCCGGCCGTCCTTATCGGTCCACCTGACCTGAACCTTCTGCTTCTCGTCCGCAGCACCGCCCGATGCTGCCTCCGGGGCCGAGGTCACCCGAGCGGTGACCTGGAACCGCTCCGCGGACTGGGCTCGAACGGTGCGCATCGTCGACTCATGGACCGCCAGCCCCGCGCTCACCGAAGCCACGGGCAATCCGAGGACAAGCACCGCCAGCAGGAAGCCGGAGCACCAGGCTTCGGCCCGATCGGACGTACGCCTCAGTGGGTTCGCGCCCCTCGGCGGGGGCTGCTCCTTGTGCGGTCGGTGGGGACCGGATGCGTGCGGCGGATCCTTTGCGCTCATGGTCTGGCCTCCAGCTGTTGCTGGTGCGTCCCCCCGCCACATCTGCTTCCCTCACTACCCTCCAACGGCGGCAGAGTCCGATCACTGGGCCGAAGGTCCCTGCTGAACGGCCACTCGACCCACCCTGCTCGTCACCGGTCACACCTGCGGTACGACCGCGATCGGACACGGCGCGTGATGCAGCACCGCGTGGTTGACCAGGCCCAACTGCAGACCCACGTGCCCATGTCGCCTGCGGGCCCCGACGACGAGCAGATCAGCACCGGACGCAGCCTCCAAGAGCGCCCGCCGCGCCGGGCCCTCGACCACCTCGCTACTCACCGGCACGTCCTGATACCGCTCCGCAGGGCTGCGCAGTGCGTCAGCGAGCACCTGTGCCGGCGGGCGCCCCATGGCCTGGAGGGCGTATCCGGAAAAGCCCGGCGGTCCAGGGTTCCCGACCGGGACGCTCCAGGCGTGCACCGCCACCAGCCGACAGCGCCGCACATGGGACTCCCGGAACGCGAAGTCCACAGCCGTACCGCTGCCCTGCCCGTCCTCGACACCGACGACGACGCTCCCGAACCGGCCGTTCCGGTGCTCCAGCCCACCCCGCACGACGACGACCGGGCAGTCGGCATGAGCGGCCACGGCCAAGCTGACCGAGCCCAGGAGCAGCCCGGCGAGATCTCCGAGCCCTCGGGATCCGAGTACCAGAGCGAAGGCGTTGCGCCCTTTGCCGACCAGGGCGGACGCCGCGTCCTCGTGCACCACCTCACTGGACAGCCGTACCGTCGGCGCGCTCTTGCCGGCTCGCTCCGAGGCGACAGCCACCAGGTCGGGCGTCTCGTGGTCTGTTACGGCCGCGTGCACGAGATGGAGCGGCACCTCGTGCCGGACCGCCTCGTCCGCGGCCCATTCCACCGCCTCAAGGCTCGCCTCGGACCCGTCGATGCCGACCACCACGGGAACCACCACCGCTCCCACCTCCCTTGCTCCGGACTTCACGCCCGTGCGAGCGCCGCCTCGCCGGGGACCACATGCGCCGCGAGGAGATCTGGGGTAGTCCTCGATGCAGAAGCACCGTGCTCTGTCGGTCGGCGCCAGCGCTCGTGCGTCGCGTCGAGCACGCCCCACGGCCGGCCTGCACGGCCACCGACGCACGGGGGCGGCAGCCGTCCGGGCGGTGACCGCACTCACCGTCCTTCCAGCTTCGTACGAGACGGAGGCAGTCGCCATGGAACAAGCCCTCACCGTCGGCCTCGACGGCTCACCCGAGAGCCTCGCCGCCGCCCGCTGGGCCGCCGACGAAGCCGAGCGACGCAATCTCGCCCTGCGCCTGCTGCACGCATGGCCCCTGCTGACCCCGGAGCCGACCCGCATCCCCGCGGAAATCGATCAGAACTACTGGGCGAAGCGGCTCATGCACAACGCCCAGGCGGAACTCCAGGCGCGCCACCCGGGCCTCACCGTCGTCGGCAACCTGGTCGCCGACGACGCACAGAAGGCACTGCTCCAGGCATCGTCGGAGTCCGAGATGCTCGTGCTCGGCTCGCGGGGCCTGACTCCCGTGGAAAGCTACTTCCTCGGCGACATCAGCATGCCCGTGGTGGCACGCGCCGAGCGGCCCGTGGTCCTGGTGCGCGCCGAGCGGGGGGAAGAAGGTCGCGCGCCCGAATCAGGTTCGGCAGGCGGCGTGGTGGTGGCACTGAAACTGCACGGACCGTGCGACGACCTGCTCGAATTCGCCTTCACCACCGCCGCGGTGCGGGGCGTGCCGCTCCGCGCCGTCCATGGCCGCAGCGTGCCGATCCACGCGTACGCCCCATGGGGCGTGGACCACACCGTGACCCACGAGGTCAGGCAGGAGGCCCAGAAGGGCCTGAGCCAGGCCTTCCGCCCCTGGCGCGAGAAGTTCCCGGGCGTGGTCGTAGCTGAGGCCATCCGCCTCGACAGCCCCGCCAGGGCCGTCGTAGGAGCCGCCGCAGGCGCCGAGTTGCTGGTCGTCGGCCGACGCAAGCACCACCCGCCCCTGGCACCACGCCTGGGCCCCGTGGCCCAGGCCGCCGCCCACCACGCGCGCTGCCCTGTCGCCGTCGTCCCCCATGACTGAGCCGAACCACCCCGGCGAGCCGATGGCGTCGGCGCGGCGGGACGACGTCCCCAGAGCCCCGTCGCTCTCGCGCGCCGAGGTGCGCGAGACACACACCGCCGCGGTCCTCTTCATCAGGGACCGTGCCTACAAGGTGAAGAAACCAGTCGACCTGACATTCCTGGACTACACCACGGTGGCCGCCCGGAAGGCCGCGTGCGAGAGAGAGGTCGTCCTCAACCGCCGTTTCGCCCCAGACGTCTATCTCGGCGTCGGCGAATTCCGCAGCCCGGACACCGACGTACCGGAACCCGTCGTGGTGATGCGCCGCATGGCCACCGAGCGGCGCCTCTCCCGGCTGGTACGGGAAGGAGCGGCCGTCGACGACCCCCTTCGGGCCGTCGCCCGGCTGCTCGCCGCCCACCACGCGAGCGCACCTCGCAGCCGGGAGGTGACCGAGCAGGGGACGCGCGACGCACTGGCCTCACGCTGGGAAGCGAGCTTCGCCCAGGTCCGCGCCCTGCCCGGCGACGGCACCGTGCCCGACGGGGTGGAGGAGATCGAGCAGTTGGTGCGCCGCTACCTCGCCGGCCGCGAGCCCTTGTTCGACAGGCGCATCGAGCAGGGGCGGGTGGTCGACGGCCACGGAGACCTGCTCGCCGAGGACATCTTCTGCCTCGACGACGGCCCACGCGTTCTGGACTGCCTGGAGTTCGACGACACCCTTCGTTACGTCGACGGCCTCGACGACGCCGCCTTCCTGGCCATGGACCTGGAACAGCTCGGGGCGCCGGAGGCCGCGGCGTTCTTCCTCGCCGAATACAGCGAATACTCCGGTGACCCGGCGCCTCCCTCCCTGCGCCACCACTACGTCGCGTACCGCGCGTTCGTCCGGGCCAAGGTCTCCCTGATCCAGGCTCGCCAGGGCACGCCCGGCGCGGAGGCGGCAGCACACCGGCTGATCACGACCGCCCTGCGCCACCTGCGCGCTTCCGCCGTCGGCCTGACCCTCGTCGGCGGACTCCCGGGCAGCGGCAAGTCCACACTCTCCGGCGCGCTCGCCGACCGCCTCGGCGTCACCCTGCTCAGCAGCGACCGCCTCCGCAAGGAACTGGCGGGCTTCCCGGCGGAACAGCCGGCTGCCGCCGCCTACGGCGAGGGCCTGTACTCCCCCGAATGGACCAACAAGACGTACGCGGCCCTCCTCGACCGCGCATCGACCCTGCTGTCCCAGGGTGAGTCCGTCGTCCTGGACGCCACCTGGCACGACGCCGCACAGCGCGAAGCCGCCCTCAGCATGGCCCAACGCACCTACGCCGACCTCGTTGCCCTGCACTGCCACGTTCCAGACGAGGTGACCACATCCCGCCTGGCCACCCGCGCGCCCGGGGAGTCCGACGCCGGCGTCGACGTGGCCACCGCCATGGCTGCCACGGAACCGCCCTGGCCTGAGGCCGTCAGCGTCGACACGAGCGGTTCCCTGGAGGCCGCGGTGGCCCAGGCACTGGCAGCGATCCGCCCGCACGCCGACAGCCAGGCACCGGTCTTCCGTCGCCCCTACATGGAGCCGGACTAGACGAGTTGGGACGCCCGCACATGGCCGGGGACAACGGCCAATTCCCGGCCCGCGCCACCAGGTTTCGCGCGGCACGGCGCATTCGCTCATGGTGGTTGTACGGGGGCACTCCGGTCCGGCAGGAGGCGTGGCAGGGCCGGGGCCCCGTACGCCCGTTACGGCACTTCGTGAGGCGGCCACCATGGGTGAACAGAAACCCCTCGACCCTAGCGAGGCGTGGAGGGCCGTGGCCACATGCTTCCTCTCCACCTTCGCGCTGCTCGCGCGGCACCGGGTCCGTCTGCCGAAGGAACGGCAGGAGATGCGGCTGCGCTTCGCCGACGGCACCTCGGCCCGGGTGTACCGGGAGACCCGACTCGGCAGCGGTTTGGCGAAGGACCCGTGCACGCTGGTGGTCACCTTCCGGCTGCGCCTGGTCCGCGGGCCCGCACACGCCCTGTTCCGCGTGGAGAGCCTGCTGAACACCCCGCTGTTCGTCGGCTTTCCTGGTTTCACCTCGAAGCTGTGGCTGGCCCACGACGAGCACGATCGCTACCGCGGCGTGTACGAATGGGACGGCACGGAGCGAGCCGAGCACTACGCGCGTTCCCTGTGGCGGGTCCTGGCGCTGGTCAGCGTGCCTGGTTCGATCAGCTATGCCGTTGTGCCCGGGCTGCGCCGCGACGATGTGATCGCGGATCCTGGGCTGATCGAAAACCTTGCGCCGCACGACAGCGCAGCATGGTGGCGCATCCAGGCCGGGACGTGACGACAGTGGTGGACATCCTGGTCGTCGGGGCCGGTACAACCGGCCTCACCCTCGCTCTGGAGGCCCATGACCACGGAGCACGGATCCGCATCGTCGAGCGGCGTCCCGGGCCGTTCCGGCCCTCCCGTGCGCTCATCCTGCACCCCCGCACTCTGGAAGTCCTGCGCCCACTCGGCGTCACCGACGCCCTGCTGGAGCTGGCGGACCCCGCCCCAGCAGTCGACCTTCATCTCGGCTCCCGCGTCGTCGAGACCAGGCTCGCGGACCTCGCACTGCCCGACACGGCGTTCCCCCATCTGTCACTCATGCGGCAGATGGACGTCGAACGAGTGCTGACGCGGGCACTCGCCGACCGCGGGGTGACGGTGGAACGGAGCACCGAACTGACCACTGCCAGCGACGACGGGCACAGCGTGCGAGCTGTGCTGCGCTCGCGGCACGGCATCGAGGAGATCCGCTGCCCCTTCGTCGTCGGCTGCGACGGCCCGGCCAGTACCGTGCGGGCCTGGGCCGGCATCGGATGGCACGGCAGGCCCTACGCCGAAGAGGTGGTCCTCGCCGACCTCGACCTCGGCGGCATCTCCGAGCGCTCCGGTGCCGAGGTGTTCGCGGGGCGCCAAGGGCTGTTGTTCCTTTTCCCGCTCGGCGAGCAGGCCACCTGGAGACTGCTGGCCACACGGGCGTCCACCGACGGGGCCGGCCGGAACTTCGGCCAACCCGGATCCGCCGTCCCGCAGGCCGAGCTCCAGCACCTCCTCAACGACGCGGGGCTTCAGGCCCGGATCGAGCGTCTCGCGTGGTCCGCGCGGGTGCCGCTGCAGTGCGGGCTCGCCGGGCGGTTCCGCCGGGGGCGGCTCTTCCTCGCGGGGGACGCGGCGCACAACTACTCACCGGCCACCGGCCAGGGCATGAACGCCGGTATCCAGGACGCGGTGAACCTCGGCTGGAAGCTCGGCTTCGCGGCGAGCGGCTCCAGGGGTGAGTCCGCGGACGGGCGCGGTGCCGACGTGCTGCTCGACTCCTACGACAGGGAGCGCAGAGCAGCTGCCCACCGACGGCTGATCCTCACCCACACGGCGTTCTGGGCGGAGGCGTCGACCGGCCGGATCCCTTCATGGTTGCGCGCGGTGGCCGCTCCGCTCACGGCCCCGGCCATACCCGCCCTCCTGCACCGGCGGCGGCTGGTCGCCGAGGCCATCCGACTCATCTCCCAGCTGCGGGTGAACTACCGGCACAGCCCCCTGTCGGTGGAGGGAACACCGCCCCTGCGCGGCGCTCCCCGCCCAGGAGACCGCCTGCCGGACGCGACCGTCAGCGTCGAAGGACCTCCCAGGCGGCTGCACGAGCTGCTGGCCCGCCCGGGTGTGCACCTGCTGCTGCAGCGCGAGGCCGACCCGCCGCCGGACGCCGCGCCCGGTCCCCTGGTTACCGTCCTCCGGCTGACGAACAGCCCCGGTCGCGGGCTGGTGGCCGTCCGTCCAGACGGGCATGTCGGCTTCCGCTGCGGGACCGCCGACCCGGCCGGGCTGACCGGCTGGCTCTCATTGATCGGCGCAGCGGCATCTCCGCCCGTCCGGCCATGAACACCAACGGAGCCCCACACCCCGGCCCGGGAGTCCGACGGCACTGAGGAGCCCGACAAGCTGATGGCCCCGGTTGCCCTGCCGTACTCCCAGAGCGACGGTGGAGAGAACCGGCCGAGTCAGCCAGGGAGTGGGTGACCATGCGGGCCCTCGTCTACCACGG
>NZ_JBICUR010000042.1:0-6940 GCF_043198355.1 Streptomyces sp. NPDC048825
GCGGTCGGCCTTGCCGCCCTCGTTGTAGACGCGCTCGTCGATCTCGAACGACACCTCGCGAGCGAGGGACATGAGCTGCTCGCGATGCTCCTTGGTCAGGGCGCCGAAGACGCCGGTCCTCGCAACCACAATGGTCTTCCCTTCTCCATGACCTCGAAGTGGAGGCGGGCCGTATCCGGTCACGGACGTCTCACCAGGCACGGACCCAGGCCAACGCGAAGGCAGTGGCGGCGATGCCGAGTGGCACCCAGCGCTGTGTTCCCGGCCACATGACTCCACGATCGTCGCAAATCGGCATGGTGCAACCCGGGCCGAGACCTCCTGCGAGAGTCCAGCCACGTGTCGCGATGGCCCCGGGGCGGTGCGACGGTATTCACAGGGGGCTTCGCGGTGGCCGGGCAGGAAGGCGGTAGGAACGATGGAGCTCCCGCTGGTCGTGGGTGTCGACGGATCGGATCCCAGCCTGCAGGCCGTGGACTGGGCGGTGGACGAGGCGGCGCGCCTCGGGCTGCCCTTGCGTCTCGTCTACGCCTCTCTCTGGGAGCGGTACGAGGGAGGCCGTCCGTCCTTCAGCACCGATCGTCCGTCCGAAGAGGTCATGGCGGAGCACATCATTGCGTCCTGCGGGGAACGCGCCCGGCTGCGCAACCCTGAGGTGAAGGTGTCGAGCGAGGTGCTGCCCGACGGCGCCGTGTCCGTGCTGCTGCACGCGGCACATGAATCCTCTGCCCTGGTCACGGGCTCCCGTGGACGCGGCGAGGTCGCCGGGATGCTGCTGGGCTCGGTCAGCCTCACGGTGGCCGCCCGTGCCACCTGCCCGGTCATCGTGGTCCGCGGTGCGGAGCGGAATCGGCAGGGTTCCTTCGGCCGGGTCGTGGTCGGCGTCGGCGACTCCACCGAGGGCTCGGCTGCGCTGCGGTTCGCCTTCCACGAGGCCGAGGCACGCGGCTGCGCACTCAAGGCCGTACGGGCCTGGCGCCGCCCCGCCCACGAGCACGTGGACAGCCCTCTGATCGCCGATGATGCTGCACGTGCCCACGAGGAACGGGCCTCCACTCTCCTCACCGACGCACTGCGCGACGCCGAACGGAGCCACCCGCAGGTCGAAGTGCGGCGCCAAGCCGTCGAAGGCCCCGCCCACAAGGTCCTCCTGGACGCCTCGGCCGACGCCGACCTGGTGGTTGTGGGTGCGCTGAGGCGGCACGGCCACTTCGGTCTGCAGCTCGGCAGGGCTGCCCATGCCCTGCTGCATCACGCCGAGTGCCCGGTGGTCGTCGTCCCGCAGCGGGTCTGAACTCCGGCGCGCGTCGCATGTTCCTGCACATCTCGTGACGGGAGAAGGCGAGGGCGACGGATGTCGGAGTGGACCTGGGAATACGAGGGATACGACCCCGCCGCCGAGCGGTTGCGCGAATCGTTGTGCACGCTCGGCAACGGCTGCTTCGCCACCCGCGGTGCTGTGCCCGAGAGCAGGGCGGGCCTGGTGCATTACCCGGCCACCTACGCCGCCGGGATCTACAACCGCCTGGAATCCGCTGTGGCGGGGCGACGGGTGGTGAACGAGGACCTGGTGAATCTCCCCAACTGGCTGCTCCTGCGGTTTCGTCTTCGTTCCGCCGACGGATCGGTGGGCCCGTGGTTCTCTCCCGACGCACGGCAATTGTTCGACTACCGGCACACATTGGATCTCCGCCGTGCCACGTTGCCCGGAGCGTTCACCTTCTCGCCCGGTTCCAAGGCGGCGCAGGAGCCGGCGCTACTCGACTCCCTGTACCTGTCGCTCGTCACGGTGGCCACCTTGGGGCTGGGTGACATCGCACCCGGCGAGAGCTGGCTCCGCCTGGTCTCACCGTTGGAGGCCCTTGTCGGCTTCGCGCTTCTCACGGCCACGGTCCCCTGGGTACTGGAGATCTACCCGGCGCTGACCCGCCGGAGGGTCCTGGCCATCCGGCTGGCGCTGCTGCGCGACTCGGACCCGTCGACCCAGCAGATCGACTGCACGGCGGGGGCGTTGCTGCTGGACAGCCTGGCCACCGAGGTCGTACGTGTTCGTATCGACTTCACCCAGTACGCCGAGGCGTACTACTTCCACGACGGGGAGGATCACGCGTCGCTGGCGGCCATGGTCGGCTACGCCGACGCCCTTGCCCAGCGCGGACAGGCAGGGCGGAGGCCGGAGGTGCGACTGGCCGGTAACCTGCTCGCCGGTGCGCTGAAAGACCTCGCCGCCATCCTCGACCAGCGTTTCCTCCATAGGGGCGGAACACCCACGGAAGTGCTCGCCGCGTACGCCGCCGACCACGGCCGCAGCCGCGCGCAGCCCTGAGCAAGGGGGCACTCTGAGAGGGCAGAGGGCCGTCTCTCGGGGCGGTGGCCGGGTACACGACGGGAGCGGTTGATGGCACCCAACGCACGGAGCTGGCCGGACGCGGCTCCGCCACGGGCGTGAACCGGCGCAGCGGCAACCGGAGGTCCGCCCCGGAGGAAAACCGGCTCTGGGGCGCGACTCCCGCCACCGGGCTGTCGTCGGACGAGGCCACGCGTCGACTGGCGTTGCACGGGCCCAATGAGATCCCCTCGGAGCCGCGTACCCCGGTGTGGCGGCGGGTGCTGCAGCAGCTGCGCGATCCGCTGATCCTCGTCCTGCTCGTCGCTGCCGCCCTGACGATCGCCACCGGCGATCTCTCCGACGCCGCCGTGATCCTGCTCGTGATCACCGTGAACACGGTGGTCGGCGTCGTGCAGGAGGTACGGGCCGAAGAGGCGGTGATGGCCCTGTCCGCGATGAGTGCCCCGGCCGCCAGGGTGGTGCGGGGCGGTGAGGAACGTTCCATCCCGTCGGCCGAGGTGGTGCCGGGCGACCTGGTCCTGGTGGCCGAGGGAGACATCGTCCCCGCGGACGCGGACGTGCTGGACGGGGCGTTGCTGCTGGCGGACGAGTCCTCGCTGACGGGTGAGTCCGTTCCGGTGGAGAAGACGCCCGACAGGGACGCGTCGCGCGGGGCGATGGCGGCGGGTACGGTCATTGTCCGCGGCCGTGGCCGCGCCGTGGTCACCGCCACCGGGGGCCGAAAGCGCGCTCGGCCGGATCGCTTCCCTGATGGGCGCCGTGCCCGGCCTGACTCCGCTGCAACACCGCCTGGCGAGGTTCGGCCGGACTCTGGCGGCTGTCACCGTGGCGCTGTGCGCGGTGGTCCTCGCTCTCGGGCTGGTGCGGGGGCAGCCCATGGAGCTGATGATCGTGGCGGCGATCAGCCTCGCCGTCGCGGCCGTACCGGAGTCCCTGCCCGCCGTCGTGACGCTCGCCCTCGCACTGGGAGCCAGGCGGATGGCGGACCGGCACGCCATTGTCCGCAGGCTGCCCGCCGTCGAGACCCTGGGCTCTGTCACGGTGATCGCCACAGACAAGACCGGCACCCTGACCGAGGGCCGGATGGCCGCTGAGCAACTGTGGACGCCACTCGGCGAGGGAGCGGTCGTGGGTACGGGCTACGACCCCGAGGGCCAGGTCGTCCGCGACGGCGAGAGGGTGACCCCGGGCAACGGACCCGACCTGGCGGCGCTCCTGCGGGCCGCGATGCTGTGCAACGACGCGGCGCTGGAGCCCCCGTCGGACCATTCCCCGGACTGGAGCGCTCTCGGAGATCCCACCGAGGCCGCCCTGCTGGTGGCCGGAGCCCGCCTCGGGCTGGACCGGGCGGCGCTGGACCGCGAACTGCCGCGCCTGGAGGAGATTCCGTTCGACAGCGACCGCAAGCGCATGACCACCGTGCACCGCCGCCCGGAGGGCGGAGTGCGGGTCGCGTGCAAAGGAGCGCCGGAATCTATGCTCGGGCCAAAGACCCTGTCCGACGACCATGAGCTATTCGTCCGAGCGGCCGCACGGGCGGAGGCGTTGGCACGCCGTGGGTACCGGGTGCTCGCCGTTGCCTCGGCCGACCACGAGGACACGGCGCAACGGCCCCCGACCTGGGAGTCGGGCCTGTCGCTACTCGGCCTCGTCGGCATCCTGGACCCGCCCCGCAGCGCGTCCGTGCCGACGATCACCGCCTGCAAACGGGCCGGCATCGTCCCCGTACTCATCACCGGCGACCACCCGCTGACCGCAGGGGCCGTGGCCGACCGCCTCGGCATCGCCTCCAGCGACGAGGAGGTCACCACCGGCGATCGGATCAGGGAAGGCACAGCCGGTGATCTGACGGGCGTACGGGTCTACGCCCGGACCACCCCCGAGCAGAAGCTGGACATCGTCCAGGCGTGGCGGGGGGCCGGGCACGTGGTGGCGATGACGGGGGACGGCGTCAACGACGGCCCGGCCCTGCGTCAGGCCGACATCGGCGTCGCCATGGGCCGGCGCGGCACGGAGGTGGCGCGCCAGGCGGCCGATCTGGTGCTCGCCGACGACAACCCGGCCACCATCGTGTCCGCCGTCGAGGAGGGACGCCGGGTCTACGCGAACGTACGCCGGTTCCTGCTCTACGCGCTCGCGGGGGGCACCGCGGAGATTCTGGTCATGCTCCTTGGCCCCTTCCTGGGGATGCCGCTGCCGCTTCTGCCCGCGCAGATCCTGTGGATCAACCTGCTCACGCACGGCCTGCCAGGCGTCGCTCTCGGCGCGGAACCCGTTGACCCGCACACGATGCGCAACTCGCCCCGGCCTCCCGAGGAGAGCGTGCTGGGGGCCGGCCTGTGGCCGCGGATCCTGTTCATGGGGGCCTTCGTCGCCACTGTGACCCTCGTGGTCGGCGTCTGGGCCCGGGAGACCGGGCGCCCCTGGCAATCCATGATCTTCCTGGTGCTCGGGGCGACCCAGCTCGGTGTGGCCCTCGGTTCCCGGGCTCGCCCGGGCAGCCTGGCCAACCCATACCTGCTGGTCGCCGTGGGGGTGGCACTGAGCCTTCAGGCCGCCGGTGTCTATCTGCCACCCCTGCGGGACCTGTTGGGTACGGAGCCGCTTCGGCCCACCGATCTGGCGATCGCCGCTGTGCTGTCCGGCCTCGGGCACGTCGTCATGCGTCTCCAGGCGCGGCTGAGACCGGAACGCCTGCCGAAGGCGGGTCTACCGGCAGCCCAGGGACGTTGAGTGACGTGCGCGCCTGTTCCCGGCATGCGCACGGGAGGCGAGGAATCCACACTGGTCTGGAGGAGTGCCGGCCTGGGTGGGCCAGGCTTCGTCGGCTCACGTGGACAGCGACGCTCGAAGGAGACGACTATGACCACTGCCCGGGAGATCATGCACGCTGGCGCCACCTGCATCCGGGAGAACGAGACGCTTCAGGACGCGGCGCGCAGGATGAAGGAACTGGACGTCGGAGCCCTCCCGATCTGTGGCGAGGACGACCGGCTCCACGGGATCATCACGGACCGTGACATCGTGGTGAAGTGTCTCGCCAAGGGCAAGGACCCCAGGACCGTGACCGCGGGCCAACTGGAGCAGGGCAAGCCCATCACGATCGACGCCGGGGCCGATGTCAACCAGGTCCTTCAGGCCATGGAAGAGCACAAGATTCGCCGACTGCCGGTCATCGACAATCACCGCCTCGTCGGCATGATCAGCGAAGCGGACCTCGCCCGTCACCTGCCGGAGGACCAGGTGGGCCATTTCGTCGAGGTCGTCTGCGCGGCCCCCTGACCGACCCATCGGTCGTCGTCCTGCGGCCCTTGAGACCGGACGTGTCATGCCGTCATGCCGAGTCGGTCACGGCCGATGCCGCTCCTACGGATCTTCGTCGAGGCACTGGTTCAGGAGGTCATGATGGGACGTCTCACCGAGCGGGTGGCGATCGTCACCGGTGGAGCCAGGGGGATCGGCGCCGCTGTGGCACGTCTGTTCGCGGCCGAGGGCGCGGCCGTGGTGGTCGCCGACGTCCTCGATGCCGAGGGGGAGAAGCTGGCGGCGGAACTCGGTGGCCCGTCCCGCTACGCGCACCTGGACGTCAGCACCGAGGACGGCTGGCAGACGGTGGTGGCAGAGACGGAGCGGGAGCTGGGCCCTGTCTCGGTGCTGGTCAACAACGCCGGCATCCTTGCGTGGGGAACCATCGAGGAACAGACCCTCGAATCCTTCCGGCGGGTCATCGACGTCAACCTCCAAGGCGCCTGGCTGGGTACGCGTACGGCGGCACCGTCGCTTCGCCGGGCCGGCGGAGGCGTGATCGTGAACATCTCCTCCATCGCCGGCATCACCGGCTATGCCGGCATCGGATCGTATGTGGCCAGCAAGTGGGGACTGCGCGGGCTGACCAAAGCCGCGGCCCTGGAATTGGCCCCGGACGGGATCCGCGTCTGTTCGGTCCACCCCGGTGCGGTGCGCACGGCGATGACGGCCGACTTCGACGACTCGTTCACAGCCGGACAGCCCCTCCCGCGGTTCGGTGAGCCCGAGGAGGTTGCCCGTATGGTGCTCTTCATCGTCGCCGACGCCACGTTCTCGACCGGCGTGGAGTTCGTCCTGGACGGCGGTGTCACCGCCGGCCCACCGACCGTCCTCACTCCCGCTCGCTGACATCTCATTCACCGACGTGGTGGCGCAGGACTACTTCGACAATGGCCCGCAGGCCCTGGGGGGCTTTGCATCGCCGCCTCGCCCGCGACTACGAGACCCTGTCCGCCGGCTCCGAGGCCATGATCCACATCTCCTCGATCGGCTTGGGCGAAGACCTCTCCCCGTTCCAGCACACGCCCCTGCTCCCGGCGGACGACCTGACCATCGCCCCGCTGGCTCTCCTGGCGGTGATGGCCGTTGCCCTGACAGCGGTCGGGCTGCTCGGGTTCCGCCGCCGGGATCTGGGTGGCGCGGCGGCGCCTTGACCACCCCGTTCATGACGGTCGGGGGGGGGGGGGGGGGGGGGGGGCCCCCCCCCCCCCCCCCGGCGGCGGGGGGGGGGGGGGGGCGGCCCCCCCCAACCCCCCCCCCCCCCCCGTGGCCAAGCCCCCGCCC
>NZ_JBICUR010000043.1:0-4784 GCF_043198355.1 Streptomyces sp. NPDC048825
GCGGCCGCCTCCACAAGGTCCCAGACTGCCGCGATTACCGGGTCTTCGGCGCGGTCCTCGGGCAGCGGTGCGTCCAGCCGCAGAATGGCCATGAATGACGCGGGTGCGGAGGAGCCCGCATAGCGATGGACGCGGAAGGCCTCCGGTTGGCGGCGCACCCAGTGCGCGACCGCTGCCGCTGATGCCGGGCCCTCCGCTTCCTCGGCCATGCGCAGCACACCGGGGACGTCTTCGGCCCGGAGCGGAGTGTCTTCGATGTGCGGGTGCGTTCGGTAGTTGTATAGATCATCCGGTCCGCCCTGGTTGCGGAAGAGGAACATCCACTCCGCGACCCGCAGCAGCACGTCCACCTCGGCGGCGCCGCGCACGGCGTGCAGGCCGGCGAGCGAGATGCGGGCGCGGACGTCGTCGTAGCGTTCGGGGTCCCGCCAGCGCAGGTCGGCCTCGAGGGTCGCCCGCACCGCGTCGTGCGGGTGCAGCCCTTCGGGTGTGGCCTCGATGTAGGGCAGCTGGCGCAGCCAGGAGAACACCTTGTCGGTTTCCTCGTCACCCAGCACTGCGCGCAGCAGGGGCTCGCGGGTGACGTAGGCCTGCGCGACCACCTCGAGGGCGCGCCGGTGGACGGCGCCGGGCAGGTCGCCGACCAGCCGCTCGACGAGGGTCCTCAGGACGTCGCCGGTCGGCTCCCACGGTGCGCCGGGTGCGGCCGGGACGGAGGCGGCCAGCGAGAGGGCGAGCGGGCTGCCTCCGGCGAAGGCGACGAAGACGCCGCGCTGCTCGGCGGGGACACCCCGGGCAGCGAGCAGGGCGTGGGACTGAGCGGCGTCGAGCGGCCGCACGGCCAGTGCGGTGAACAACTGCGCCCATCCAGGGTCCAGCGACCATTCGGCGTCGGGGGCGACCCTGCTGGCCACCACCACGATCGCATGGTCGGCGAGCCGCAGCAGAAAGGTCTCGCGCAGCCATGCCTCGAGTGGCTGACACTGCTCGAAGGTGTCGATGAGCAGCACCGCACCGGGTTCGGCACACGCCGGGGCCGCAGTCTCCTCGAGCCGGCGCGGATCAGCGTCGAGGAACCGTCCGTCCACGTGCACCACGCGGCGGCCGGTGAGCTCGGCCTGCCGGGCGGCGTAGCGCACCAGCGAGGACTTGCCAATGCCGCCGGGACCGTGCATGTACGCCACGAGCGGAGCGTCCGCCGCGCCCGACAGCATCCGGTCGAGCACCGCCCGCTCCGGCTCCCTGCCCACCAGCGCACCGGCTCGAGCTTCCGCCAACCGGCCCGCCAGGCCCACCGCTTCCAATCCGCGCTCCTTTCTGGTTTTGTCCCGCCTCCACGGTCGGCAGGAGATGGATGGTCAGGGAGAGGCATTTTCGTGGAGATAGCCAGTCCAGTACTAGGAGAGGCAATCGCCGCTCTTGGCACACTCAGGGGCATGGCGACCCCAGAACTCGGCGCGGCCCGGCGTCACTGGCGCGATCACACCTCGCCAGGGCTGTCGGCGTGTCCGCAGTTGCGCCGCCGGGCTGCTCATCATGGTCACACCGCTCAGCCCGGTCACATCCGTGACCGGAGCGGGACCGGGCCTGGCCGAGTCCTGGATGAGGTCGAGCTGTCGAAGGCCGCCCAGGCTCGGTGAGCTTCGGCCGACGGCCGGGCTTGTCGGCCCCAGCGGGCTACAGGAACTCGCTTCGGTAGGTCAAGGCCAGCTCGGCCGCGCGACGGCGGCGTTCCGCGAGCTCGTCCTCCGACAGCTGCGGCGGCGGTGCGTCCTTACCCGCGACGACATCGCCGATGCGCAGGAAGTACTCGTCCTGGCCGGCGGGGGTGCACATGCACAGCATGCGGGCCGGCGCACCCGAGGCGTTGCGGAAGTTGTGCGGCGCGTTGGCCGGGATGTTGATCGTGGACCCGGCCCTTACGGTGTGCTTCTCGCCGCGGAAGGTGAACTCGATCTCGCCTTCGAGGATGGTGAACATCTCCTCGAAGTCGTGCCGGTGCGGCGGTGGGCCGCCGCCGTCGGGGATGCGCATGTCGATCAGGCAGTATTGGCCGTTGGTCTGCTCGCCGGTGACCAGCATGGCGTACGTGTTGCCCACCAGCGAGATGTACGTCGTGCCGGGGTCGTCGGGGTTCGCGACGGTCAGCGAGCGGGACAGATCGTCGTCGGGGATCATCGCGGTCGTCTCCTCAGATGTCGGTCAAGGGGGAGTCGGTCACCTGGCGCGACGACGACCTTGCCGCTGGGCAGAGCGCCCGCGGTGTCGGCGTGCAAGGCCCATGCTTCAGTTGGGTGCACCCGCGGGCGGTTGGTTGTTGACGGTTGAAGTGCAGCCAAGAGTAGGAACGGCTATGCGTAGTAAGCGTGTACGTCTGCGACACCGGATGGGATTGCGGCGACATCTTCGTCGGCGCGGAGGACACATGAGCAGCAGGGCGCGTTTCCTCGGCCCGGGCGACAGGACGGGCACGTTCACCGTCGACGCCGACTCCACCGGCACCGGCCGGGGGACGGGGGAGCCGTTCATCGACACATGGAACACCGCTTGGGGGACCTGTACCCCCTGCCGGAATTCAGCACTTCCACGATCGACGGCTTCCAGGGAACGATGCGCTGGGTGACCCCGCAGCACACCGCTGCCAACGAGCTCTGGGCTCTTCGCCCTTGGCTGTCTCCGAAGCCGCCGCGCGCTGGCACTTCACCGACAGCAGCCACTTCATCCCCGGATTCAAGAAACACCCGCCCAGTTCGCCCGCCGACCAACCTGACGCCTCGGCTTCCCCCGTCCCGGTTGACCGGCGACTGCCGCGGCCATCCCGGCGTCTCGCCGCGTCCTGTTCCGCTGCGGCCTGCGGGGCTCCGACGCCTGTCGAGTCCTTATGCTCCGCCTTTGCGGCGGCGAGGCGTGGCCGAGCGGGGCGGTGTCGAGCGCATATGGTCGCGTACCGGCGCCAGCAGGCTCGCGAGAGCCTTGACGTCGTCGCGCGAAAGCGGCTCGAACAACAGGCTGCTGACCACCTCGACATGCCCGGGCAGCACCTTCGCAAGCAGCTCACGCCCGGCATCGGTGATGGTGACGGTGATGCTCCGCTCGTCGTCCAGCGAGGGAGCGCGGACGACCAGGCCCTCCTTTTCGAGTAGACCTATCTGGTACGTCAGGCCGCTGCGGCTGTAGACGACGCCGTCGGCGAGGTCGGTCATGCGGTGGCTGCCCGTCGGCGAGTCTCCGAGGCGGGCCAGCAGCTGGAACTGCACATAGCTGAGATCACC
This sequence comes from Streptomyces sp. NPDC048825, assembly GCF_043198355.1. NCBI lineage: Bacteria > Bacillati > Actinomycetota > Actinomycetes > Kitasatosporales > Streptomycetaceae > Streptomyces > Streptomyces sp. NPDC048825. The sequence continues at coordinate 3,273 of NZ_JBICUR010000043.1, forward strand.
GGTCTCGCGCAGCTGCTGCTCGACCGCATGCCGGAGCAGGCTGGTCACCTCGACGAGGTCGAAGTAGGCGCCGAGTTGCACACGGTCGAGCGACGGCGGTGAATCAGGCATGTCCGGAGTCTACTGCTTCGAATTCGAAGAGTGTGGAGTGCCGCCGTTCCAGCCACCTCGGCGGAGTTGGAACTGCACTTTTCCGTGAGTTCCGGTGCCATCCTGGGCGGGGGGACTGGGCGGAGGCGAGGGTCTCACCGGTCCGATGTGGTGGCCTCGTGAGCGCACGGTGTGGGCAGTGTTGGGCCCGAGTGAGCACCGCAGAAGGTGGAGATCGGGCAGTGGTGCGGTGCAGGGTTGCGGAAGGGAGGACGGCGCCGCCGCCCACGGACCCGAGGACCGGCCATGAGTATCTCCTATCTCGCGCAACGTGAGGACCAGCAGCAGCTCGAGTGGATCGGCGGGAGTGCCTTCAGCGTCCTGCTCGACGCCGAGGCGACCGGTGGGCAGCTGACCGTCGGCGGCTTCGACGTCAGCAAGGGCGAGGCGCCGCCGTTCCACGTGCACAACAACGAGGATGTGGTCTTCCTGCTGCTGTCCGGTTCGGCGCTGGTGTGGGCCGGCGAGGAGGAGCACGAGTTGCGGGAGGGCGGCATCCTGCCCCGGCGCATTCCGCACGGCTACCGCATCACTTCAAAGAAGGCGGACCTGCTGTTCATCTCGACCCCCGGAGGGCTGGAGAAGATGTTCCGCCACGCGGGCCGTGACCTTCGTGAGCCGCGCCCGGAGGGCTTCGAGATCCCCGCTCAGCTGCTTGCCGAAGCTGCGGAACTGTCCGGCAACGTCGTCCTCGGCCCTCCCCGGTGACGGCACCACAGCCCGGCCGCGGGGAAGAAGCCGAGAACACGATGCCGAGATGAGCACCGCCGGGTGGAGTCCGGTGTCCTTGGCTGTGGTGAGCGCCGGTGCCGGCTATCCGCGTCCGACTCGCCGGCTCGCGGACTGGGTGGCGGAGGCTGTGTGCCGGTCACTGGCGGCCGGAGGTGCGCGCGCCGAGGTGGAGGTGCTGGAGCTGCACCGGCTGGCGCCCGACCTCGCTCAGCACTTTGCCCAGCGCCGCGCCAGCCTCGACCTGCGGGAGGCGATCGCGGCGGTCGTGGCGGCCGACGGGCTCGTGGTGGCGACCCCGGTGCTCGCCGCATCCCCGAGCGAGGTATTCGACTCGTTCTTCGCCATCCTCGGGGACGGAATCCTCTCCGGCATGCCGGTGCTGCTGGCGCTCAACAGCAGCTCCCGCTGGCAGCCGCCCGACCTCACGCAGGTGATGCGCAGACGCCTGACCGACGTGCACGTCGAACCCGTGCCCACGATCGTCGTCGCCGACCCCGCCGACTGGCAGGCCACGGCGCGCAGCGACGCGGCACGACTGCGCGCGTGCATCGACCAGGCCGCCGCCGAACTCGCCGTGGCGATGAGCTCGCACCGGCAGTGACCGACAAACACTTGCTTCGAATTCGAAGC
>NZ_JBICUR010000044.1:0-4625 GCF_043198355.1 Streptomyces sp. NPDC048825
GTTCTGTCTCAGGCCACCTGCGCCCTGTGTCAGACGAAGGGCCGTATGCCCACCCTGCGACGGGCTGACGCACCGGCCCACGGCCCCGACCCACCACCCCCCCAGGGGCGCGGGGAACTGCGCGACCAGCCACAACGCACCCGCACAAAACAACGAACCCAAAGGGTTCAGATTCGATCCAGCACCTGCGTCAACAACGCCCCCATCCGCGCAGCCGAATCCCGCCCCGCCTGCAGAACCTCCTCATGGTTCAGCGGCTCCCCAGTCATCCCGGCGGCAAGATTCGTGACCAGCGAAATGCCCAGCACCTCCGCCCCCGCCTCCCGCGCAGCGATGGCTTCCAGAACCGTCGACATCCCCACCAGATCCGCCCCGATGACCCGAGCCATCCGAATCTCCGCCGGCGTCTCGTAGTGCGGGCCGGGGAACTGCGCGTACACCCCCTCCTCCAAAGACGCGTCGATCTCCTTGCACAGGGCGCGCAGCCGACGCGAGTAGAGATCCGTCAGGTCGACGAAGTTGGCGCCGACGATCGGCGACGTAGCCGTGAGGTTGATGTGGTCGCTGATGAGCACCGGCTGACCGGGCCGCATCCCCTCGCGGAGCCCCCCGCAGCCATTGGTCAGCACAACCGTCTTGCACCCGGCGGCGACTGCGGTACGCACGCCGTGCGCGACGGCGGCGACGCCGCGCCCCTCGTAGAAGTGGGTGCGGCCAAGAAAGACGAGCGCCCGCTTGTCGCCCAAGCGGTACGAGCGGATCTTGCCGCCGTGACCCTCGACCACCGGCGGGGGGAACCCGGGCAGCTCTGTGACCTGGAGGTCGGCCTCGGGGGCACCGAGGGCGTGCACGGCCGGTGCCCAGCCGGAGCCCATCACGAGCGCGACGTCGTGGGTCTCGGCGCCCGTGAGCTCGCGCAGGCGCGAGGCGGCGGCGTCGGCGGCGGCGTACGGGTCGCCCTGGATGTCGTCCGGAAGAAGAGAAGCGTTCACGCGATGAGGGTAGCTGGTCGATGCCTACGCGCGTAGATGCTGAGGGTCACAGGTTCGCGATCGTTGTCTTTATCGTTGTCTTTTCTGAGCCGACGCAGCCCGGGAACTCTGCCGCGCACCCCCGGAAGAATCTGCTGCCGCACTGCCCCGCACTCAAAGAACCAACGCCCCAGAACCGACGTCCCAGAACCGACGTCCCAGAACCAACGCCCCAGAGCCACGCCCCTGAATCAACAGGGCCGCTTCCGCAGCTCCATCACATAGTCGTGCGGCGCCCCTGCCGACTCCGCCGCGTCCGCGATCTCCCCCAGATAGCGCGCCGAAGGCAGCCCGCCCTCATAGCCGTTCAGCACGTACACCCACGCCGGCTCCTCGCCCTCCAGCGTGTGCACACGGACCCGCATCCGCCGGTATATGTCGAGGCCCACACCCTCCCAGCGGTCCAGGGAGTCCTCGTCGAGCGGAGCGACCTCGTACAGCGCGACGAACACCTGCGAGCGCGGCGCCTCCGCGATGGTCACGAGCGCGCCCTCCCAGCCCATGTGCTCGCCGCCGAAGGTCAGCCGCCAGCCGTTGAGCCACCCGGTGGCGCGCAGCGGTGAATGCGGGGCCCGGCGCGTCATGAGCCGCGGGTCGAGATTGCCGGCGTATGCGGCGTAGAGCGACATGGGGTTGAGGGTACGGCAGCGACGCGCGAGCCTCTCCTGTAACAGAGGCACCCGGAGCAGGCCCCCGGGCGGAAGCACCGTGGGGCGTACGGGACAATGGAGTACGTGACTCGGATCGTGATCATTGGTGGCGGACCCGGCGGATACGAGGCGGCCCTGGTGGCCGCCCAACTCGGCGCGGAGGTAACCGTCGTCGACTGCGACGGCCTGGGCGGTGCGTCGGTGCTCACCGACTGCGTGCCGTCGAAGACGTTGATCGCGACCGCCGAGGTGATGACCACCTTCGACTCCTCGTACGAGGAACTCGGCATCATTGTGGCCGACGACACTCCGCACATCGATACGCCCGCCCGGGTGGTCGGAGTCGATCTCGGCAAGGTCAACCGCCGGGTGAAGCGGCTCGCGCTCGCCCAGTCGCACGACATCACCGCATCCGTGACGCGGGCGGGGGCGCGAGTCATGCGCGGTCGCGGGCGGCTCGACGGTCAGCAGGCCCTGGACGGGTCCCGGAAGGTCGTGGTGCGGGCCGCGGACGGCAGCGAGGAGACGCTCGTCGCCGATGCCGTGCTCATCGCCACCGGTGGACACCCCCGTGAGCTGCCCGACGCGCAGCCGGACGGCGAGCGGATCCTGAACTGGACCCAGGTGTACGACCTCGACGAGCTGCCCGAGGAGCTCATCGTGGTCGGTTCCGGTGTCACCGGCGCCGAGTTCGCCGGTGCCTATCAGGCGCTCGGGTCGCGGGTCACGCTCGTATCCAGCCGTGATCGTGTGCTGCCGGGTGAGGACTCCGATGCCGCGGGCGTGCTGGAGGACGTGTTCCGGCGTCGTGGCATGAACGTCCTGGCGCGCTCCCGAGCCCAGTCCGCCAAGCGCGTGGGCGACCGGGTCGAGGTGACGCTGGCCGACGGTCGCGTCATCACCGGCTCGCACTGTCTGATGGCCGTCGGCGCCATCCCCAACAGCCATGGCATGGGGCTCGAAGGGGCCGGCGTCAAGGTGAAGGACTCCGGGCACATCTGGACGGACAAGGTGTCCCGGACGACGGCTCCGGGGGTGTACGCGGCCGGTGACGTCACCGGAGTCTTCGCGCTCGCCTCCGTGGCGGCGATGCAGGGCCGTATCGCCATGTACCACTTCCTCGGTGACGCGGTCGCCCCGCTGAACCTGAAGACCGTGTCCTCGAACGTCTTCACCGACCCCGAGATCGCGACCGTCGGCTACTCACAGGCGGACGTCGACGGCGGCGTCATCGACGCCCGGGTTGTGAAGCTGCCGCTGCTGCGCAATCCGCGCGCCAAGATGCAGGGCATCCGGGACGGCTTCGTGAAGATCTTCTGTCGGCCGGGCACCGGGATCGTCGTCGGCGGTGTGGTCGTCTCGCCGCGCGCCTCGGAACTGATCCATCCGATCTCGCTCGCGGTCGACAACAACCTGACCGTCGAACAGATCGCGAACGCCTTCACCGTGTACCCATCCCTTTCGGGCTCGATCGCCGAGGTGGCGCGCCAGCTGCACACCCGGAAGACCGAGCTCGACGCCTGACGGCCGGAAGTAACTCCTCGCTGGTCACGGGGAGTTGCCGCTTCTTCGGGCGCCGTGGACGGCGGGAGCGGACGCGTATACCACTTTCCCTGCTGGCGTGCGAACAACTTCTGTTATTCGGCGCAAACTGCTGAAAGCAGACGGTCGTTGGGGTTACTGTCAGTTTCGTGTTCGCTGCAGAACGTCGCCAATTGATCCTCGAAATGGTGCGAGCGAACGGGGCCGTGTCGCTCCGTGAGCTCGCCCGCGTCGTCCAGACCTCTGAAGTGACCGTACGGCGGGACGTGCGCGCACTGGAGGCAGAAGGACTCCTCGACCGCCGGCATGGCGGTGCGGTATTGCCGGGCGGGTTCACGCGGGAGTCCGGCTTTCCGCAGAAGTCACATCTCGCGACCGCCGAGAAGACGGCAATCGCCGATCTCGCCGCGAGTCTCGTCGAAGAGGGCGAGGCCATCGTGGTCGGGGCGGGTACCACCACGCAGGAGCTGGCCCGCCGGCTCGCGCGGGTGCCCGGGCTGACCGTCGTCACCAACTCCCTACTGGTGGCTCAGGCGTTGGCCCATGCCAACCGCGTCGAGGTCGTGATGACCGGCGGCACCCTGCGCGGTTCCAACTACGCCCTCGTCGGGAGCGGGGCCGAGCAGTCCCTCCAGGGGCTGCGGGTCTCCCGGGCCTTCCTGTCCGGGAGCGGACTGACCGCCGAGCGCGGCCTGTCCACCTCCAACATGCTGTCGGCCAGCGTGGACAGGGCCCTGGTGCAGGCCGCCGCGGAGGTCGTCGTCCTCGCCGATCACACCAAGCTCGGTACCGACACGATGTTCCAGACGGTGCCGACGGATGTGATCACGCGCCTGGTCACGGACGAGCCGCCCGCCCATGACGACCGCGCGGCCACCGAGTTGCAGGCCCTGGCCGACCAGGGGGTGCAGATCGCTGTTGCCGGCTCGGGCGGTGCGGGACCGGCGGGGCGGCAGCCGCCCCGCCGGGATGTGCCGCTTCCCAGTCCGCGTAGGGGCCAAGTCCCCGGTGGGGGGCCGCAGTTGCGGAGCACCGCGGCGGTTCTCGGGGACCAGTCCCAGGGTGAGCGGGCGCGGGTTGCGGATATGCGCCGACGTTGACGCCTTGCCGGGCGGCTTCCGGGTTGGGTGGTTCGGGGCTCGCTGCCGGCTGCGGGTGCGTTGTGGCTGGTCGCAGTCGCCAAGGAACTGAACCCACCCACCCGGTAGGCGCCCCGCCCAACCGCCGGAGGCGAGGCGTACGCCTCAGTCCTTGATCTCGCAGATCACCGCACCGGACGTGACCGACGCGCCGATCTCCGCGCTCAAGCCCTTGATGGTGCCCGAACGGTGGGCGTTGAGGGGCTGTTCCATCTTCATGGCCTCCAGGACGACGATCAGGTCGCCCTCGTTGACCTCCTGGC
>NZ_JBICUR010000045.1:0-2993 GCF_043198355.1 Streptomyces sp. NPDC048825
TTCAACTCCGTCGACGGCAACATCCGCGGCGGCTTCATGCAAGGCCCCATCCCGGTGGTGCTGCCGCACACTCCCGGCCTCGACGTCGCCGGCACCGTCGACGCGCTGGGCGTGGGCGTGGACGGCATCGCGGTCGGTGACGACGTCATCGGCTTCCTGCCGATGGACGGGAACGGCGCCGCCGCGGAGTACGTCCTCGCGCCGGCCGAGGTCCTGACGCCGGCGCCCAAGAGCATCCCCCTGCCCGACGCCGCCGCACTGCCACTCGTGGGCCTCACCGCGTGGCAGGCGCTGTTCGACCACGGCAAGCTGACGGCCGGGCAACGCGTGCTGATCAACGGCGCCGGCGGAGCGGTCGGCGGCTACGCCGTGCAGCTGGCCAAGGGAGCCGAGGCCCACGTGATCGCCACGGCCAGCCCGCGCAGCAGCGAGGCGGTCACGTCGGCCGGCGCCGATGAGGTCATCGACCACACCACCACCGGCGTGAGCGCGGCGGTGACCGAGCCGGTCGACGTCGTGCTCAACCTCGCGCCGGTCGACCCGGCAGAGCTGGCCGCGCTCGTCACACTGGTCCGTCCGGGCGGGGTCGTGGTGAACACGACGGTATGGATGCCCGCGCCCTCCGACCAGGAGCGCGGCGTGCGCGGCATCGACCTGTTCGTCCGCAGCGACGCCGACCAGCTGTCGCAGCTGGTAGCGCTGATCGACCGTGGCGAGCTGCGCGTCGACGTCGCCGAGCGGGTGCCGCTGGCCGAGCTGCCGGCGCTCCACGCCCGGGCCGCCGAAAACGCGGTGCACGGCAAGGTCATCGTCGTCCCGCCCGTCGCCTGACGCCGATCCTCCACCGAAAGGAAAAGGCCATGGCACTGAGTTTGGATCCCGAAATCGCCGAGGCGCTGGCCCCGATGGCGGACGCCACACCACCGGCCGTGGGGGACATCGCGGCGCGGCGCGCCATGTGGGAGCCGATCATCGGCGCCGCGGGAACGGCCCAGCCGGTCCCGGCCGACGTGAAGACCAGCGAGCACTACACGACCACCGGCGACGGCGCGCGGATCACCATGCGCTGGTACACCAAGGACGGCGCGGCGCCTGGCCCGGCCGTGCTGTTCTTCCACGGCGGCGGATACATCTTCGGCCACATCGACCTCTTCGACGGGCCGCTCACCCGCTACGTCTCCGCCAGCGGCGTACCGATGCTGTCAGTCGAGTACCGCCGCGCCCCCGAGCACCCCTTCCCGACCCCGCTCGAGGACGCCTACACCGCACTGCGCTGGCTGCACGAACACGCCGCCGAACTCGGCGTCGACACCGACCGGATCGGCGTGATGGGTGACAGCGCCGGCGGCGGAATCGCCGCAGCCGTGTCGATCCTCGCCCGCGAGCGCGGCGGCCCGAAGATCGCCCGGCAGATCCTTCTCATGCCGATGCTCGACGACCGCACCACCACCCCCGATCCACACATCGCGCCCTACCTGCTGTGGTCCTACGACGACAGCCTCACCGCATGGCCGGCCCTGCTCGGCGAGGCCGCCGGCGGGCCCGACGTCCCGGCCACGGCGGCCCCAGCCCGGCTCGAGGACGCGACCGGCCTGCCGCCGGCCTACATCGAGGTCGGCCAGCTCGACGTCTTCCGCGACGAAGACACCGCCTACGCCACCAAACTCAGCCGCGCCGGCGTGCCGGTGGAGTTCCACCTTCACCCCGGCGCCCCGCACGAGTTCGACTCCATCGCCTTCACCTCCGACGTCGCCCGCCGCGCCATCGCCGACCGCATCCGCGTCCTCAAGTCGATCTGAGCCGGCACCGAGCGCGCTCACCCCGTGCCGCAGGAGGGGTATGCAAGCGCTCCACACAGGTGGCCCCTCGCCCCGTTGCCCGCCGCAATGGGGCCCCTCGGACACCGGCAAGAACACACTGAAGCACCGCGCGGCCGGGCCGGACTCCCACTTCGGGCAGCATGCGCATCGACGGCCGGGAGACTGCCGGACTGCATGAGACCCGCCCGGCACCTGATCCTCACCTGACTGACCTTTGAAGGAGACGATTCCGATGATCCCCGACGACGATCTGTCCCGCTCGCTGACCGTGGTGGACCCCGACGATCCCGGCACGACGTACATCTCGCTGGTGGGCAACACGTACGCCATGCTGGTCACCGGCGAGCAGACCGACGGCCGGTACTGTCTGATCGACATGCGCGTCCCCGACGGCGGCGGCCCGCCGCCGCACCGGCACGACTTCGAGGAGATGTTCACGATCCTCGAGGGCGAGATCGAGTTCACCTTCCGCGGCGAGAAGCACACCGTAGGGGCCGGGTCCACGGTCAACATCCCGGCCAACGCGCCGCACAACTTCCGCAACGCTTCGGGTGCGCCGGCCCGCATGCTGTGCATGTGCACCCCCGCCGGCCAGGACGAGTACTTCACGCGCATCGGCGATGTCGTCGCGGGCATGGACGCGCCGCCGCCACAACTGTCGGAGGACGAGCTCGCGGAACGCCGCCGCCGTGCGGCCGAGTTGGCCTCGACCTACCGGAGCGAGTTCCTGTGACTCACGGAGCCGGCAAACCCGGCACCGGTCGACAGGGTGAAGTTCCCCGCTGAGCTGGACAGCCAGGACCAGATCGTTCGGGGCCATCGCCTACACCCCGACCAACAGTTCCTGGCTCAACCGTATCGAGGCCCAGTTCACCGCCCTGCGCTACTTCGCACTCGATGGCACCGACCATGCCAGCCACAAAGAGCAGGGCAGCATGATCCGCCGCTACATCAGCTGGCGGAACAAGCATGCCGCCGACGACCGCCTCGAGGTCGTCAACGGGGCGAACGTTGCCTGATGCGGCACTAGTGTGCTGCGCCAGAACTTCCGAGCTTTAGTTCCGCTCGGTTGTGTCGTTGCTGGGTCTGACCTTTGCCAGGTAATCGGCGAGGGAGTTGAGGATCTCGTCGGCGGTCTTGGTCCAGGTGAACGGCCTGGGGTCCTCGTTCCAG
>NZ_JBICUR010000046.1:0-2143 GCF_043198355.1 Streptomyces sp. NPDC048825
GGTCGGCCTCGAGGGTCGCCCGCACCGCGTCGTGCGGGTGCAGCCCTTCGGGTGTGGCCTCGATGTAGGGCAGCTGGCGCAGCCAGGAGAACACCGTGTTGGTGTCCTGGTCACCCAGCACTTTGCGGAGCAGGGGCTCGCGGGCTAGTGCGGTGAACAGTTGCGCCCATCCAGGGTCCAGCGACCATTCGGCGTCGGGGGCGGTCCTGCTGGCCACAACCACGATCGCATGGTCGGCGAGCCGGAGCAGGAAGGTTTCGCGCAGCCACGTCTCGAGGGGCTGGCACTGCTCGAAGGTGTCGATGAGCAGCACCGTGCCGGGTTCGGTGCACGCCGGGGCCGCAGTCTCCTCGAGTCGGCGCGGATCGGCGTCGAGGAACCGTGCGTCCACGTGCACCACGCGGCGGCCGACGAGTTCCGCCTGCCGGGCGGCGTAGCGCACCAGCGAGGACTTGCCGATGCCGCCGGGGCCGTGCAGGTACGCCACAAACGGCGCTTGCGCCGCGCCCGAGAGCATCCGGTCGAGCACCGCCCGCTCCGGCTCCCTGCCCACCAGCGCACCGGCTCGTGCCGCGGCCAGCCGGCCCGCCAGGCTCCTCGCATCCAATCCGGGCTCCTCTCGTCAGGCCCATCTTGCCGTCGAAGATCCGATTGATGAAGCGCTTTCGACGTGAGTAGCACCGAGCGCGGGGCAGCACCCGGGACGGAGAGCGCTGCTCGCATGTATGCAGCACCGACTCGACGTCGTCCGGGTGCTACGCCACAGTCCCTGTCCTCGGCGTGGCTCGTCGCTTCTTCCACTGGCCCCACGTCGAGCGGGACGTGTCGTGGTCTCTTCTGCGTGGCCTGGGTCGGATCCTTATGCTCCGCCTTTGCGGCGGCGAGGTGCGGCCGAGCGAGACGGCGTCGAGCGCATGTGGTCGCGCACCGGCGCCAGCAGGTCGGCGAGAGCGTTGACGTCGTCGCGCGAAAGCGGCTCGAACAGGAGGCCGCTGACTACCTCGACGTGACCCGGCAGCACCTTCGCAAGCAGCGCACGCCCGGCATCGGTGATGGTGACGGTGATGCTCCGCTCGTCGTCCGGCGAGGGAGCGCGGACGACCAGGCCCTTCTTCTCGAGCAGATCCACCTGGTATGTCAGGCCGCTGCGGCTGTAGACGACGCCGTCGGCCAGGTCGGTCATGCGGTGACTGCCCGTCGGCGAGTCCCCGAGGCGGGCCAGCAGCTGGAACTGCACATAGCTGAGATCGCCGGCCTCGCGCAGCTGCTGCTCGACGGCATGCCGGAGCAGGCTGGTCACCTCAATGAGGTCGAAGTAAGTGCCGAGCTGAACGGGGTCGAGCGACGGCGGTGAATCAGGCATGACCGAAGTCTACTGCTTCGAATTCGAAGAGTGTGGGGTGCCGACTTCCAGTTACCGCAGGCGGCGTTGGAACCGAACTTCTCCGCGTGTTTCGATGCCATCCCGGCCGGGTGTATTGAGACGGACGCGAGGGCTCACGGGTCTGATGTCGTGACCTCGTGCGCGCACGGTGTGGGCAGTGTTGGGCCCGGCTGAGCACCGCAGAACATGGAGATCGGGCAGTGGTGCGGCGCAGGGTTGCGAGCAGAAGGACGGCGCCGCCGCCCACAGATCTCGAGGACCGGCCATGAACATCCCTTACCTCGCGCAACGTCGTCCGCGGCCCTCCCCGGTGACGGCACGACAGCCCGGCCGCGGGGAGGAAGCCATGAACACGATGCCGGGATGAACACCGCCGCGTGGAGCCCGGTGTCTCTGGCCGTCCTGTGCGCCGGCGTCGGCTACGGGCGCCCGCCCCGCTTGCTCGCGGACTGGGTCGCGGAGGCTGTGTGCCGGTCACTGGCGGTCGGTGGTGCGCGCGCCGAGGTGGAGGTGCTGGAGCTGCACCGGCTGGCGCCCGACCTCGCCCAGCACTCCACCCACGACCGCGTCAGCCTCGACCTGCGGGAGGCGATCGCGGCGGTCGTGGCGGCCGACGGGCTCGTGGTGGCGACCCCGGTGCTCGCCGCATCCCCGAGCGAGGTGCTCGACTCGTTCTTCGCCATCCTCGGGGACGGAATCCTCTCCGGCATGCCGGTGCTGCTGGCGCTCAACAGCAGCTCCCGCTGGCAGCCGCCCGAC
>NZ_JBICUR010000048.1:0-1430 GCF_043198355.1 Streptomyces sp. NPDC048825
ACATGTGGCTGAGACCTGATGCCGAGCCGATTGTGGTGAAGTGGATGATCCTATGCTGTCGAGAAAAGCCTCTAGCGAGTTTTATGGCGGCCCGTACCCTAAACCGACTCAGGTGGTCAGGTAGAGAATACCGAGGCGTTCGGGTGAACTATGGTTAAGGAACTCGGCAAAATGCCCCCGTAACTTCGGGAGAAGGGGGGCCATCACTGGTGATCCAATTTACTTGGTGAGCTGGGGGTGGCCGCAGAGACCAGCGAGAAGCGACTGTTTACTAAAAACACAGGTCCGTGCGAAGCCGTAAGGCGAGGTATACGGACTGACGCCTGCCCGGTGCTGGAACGTTAAGGGGACCGGTTAGTCCGATTTCGGTCGGGCGAAGCTGAGAACTTAAGCGCCAGTAAACGGCGGTGGTAACTATAACCATCCTAAGGTAGCGAAATTCCTTGTCGGGTAAGTTCCGACCTGCACGAATGGCGTAACGACTTCTCGACTGTCTCAACCATAGGCCCGGTGAAATTGCACTACGAGTAAAGATGCTCGTTTCGCGCAGCAGGACGGAAAGACCCCGGGACCTTTACTACAGTTTGATATTGGTGTTCGGTTCGGCTTGTGTAGGATAGCTGGGAGACTGTGAACTCTGGACGCCAGTTCAGGGGGAGTCGTCGTTGAAATACCAGTCTGGTCGTGCTGGATGTCTAACCCGGGTCCGTGATCCGGATCGGGGACAGTGTCTGATGGGTAGTTTAACTGGGGCGGTTGCCTCCTAAAGAGTAACGGAGGCGCCCAAAGGTTCCCTCAGCCTGGTTGGCAATCAGGTGGTGAGTGTAAGTGCACAAGGGAGCTTGACTGTGAGACCGACGGGTCGAGCAGGGACGAAAGTCGGGACTAGTGATCCGGCGGTGGCTTGTGGAAGCGCCGTCGCTCAACGGATAAAAGGTACCCCGGGGATAACAGGCTGATCTTCCCCAAGAGTCCATATCGACGGGATGGTTTGGCACCTCGATGTCGGCTCGTCGCATCCTGGGGCTGGAGTCGGTCCCAAGGGTTGGGCTGTTCGCCCATTAAAGCGGTACGCGAGCTGGGTTTAGAACGTCGTGAGACAGTTCGGTCCCTATCCGCTGTGCGCGTAGGAGTCTTGAGAAGGGCTGTCCCTAGTACGAGAGGACCGGGACGGACGAACCTCTGGTGTGCCAGTTGTTCTGCCAAGGGCATGGCTGGTTGGCTACGTTCGGGAGGGATAACCGCTGAAAGCATCTAAGCGGGAAGCCTGCTTCGAGATGAGGACTCCCACCCCCTTGAGGGGTTAAGGCTCCCAGGAGACTACTGGGTTGATAGGCCAGATCTGGAAGCACCGCAAGGTGTGGAGGTGACTGGTACTAATAGGCCGAGGGCTTGTCCTCAGCTGCTCGCGTCCACTGTGTTGGTTCTGA
>NZ_JBICUR010000049.1:0-1285 GCF_043198355.1 Streptomyces sp. NPDC048825
AGGAACTGGGAGATGTAGAACTCGTCGAAGCTGGTGATGAAGGAGAAGATTGCTGCGGCGATCATGCCGGGTGCGGCGAGGGGGAAGGTGATGCGGCGGGCGATGGTCAGGCGGCCGGCGCCCATGCTGGCGGCGGCGTCTTCCAGTCGTTCGTCGATGCCGCGCAGGGTGGCGATGAGGATGAGGACCGCGATCGGTGAGGCGAGCACGGTGTGGCCCAGGGCGATGGCGATCGGGCTGCCGAGCATGGCGGCGGGTTCGAAGAGCAGGAACAGGCCGAGCGCGGTGACGATCTGGGGGATGATCAGGGGTCCGAGGACCAGGGCGTAGACCGCGGAGCGCAGCGGGAGTTCGCTGCGGGTGAGGGCGGTTGCCGCGGTCACGCCGATGATCAGTGAGAACACGGTGCTGATGGCGGCGACCAGGGCGCTCAGGGAGAGCGCGGCGGGCCATTTGCTGCCGTCGGCGAACAGTGCCTTGTACCAGTTCAGCGTCCACTCTTCCGGCGGGAACTGTGCGAAGGCGTTGTTGCTGAAGGAGGTGATCAGGATGACGATGATCGGCAGGGCCAGGAACAGCAGGATCACGGTGGCCACCGCGGTCAGGGCGATCCGTCCGGCGAGGGTCTTGCGCAGCTCCATCATGACGCGCTCCTCTTCTTACGGCTGGCGCCCAGGGAGCTGACGAGCTTGACCAGCAGCAGTCCGGCGAGGGTGAGCAGCAGCAGGATGACTCCCTGGGCGGCCGCCTGGTTCCACTGGTTTTCCTTGGTCACCTGCTGGTTGATGAGGGTGGCGATCATCGTCTGGTTGGGTCCGCCCATCAGGGCCGGGGTGATGTAGTAGCCCAGGGAGAGGATGAAGCTGAGCAGTCCGGCGCTGGCCAGGCCGGGGGCGACCAGCGGCAGGTAGATGCGGCCAAAGATGGTCACGCGTCCGGCGCCCATGCTGGCCGCCGCGGCGAGCAGGCGGCGGTCCACGCCGCGCATCACGCCGTACAGCAGCAGCACGGTGTAGGGCAGCATCATGGAGGTGGTGCCGATGACCACGCCGAGTTCGTTGTAGAGCAGCCGGTACGGCGTCCCTGGGAGCGACAGGTTGGTCAGGGTCTCGTTCACCAGGCCCTTGTCGCCGAGCATGATGATCCAGCCGTAGGTGCGTACCAGCGCGCTGATGAAGTGCGGGACGACCACGACCAGCATGGCAAGGCCGGCCCACAGGGGCTTGAGCCGGGAGATCGCGTTGGCCAGGAGGAACCCGAAGACCAGGCTCAACAGTGCCGTCTC
>NZ_JBICUR010000050.1:0-1026 GCF_043198355.1 Streptomyces sp. NPDC048825
CGCTTGAGCCAGTAGTTGGACATCTTGCGCTTCACGACACGGGGCTGGCTGCGGAGTCGTCTGGCGGGCAGGAGTCTTTCCAGGAGGTCCTCTTGGAGTACTTGCAGTGCTCTGACCAGGAGTTCAGGGGGAAAAGCCGCCCGGGGTGACGGTCACGCTGCGGCGGGCGGAGCGCAGGGTTTCGGTGAAAGAGATGCGGTCGGGGTCGAGTTGACGGGTGGCAGCGGTTCTCAGCATCAGTTCCCGCAGCGCATGGTGGACCAGGAGATGGGCCCAGATCTGCTGGAGGACACCGTCAGGGGTCTTACTGCTGAGCACGACCCGTGCACCACGCTGGTGGGTTTTGATCTCGGCGAAGACGGATTCGATCTCCCAGCGCTCGCGGTAGAGCGCGGCCAGTTGCCGGGCCGGATAGCGGCGGGGGTCCACAAGACTGGTAACCAGACGGTAGTCGTCGGCCGCAGCAGCGCCGCCGGTGTCTTTCAGCTGGTAGGCAAGGACTCGGACCGGCACCGGGTCACGTTTCGCACCGTCGGTGCCGGCGTGGATGTCGGAGAGCCATGATCCGTCTCGAAGCAGCTTGCGGACGGGCAGGACGCGGTTGGCAGGCACCCGCCACAGCAGGTCGGCTCCCGTGGCGGTGAATGCCCGCCACAGCGGGACGCCCAGAAACTCGCGGTCGGCCAGGACCAGCTGGCCCGCACCGCAGGAACGGGGCAGGCGGCCCACCAGGGTGACTTCCCCGGTCCGGCAGCCGGCGAGTTCCGCGTCCAGCACCGCGTGGCTGCCCACCTCCACCAGAGCCGCCATCCGCACCTGGACGAATGCACTCCGTCCCGTTCCGCGGCCGTTGCCGGGACGGCCGAAGGCGGCCTGGTTGGCTTCGGTGTCGGCAACGTCCCAGCAGGTCCCGTCGACGGCCAGCAGCCGCAATCCCCGCCAGAACGCACCGGGGGTCGACTCGGTGGCCATCGGCTTCGCGGTCGCCGCGAACAGCACCTGCAACGGCTCGGAACCCAGCCGCTG